>NZ_NWVE01000010.1:0-244985 GCF_002885915.1 Sinorhizobium sp. M4_45
CTTCAATAGGATCAAACAGTTCCGAGGCATCGCAACCCGATACGATAAGCACCCGGAAAACTACCTCGCCGCCGTAAAGCTCGTCGCCGCGAGGATATGGTGTCAGAGTTTATGAGTCGACGTCCTAACGCAGTACAACCAAGAGGAATTCAGGGTCTCACACATGCAGGTTGTAGTCAAAAATTAGAGGCACCGCCCAAAGTGGGTACTGCTCTAGCGCAATGCGACTGCGCTCGAGGCGCGGCATCCCGCGAGAGTGTCTCAATGTTGTTGAACATGACGCTTCTTGGACAGACGACGGAAAGCAGCGGCACGCTTTCGTTCAAGGGGGTTAGAGAGCGGTGGATGATCCTACTGTTTTCGAGCTGCGGCCGCAGCAGCGCCTTCTTGCCCGTGAACTGATCAATCTTTGTTCGATTTTATCAAGACGTTGATCCGTTCAATAATGATCGCGAGCGAGAAGGTGATCAGGCCGAAGCCGATAGCGACGGCGCCAATTATCTGGTGAACAGGGGATGTAGCGTTAAGCCCAACGAACACGCCGCCGGCAATCTGCAGTATGCCCAGTAGCAAAATCACAACTGCCATCGCTTTCCTCCGGTGACTTAAGCGGCCACGTTGAATTATACACCCCAAAGTCAATATGTAGCAACGTTCAGGGTAACTACAGATTGCGCCTCTGGACCAGAAGATTACCGTAGGCCGGCTGAGCTTAAGCAGGTGGCTTCGCCGCCGGGATTCGAACACAAACTCGTAGAGCGGCTTGTGAAGCAAATATCCCGTGGTGATTTTGCACGCGCCGCGGCTAGTATTCGCCAAGTGCTGCTGCGTTGCGGCCTCGAGCGTGCGCTCTGGTGTCATCGTATCCGCTAGGCCGAGCGTTGCTTCATGAGCCGCGCCGATCGCCATCGTCGTGCCAGCTCGGTGCCACCATCATCAAATGATCCGACTTGTGCTCGTACACACGGTAGGTGTCGTCCGCCATTTTGACGTGGTGGACCGGGTTCGGCATATCTCCTCTCCGGCAGTGCGAGATCCGAATGGGAGCATTCCATCCCGCCGGTAGAGCGCCTGCGCTATTCGATCACCTTCCGGGAGCTGCGCTCAGGGATTACCGCCGGCGGCCGTGCGTGACTCTGTCGATATCAGCCGATCAACGTGCCCCAGGACGGGTCCCATTCGACGTCCTCCACGAGCTCGACATAGATCGGGGCCGACGCTTCGCTGTGGCTTGCCGCCAACCTGAAGGCCGACTCGGCCTCCATTTCCTCTCCGGGAAAGATGACGTCATCCTCGGAGGGATCGGTGACCTTTCGCACATATCCCCGCACGGCGTTGCCGGAGTGGTAGAGTTTCACGACCATGGCGCCCGGCACGGGTCCTTCCGGAAGCCGCTGATAGACGGACATCGGGACCTCCTCGGTCGCGGCAAAGCTAATTCCGGCCATCGTTCGGCCTTGCCTTGTCGCCCTTCTTCTTCACCGTCGTCGCTGTCTTGGCATCCGGCTCCTGTCCGTAATAGGTGCCACCCAGATGGCCCCCGGCGCTCGTCTTCTCGGCCTGTTTTCGTGCGTCCTTCTGGGCTTGCTCGACATTGGTCTTGCTCATCTTGGGAACTCCTCTGATTGCTGCTGTGTAACCACAGGCGAGCGCTTCTGTTCCGGGGCAGCGTTTACGTCGGGCAAACGTCAAAGCCGCTTGGAACACATCGGGAATTGCGGCGTTTTCCCCAATCGGCGGAGATTCCCGATGCGAGCTTTGAGGGTGGCGATCGGCATCGCGGCGGTCATCTTTGTGGCTGCGGCTGGTTTCCTTTTATTTGCGTGGCGTTCGGAGTTACCCGAAGACACCGCGGCGGCGGAGGCGCGCTTTGCTCCGGAGCTAGTTGCCAAGGGCGCGCAACTGGCGGCGCTCGGCAATTGCATCGCCTGCCACACCGTGCCTGGGAGACCGGCATTTGCCGGCGGCCTTGCATTGCCCACCCCCTTCGGCACGATCTACTCCACCAACATCACCCCTGATCGCGAAACGGGCATCGGCGGCTGGAGCGAGGCGGCCTTCGAGCGCGCCATGAGGGAAGGTGTCGACCGGGAGGGAAGTCACCTCTATCCGGCGTTCCCCTATGAGCACTTCACGCGTGTTTCGGCAGACGACAATCGCGCCCTCTACGCATTCCTCATGACGCGTGTTGCAGTGAAAGCCGAGGCGCCGGAAAACGACCTTCCGCTTCCCCTGCAGTTCCGGCCCCTGCTTGCCGGCTGGAAGCTGCTTTTCCTCGACGGCGGCGAGCGGGAGCCGGATCCCGGCCAGAGCGAGGCCTGGAACCGCGGGCGTTATCTTGTCGAGGGCCTCGGCCACTGTGGCGCCTGCCATACGCCCCGAAACCCATTTGGCGCCGAAGACCGCGACCGGCATTTCGGCGGCGGCGAAGCGGAAGGCTGGCAGGCCTATGCGATCAACACGGAGTCGAAGGCGCCGATCCCCTGGGACGAGCAAAGCCTCGCCTTCTATCTTCGCAACGGCTGGCACGAATTCCATGGCGTTTCGCGCGGGCCCATGGCCGAGGTGACGGGCAATCTGGCCTTTCTGCCGGACAGCGATATCGCGGCGATCGCCACCTATGTAATGTCGATCATCGGTGCCCCGACGCCGGAACGCGAGCAAAGAGCGGCACAGTTGCGCGAGGCTTTTGGAGGGCAACGCCCGGAGCAGGCGGCGGACAGCCAGCGTTCACCGGCCAGCGTGGTGGGCGGCCAGCCCGGCGAAGCAATTTATCTTGCCGCCTGTGCAAGCTGTCACGAGAGCGAGCGGCGTCAGCCCTTCGGAGGGCTGAATTTCCGACTCAGCACCGCCGTCAATGCGCCGAACCCGCAAAACATCGTCAACGTGGTGCTGTTCGGCCTTCCGCCGGCCGATGGCGAAGCGAGCGCAGTGATGCCGGCTTTCCGCCATCTGCTGAACGATCAGCAGGTGGCCGATCTCCTTGCCTACATGCGCGAGCGGTTCTCGGAGGAGCCACCCTGGGCCGGGCTCGTCGAGCAGACGGCCAGAACCCGTTCCGGGATGTACAAGGTGGCAATCCGGCCCTCTGACGGCATTGAAAGGGCGCCGCACCATGTCGGCGCCGAGGAGGATTGAAGATGGTATCGCTGACAGTCAACGGCAGCCCGCATCAGATCGAGGCAGATCCGGCGACGCCGCTGCTTTACGTGCTGCGTGACGAACTGGCGCTCAACGGGGCCAAATACGGCTGCGGACTTGGGCAGTGCGGTTCCTGCACCGTCGTCGTCGATGGCGAGGCGGTGCTTTCCTGCATGGTGCCAATCATGCTGGTGGAAGGGCGGGAGATCACCACCATCGAGGGCTTGGGAACGATCGACGCGCCGGGGCCGCTGCAGGAGGCGTTCATCGTGCTGCAGGCGGCGCAATGCGGCTATTGCATCCCGGGCATGATGATGAGCGCGCATGCGCTTTTGCGCCGCAACGCGCAGCCGAGCGAAGAGGACATCCGCGAGGCGCTTGCGACCAATCTTTGTCGTTGCGGCACCCATATGCGGATTCTAGCGGCGATCCGGCGCGCCGGCGAACTGATGCAGGCCGCCTCGTTGCCTGCCACTGATCAGGGGAGGGCCGGCTGATGGGCATGCTTCAGGAAGAAATCACCCGCCGCAGCGTCATCGCAGGTGCCGGCGGGCTTGTCGTCGGTTTCTCGCTCGGCCGTGCATTTGCCCAGGAGCTTCCGCCGGCAATGCCGCCGGCTGCGCCGGTGTCCCCGCCGGGCAGCCTTGATGACGAGCGTTTCCTCGATTCATGGATACGCATCGATCCCGACAATTCGGTCACGGTCTTCACCGGCAAGGCGGAACTCGGGCAGGGCATTCGAACGGCCCTGTTGCAGGTTGCCGCCGAGGAGCTCGAAGTCGACCCCGCGGAGATCCGGCTGATCACGGCCGACACCGGCCGAACCCCTAATGAAGGGTTCACGGCCGGCAGCCAGTCGATGCAAAACAGCGGTACCGCCATCAGGAACGCTGCAGCGCAGGTGCGGGTCCTGCTACTGGCCGAAGCTGCCAGGCGCTTCGGCATGGCGGCGACGGAACTCAGGGCGGAAAACAAGGCGGTGCTGGCAAAAGACGGACGGCGGGCGACCTACGGCGAACTCGTTTCCGGACAGATGCTGCACGTGGAAGCCCAGCCGCAATCGGCATTGAAGCCGCCTGGCACTTTCCGCGTGATCGGGAAAACACTGCCGCGCGTCGACATCCCGGGTAAGGTGACGGGCGAGGCGGCCTATGTTCATGATCTTCGCCTGGAGGGCATGCTGCATGCACGCGTCGTGCGCCCCCCGAGCCCCGCTGCCAGACTTTCGGAGGTGGATGCGAGCGCCGCCGAGGCGCTGCCGGGCGTCGTCTCGGTCGTGCGCGACGGCAATTTCCTGGCGGTGGTGGCCTCGAAAGAGTTCCAGGCGGTGAACGCCATGCGGGCGCTGGCGGCGGCCGCGCGGTGGCAGGAAAGCGAGACGCTCCCCGACCAGACCGACCTGCCGGCGGAATTGCAAAGACTCGAGAGCGAGGTGGGGACGGTCGCCGAGGCCGGCATGCTTTCGTCTGACGGCAAGGTCTTCGAGGCGACGTTTAGCCGGCCCTATCAGATCCACGGCTCGATCGGCCCGTCCTGCGCCGTCGCGCGGATGAACGCGGACGGGGCGTTGGAGGTCTGGTCGCACACGCAGGGTGTCTTTCCCGATCGGGCGGCGATTGCCGAGATGCTGGCCATGCCGGAAGACAGGGTCCACGTCGTCCATATGGAAGGGTCGGGCTGTTACGGCCACAATGGCGCCGATGACGCAGCTGCGGATGCGGCCCTCATCGCCAGCAAACTGCCGGGCAAGCCGATCCGGGTCCAGTGGATGCGGGAGCAGGAGCACAGCTGGGAGCCCTATGGTCCTGCAATGCTCATGAAGATCAGTGCAGCACTGGACGACCAGGGCAGGATCGCCAGCTGGGCCTATGACCTTTGGAGCAATACCCACTCCACCCGTCCGGGCGGAGCCGGTGCGCTCCTGGCTGCGCGCCACAAGGCCGAAGCCTTCCAGCCGAAGCCCGCCAAGCTCAATATCAGCCCGTCCGGCAACGGCGACCGAAATGCCAATCCGCTCTATGTGATCCCGAACAAGCGCGTGCTCTGGCATTTCGTGGCCGAAATGCCGCTCCGCGTATCGGCGCTTCGCGCGCTTGGGGCCTATGCCAACGTCTTCGCGATCGAAAGCACGATCGATGAGCTGGCGCTGATCGCCGAAGCGGATCCGGTCCAATTCCGGCTACGCCACATGGAGGACCCGCGAGCCCGTGCCGTGATCGAGCTGGCGGCGCAGCGCTTCGGCTGGGACAAGGCGCAAATGCCCCGCAACCGCGGACGCGGCTTCGGTTTCGCCCGCTACAAGAACCTTGCCGCCTATCTGGCGGTGGCGATGGAGGTGGATGTCGAACCCGAAACGGGCCGTGTTCACGTGGTCCGCGCCGTTTCGGCCATCGACAGCGGCGAGATCGTCAACCCGGACGGCATCCGCAATCAGACCGAAGGCGGAATCTTGCAGGCGATCAGCTGGACGCTCTATGAGGCCGTCGCCTTCGACCGGACCAGGATCACCAGCACCGATTGGTCGAGCTATCCGATCCTGCGTTTCGCCAGTGTACCGGAAAGCGTGGAGGTCCACATCGTCGAGCGTCCCGGGGAGCCTTTCCTCGGCACCGGGGAGGCGGCCCAGGGCCCGGCGGCCGCAGCCGTCGCCAACGCGATCAGGGATGCGACCGGCAAGCGCCTTTACGATCTGCCTTTTACCAGGGATCGAATTCGAAGCGCCGTCGGGCGCGCGTGATCCAACGGCAGGTCCTCACGACAGCCGATATTGCTGGAAGACCTGCAGGAAGAGTTCGCGCTCCGTCGTGATGTCGAGCTTTTCACAGATGGATGACGCAGTCATCGACCCAATCACTTTGCCGGTACCCGCGTCCGACTTTACCAGTCGAGTATCGGCCGCGTGATCATGAGCCAGAAGATTGCGACGACGGCGCCGAAGGCCGGGAAGCCGAAGGCGAACCATAGGCGGAAAAGCTGATGATAGCGCTTCGGCAGCGGCTCGCCGGACTTGCGTGCCGTTTCGGCGAGCCGGCGCATTTCCATCTGCATCCACACCACCGGCAGCCAGAATGCACCTGTGATCACGTAGAGGAGAAGCGAGAGCAGGATCCATCCTTCCGTGAGCGAATAGCCGACGTTCCAGGCAAGGGCGATCCCCGTGACGGGCTGCAACACCACGGCGGTGGCGGTGAAAAGAAAATCGGCGACGACGACCATGCGGGCCACTGCCGCGACCGTTTCCGTGCGGCCGGTCCGATGCGCCAGAAGCATGAAGAACGCGATCCCGGCGCCTGTGCCGAGGAGGACGGAGGCGCCGATGATGTGCAGGAACTTGAGAACGAAGTACAGCATCAACGCTCCTCCAGGATTGCGAGGGCAGCGAGATGCAGTACCAGGATGGGCCAGATCTTCAGAAGCGGCCCAAGCGGCTCGTTCCACAATTCCGGGAGCAGGACCGTTCCGGCGATGGCATAGAAAAGCGAGAGGCCGACCGCGCCGTAAAGGCCGATGCGGCTGGTGCGGCGAAACGCAATTGCCATGCCGATCAGGATATCGGCAAGGGCTCCGGCAATGACGCTCGGCCCTGCAAGAACGCCGGCGCCTCCTCGTTCCATCAGATCAACGCCGATCTCATACCCCGATGTGAGCGAGATGACGCCCGTCGTGATCCAGAAGAGCGGGAGGACGACGAAGATGACGGGCTTGAGCAGATAGAGTTTGGCGAACCAGCGCTCCTGGACGGAGACCGGCGTTCTCGCCAGTGCGTCTGCGAGCGCCACCGGTTCTATCCCGGTCGTCTCGGCCCACGCCCGCACGTCGCCGACGGCGCCGCGCCCGATCTCTTTTTGCGCGGTGCTACGGGTCGGCGGCCGCCAGCCCAGTGCCCCGGCGATGTCGCTGAGCTTATAGGTGAGGTTCGCGAGCGGCGTTGGCATGTTCACGACGCGAGCGGCGGGCCATCCGAACCAGCGCCTGTAGGCGCCTACCACGTCTTTGAACGACAGGGCCTCGGGTCCCGCAACCTCAAGGATAAGCCGCGAAGGAGCTTTCCGGTCGACGAATGTCTCGACCGTGCGCACTACGTCTTCGAGGCGCACGACCTGAAGCAAGCCGGTATTCGGCATGACCGGCAGCCAGGGCCAAGCGGCGAGGCCCCTGAAAAGAGCGCTGGCGCCGTAGGCTCCAGGGCCGAGCACGACGGAGGGGCGCAGGATGATCCAGTCGAGATCGCATGCCATCAGCGCTTCGTCGCCCTGAAGCTTGGTCCGCGAAAAGGGCGACGGCTGGGCCCTGTCGACCCCCATCGCCGAAAAGTGGATGACGCGGCGCACCCCCGCCTGCTCGCAGGCTTTGAAGAGGGAGGCGGGACCGCGGGCATGGACCGCCGTCGTATCCTCCCCCGGACCGTCCTGGAGCGTTCCCGCGCAGTTTACCACGGCGTCGATACCTGAGAGATGCGGCAGCCAGTCTTCAGGGCCGACGGACCGAAGGTCGAGTTCAAGGGCCCTGCCGGCCGTGCGGGGGCTTGGTGCCGAGCCGGGCCGGACCACGCGGACGATCTCGCTTCCGCGGCCATGGAGCCCCGCGCACACGGCGGAGCCGATCAGGCCGGACGCGCCGACCACAAGCACTCTCGTCATTCGTCCTCACAATCTTCCCGGGCGAGCCGCTATTCGCACTCGCCTATGTCCGACGCCAAACAATCGCGGCAAGGAAGATGTTCCTTTTGACTTGACCTGCGCTTTTTATGCGGCACTCTCCCGGTGAAAGAGTCTTAAGACCCTCTCCGCGAGGGCTCTCGACAATGGCCAGCTCTACTCTATTTGGATCGAGGCGGTGCTGGATGCGAAAAGGTGGCTGTAGCACTTTGATTTACTGCATGTTTTTGTCTTGGAGTCATCGGGATTCAAGGGAAGACGCAGTGGAGAGGAAGACGAGTGGTTCGCTTGACATCGGGAGTGTCTGCGAGCGTCTCGGGTGTGGCTGAGTACAAGGGAGGAGAATATTATGCGGTTGATTTCCATTTCCACGACCATTGCCTTCGGTTTCGCTTTTCAGGCGCAGGCCGCCACGGAACTGCAGTGGTGGCACGCAATGACGGGTGCCAACAACGAAATGATCGAGGAACTCACCAAGGAGTTCAACGCGAGCCAGAGCACCTACAAGGTGGTGCCTGTGTTCAAGGGAACCTATCCGGAGACGCTGAATGCCGGGATCGCGGCTTTCCGGTCGAAGCAGCCGCCGGCGATCATTCAGGTGTTCGATGCCGGCAGCGGCACGATGATGGCCGCCGAGGGTGCGATCGTGCCGGCAGCGGAGATCCTCCAGAAGGGCGGCTTTACCTTCGACAAGTCGCAATATCTGCCCGGGATCGTCGCCTATTATTCAAAACCGGACGGAACGATGCTGTCCTTTCCGTACAACTCCTCCTCGCCAATCCTTTATTACAACAAGGACGCTTTTCAGAAGGCGGGCCTGAACGTCGACAACCCGCCGAAGACGTGGCCGGAAGTCTTCGAAGCGGCGAAGAAGATCAAGACGAGCGGTGCGGCGCCTTGCGGAATGACGTCGACCTGGTTGACGTGGATCCAGACGGAGAACTTCGCGGCCTGGAACAACGTGCCCTACGGAACCAATGAAAACGGCCTCGGCGGCACCGACGTGAAGCTGCAGATCAATGCGCCGCTTTACGTGGAGCATTTCCAGGCCATTGCGGATCTCGCCAAGGAGGGCGCCTTCCGCTATGGCGGGCGCACCTCGGAGGCAAAGCAACTCTTTACCTCAGGTGAATGTGCCATCCTGACCGAGTCTTCGGGCGGTCTCGGCGACATCGCCAAGAGCGGCGTGAACTACGGTATCGGGCAACTGCCCTATTATGAGGGTCACGGTCCGCAGAACACGATCCCCGGCGGAGCGAGCCTCTGGGTATTCGCCGGCAAGTCCGACGAGGAATACAAGGGCGTAGCGGAGTTCTTCAACTTCCTTTCTCAGACCGAAATTCAGGCCAAGTTGCACCAGGTCTCGGGCTATATGCCGGTCACGATGGCCGCCTACGAGGAAACGAAGAAGTCGGGCTTCTACGAGAAGAACCCCGGGCGCGAAACGCCGCTCCTGCAGATGATGGGCAAGGCGCCGACCGAAAACTCGAAGGGCGTCCGGCTGGTCAACCTGCCCCAGGTTCGGGACATCCTCAACGAGGAGTTCGAAGCGATGCTGTCCGGGCAACAGGATGCCAAGACGGCCCTCGACAAGGCGGTCGAACGCGGCGACGCCGCAATCGCAGCAGCAATCAGCAATTGATCGAAGCAGGTGCCCGGCGCCGTCGTTCGACGGCGTCGTGCTTTCTGCGGTCGTGCCACCCTGACGTGATCTCGGGCCGATCCGGCCCCAGATCATCGTGATACAGGAGATTGCTCGTGCAGCGTGTCGTCTTTCCGAACAAAATCCTCCCTTACCTGCTCGTCGCTCCGCAGATCGTGTTGACGATCGTCTTCTTCTTCTGGCCGGCAAGCCAGGCGCTCTACCAATCGGTGATCCGTGAAGACCCGTTCGGCCTGAAAAGCGGCTTCGTCGGTTTCGCAAACTTCAGCGCCGTGCTGTCGGAGGCGAATTATCTCAACTCAATGAAGGTCACGGTGATCTTCAGCATTCTCACCGCGCTGCTGGCGATGGGCGTCGCCCTGCTTCTCGCCACGGCCGCCGACCGTGTCGTGCGCGGGAAGACCTTCTATCGCACCCTGCTGATCTGGCCCTATGCCGTGGCACCGGCCGTCGCGGGCATGCTGTGGCTTTTCATGTTCAATCCGGCCATGGGCACCTTCGCCTACATGCTGAGGCGCAACGGCATTCATTGGGATCCGTTGCTGAACGGCAATCACGCCATGATCCTGATCGTCGTTGCCGCGGCCTGGAAACAGATCAGCTACAATTTCCTCTTCTTCGTCGCCGGGCTCCAGGCCATACCCAAGTCGCTCATCGAAGCGGCGGCGATCGACGGAGCGCGCGGCACCCGGCGTTTCTGGACGATCATCTTCCCGCTGCTGGCGCCGACGACCTTTTTCCTGCTGGTGGTCAACACCGTCTACGCCTTCTTCGATACGTTCGGCATCATCCACTCGGTGACGGGCGGCGGGCCGGCGAGGGCGACGGAAACCCTGGTCTACAAGGTCTATAACGACGGCTTCGTCAATCTGAACCTCGGCTCGTCCGCGGCCCAGTCCGTGATCCTCATGGCGATCGTCATAGGCCTTACCGCCTTTCAGTTCCGGTTCGTCGAAAGGCGTGTCCACTATGGTTGAAGTCGCCAATGATTGAAAAGCGCCCCATATCCAACCTCATCGGGCACCTGATGCTGATCATCGGCATCATCATCGTGGTCTTCCCGATCTATTACACCTTCGTCGCCTCGAGCATGAGCTCGGTCGAGATCATCCGGCCGCCGATGCCGCTCGTTCCCGGCACGCGGCTTGCCGAGAACTATGGCGAAGCGCTTTCCGGTGGCGTCGAGCGCGTGGTCGGCGTCAGCCTGGAACGCTTGCTGTTCAACACATTCGTGGTGGCGATCGCGATCGCCGTCGGCAAGATCGTCATTTCCTTCCTTTCGGCCTTCGCCATCGTATTCTTCCGGTTCCCGCTGCGCATGGCCTTCTTCTGGATGATTTTCATCACGCTGATGCTGCCGGTGGAGGTGCGCATCCTGCCGACCTACAAGGTGATCGTCGATCTCGGACTGATCGACACCTATGCGGGGCTGACGCTTCCCCTGATGGCCTCGGCGACGGCCACCTTCCTTTTCCGGCAGTTCTTTCTCACCATACCGGGCGAGCTCGTTGAAGCGGCCCGCATCGACAATGCCGGGCCGTTCCGATTCATGCGGGATATTCTGCTGCCGCTTTCAAAGACGAATATCGCGGCACTTTTCGTGATCCTCTTCATCTACGGCTGGACGCAATATCTCTGGCCGCTGCTGGTCACGAATGACAGCCGGATGAACACGATCATCATCGGTCTGAGGAAGATGGTCGATTTCACGGATGCGTCGACCCCGTGGAACTACGTCATGGTGACCGCCATCCTCGCGATCATCCCGCCTGTCGCTGTGGTCGTCCTGATGCAGCGCTGGTTCGTCAAGGGCCTCGTCGAAACGGAGAAGTAATGGCAACGATCACTCTCAAGGATGTCCACAAGACCTATCACGGCGACATCGCCGCGATCCGCGGCGTTTCGCTTGCGATTGCCGACGGCGAGTTCATCGTGCTCGTCGGCCCTTCCGGCTGCGGAAAATCGACGCTGCTGAGGATGATCGCGGGGCTCGAGAGCATCACGTCAGGCGAGATCTCCATCGGCGACCGCGTCGTCAACGGGCTGGAGCCTTCCGAGCGCGACATTGCGATGGTCTTTCAGAACTATGCGCTCTATCCGCATATGACGGTGCGTCAGAATCTCAGCTATGGCCTGAAGAACCGCAACACGCCGAAGGAAGAAATCGAACGCCGGATAGCCAAGGCGGCGAAGTCCCTGGAGATAGAGCCCTTCCTGGATCGAAAGCCCCGTCAGCTTTCAGGCGGGCAGCGCCAGCGCGTGGCCATGGGGCGCGCCATCGTCCGGGAGCCTGCGGCCTTCCTGTTCGACGAGCCGCTCTCGAACCTCGACGCCAAGCTCAGGGTCCAGATGCGTGTCGAAATCAAGCGCCTTCAACGGGCGCTAGGCACGACCAGCGTCTACGTCACCCACGATCAGCTTGAAGCGATGACGCTCGCCGACCGCCTGGTGGTCTTGAACGGGGGCAGGATCGAGCAGGTCGGTACGCCGATCGAGCTGTACGAGAAGCCGGCGACGGCTTTCGTCGCAACTTTCATCGGCTCGCCGTCGATGAACCTTCTCGATGTCGACACCGGCAATGCTGCCTGGTCCGCTCCGGCGGCGCTCGTCGAGAAGCCGGGGTCTGCGACGATTGGAATCCGACCTGAGGACATCACCCTCGCCGGCACCACGGACGGCGGCGACCGCTTCAGAGCCCGCGTGCGCGTCGGCGCCGTGGAACTCGTCGGCGCGGAAAGCTATGTGCACGGCACCCTGCCGAACGGTGAGCCGCTCGTCTTCAGGGTTGCCGGCCGTTCCCGCATAGCCATTGACGAGGAGGTCGAAGTCGCCGCGGCGCCGGAAAGCCTGCATTGGTTCGACGCCGCCGGCCGGCGTTCATAGCGCGAAAGGGTAAGGGCGCCCCGCTCGTCAAGTTTTTGCAATCCTTTGTCGGCACGGCCTTTCCTGCAACGTCCTTGTGGGTAGCCATTCCGACGATGGCGAAAAATCAGGAGACCCGAGATGATGAAATTATATGGATTAGGTCCGACGCGCTCGCTTCGCGCGCTTTGGGCGCTTCAGGAGCTGGATGCGGAGTTCGAGTTCGTGCGCGTCAACATACTGGCCGGCGAGAACCTTCACCCGGATTTCCTGCGCCTCAACCCGGCGGGCAAGCTTCCGGTGCTGGTCGACGGCGACTTCGTCCTCACGGAATCCGCCGCGATCGTCATGTATCTGGCGGAAAAGTATGGTGACAAAGGGCTTATGCCGGCGGACCTGAAGGAAAGGGCGCAGGCATATCGATGGTCTCTGTTTGCGGTTACCGAACTCGAACAGCCGCTATGGCGGATAGCCAAGCACACATTTCTTTATCCCGAAGACAAGCGCCTGCCTGAAGATATCGCTCTCGCCAAAGAGGAATTCGCGGCCATGGCAGCAGTGCTTGACCGGCACATGGACGGGCGCGCGTTCATCGTCGGCAACAACATAACCGTAGCCGACTGCGTCACTGCCTATGTTCTGGACTGGGGCAACGAAAACGGGCTGATCGACAGCTTTCCAAATCTCAACGCATATCTGAAACGGATGTATGCGCGTCCCAGGGCGCCGCAGCGCATTGCGGAGGCCGTTGCGAACCTTCAGAGCTAAAACGGGATCAGGAATGATCCAGAGCGCTGATCCCTCTGCCCTGCCGGCCACCGGCAGGGCAGAGGGGGGTGCTTGGTCCCGCTCTGCCGCTTCGCTCCGTTGTGCCCTTAATCAGGCACGACCACGAGCTTGCCGACGAAGTTCTTCGCCATGAAGTCCGTCTGTGCCCGATGGAATTCCGATAGCGGATAGACGCCGCCGACGAGCGGCCGGATCTTTCTCTCCTCGATATAACGGACGAGGCGGCGGAAATCGGCGCGGCTGCCCTGGCTCGATCCGTGCAGCTCCAACTGCTTCAGATACATCGTCCTGAGATCGAGCTGCACGACCGGCCCGGCGATTGCGCCGGCGGTGGTGTAGCGGCCTTCCGGGCGCAGGATTTTCAACAGGTCGTTGAAGAGGGGGCCGCCGACGAGATCGGCGACCACATCGATCGGCCGGCCGCCGCTTGCCGCCTCCACCGCTTCGGCGAGGTCGCCTTGACCGCGGGTGACGACGGCTTGCGCGCCGATGTCGAGCATCGCCGCTTCCTTGCCCGGACCGGCAACGGCGATCGGAACGGCGCCACGGGCGCGGGCGAGCTGGACGATCGCGGAGCCGACGCCACCCGAGGCACCGGTCACAAGCACGGTCTCGCCGGCGGCAAGCCGCGCCCGTTCCAGCATTCGCTCGCCGGTGAGATAGGCGCAGCAGAAGGTGGCGAGCTCGACATCGGTCAGGTCGGTCGCGACCACATGGGCGTTTTCGGCCGGAAGCGCCATATATTCGGCATAGCCGCCATCGCGGCCATGACCCATGTAATCGATGTCGGCAAGACTGTCGTCGTCGCGGTTGTAGATCGAGAAATCGACCATGACGCGTTCGCCGATGCGCGCCCGGTCGACGCCTTCGCCGACGGCAACGATATGGCCGACCGTGTCCGTACCCTGAATGCGCGGGAAGGTCAGGGTGTTGCCGTGGCGGCGCCAGGTCGAGACGGCGGACGGATCGTCCTCCGTCCCATAGGCGCCTTCGCGCACCCAGACGTCGGTATTGTTCATGCCGCAGGCAGTGACCTTGATCAGCACCTCGCCCGCAGCCGGAGCCGGGACGGGTACGTCCCGGCTGTAGACGAGCTTCTCCAAGCCCCCGTGCCCCGTCAGAAGCACCGCGGTCATGGTCTTCGGAACCGAATGCATCATACGAATTTTCCTCAGCGGCCGAGTACGGATCGGATGGCTTCGGCTGCCGCCTTGACGACGACGTCGGCTTCGTCTCGCGTCAGGCAGAGCGGCGGCGCGAAGCCGAGAATGTCACCCTGCGGCATGGCGCGGCCGATGACGCCGCGTTCGAGGAGCGCTGCCGCGACCTGCGGTCCGACCTTGCGGCCCGGATCGAAGAAGGCGCGATCATCGCGGTCCTCGACGAACTCGATCGCCGCCATCAGGCCGTCGCCGCGCACTTCACCGACATGGCGATGATCGCCCACGGCCTTTTCCAGTTCGGCCCGGAAATAGGCACCCGTCGAACCGGCATTCTCGACGATACCGAGTTCGTCGATCAGTTCCAGGTTCGCGATGCCGGCGGCAGCGCAGATCGGATGAGCCGAATAGGTCCAGCCATGGCCGATGGCGCCGAGCTCGTCCGAGCCCTTCACCAGCACCTGCCAGAGCTTGTCGGAGACGATCGTGCCGGAAAGCGGCGCATAGGCGGAGGTTAGCCCCTTGGCAATGGTGATCAGGTCCGGCTTGATGCCGTAATGGTCGGAACCGAACATGGTGCCGAGACGGCCGAAGCCGGTGACCACCTCGTCGGCGACAAGCAGGACATCGTATTTCTGGAGGACGGCCTGGATCTTCTCCCAGTAGCCCTTCGGCGGCGGCACGATGCCACCGGTGCCGAGGATCGGCTCGCCGATGAAGGCGGCAACGGTGTCGGGACCTTCGGCGAGGATCATCTCTTCCAGCTTGTCGGCGCAGTACTGCGAGAATTGCTCTTCGCCCATCGAGCGATCGGGACGGCGGAAGTAGTAGGGCGCTTCCGTGTGCAGGATCGGCGCCCGCGGCAGGTCGAAGGCGTTGTGGAAGAGATGAAGGCCGGTCAGTGAGCCGGTCATCACGCCCGAGCCGTGATAGCCGCGCCAACGCGAAATGATCTTCTTCTTCTCCGGGCGGCCGAGAATGTTGTTGTAGTACCAGATCAGCTTGATGTTGGTTTCGTTGGCGTCGGAGCCCGAAAGTCCGAAATAGACGCGGCTCATGCCTTCCGGCGCCCGGTCGATGATCATCTTGGAAAGCCGGATCGACGCCTCGGTGCCGTGGCCCACATAGGAATGGTAGTAGGCGAGGTTCTTAGCCTGTTCGGCAATCGCGTCGGCGATCTTCTGGCGGCCGTAGCCGACATTGACGCAATAGAGGCCGGCAAAGGCATCGAGGCTGCGCTTGCCCGAAATGTCGGTGATGTAGACGCCTTCGCCGCCGCCGATCACGCGGGTCGGGGTTTCGCCGCGCGCATGCATCCCCATATGGGTCGAGGGATGGAAGAAGTGGTCGCGGTCCCAGGCGGTGAGTTCGTTGCTTCTTTCGAGCATGGTCTTTCCTTTCATGAAATCCGGAGCATTTCGGCCGAACCGCGAAAACGCCCTATCCTGTTTTCTTCATCCAATTCCGGACGCAAAATCGCTACGCAGTTTTGCTGGAAACAGCCCAGGTCAGGCAGCGGTGTCGATGCAGAGATATTTGAGCTCGGTGAAGGCCTCCATGCCATGGCGGGAGCCTTCCCGGCCGAGGCCCGATTGTTTCCAGCCGCCGAAGGGGATCGGGCCGCCGGTGATCTTCACCCGATTGACTGCCACCATACCGTATTCGAGGGCGCGGGCGAGCCGCATCTGGCGGGCGCCGTTTTCGGTCACGACATAGGCGACGAGCCCGTATTCCGTGTCGTTCGCCCGCGCGACCACTTCGTCTTCGCTGTCGAAGGCGGTTACGGCCGCGACGGGGCCGAAGGTCTCATCGCGCATGATGAGCGCGTCGTCGGGCACATCCGTTAGAAGGGTGGGCTGGAAAAAGAGCGGCCCGGCGGCGTGGCGCTTGCCGCCGACGGCAAGCCTGGCGCCCAGCTTCACTGCGTCCGCGACCTGTTCCTCGACCTTGGCGACGGCGCGTTCGTGCATCAGCGGACCGATATCGGTGCCCGGCTCCATCCCGGAGCCGACTTTTAGGCCGGCAATTCGTGCGGCAAAAGCTTCCTGGAATGCCTTGAGAACGGGCCGCTCGACGTAAATCCGATTGGCGGCAAGGCAATCTTGTCCTGACGTCGCGAACTTCGCGGCGATCGCAATATCGGCGGCTTTCTCGACATTCGCGTCCGCAAAGACGATCAGGGGGGCATGCCCGCCGAGCTCCATCACCAGTCGCTTCATCGTCGGCGCACATTGGGAGGCGATCAGGCGGCCGATCTCCGTAGAGCCGGTGAAGCTCATGGCGCGTACCCGTGCGTCTTCGCACATTCGCCCCACGATCGTTGCGGCTTTGCCGGTGACGACATTGAAGACGCCTGCGGGAAGACCGGCGCGCTCGCCGAGCTCGGCCAGGGCAAGCGCCGAAAGAGGGGTTTCGGAGGAAGGATGCGCCACCACGGTGCAGCCTGCGGCAAGGGCGGCGGCCGCCTTCCGGGTGATCATCGCGGAAGGGAAGTTCCAGGGCGTGACGATGCCGACGACGCCGAGCGCTTCGCGGCGCACGATCATTTCGGCCCCGGGAAGATGGCTCGTCACGCTTTCGGCATTGAGGCGTTTGCCTTCCTCGGCGTACCACTCGATGAAGGATGCCGCGTAATCGATCTCGCCGCGCGACTCGGCAAGCGGCTTGCCCTGTTCAAGGGTCATCAACAAGGCGAGGTCCTCGCGGGCTTCGAGCATCAGGTCGTGCCATTTGCGCAGGATGGCGGCGCGTGCCTGCGGCAGCATGTTGCGCCAGAACCTGAACGACTTTTGCGCCGCGTCGATCGCCTCGGAGGTTTGGGCAGCGTCGAGCGAGGCGACGAAGGCGAGGGCGGCGCCGCTGGCCGGGTCGCTCACCTCCAGGCATGTGCCGTCCCGGCCGGCAACCCAGCGGCCGCCGACATAGGCCAGCTCCCGCAGCAATTGCCGGTCGTTCAGGTTTTTCAACGCGTCGTGAAAGGCTGTGCGCGCAAAGACGGCGGTCATATCGGTTCTCCTCGACTGTTGCGGGAAGAGTGCCATGCTTGTCGAGATAGATTGTCCAATCGGCGGTGGCGGAGGAGAGAGTTTGACCAAAGTGCGGGCAATGGGGAGAGAGATTGTCTATGTGGCGTGCCGGTGGGGTGGCTACACCCGCTGCCGACTATTCCTGCCCTGCCGGCGCGTGCGGTAGCAGCGAGCCGAACGGCAGCACCGTTTCTTCCTTTACCGTCTTCGTGACGATGTAGGTGAAATAGCGGTCGATGCCGAGTTCGCGTTCGAGCAGACCGTCGACCAGCCGCTGATAGGCATCGATGTCCGCGGTCATGACCTTGAGGATATAGTCGACCCCGCCGCCGACCGACCAGCAGGCGACGATCTCGGGGATCGCGGCTATGGCGCGCTCGAAGCGGTCGAAATCGGCCTGGCGGTGATTGCCGAGCGTCACCTCCATCATGACGCTGGCGACCGGCGCCACGCGGCGCAGCGCAACGCGGGCGTGATAGCCGGTGACGATGCCGGCTTTTTCCAGCTTTCTGAGCCGCATCCAGCAGGGCGTCGGCGACAGGCCGGCCTTCTCGGCGAGCGCCAGCTTGGTGATACGCCCGTCGGCCTGGATCGCTTCGAGGATCCGCAGATCGATCGCATCGAGCTTCATAAAGAGGTCCTTCCGTCGGTGTTGGTCACGTCAAAGCCGGGAAATGACATTGGGTGCTCACTTTTACATTGTCAATTGAGCTGATTTTGATCACTGTTCAAATCATGACAAATTGGACGCCCGACACGACACTTCTGCGCCGCCCCGCCTATCTCTCTCTGGCGGACCAGTTCGCCCGCGCCATCCAGGAGGGGAGGCTCCAGAACGGCACGCGGCTGCCGACGCATCGCAAGCTCGCCGACGATCTGAAGCTCTCGGTGCAGACGGTGAGTCGCGCCTATGACGAGCTCATACGGCGCGGCTTGATCTCCGGGGAGGTCGGGCGCGGCAGCTTCGTACAGACGCGGCCGCGCGAGCCGGAGCCGCCCTATCTGCCGGAACGCCTTGGCGAATTGATCGATCTTTCGATCTTGAAGCCCGTATGCGAGCAGTACCATCTGGAAAAGATGCGGCAGGGTTTTGCCTGGCTTGCCGAGAACCTGCCGCCGAGTTCCGCGCTTTCCTTCCGCCCGAACATGGTGTTCCCGCGTCACCGCAATGTCGCGGCCGAATGGCTCTTGCGCTGCGGGCTCGATGTTTCGCCGCTCAACATCAACCTGACGAACGGCGCCACCTCGGCCATGACCGTGGCGCTGATGAGTGTCGCGCCGCCCGGTTCGACGGTCGCGACGGAGGCCGTCAGCCATCATACGCTCGTGCCGCTTTCGACCTATCTCGGCATCCACCTTCAGGGTCTCGCGATAGACGGCGACGGCATGATCCCGGATGCGCTGGACGAAGCCTGCCGCAAGGGCGTGATCCGCGCGGTCTTCCTGCAGCCCTCGGTCATCAACCCGACCGCGACCCTGATGAGCGCCGAGCGGCGGGCAGCGCTGGCGGAGGTGGCGCGCCGGCATGACATCGCCATCATAGAGAACGACATTCTCGGACCATTGGTGGAAGAACGCCTGCCCCCGGTCGCCGCACTGGCGCCGGAGCGCACCCTTTATGTGACGAGCTTCACCAAGATCACCGTGCCGGGCCTGAGGATCGGCTATTTGGTGGCGCCTGACCGCTACGTGGCCGCCGTCGCCAACCGGCATCTGGTTTCGAACTGGATGGCGACCCCCGCGATTGCAGAGATCGCAACGCAATGGGTGAGCGACGGAACGGCGATCGAGCTTGTGAACTGGCAGCGCCGAGCGCTCGCCGCTCGCCATGCGATCGCCAAGGAAGTTCTGGCAAGCCTTGCCCATCACACCCATCCGCAGAGCCTGCATGTCTGGCTGCCGCTGCCCGAGGGGCACCAGGAAGATGCTTTCGTTTCCCAGGCGCGCTTGCGCGGGGTCGCGATCGCGCCGGGCGCGTCCTTCCGAACGGCGGACAGCGGCTGGCGTCCGGCGGTCAGGATATCGCTCGGCTCGACGACCGAGCTGGAGCTGAAGTCCGGGCTCGGCATCGTCGCCTCTCTGGCGCTCGGTGAGCCCGAGGCGCTGCTCCTCGTCATTTGAGCGAATGCTCAGCTTTTGAGCATGTTTCAAATAATTGTCATGATATTATTATTCAGATTGACATGATTTTGGAACCGGATCATCGTTAGGACATTAACGCATGGCGCCCAGAAGTATGCAGCGGTCTGGAGCGACGTCATGCGCTTCAGTCTCAAAGGGAGAGGCGTGAATGTCCCAGCCGATCATTCGCATCGACAACATCGTCAAGCGATACGGTTCCCTCACCGTGCTCGACGGCCTGTCGATGGAGGTGATGCCGGGCGAGAAGCTGGCTCTCATCGGGCCGTCCGGTTCGGGTAAGACGACCATCCTGCGCATTCTGATGACCCTCGAAACCATCAGCGACGGTTTCATCCAGGTCGACGGCGAGCATCTCTATCACATGAAGAAGGCGGGCAACCTCGTCCCTGCCGACGAGCGGCATCTTCATAAGATGCGCGAGAAGATCGGCATGGTCTTCCAGCACTTCAACCTGTTTCCTCATAAATGCGTTCTCGACAACGTTACGCTGGCGCCGATGCTGACCAAGGGCATGGCGCGCGCTGCGGCGGAAAAGCGCGCGATGGAACTGCTCGACATGGTGGGCTTGGCCGACAAGGCTAAGAGCATGCCGGCACAGCTTTCCGGCGGGCAGAAGCAGCGTGTGGCGATAGCCCGGGCGCTGGCGCTCTCACCCAAGATCATGCTTTTCGACGAGGTCACCTCCGCGCTCGATCCCGAGCTCGTGGAGGAAGTCCTGAACGTCATGCGCAAGCTCGCATCCGAGACGGACATGACCATGCTGCTCGTCACCCACGAGATGGGCTTTGCCCATGATTTCGCAGACCGGGTGCTTTTCTTCGACCGCGGCAAAATCGTGGAGGAGGGAAAACCCGAGGACATTTTCCGGCATCCCAAGCAGGAGCGCACACAGACTTTCCTGCGCAAGATCATAGCGGCAGGGCACCGCGTCTAAGCCTTACGGCCGACATTGCCTCAAGGAAAACATCGAGAGAACAGAGGAGTTGGGAACGATGAAACTGAGAGATTTTATGGCAATGGCGGCAGGCGCCACCGCGTTGATGGCAGTTGCTGCGGCGACGCCAGCCGCCGCGGACGAGAACAAGCTCGAGGAGCTGAAAGAGCAGGGCTTCGCGCGCATCGCCATCGCCAACGAGCCGCCCTTTACCGCCGTCGGAGCCGACGGCAAGGTCTCCGGTGCAGCACCGGATGTCGCCCGCGAGATCTTCAAGCGGCTCGGCGTTGCCGACGTCGTCGCCTCCATTTCCGAATACGGCGCGATGATCCCGGGCCTGCAGGCCGGGCGCCATGACGCAATCACCGCCGGTCTCTTCATGAAGCCGGAACGCTGCGCCGCCGTCGCCTATTCGCAGCCGATCCTCTGCGACGCCGAGGCCTTCGCGCTGAAGAAAGGCAACCCGCTCGGACTTAAGAGCTACAAGGACATCGCCGACAATCCGGACGCCAAGATCGGCGCGCCGGGGGGCGGTACCGAGGAGAAGCTGGCGCTCGAAGCCGGCGTGCCGCGCGACCGCGTCATCGTGGTGCCGGATGGCCAGAGCGGATTGAAGATGCTGCAGGACGGCCGCATCGACGTCTACTCGCTGCCGGTCCTTTCGATCAACGATCTCGTCTCCAAGGCGAACGACCCGAACGTCGAGGTGCTGGCCCCCGTCGAGGGTGCGCCGGTCTATTGCGACGGCGCCGCCTTCAGAAAGGGCGACGAGGCGCTCCGTGACGCCTTCGATGTCGAGCTCGCCAAGCTGAAGGAGTCGGGCGAATTCGCGAAGATCATCGAACCCTATGGCTTCTCGGCCAAGGCTGCGATGTCGACCACCCGCGAAAAGCTCTGCGCCGCGAAATAAGCCCCGGGCTGGGGCTTCCCGCCGCCTTCCGTTCGCACCACGCGGAGGAAGGCGGTGTGGGCGGCGACGACCAAGCCGAAACTCTGACTGGAACAACGAAACGATGATCGACTGGTCCGGCTATATCGGATTGATCCTGCAGGGCGCCTGGGTGACCGTGCAACTGACCCTCATGGGTTCGGCGCTCGCCGTCGTGGTTGCCTTCGCTGCCGGCCTCGGGCGCCTCAGCCGGTTCATGGCCGTGCGCGCGCTTGCCACGACCTATATCGAATTCTTCCGCGGCACTTCCATTTTCGTGCAGCTCTTCTGGGTCTATTTCGTATTGCCGTTCGCCGGCATAACGCTGACGCCGCTGCAGGCGGGCGTCCTCGCGCTCGGCCTCAATGTCGGTGCCTATGGAGCGGAGGTCGTGCGGGGCGCGGTAAAGGCGATCGGCCGCGAGCAGCGCGAGGCCTGCATCGCGCTCAACCTAACGCGGTTCCAGGCGATGCGCCACATCGTCCTGCCCCAGGCGCTGCCCCTGATGCTGCCGACCTTCGGCAACAACGCCATCGAGCTCTTGAAGGGAACGGCGGTCGTGTCGCTGATCTCGCTCAGCGACATGACGTTTCAGGCCCAGGTGGTCCGCGCCCAGACCGGGAGCACGCTGATCCCGTTCGCGACTATCCTGCTGCTTTATTTCGTCATGGCCTGGCTGATCTCGCTCGGCATGCGGTGGCTCGAGAGGCGCGTTTCGCGCGGCCTCGACGGTGTGAGGGTCTGACCATGGAATGGGACTGGGAATTCGTCCGCCAGATCATGCCGACCCTCATCGAGGGGCTGAAGATCACGATCCTCGCGACGGCGCTCGGCTCGGTGGTCGCAGCGGTGATCGGCCTTGTCTTCGCCATCCTGCGGATGACCGCACCGGCTCCGATAGCGCGTGTCACGAGCTTTGCCGTCGAGTTCATCCGCGGAACGCCGCTGCTCGTGCAGCTCTACTTCATCTTCTACGTGCTTCCGGACATCGGAATCCGCCTGCCTGCGCTGGTCGCCGGCGTCATCGGTCTCGGCATCCACTACGGCACCTATGCCGCCGAGGTCTATCGTGCCGGCATCGAGAACGTGCCGCGCGGACAATGGGAGGCGGCCAAGGCGGCGAACCTCACGACCCGGCAGACCTGGATACACGTGATCCTGCCGCAGGCGATCCCGCCGATGATACCGGCGCTCGCCAATTACCTGATTGCCATGTTCAAGGAGACACCCCTGCTTTCGGCAATCACGGTGCTCGAACTGATGAACCAGGCAAAGAGCATCGCCAACAGCAATTATCGCTATATCGAGCCGATGACGCTGGTCGGGGTGTTCTTCCTGATCATGAGCCTGATCTCGGTCTTCTTCCTGCGCTGGCTCGAAGAGCGTTATTCCCGGGTGGAGGAGCGCTGATGAGATCCCCTGTCGCCCTCTCGCTTGCGGCGCGCAGGCCGCGTCTCGACGATCGGCCGCTCGACAAGCGGATCGGCCTCGTCATCCTCGCCACCGACCATACGACGGAAGTCGATTTCCAGCGCATCGTCGCGTCGGACCGGATCGGGGTCTATGTCACCCGTATCCCCTACGCCAATCCGGTGACGCCGGAGAATCTGCGGGCGATGCAGCCGTCGCTCACCGAAGCGGCAGCCTTGATCCTGCCGGACGAGACCCTGGACGTCGTCATGTATTCCTGCACCTCGGCCTCCGTGGTCATCGGCGACAGGGAGGTGGCTGCGGCGATCAAGGCCGCAAAGCCGGAGGCGGCCGTCGTGACGCCGACGGCTGCTTCGGTCCAAGGCTTGCGTGCATTGGGCGCAAACAGGATTTCGGTGCTCACCCCTTACACGATCGAGACCAGCCGGCCCATGGCCGACTATTTCGCCGAGCGCTGCTTCGCAATCGACAGGTTTACCTGCCTGGGTCTTACCGACGACCGTGAGATGGCGCGGATCAGCCCGAAGGAGATCGTGGCCTTCGCAAAGGATGCGGCAGCGCCGGAATCGGACGCGCTCTTCATTTCCTGTACTGCCGTTCGCGCGGCAGGCGTCATCGCCGAAATCGAGCAGGCGATCGGCAAGCCCGTCGTCAGCAGCAATTACGCCACCGCCTGGGCTTGCCTCCGCCTTTGCGGCGACCGGGAAGCACGCCCGCAACTCGGACGGCTGATGGAGCTGCCACTCGAGGGGGAAAGGCCGTGAGCGCTTCTCTCCCCGTGACGATCGACGACATCGAGGTGGCGGCACGACGCATTTCCGGCCGTGTACTTACGACGCCGCTGGCAATGTCGGGCTCGTTGAGCGAGCTCTGCGGCGTGCCCGTCGGCTTGAAGCTCGAGCACCACCAGACGACCGGAAGCTTCAAGCTGCGCGGCGCGACCAATGCGGTGCTTTCGCTTTCTGCCGGCGACCGTGCGCTCGGCGTGATCGCGGCCTCGACCGGCAATCATGGCCGGGCACTTGCTCACGCGGCAAAGGCGGAAGGCTCGCTCGCCACGATCTGCATGTCGCATCTGGTGCCCGTGAACAAGGTCTCCGAAATCAGACGCCTCGGCGCCAATGTGCGGATTGTCGGCAATTCCCAGGACGAGGCGCAGGAAGAAGTCGAACGGCTCGTTGCGGAAAATGGTCTCGTAATGGTGCCGCCCTTCGACCATCCGGCGATCGTCGCAGGGCAGGGGACGCTCGGACTCGAGGTCGTGGCGCAGATGCCCGATGTTGCCATGGTGCTTGTACCCGTCTCGGGTGGCGGGCTGGCGGCCGGGGTGGCGGCAGCCGTCAAGGCGCGAAGACCGGCGACGCGTGTCGTAGGCCTGACGATGGAGCGCGGCGCGGCGATGAAGGCGAGCTTCGCCGCCGGCACACCCGTGCTCGTCGACGAACAGCCGAGCCTTGCGGATTCGCTCGGCGGCGGCATCGGCCTCGACAATCGCGTCACGTTCCGCATGTGCGGGGACCTCCTCGACGACATCATCCTTCTGACGGAAGCCGAAATCGCCGCCGGCATGCGCCACGCCTATGCCGAGGAGCGCGAGATCGTCGAAGGGGCGGGCGCCGTCGGCATTGCGGCGCTTCTCGCCGGCAAGATCAAGGACGTCGACGGTCCCATCGCGGTCATTCTCTCGGGGCGCAACGTCGACATGGACCTGCACCTGCGCGTGATGAACGGCGAAACGGATCCATTCCGCGAGGAGACGGCATGACACGGATGAAGATACTGACCGAGGCGGAACTGCGCCGCATCGTGCCGCTCGATCGCGAAGCGGTTGCCTGCGTCGAGGATGCGTTCCGCGCTCTCGCCACCAAGGCGGTGGCGATGCCGCCCATCCTGAGGCTCGATATTCCGGAGCACCGCGGCGAGGTGGACGTCAAGACGGCCTATGTGCCGGGGCTCGACGGCTTTGCGATCAAGATCAGCCCGGGCTTCTTCGACAATCCGAAGATCGGCCTGCCGAGCACCAACGGCCTGATGGTGCTTCTGTCCAGCAAAACCGGGCTGGTGCAGGCGCTGCTGCTCGACAACGGCTATCTGACCGATGTGCGTACGGCGGCGGCAGGGGCGGTCGCGGCGAAACATCTGTCGCGGGAAGATTCCTCGGTGGCCGCGGTCTTCGGCGCCGGCATGCAGGCAAGGCTTCAGCTCGAAGCGCTCGCGCTCGTGCGCCCGATCCGGGAAGCACGCATCTGGGCCCGCGATGCGGCCAAGGCTGAAACCGCGGCCACTGCTTTTGCCGGGAAGCTCGGCTTTCCGATCAAAGCCGAAACCGATCCGAGAGCGGCCATCGCAGGTGCCGACGTCATCGTCACCACGACGCCGTCCGAGACGCCGGTCCTCAAGGCCGAATGGCTCGAGCCGGGGCAGCACGTCACGGCCATGGGTTCGGACGCCGAACACAAGAACGAACTGGACCCGCATGCGATCGCCCGCGCGACTTACGTCGCCGACAGCCTCAAACAGACACGCAGGCTCGGCGAGCTGCATCACGCGATTGCCGCTCATCTCGTGTCGGCGGAGGCCGAGTTCCCTGAACTCGGCCAGGTGATCGCCGGCCTGAAACCCGGACGCACGCGCGCCGACGAGATCACCATTGCCGACCTGACCGGCACCGGCATCCAGGACACGGCCATCGCCACGCTCGCCTTCGCGCGGGCCAACGCGGCGGACGCAGGCACCACATTGGAAAGTTGAGACCGGCACCCTGCAAGGGGCCGGAAGAACGAGGGAAGAGACATGACCCAACCCAACCTCAAATTCTCCCTTGGAGAATATGAAGCGCGGCTTGCGAAGACCCGAAAGGCGATGGAGGCGAAAGGCGTCGACCTCCTGATCGTGAGCGATCCTTCCAACATGGCCTGGCTCACCGGCTATGACGGCTGGTCCTTCTACGTGCATCAGGCGGTCATCGTGCCGCCTTCGGGCGAACCGATCTGGTTCGGCCGCGGCCAGGATGCGAATGGCGCGAAGCTGACTGCCTATCTCGATCACAAGAATATCGTCGGCTATCCCGACCACTACGTGCAGTCGACCGAACGCCACCCGATGGACTATCTCTCGGGCATTCTCGCCGATCGCGGCTTTGGTTCGCTCAGCATCGGTGTCGAAATGGACAACTACTGGTTCTCGGCGGCCGCCTTCGCCTCGCTGCAGAAACACCTGCCCAATGCGCGTTTCAGCGACGCCACGGCGCTGGTGAACTGGCAGCGTGCGGTCAAGAGCGAGACCGAGATCAAATACATGCGCAACGCGGCGCGGATCGTCGAAGCCATGCATCAGCGCATCTTCGACAAGATCGAAGTGGGTATGCGCAAGTGCGACCTGGTGGCGGAAATCTACGATGCGGGTACGCGCGGCGTCGACGGCATCGGCGGCGACTATCCGGCGATCGTGCCGCTTCTTCCTTCCGGCGTCGAGGCATCAGCGCCGCATCTCACCTGGGACGACCGGCCGATGAAGCGGGGCGAGGGCACCTTCTTCGAAATCGCCGGCTGCTACAACCGCTATCATGTGCCGCTGTCGCGCACGGTGTTCCTGGGTAAGCCGACCCAGGCCTTTCTGGACGCCGAGAAGGCGACGATCGAGGGCATGGAGGCAGGGCTTGCCGTCGCGAAACCGGGCAACACCTGCGAGGACATCGCGAACGCCTTCTTCGCTGTGCTGAAGAAATACGGGATCGTCAAGGACAACCGCACGGGCTACCCGATCGGTCTTTCCTATCCGCCGGATTGGGGCGAGCGCACGATGAGCCTGCGTCCGGGCGACAAGACGGAACTGAAGCCGGGGATGACATTCCACTTCATGACGGGGCTCTGGCTCGAGGATATGGGCTTCGAAACCACCGAGAGCATTCTCATCACCGAGAGCGGTGTCGAGTGCCTCGCCTCCGTGCCGCGCAAGCTGATGGTCAAGGACTGAGAGCATGAGGGAGCACCACTTGCGGCCGTCGCCGATCAGCGCGACGGTCGATTTCGAGGCCGATGGCGTCCAGCACGGCTTCCTGCGCCTTCCCTATAGTCGCGATGATTCCGCCTGGGGTTCGGTGATGATTCCGATTACCGTGGTCAAGAATGGGGAGGGCCCGACTGCCCTCCTTACGGGCGGCAATCACGGCGATGAATACGAGGGGCCGATCGCGCTCTTCGATCTCGCCCGCAAGCTGGATGCGGCCGACGTCGAGGGAAGGGTGATCATCGTTCCGGCGATGAATTACCCGGCCTTCCAGGCGCAGACGCGGACGTCGCCGATCGACAAGGGCAACATGAACCGCAGCTTCCCGGGGAGGCCGGATGGAACGGTCACCGAGAAAATCGCGGATTACTTCCAGCGTGTCCTGCTGCCGCTCGCCGACATCGTGCTCGATTTCCATTCGGGCGGGAAGACGCTCGACTTCCTGCCCTTCTGCGCGGCGCACATCCTGCCCGACAAGGCCCAGGAAGCGAAAGCTTTCGACTTCGTCCGGGCATTCGGGGCACCCTATTCCATGAAGATGCTGGAGATCGACGCGGTCGGAATGTACGACACCGCGGCCGAGGAGATGGGCAAGATCTTTATCACGACGGAGCTCGGCGGTGGCGGTTCGGCGACTGCCCGGACTGCTTCAGTCGCAAAACGCGGCGTAGCGAACGTGCTGAGGCATGCCGGGATACTCAAGGGCGAGATCGAGGCGGAACCCACCAAATGGCTGGACATGCCCAGCGACGATTGCTTCGCTTTCGCGGAGGATGGCGGTCTCGTCGAGTTCCTCATCGACCTTGGCGAAGCGGTCGACCGCGGCGCAGTGATCGCGTGCATCTATCCGATCGGACGCACCGGTGTCGCACCGATCGAGGTTCGAGCCAAGATGGATGGCGTTCTGGTGGCCCGACATAACCCCGGGCTGATCAAGTCGGGCGACTGCTGCGCAGTCCTGGGTGTCGAGGTATAGATCTAGTCCAGCCCGGAGTCGTAGGACTTCTTGCAAGAGACCCGTCTCCGGACTTGCTCCGGACGGCGGGTCTTTGCTTATCTGCGAAGCGCAAGTGCGGCCTGCACGATAATTGGGCATGACGTGGCGGGCGGCCCAATATTTGGCCATCACGGCAAAGTGCATGAAACCCGGGCCGGCTAATCTTTTGAATTCTCTCCCGCCTTCTGCGGATTTCGGTTTGGCACGCTGCTTGCATCCAATGTTTTGAGCCCGAGCAAGCCACCGGTGGCGCCCAATGTCGCGCGCCATGAGCAAGGTTGCCGGAGAGGATCGACGCGCCCCTTTGGGTGAGTGCGATGCCTGTTCGCGGCTATTCCCATGATCAACGACGCGTATCGCGCGAGCTATCGCGCAGGGAGATATCATGTCCGCTCTTCACCAGACGCAGTCGACCTACAAGGGCGCATCAGGACGCGCCTTGTGGGTCTCAACGGGTGCATTTACGGTCTGTTTCGCCATATGGACCATTTTTTCGATCATCGGCGTGCGCATAAAGGATGAACTCGGCCTGAGCGAAGCCGAGTTCGGCCTCCTGATCGGCATGCCGATCCTGACCGGTTCGCTCGTCCGCATCGTGCTGGGCATCTGGACCAGCCGCTATGGCGGCCGCCTCGTCTACACGCTCACCATGCTGGCGGCCGCACTCGCGACCTTCCTGCTCGCTTATGCCACGACCTATCCGCAGATGCTCCTCGCAGGACTCGGCGTCGGACTGGCGGGAGGCTCCTTCGCCGTGGGGGTCGCCTATGTCTCGCCTTTCTTTCCGCCGGAAAAACAGGGCACGGCTCTCGGGATATTCGGTGCCGGCAACGTCGGAGCCGCGGTCACGAAATTTCTGGCGCCATTCGTTCTCGTCGCCTTCGGCTGGCAGGCGGTCGCGCAGGTCTGGGCGGCCGCGCTCCTTCTCACGGCGGTTGTCTTCTGGCTCTCGACGGAAGACGATCCTCAGTTCCGTGCCCGCCGCGATGTTGGTGCACCCAGGAAGAGCTTCCTTAGCGAATTCGAGCCACTCAAGAACGTTCAGGTCTGGCGCTTCTCGCTCTACTACTTCTTTTCCTTCGGTGGTTTCGTGGCGCTCGCGCTCTGGCTGCCGCGCTATCTCGTCGGCGTCTACGGTTTCGACATCGAGACCGCGGGCATGATCGCCGCCGCCTATTCCATTCCCGGCAGCATCTTTCGCGCCTATGGCGGCGCTTTGTCGGACAAGCTCGGGGCCCGCAAGATCATGTATGCGATGTTCGCCGTGTCTGCCGTCGCGACCGCCATTCTCTCGATACCCGCAGGTGGGGCCGGCGGTGCGATGCCGATCCTGGTGACCCCGGTCGTCTTTGTCGTCGTA
The DNA here is from genome assembly GCF_002885915.1 of Sinorhizobium sp. M4_45. Taxonomy (NCBI): domain Bacteria; kingdom Pseudomonadati; phylum Pseudomonadota; class Alphaproteobacteria; order Hyphomicrobiales; family Rhizobiaceae; genus Sinorhizobium; species Sinorhizobium sp. M4_45. The sequence continues at coordinate 29,100 of NZ_NWVE01000010.1, forward strand.
ACCTTCGTGCTCGGCTTCGTCATGAGCCTCGGCAAGGCGGCGGTCTACAAGCACATACCCGTCTATTATCCCTCCCATGTGGGCGCCGTCGGCGGCATCGTCGGCATGATGGGCGGGCTCGGCGGCTTCGTCCTGCCGATCGCCTTCGGCTTCCTTAAGGATGTGACCGGCCTTTGGTCCAGCTGCTTCATGCTGCTCTTCGTCATCGTAGCCGTCTCCATGGTCTGGATGAATGTCTCGATCCGGCAGATCAAGCGCGAGGCCGACCGAGGTGTCCCGGCCGGCGCGCTTGTGCGATAGCCGTTCGGATCGTCGCTCCGCGGGGCCGTCGTGGTCCGGGGATCCATGCGTCGCGATATCCACTTCCCCTGCAGGGATAGCCAATTCCCTGCCGACTGCCCGGCATTCAGTGCCGGGCATTTTTGTTGGAGGCGGAACTTGTCGTGAGGCGGCCCAGCGGTCACCGTTGACACGGACGCAAGCACGAGTAATGTGGAGCGATTGGTATGACCACTTGGCCACCTGGCCGCAGGTCGCCTCAACGGGGATCATGATGTTCTCTGCCGTGGAATCGCGTCGCCTCTATCGCCAGGTGGCGGATCAGATGCGAGCCCTGATCGAACGGGGCGAACTGGCGCACGGGTCGCGGCTTCCGGCGGAGCGCGAGCTGGCGCAGATGTTCGGCGTTTCGCGACCCACCATCCGAGAAGCGCTGATAGTGCTCGAAGTGGAAGGCTTCATCGACATCCGCATGGGTTCGGGCATCTATGTGACGGCGCGTCCGGCGCCGGCGGCCGATGCGCCGCCCGAGGATTTCGAAGGCCCTTTCGAACTGCTGCGGGCCAGGGCCGTGGTCGAATGCGCCATCGCCGAGGAAGCGGCCCGGCTGGCACGCCCGGAGCATATCTCCGTTCTCGACGACAATCTTGCCCGGATGGCCGCCACACTCGAGGATCGCCGCCTCGCGCTTGCGATCGATCGCGAGTTTCACGTCATCGTTTCGAGCATCATCGCCAATGCGACTCTGAACCGCTTCGTCGGCAGTATCCACGACATGCGCATGACGCCCTATTTCGAAAAGCTGGCGAGCTATTTCGAAAACACCGAGACCTGGCGGGCTGCGATGGAGGAGCATCGCGTCATCCGCGACGCGATCGCGCTCGGGGATCCCGCCGCCGCGCGCGCAGCCATGCGGGCGCATCTCGACCAGTCTCAGCTTCGCCTGTCCGCAAGCTTCGATGAGGAGCCGTCAGACAGCACGATACCCGCCGCGTGGAGGCGCGTCGGGCGGTAATCCACACAGACTTCACTTTGGGAGGAGGAAAAAGATGACGATCAGACTGTTGACGCTACTCGGTGCCACCGCGACGATCCTGGCATCGGCCCTATCGGCTCATGCCCAAACGGCGCTCAAATGGGCCCATGTCTACGAAACGTCGGAGCCGTTCCATACCGAGTCCGTCTGGGCGGCGGAAGAGATCGCCAAACGCACCGAGGGGCGTTACAAGATCGACGTGTTCCCGGCGTCGCAGCTCGGCAAGGAAGCGGATATCAATCAGGGCCTGAAGCTCGGCACCGTCGATATCATCATTTCGGGCTCGAGCTTCGCCGCGCGCGATTATGCGCCGATCGGCGTCACCTATTTCCCCTATATCTTCCGCGACCCCGCCCATATGATCGCCTATACCAAAAGCGACGTATTCAAGCGTCTGGCCGCGGGATATGAAGAGGCCTCGGGCAACCACATCACCGCCGTCACCTATTACGGTACGCGCCACACCACATCGAACAGGCCGATTGCCAAATGCGCCGACATGCAGGGCCTGAAGATGCGTGTGCCGGACGTTCCGGCATATCTCGCCATGCCGCGGGCCTGCGGTGCCAACACCACCCCGATCGCCTTTGCCGAGGTCTATCTCGCGCTCCAGAACGGTACCGTCGAGGCTCAGGAAAATCCGCTGACGACGATCGAGGCGAAGAAGTTCTTCGAAGTGCAGAAACATATCGTTCTGACGGGCCACATCGTCGATCATCTGAACACGGTCGTTTCGAAGAACCTCTGGTCGCAGCTCTCCGATGCCGACAAGCAGATCTTCACCGAGGTGATGCAGGAGGCCGCCGTGCGTGCCACCAAGATCATCGAAGAGCGCGAAAAGGAGCTCGTGGCCACCTTCAAGGAGCGTGGCATCGAAGTGACCGAGGTCGACAGGGCCGACTTCGAGAGGACCGTCAATGAAAAGGTGAAGCTCGAAGACTTCGGCTACAACAAGGAAGACTGGGAGGCCATCCGCGCCATCAAGTGAACCACTCTCGCCGGCTCGCCCTCCATGGCGGGCCGGCGTTTCGTTTTTCCAGACGCCGGATGATGCCATGTCCCAGGAAGTCCATTTGCAAACGACGCCCGAAGAAATCGCCCATGCCTTCGAAGAGGCTCCGCCAGCCGCGGATCTCTCCAACTATGCCTTCGAGGATTGGGTGACGCTCGCCGTCTTCTGGCTGATGGCCGGATGCGTGTTCCTGCAGTTCTTCACGCGTTACGTGCTCAACGACTCCTATGCCTGGACAGAGGAGATCGCCACCAACTGCCTGATCGGCGTCGTGTTTCTGGGCTCCGTCATGTGCGTGCGGCTGTCGCGCCACATCCAGGTCGACGTGCTCTACCATTATCTGCCGCCGACCGTCGCCCGTACCCTGGCGATCTTCGTGGATCTGGTGCGTATCGTCTTCTTCGCCTATGCCTGCTGGCTGATGTGGCGCTACGTGGCGATCGTCGCCCACGAACGTATGGTCACCGTCGACCTGCCGCGCAACATCGTCTTCTATAGCGTGATGGCCGGTTTCGTTCTGATGCTGATCCGCTCCGTCCAGGTCTTCGTGGCCAATCAGCGCCGCGGCTATTCGGTTCTCGAAAAGCCCGAAGAATTCCACAAGGTCGAGGACTGATCCCCATGCTCCTGCTCGTCGGTTCCTTTCTCGTCCTCATGCTGGTCGGCGTTCCCGTCGCCATCTCCATGGCTGCAGCGTCGGTCCTCTATCTGGTTTCCTACAATGTCGCGCCCGACATCATCGCGGCGCAGCGGATGATTGCGGGCGTCGAAAGCTTTCCGCTGCTTGCGGTGCCCTTTTTCATCCTGGCCGGCAACCTCATGAACTCCGCCGGCGTCACCGGCCGCATCTATTCCTTCGCGGTCGCCCTCGTCGGCTGGATGAAGGGCGGGCTGGCACAGGTCAACATCGTCGGCTCGGTGATCTTCTCGGGCATGTCGGGCACCGCGCTTGCGGACGCCGCGGGCATCGGGACGATCGAGATCAAGGCGATGAAGGATCACGGCTATCCGGTCGAAGCGGCGGTCGGCGTTACCGCCGCTTCGGCGACGCTTGGTCCGATCTTCCCGCCGTCTCTGCCCTTCGTCATCTACGGCATGATGGCGAACGTCTCCATCGGGGCGCTGTTCATGGCCGGTGTCGTGCCGGGCGTGGTGATGACGGTGCTGATGATGCTGACGGTGGCGATCTTCGCCTATAAACGCGGCTGGGGCTCGGATACGCCTTTCGAAATGAAGCGGCTGCTTGCGGCTTCGCTCGAGGTCGTGGTCGTGCTTGCCGTTCCGCTTCTCATCTATCTTCTGATGGCGGCCGGACTGTCGATGAACCTTGCGGTCGGCATCGCACTCGTGGTGCTGCTGGCCCTCGACTGGTATTTCGACTTTTCCGCCGTCATGGCGCTGATGACGCCCATCATTCTGATCGGCGGCATGACCATGGGGTGGTTCACGCCGACGGAAGCGGCCGTCGCCGCCGTGATCTGGTCGCTGTTCCTGGGTCTGGTACGCTACCGCACGATGACGATGTCGACGCTCGCCCGCGCGACCTTCGACACGATCGAGACGACGGCATCGGTGCTCTTCATCGTCACGGCGGCGTCGATCTTCGCATGGCTCCTGACGGTCAGTCAGGCCGCGCAGATGCTCTCCGGCGCGATCCTGACGATCACCGACAACAAATGGGTTTTCCTCATCCTGGTGAACCTTCTGATGCTGTTCGTCGGCTGTTTTCTCGATACGATCGCGGCAATCACCATATTGGTGCCCATCCTTCTGCCATTGACCGCCCAGTTCGGAATCGATCCCGTGCATTTCGGCCTGATCATGACGCTCAACCTGATGATCGGCCTGCTTCACCCGCCGCTCGGCATGGTGCTTTTCGTACTGTCGCGGGTGGCAAAGCTCTCGGTCGAGCGGACGACCATGGCGATCCTGCCATGGCTTGTGCCGCTGTTCATCGCTCTCATTCTGATCACCTTCGTTCCGGCTGTGGTATTGTGGCTGCCGCAGTCCGTGGGACTGATCCGCTGATGTCGGGAGCACACATGCGCACACGCCTTGCCCGGCTTTACGGCCCACGCGATCTTCGGCTGGAAGTCGCCGACGTTCCTGCGCCGGGGGATGGCGAGGTGCTGTTGAAGATGGCCGCAGGCGGCATTTGCGGCTCGGATCTTCACTATTACCAGGAAGGGGGATTCGGGCCCGTACGGGTTCGTGAGCCGATCATACCCGGCCACGAGGCCTCGGGCCGCGTCGCGGCGCTCGGGGCCGGCGTCTCCGGCCTTGCTATCGATGATCTGGTGGCGGTCAATCCGAGCCAGCCTTGCGGGACCTGCCGCTTTTGCGGCGAAGGCCTCCCGGTCCACTGCCTCGACATGCGCTTCCTGGGCAGTGCAATGCGTCTCCCCCACACGCAGGGCATGTTCCGCGACTGGCTGGTGGTTCCGGCCGTCCAATGTCATCCCGCGGGCTCGCTGGTCAGCCCCGGCGAGGCAGCCTGCGCCGAGCCGCTGGCCGTCTGTCTTCACGCGGTCGCCCAGGCCGGCGAGATCCGAGGAAAGAAGGTACTCGTCACCGGAGCGGGGCCTATCGGCGCGCTCGTGGTGGCGGCGGCGCGCCATGCGGGAGCCGATGAGATCGTCGTGACGGATCTGGCCGATGCGGCACTCGACAGGGCGAAGGCCATGGGCGCGACCCGCATCGTCAATGTCCGTCGCGATCCGGCTGGACTTGCCGTATACGAGGCCGATAAGGGCCAGTTCCACGTGGCCTTCGAGTGCTCGGCAGCCGAACCTGCACTGCGCAGCGCGGTCGCGGCAGTTCGGCCGCGCGGCACGATCGTACAGGTCGGCGTGACGGGCGAAATCAACCTGCCGCTCCATTCGCTGGTCGGCAAGGAATTGCGGCTCGTCGGATCGCAGCGGTTCGACCGAGAATTCGCCATTGCCATCGCGCTCATCTCTAATCGCCGGATCGACGTGCGGCCGATCATGTCCCATCAGTTTCCGGTCGACGAGGCGGTTCGGGCGTTCGAGCAGGCCGGCGATCGATCCGCTGCATGCAAGGTGCAGCTGACATTTCTTTCCTGAGGAGTTCACATGCGACATACATGGCGTTGGTTCGGGCCGGTGGACCGGGTGAGCGTTCAAGATGCAGCGCAAGCCGGTGCGCACGGGATCGTCAGCGCGCTGCACCATATTCCGACCGGCGACGTCTGGCCCGTTGAAGAGATCGGCAAGCGGCAGGAGGAGGTCCGCGCAGGCGGGTTGGAGTGGGAGGTTGTGGAAAGCGTGCCCGTTTCCGAGTCCATCAAGACCCAGACCGGTCCTTGGCGCGAGCACATCGCCAATTGGCAGGAAACGCTGCGCCGTCTTTCATCCGCCGGCATCCACACGGTTTGCTACAATTTCATGCCGGTCCTCGACTGGACCCGCACCGATCTGCGCTGGACCGCGCGCCACGGCGCCAAGGCGATGCGCTTCGACCGCATCGACTTTGCGGCCTTCGACCTCCATCTCCTTGAGCGGCCGGGCGCTTACGAGGACTACGACGCGCCGACGGTGGAGGCGGCCGAGCGGCGGTTTCGTGAAATGACCGAGGAGCGGCGGCTCGCGCTCTCCCGCAATATCGGCGCGGGGCTTCCCGGCTCCGCCGACGGCTACAGTCTGCCGCAGCTTCGAGAGCATCTGCGCACCTATGACGGCGTCAGTCGCGAAAAACTGCAGCGTCACCTGGTAGAGTTCCTCGCGGAAGTGACGCCGGTGGCGGAACGGGCGGGCATCAACATCTGTGCCCATCCCGACGATCCGCCCTGGGCGCTGCTCGGCCTGCCGCGCATTCTCTCGAACGCCGAAGATTACGCCTTTATGCTGCGGGAGGTCGACAGCCCGGCCAATGGCGTCACCCTCTGCACGGGTTCTCTCGGCGCCCTTGCCGCCAACGATCTGCCGGCCATGGCCCGCCAGTTCGCGTCCCGAATTCATTTCGTCCACCTGCGCAACGTCCATCGCGAGGAGGAACGGACACCCTGTTCCTTCTACGAGGACGAGCATCTGGAGGGCGACACGGACATGGTGGCCGTCATTGCCGAACTGCTCAAGGAAGAGCAGCGGCGGCGCGCCGCCGGACGGTCGGACCACCAGATTCCGATGCGGCCGGATCACGGGCAGGAGATTCTCGACGATCTCTCCCGTGGGGCCCAGCCCGGCTATCCGGCGATCGGCCGACTGAAAGGGCTCGCAGAATTGCGCGGCATAGAGAGGGCTCTCTCGCACGCGACGTATGGTCTGCCTGCCGCGAGAAGTTGATCCTTGCGCCGTAGCGTCCGGAAACCGGTCCGACAAGATGGATCGGCCGCGGCTGCGTGCCCGCAGCCGAGTTCAACCCTTAGCCATCTTTCCGCCGGAATCACGCAAATTAACTCTCTGCAGTCGTGCGCCATTGACCGCGACACGTTCCGCGATAATTTTTCTGGGAATGGCAGGGTTGCATCGAAGATAGCGAACTGTAGCCTCAGGGGCTTGCTCGGGCGACACGGAACGGAAGGAAAGGCGAGGATGCCGGACGGCGATACGACACTGCCTGCTTCATCTTCCGTCGAGTCCGACTTTTTCGCCGGTTCCGACGAACTTGTCTCGCTTTATGACGCGAGTTTTCAGCTCGTCGAATGCACGCCGCGGCACAGACAGACCTATGCCGTTGATTCTCTCGTCGAGGCGTCCCTTTGGTACATCTATCCGGAACTGCTGGCGCCCGGACCGAAGTCCGCCGTCGAATTCGTCGTCGCAAGCGGATTGCCGCGAACCGTCGAGATTGCCCATGCATCGACCGGGAGCCGACGCACGCTCGTCATTTTCCGCAGTGCGCGCGGCATCGGGGTCGTCGAAGTTGAAAGCAGTTCCACCTACCGCGAAGCGTTCAGTCAGGGCGAGAGCGACCGTGCTCTTCTCCTGCATCAGGCGACCCATGACGTTCTCACTGGGTTGCCTAACCGGCGGCAGTTCAGCGATCAGCTGCGGGGCGCATTGCCTGTGCCGAACGGCGTCCGATTGGCGCTCATGCAGATCGACCTCGACGATTTCAAGCCGATCAACGACACATTGGGACACGGGGCAGGCGACGCCGTTCTCAAGATGGCGGCGGACCGGATCAGGAGCGTCCTGAGGGATCGGGAATTCGCCTACCGTCTGGCCGGGGACGAGTTCGCGGTCATTCAGTGGAGGGCCGATCAGCCGAGCGAAGCAGAACGTCTGGCAGACGCACTGATCAACGCGTTCAAGGAACCGTTCACGGTCGAGGGCATCAACGTCTTCGTCGGAGCAAGCGTCGGAATTGCCGTCGCGCCGGCGGACGGCAACGAGGTCGAGCAACTGATGAAAGCTGCCGATATCGCGCTTTATGCTGCGAAGAAGGACGGTCGGGGCCGGTCAAGCACGTTCAGCCGCTCGATGCTCATGGTGCTGGAACAAAGGGAAATGTTGCGCCGAAGCCTGCGCACCGCCCTTCAGGAGGGGCAGTTCTTCCTTGAATATCAGCCCTTGGTGAAGCCCTCCTCGGCGGTGGTCGGCTTCGAAGCTCTTTTGCGCTGGCGTCACCCGCTGGTCGGCATCATCCCTCCGAGTGTCTTCATTCCGATGGCGGAAGCCGACGGTTTGATGAGCGACATAGGGCGATGGCTGCTGGAGCGGGCGTGCCGGGCTGCCATGGACTGGCCGTCCCACTTCACGATCGCCGTCAATCTCTCTCCCGCCGAATTCCTTCACGAGGGGCTTACGGACCGCGTGGCCCAGACGCTCGACCTGGTCGGCATGCGCGCAGACCGTCTCGAGCTCGAAATCACCGAGTCGGTGCTTCTGGAGCGTACGACCAACAACCTCGATACGCTCAATACTTTGAATGTATTAGGCGTGCAGATTTCGCTTGATGATTTCGGCACCTTCTATTCGTCGCTGAGCTACCTGAAGAATTTCCCCTTCGACACGATCAAGATCGACCAATATTTCATCAGGGACCTGGAAAGGGACGAGAAGAGCCAGACGATCGTGCGCTCCATCATCGCGCTCGCCCACGGCCTCGGCATGGATGTTACCGCCGAAGGAGTGGAGACCGCGGAGCAAGCAGCCTGGCTCAGGAATGAAGGCTGCGATCGCCTGCAGGGATATTTTTTAGGGGTGCCTATGCGCGCGGAAGCGATAGCCGACTTTCTCCGCAAAACGCCGGCCATCCCTGCGGCAGGTCTTCAGCGAAGATGAGCGGGTCAATGCCGGAATTATTTAGTATAGCCTTTGAATCTCGTGGCGTTTTTGCGTAAGGGAGGGAGCCGCATGCACGGAGCCGAGAACCAGCCCACGGAAGCCGCTTTCGAGCCCTTGCTCCAGTTCGAGATGGAGATGGGCGCCTTTCTTTCCGATTGGAACCATTGCGATCAGCTGTCGACCTTCATGGCGCGAATGATAAGTCACAATCGCACTGATCCCGTTCGCCACTCGAATTTCTTCTCGTCCGCCCTGAACGAACTCCTCGAGGTCTCGTTTCGCAGCGGCTCGCCCGACGGCCGGATCGGCTGTGCGGTTTATCGATGGGGGCCGACGGAGCGGGTGGAGCTTACGTTCCCGTGCCCGCCCGGGCAGAGGCAGTTTTATCGCGAGGCGGTGTCGAAGACCCGCGACGGCGACGCCCATGCGCGCTACCTTGATTCCATCTCCACTGATCTCGCACCGAGTCGCGAGGCCGTTCTTCTGGACTTGTCGATCAATTTCGATGCCGACGTCCGGCTCGACGAAAGCGATCCGCCATCGATCACGCTTGTCGTGGATCTGCCTCTTGAAGGAGTGGTGAGGTGAGTACGACAGCGTTTGCAGTTCCCTTCAAGGTGGAATTCGACCCGAATAGCCAGGAATTCGCTCTTTCCGGGGTGATGCGGCCGCGCTCGGCCGACGAGATTGCCGCATGCATATCGATGCTCAAAGGCGCAATCGAAGAGGTGCGGGGCGTTCTCTACATCAACGTCAAGCGCCTGGTACAGATGAACAACACGGCCTATCACGCCTTCGCGCGCGTCCTTCTCGATGCCTGTCGCACGCGGTCGGACATTCGCTTCGTCGTCGTGACTTCGAGCGTCGTGGGCTGGACCGAGCGCATGTTCGCTCATTTGAACAAGATCGAGCCGCAAGTGACCGTCGAGGTCTACGACTCGAAGTTCTATCCCGGGCAGAGCTTCGTGGAAAACACGAGCTTTATCCCGATCCTGCGCACGCAAACGAAACTGACCTGGCGCCACGAGCGCACGATCCTCCCGCGTCATGGCCTGCGCCCGGGTATGACGATGGCAGACATATGTTGCGGCATCGGCGACTTCGCCATGCTGGTGCGAAAGGAGTTCCAGCCGGCACGCATCGTCGCGCTCGACCATTCGAAGGCGAGCCTCGCCTATGCGCGCGACGTGGCATCCGGATTCGGCGTCACGGATATCGAATATACCTATGGCGATGCTTCCGAGATGCTGCTCGAGGATAATCAATTCGATTTCGTCACCTGCCGCCATTCGCTGCAGATCTTCAACCAGCCGGATGTGCTGCTGAAGGAACTCTTCCGGATCTGCAAGCCGGGCGGGCGGGTCTATATAACCAACGAAAAAAATTCGCACTGTCTCGGCGAACCGCGCGCGCAGAGCATCCAATGGACCTACAACGAGGTCGCGAGGCTGTTTAGCCATTTCGAAATGGATGTTGAGTTCGGACCGAAGAGCAAGCGCTATCTTGTCGACGCCGGCTTCGACGATATCGTCGTTGAATCGTTCATGGTCACCAATCTCGACGGAGACCCCCAGGACTTCGCCGATATCATCGCGGCCTGGGAGAACGTCTATGCCGGTGAAATGGCCGTAAAGCGCGGCGACCCGCCAGAGTTCGTCGAACGTTTCCGGCAGGGCTTCCGGGACCACATATTCGCGGCCCTCCATCCCAAGGGTTATGCCGGCTGGCCGATCTGGGCCGCCTCAGGGCGCAAGCCGCTATGAGCCTGCCCGGGGAAAACACCTCCCGTTTGGGCCTGCGCTCCTTCCGCGCCAAGTTCGTGCTGGTCGTCGGAAGCGCGGTGCTTTTTGATCTGCTCGTGACCGGCGGTCTTGCGCTCTGGAACGTGCAGAGACTTTCCCGCGACGCGGCGGCGGAAGTCGGCCGCGGCCTTGAGGAGGCCAACCAGGACTATATCCGCTCCTATGCGGCAACCACGGCTGCTCGGGTCAACCTGCTGCTCAACCAAGTCCACTCCGATGTGGGCACACTGGCGGGGGTTCTTCAGGAGCAGATCGATCGGCCGGTGAGAAAATCGGAAATCGGGGAGGCAATGGCGCGCGGCGCGCCGGGAACCGTGACGGTCGCGTATGATCAGAAAGGCGGATGGGCTCAGAACCTGCCGGGCCCTCCATCGGTCGTCAGCGTCTGGGGCTATCTTCTTGACCAGAATCACGTTCCGCTTCCCGACGTGCAGACGGACATCGAGAACAGCGCGGTTCTAGACCTTGTCGCGCCGAGCCTGCTCGCAAACGGTCAGTCGAAACTGCAGATGTACTATATCGGCCCGAAAGAGCGACCGATATTCAGGACGGCGCCCTATACGGACCAGGCCCAAACCTTCGATAAGCTCTACCCGGGACACAATTCGGCGGAGTTCTGGTCTTTCTTCTTTCCCGGGCTCTACGAATCCTGGGAACAATGGGTGCATGATCCGAAATCACGTCCCGTGAATGGCGACGTCACTCAGACGGCGCCCTATACCGACGCGATAACCGGCAAGCTCATCGTGAGTTTCTTCCAGCCGCTGTGGTCGCGCGACCGCAGCCGTGTGCTGGGCGCTGCCGGCACGGATATCACGCTCGACCAGCTGGCCGAGATCGTCGAGAACGTTAAGGTTGCCGAGACCGGCTTCGGCTTTCTGACGATGTCAGACGGCAATGTCGTTGCCATCAATCCGGTTGGAGAAAAGATCATTGGCCTTCGGGCTTCGAACGCGGCTGCCAGCGGAGGTGTGACGGGTCTCGATCGCTCTCTCCGTCGCAGCGCCCAGCCGGAAATTGCACAATTGCCCTTGGGCGAGGATGGCCTGCTCAAGCATATTTTCCTCGAGGAGAACGGCGAGAGGGTACCCTATCTGGTCGTGCTGAAACAGTTGCAGCCGACCAACCTTTGGGCATCCGGCCCGGTCCGCCGTGAAGCGATGCTGCTCGGCATCGCCGTGCCCGAGCGGGAAATCTACGCTTCGCTGTTTGCCGCCCAGGCCGGGATCTCGCAGGCGACCAACCGGATATTGATTTATCAGGTCCTGGCGCTCCTCGTATCCCTGCTTTTCGTCATTGCCGCCGTATTCGCCATATCCAAGCGGATCACCGGCGGCATAAGCGCCCTTGCCAATGCCGCCAAGCGCATCGAGGCCAAGGACTATTCGGTGCGGGTCGACATTCCGACGCGTGACGAGGTCGGTGACGCCGGCGCCGCCTTCAATCGTATGGCGGAAGAGATCAGCTTCCACACCGAGAACCTCGAACAGCTGGTCGAGGATCGGACGAAAGAGATCGAGGAGGCGAACCTCCAGATATCAGCGCTGAACCAGCAGTTGCGCAGCGAGAACCTGCGTCTCGGTGCGGAACTCGCCGTTGCCCGCCATATCCAGATGATGGTCCTGCCGAAGGCCGGCGAACTCGAGGAAATTGCAGAACTGGAGATCGCCGCCTATATGCGACCCGCCGACGAGGTCGGCGGCGACTATTACGACGTGCTGAAGGACGGAAAGCGGCTGAAGATCGGCATCGGCGACGTGACGGGGCATGGTCTCGAGAGCGGCGTGCTGATGCTGATGGTCCAATCCGTAGCCCGCGCCTTGCAGGAGATGGGCGAGATGGAGCCGGCGCAATTCCTCAATCGCGTGAACCGGGCGATCTACAAGAACCTCGTCAGGACCAGGACCAACAAGCATCTCTCCCTGGCATTTCTCGACTATGACGGCGCAAGGCTGACGCTCTCCGGTCAGCACGAGGAGCTGATCGTCATCAGAGATCTGGAAAGGGTGGAGCGGATCGACACTCTCGATCTCGGTCTGCCCATCGGTTTGGAGCCGGATATTTCCGCCTTTGTCGCAACGCGCGAAATCTCCTTCGGTCGCGGCGACATGATCATCCTCCATACCGATGGCGTGACGGAGGCGGAGAGCGGAACCGGCGAACTCTTCGGCATCGAAAGGCTCTGCGAAAGCGCGCGATGCCGCTATGGCAGCAGCGCCGAGGACGTCAAGTCCGGTATCATCGAGGATTTGATGGCGCATATCGGTACCCAGAAAATTCATGACGATATCACTCTGGTGGTGATGAGGCACAGGTGAGCGTATGACGACCTTATATGGACTGGAGGACCTTGCCGTCGGCACGGGCGAGAATTCGACGAAACTACGTCTCTTCGACGGCCCGCTCGATCTCGGTTGGAAGCATTGCGCGATGACGTCCGACTTCGTCGCCGAGTTCGCGGCTCTGCGCTACAAGACGTCCCGCGGCCTCTACAAGGAAGTCCGGCACAATGTCGGCTATCTGACAAACGAGCTGATAGAGAACGCCGTAAAATTCCGTGCAGGCGGCGAAATCGTCGTAGAGGCGGCGATCGCCTCCAACACGTTCCGAACCAAGATTTCCAATCTTGTCGACGAGGGCACGGCCGACAAGTTCCGGCATCTGCTTTCTGAAATAACGATAGGAGATCCGTCCGACCTTCTGATTGAGCGGATAGAGGCGAACGCAACGGGATCCGGCTCCGGTTCCGGCCTTGGACTTTTGACGCTCATGAGCGATTATGGTGCACACTTCGCCTGGATATTCGGATCCGGCGAAGCGGATGGCAAGATCCCGCTGGAAACCTATGCTTCGATCGCCATCCCCGACCTCTCGAATTGACGGACAACAAAAACATGGAAATCAAGGAAGACGAATATCGCGTTTGGTCGGAAGACAAGGACATCTATTTCGACGGGACGATGCGCTTGCCGAGCACCGAAGCCTACGCCCCGATTTTCTCCCTCGTAATGGACATGCTCGAAGCCGAGCCGGAGCGCATGACCGTGGATCTCACGGGGCTGCAGTTCCTCAATTCCTCCGGAATCAACCTGCTCGCGAAGCTCACCATCGAAGCGCGCAAGCGGCCGAACATCCAGTTTACCGTTCGCGGAAGCTCCGAGTTCCCCTGGCAGACGAAGTCCCTGCCGAACCTCAAGAAACTCCACCCCGGCGTCGATCTGAGGCTAAGCTGAAGGGCGCTCCCCCAGTTCGAAGGCGTGCTGAAGGCATCACGGATACTGCACGCCGTTCGTTGCCGTGTAGATGGAATAGAGCGACCGGGTGGCCGTAATGAAGAGGCGGTTCTTCTTGGGACCGCCGAAGGTGAGGTTCGATACCGTCTGCGGCACGAGGATCTTGCCGAGCAGGGTCCCGTCGGTGTCGAAGCAATGCACTCCGTCGGCTGCACTGCACCAAAGATTTCCCGCCACGTCGAAACGGAAGCCGTCCGGATTGCCGTTGTCGATGGAACAGAAATAGCGGCCGTTTGCGAGGACGCCGCCAGCGGCGACGTCGAATACGCGAATATGGCGAGGAACCTCGTGCTTTGCAGATCCCGAGTCGGCAATAAAGAGCCGCGCCTCGTCCGGTGAGAAGGCGAGCCCGTTCGGTTGGATGAAATCGCTGACGACGGCTTTGATAGCGCCGGATAGAGGGTCGATGCGGTAGACGTTGCGTGTCGGCTGTTCCGGTTCCGCTTTGTGGCCCTCATAGTCCGATATGATGCCGTAGGTCGGATCGGTAAACCAGATCGAGCCGTCGGAGTGCACCACGGCATCGTTCGGCGAATTGAGCCGCTTTCCTTCATAACTGTCGGCGAGCACGGTGATGCGGCCGTCATGTTCCGTGCGGGTCACGCGCCGGCCGCCGTGCTCGCAGGAGATCAGGCGGCCCTGGCGGTCGCGCGTGTTGCCGTTTACGTAGTTCGAGGGGGAGCGGAAGACGGAAGCGCCGCCGTGCGGCGTCCACCGCATCATGCGTTGGTTCGGTATATCGCTCCAGATCAGGCAGTCGAGGTCGGAAAACCAGACCGGCCCTTCCGCCCAGCGGCAGTTGCGATAAAGTTCTTCGAGCGCTGCGCTGCGAACGATCAACGAACGGAAACGTTCGTCGCGAATGTCGTAGAGCGGATTGTCGGCCAATGCTGTTCCTCCATTTCCCGAGAGCCTTGGCGTGCGTGCGGGCAAATATCACCGGCTGTAGGGTTTCACTTATAGTTCGACACCGGCCGAAGGGAACAGGCGCCACCCCATCGCCTGCATGGATTTCCTCCAGCAGGGCATGAAGGCGCGATTTCGCCAGCTCGCTGCGTGACGCATTCCGCCAGGCCACGGAACAACTCCTGAGCCCAACGGGTTGTTTGGCGGAAGGGACGCATTTCGCATAACGGGAGAATGCCTGATGAAAGATCTGATCGTCAAAGGTGCCATTGTTCTGGGTCTCGGGCTCGGCTGCTTTGCTGCTCCAGCAGCAGCGCAGAGCACGACCAAGAACAGCACCGTTACCGGCGCAGCCGGCGGAGCTGCTGCAGGTGCAGTCATAGGAGGCCCTGTCGGGGCTGCCGTTGGTGGTGTCGCAGGAGCAGTCGCGGGTGCGGCGCTCGACCCGCCGCCGCCGAAGGTAATCGAGTATGTCGAGGCGCAGCCGCTTCCGGCAGAGCCGGTCGTCGTTCAACAGGAGATCGTAGTCGGAAAGCCGCTGCCCGAGACGGTGGTGGTCACGCCGATCCCGGACGACACGCGCTATGCCTACGCGGTTGTCAACGAGAAGCGCGTCATCGTTGAGCCGAAGAGCCGCACGGTGGTGCAGGTCGTTCAGTAAATTATGGCTATTACACGCGTTCGAGCGAGAGAAGCCGCGTAGCCTTTCCTCTCCTGCTGTGAACCTCAAGCTTGCCCGGCGGGTGTCCGAAGCCCGCCGGGCATTCCTATGACGCCGCGTTCTGCGTCAACACGCCCCAGGCGGCCATTGCGCCGTCGGCGACGTTTTTGAGCGCTTCATAGCTGCCGCCGTCGCGCGCGAGGATCGACATTCCATGTTGTACCGTTGCATAAAAGGTCGCGACGGCGCCGGCATCCACCCCGTCGGGCAACTCGCCTCCGGCAATTGCAGCCTCCAGCCGGTGGCATAGCTTATCGATGTTTTCCGTGCGGTGACGGGTCAACGCTTCGCAGACCGCTTCGGGAATCGCTGCCTGGTGAAGTCCTCCGAGCGCTATCAGGCAGCCGTGCGGGGCATCCGGCTGAGAATAGGCTTCGGCTGTCGCGAAAAGGAATCTCTTGACCGCTTCCCTTGCCGTCGGCGCTGTCTCCAGCGGCTCCCAGATCTCAGTGCCGACCGTTTGCGCGTAGAGCTCCATTGCCTCCAGATAGAGCGCTTCCTTGCAGCCGAATGCGGCATAAAGGCTGGGCGCATTGATGCCCATGGCGGCGGTCAGCGCTGTCAGGGACGCGCCCTCGTATCCTTTCTCCCAAAACACCTGCATGGCGCGCATGAGCGCATCGGCACGATCAAAGCTGCGGGGCCGGCCTTTGTCGGACATAGGATCAACTCCATTCTGTAACGATCGATAAATATATCGCTTGACAGGCATTGGCAAGCTCAGGCAAGCTTTATGTATCGATCATTACAAAAATGGAGTTTTTCGATGACATCGATCAGTTTGGGCGGAAAGACCGCTTTCGTTACCGGCGGCAGCAGGGGTATCGGCGCGGCTATCGCCAAGAGGCTTGCTCTGGAGGGGGCAGCGGTGGCGCTGACTTATGTGAATGCGGCCGACCAGGCGCAGGCGGTCGTGTCCGAGATCGAGCAGGCGGGCGGCCGCGCGGTAGCCATCCGCGCCGACAACCGCGACGCCGAAGCCATCGAGCAGGCCGTTCGCCAGACTGTCGAAACCTTGGGCGGGCTGGACATTCTGGTGAACAGCGCGGGCATTTGGCACTCGGCTCCTCTGGAGGAGACGACTGTCGCCGATTTCGACGAAGTGATGGCCGTCAACTTCCGTGCGCCCTTCGTGGCCATTCGTTCCGCGTCAAGGCATCTCGGTGACGGCGGCAGGATAATCACGATCGGCAGCAACCTGGCCGAACTGGTTCCCTGGCCGGGGATCAGCCTCTATTCGGCCAGCAAGGCGGCTCTGGCCGGCCTGACGAAAGGCCTGGCCCGTGACCTCGGACCGCGCGGGATCACCGTCAACATCGTTCATCCAGGCTCGACCAACACCGATATGAACCCGGCCGATGGCGACCATGCCGAAGCGCAACGGGAACGTATCGCCACCGGTAGCTACGGTGAGCCGCAAGACATTGCCGGACTGGTCGCCTGGCTTGCGGGCCCGCAAGGCAAGTTCGTCACCGGTACTTCGCTGACCATAGACGGCGGCGCCAACGCTTAATGCCGGTAACCACGGCGATCATGACGATGTCGATAATCCATGACGCCCGAACATGTGCTACGTGTGCGCCGCTCATCCCTTATCCTTGAACCGACTTGAGCCAGTCGCCGATCGTCGCCCCGCGGTCCCGCTCCGGCGGGGCAACGGGCGTGGCGAGGCGTTCGGCGGCCGCAGCCTTGCGGATTTCGCGCGGGCTCGCTCCGAATTCGTGGCTGAAGGCGCGTGTGAAATTGGCGGCGAGGTCGAATCCTGCCGCCTCAGCGATCTCCGCGATGGGCCGGTTGTTCGTCGGATCGCTGAGCTGCGCGTGCGCCTGCAGGAGCCGACGTCTGCGGATATAGTTCAGCACGCCGCCGCTCGGTTCGAATAGCTGATAGAGACGGGTTCTGGAAATGCCCAGCTCCCGGCAAATGGCTTCAGGCGTCAGGTCGGCCGAGTGCAGGTTCAGGTGGATATACCGATGCGCGCGCTCCATCACTCCCATCTTTGCCTGGGAGCCCCCCGCATCCGGTCTCACAGCCGCCACGCAGGCGACGACCATGTCACGTATCGTGCGAACGATGCGCGGCACTTCTTCCACGGTGATGTTGCCGAGGTTTTCTTCCATGCCGTTGATATAGTTTGCGAGCAGGTCGGCGAGGCTGCCGGACAAGACCGAATTGTTGGCGCCTTCGAGCTTGCCAGCATCGTCCGCAAGCAGTTCATAGGGCATGAAGAGAAGGATCGATGCGGCATCCGTCATGCGCCCACGATAAGGATAACCGAGCGACCGGAAGAAAAACTCTCCCGGCCCCGTCTCGGTGACGCGGCGGTCGGCTTCGGTCCACGACCGGCCGCTGCGAAAGAGACCGACGTTCCAATGATCGATGGGGCTCGAGCGCAACATAGTCTGGGAGCGCTCGTAACTATGTGCCGGCGTCACCTGTTGAACGATCAGCAAATCGCCGAGATGCCAACCGGTCAGTTCGGCCGCAAAGCCGTCCTCTTCGGATACCCCATCGGGCAGGCGTACGTCCACGAGGGGCGCCATATGCGCCCGCCAGGATCTAAACTGCTCTTGCGGCGGCAAATCACGGGTCGAGAATCGTGAAGGTGCGAGCGCCGGTGACCTTTCGGCTGAACGGTCCCTTGGGGGCGTGGGATCACGTGGCCAACGGCGCCGCTCCATATGGGCAGGCCACGCCGGAACTTCGACGGGGTCATCTCCTGATCCGGAGTCCTTCGTCATGCAACCCTCCAGCGAAATGGATTGCCCATTCGGGTGAGCCCGAACGAGCGATTTACCCGAGCGGCGAATCTGTCCCACCCTGACGCAACTCGCCCCAGGGTGGAATCGAATCGGCGGGGCACACCTGCCAGTATCCAATTTATACCCCTTTATATGTAGAAATGCACGGCGGGATAACAATCGGGATTGGGTGATAATGACAATCCCCATCCGCTGATTGTATTAAACACCTACAGTTGTTCCAAGCATTGCCCGAAAGTAATTAAGGTAGTTTCGAACGGTAAAGTTTCGATCACCAATTTATTGTGCCTGCTGTGGATGAGTTTTGGAAGTTGGCAGATAGTGTGAGGATTATTCCGTGAACTATTTCAGAAATGACTTCAGGGGAACGCTCTTCGGCGCGAATGAAGATACAGATTCACTGCGGCGCCGAAGCCTTCAAAAGAGAATACTTGTTACGGGCGGTGCCGGCTTTCTGGGCTCGCATCTTTGTGAGCTGCTTCTCGGCGCCGGGCACGAGGTCATTTGCCTCGACAACTTCTCGACGGGCCTGAGGCGCAATATCGCGCCGCTCAAGCGCTTCGATACCTTCCGCGTTATCGCCCACGACGTCGTGGAGCCGATCGACCTCGAGGTCGACGAGATCTACAACCTCGCCTGCCCGGCATCGCCGCCGCATTACCAGGCAGACCCGATCCAGACGACGAAAACCTGCGTGATCGGCTCACTCAACCTCCTCGATCTGGCCGCGCGTCGTGGCGCCCGCATCTTCCAGGCGTCCACATCGGAAATCTACGGCGACCCGCACGTCCACCCTCAGGTGGAGAGCTATTGGGGCAACGTCAATCCATTCGGCCCGCGCTCCTGCTATGACGAGGGCAAGCGTTGCGCAGAGACCCTGTTCTTCGACTTCCACAAGTCCCATGGGGTCGAAATCAAGATCGTCCGTATCTTCAACACCTACGGCCCGCGGATGCGCCCGGATGACGGCCGTGTCGTTTCCAACTTCATCGTCCAGGCCCTTAAGGGTGAGGACATCACGATCTACGGCGACGGCTCGCAGACCCGTTCCTTCTGTTTCGTCGACGACCTGATCGACGGCTTCGTCCGCCTCATGGCATCGCCGCCGTCCCTTACCGGACCGGTCAATCTCGGCAATCCGGCAGAGTTCACGATCGGCGAACTCGCCGAAGAGGTGGTCCGGTTGACCGGCTCGCGTTCGAAGATCGTCCGTCGGCCCCTGCCTGTCGACGATCCCCGCCAGCGCCGCCCGGACATCTCGCTCGCGACGGGAGAGCTCGGTTGGCGTCCGAAGGTCGATCTGGCCGAGGGGCTTGCGCACACGATCCGCTATTTCGACGACCTTCTCTCCCGGTCGATACGGGAAAGCGCGGAGCTGGTCTGATGGTTGCGCCACGTATCCTCGTCACCGGTGGCGCCGGCTATATCGGCAGTCACACCGCGAAGCTTCTGCGCCTCGAGGGCATCGAGCCCGTCGTCTACGACAATCTGACGACCGGAAACCGTTCCGCCGTGCGCTGGGGACCATTCATTCAGGGAGATATCCTGGACGGCCGCCACCTGATCGAGGCCATCGAGGCCTATCAGCCGGACGCCGTCATCCACTTCGCCGCATCCGCCTATGTCGGCGAATCCGTCGCCGATCCTGCGAAATACTACAACAACAACGTCGCCGGCACGCTGTCGCTCCTCGATGCATGCCGCCAGACGGGTGTCGACAAGGTGATCTTCTCATCGAGCTGCGCCACCTACGGCGTACCGGCGTTGCTGCCGATCGACGAGGCGACGCCGCAGGCACCGATCAACCCCTATGGCAAGACGAAACTGATGGCCGAGCACATGCTCGCCGACTATGCGGCCGCCTTTGCGCTGAATTACGTCTCGTTGCGCTATTTCAACGCATGTGGCGCTGATCCAGAGGGCGACCTCGGTGAATGGCACGACCCGGAAACGCACCTCATTCCGCGGGCTCTGATGGCCGCGGCAGGCCGCATTCCGCATCTGGAGATTTTCGGCGAGGACTACGACACCCCGGACGGAACCTGCGTGCGCGATTATATTCACGTGGCCGATCTTGCGAGCGCCCATGTGCTGGCATACCGGCATCTCGCCAATGGCGGCGGCAACCTCGCGCTCAACGTCGGTACCGGCCGCGGCTTCTCGATAAAGGAAGTCCTGCGAACGATCGGCGAAATTACCGGGCATAACGTCCCGGTCGTATTTCGCCGGCGTCGTGCCGGAGATCCGCCGGCGCTTTATGCGGATGCCGGGCTTGCCTGCCGGACGCTCGGCTTCCTGCCGCGATATTCCAATCTCGAGACGATCGTGCGAACCGCCGCCCCGTTCTTCGGGCTGGAGGTGCGGTCATGACCGTCCTTTCCGCCAATGAGCCGACGCGCATTTCCGAAGACGGTGAGCCGCGGCTTGTGCCTGTGCTCACGCGCGGACGCCGGATGGAATTTCTGCTCGGCGCGGGGCTCTGGGTCGCGGCGCTCGTCCATTTCTGGTCGTGGTGGCTGGAGCCGCGCCATCACGTGGACGCCTTGGGCAGTGCCATCGTGACCGCGGTCCTTGCCTGGGTCACCCTGCTGCCGGCCTATTTCATTGCCGTCTTTTATGGGGCCTTGAAACCGAACGGGCCGTTGCGGCTCCCGGCCGGCAGTCGCATTGCCATGGTCGTCACCAAGGCACCGTCGGAACCCTTTTCCGTCGTCGCCGAGACATTGGAGGCGATGCTTGCGCAGGACGTGCCGCACGACACCTGGCTTGCAGACGAGGATCCTTCCGAAGCGACGCTCGACTGGTGCCGCAGCCATGGCGTCCTCGTCTCCACCCGCAAAGGCCGGGCAGACTATCACCGGGCCACATGGCCACGGCGCACCCGCTGCAAGGAAGGCAATCTCGCCTTCTTCTACGATCACTACGGTTATGACCGGTACGATTTTGTGGCCCAGCTCGATGCCGACCACGTGCCCGCACCCGGATACCTCTTCGAAATGCTGCGCCCATTTGCCGACCCGGAAGTGGGTTACGTCTCGGCGCCGAGCATCTGCGACCGCAATGCTTCAGAAAGCTGGTCGGCACGCGGCCGCCTCCATGCGGAGGCGAGCATGCACGGTGCTCTCCAGGCCGGATACAATGGCGGGCTTGCGCCACTCTGCATCGGCTCTCACTACGCGGTGCGCACGGCTGCCCTCAAGGAGATCGGCGGTCTCGGCCCGGAGCTTGCCGAAGACCATTCGACGACATTGATGATGAATGCGGCAGGCTGGCGCGGCATTCACGCGCTCGACGCGATCGCCCATGGCGACGGACCGCGCACCTTTGCCGACCTGGTGACCCAGGAGTTCCAGTGGTCGCGCAGTCTCGTGATGCTCCTGCTGCAGTATTCGCCGCGTCTCGTCGGCCGGCTGCCGCTGCGACTGAAGTTCCAGTTCCTCTTCTCGCAGCTCTGGTATCCGCTCTTCGCGTGCTTTATGGCGCTGATGTTTGCAATGCCGATCCTCGCCCTTGCGCGCGGCGAGACCTTTGTCGCCGTGACCTATCCGGAGTTTCTGGCCTATTTCGCGCCGCTCTCGATCATCCTCGTCCTGCTGGCCTATCGCTGGCGGGCAACCGGCGCCTTCCGACCTTACGACGCGAACATCCTGAGCTGGGAGTGCATGCTCTTCCTGTTTGCGCGCTGGCCCTGGGCGCTTGCCGGTACGCTGGCCGCTCTGCGCGACTGGCTCACCGGGTCCTTCGTGGATTTCCGTGTGACGCCGAAGGGATCATCCGAGGTCGATCCGCTGCCCCTGCGCGTGCTCGCGCCCTACTTTTTCCTGGCGGTCTCGGCCGCCCTGCCGGTCCTGTTCGTCGAAGATGCCGCGAAGGCCAAGGGGTTCTACCTCTTCGCGATCCTCAATGCGGCAATTTACTGCCTGCTTCTGCTAGTCATCGTCCTGCGGCATTCGAGAGAAAACGCCGTTGGTTCCGCCTCCCGTTTCTATCGTCCTGCAATAGCGGCCGGACTCCTGGCGGTCGTCGCACTGCCCGGCATTGCGACTGCCGAACACGGGAAGGACGGGCTCGAGGCGCTTGCATGGGGCAGTGGGCACCTGCGCCTCTTCGAGGAGCGTTATGCGGTGGCCGGAGCCGGGCAGGGCGGTACGGCATTGCGCAAGATCGTCTTCCGGCCACGCTGGATTTCCGCCCCCGCGGAACAGCGGGACGGCAACTCTAAGAGGGGATAAGAACATGAAAGTGAAAGTCCCATTCTTCGGGAGAGAGGGCCGCGGCACCCGACATGCGCTGCCCGGCCGGCGCTTCACCCTTGGCATGTTGACCGTCCTTGCCCTCTGCCAATCACCGGCGTCCGCGGAAGTTGCAGTTCCCGAAAAGGCCCGCACCATGACGGGCGTCGAGCTCTACATGATCTTCCAGGACAAGACCTGGAAATGGGAGAGCGGCGCCGGCCGGATGGACCGTGAAGGCCGCGCCTTTCGGGCCTGGGTGCAATCGGCCACGGGGGAGAGCTGGGCCGAAGGCCGCTGGAGCGTGAATGACCGCGGGCAACTCTGCCTGACGGCCGTGTGGCACAGCCAGGGTTCCGCCGCCCGCGACAAGACCTGCTTCAGCCACCGCACGCTCGACGGAGCCATCTACCAGAAGAGGGAGCCGTCCGGCGACTGGTACGTCTTCAGACATGCCAAGACGCAGACAGGCGACGAGTTCAACCGTCTGGTCAGGGAGGATCTGGTTGCCGCCAAGCTCACAGTCTTCAAGGAGCGTATCGAGGGACAAGTGAAAGAAACAAAGAATAGCGTTGGCCGGCAAGCCGGGATGAACGCTGTTGGAGGTGTTCAATGAACAGGAAATCAAAGGCCATTACCTTTGCATCTCTCGGACTGTTGCTGTCGGGTACCGTGCTCGCGGCCAACATGCCGAGGGGTATCCCCGAACCCAACTCGCCGACGATGGCGACACCATCGGACAAGCGGCCCATACTGACGGAGAACTCGATCGATTTCGGCGCTTACGATCCCCACGGCGACTTCGGCGCGCCGGGCAGCTCGAAGATCGAGCATCTCTTCCTGCCCTGGGAAGACGTCGATCTGTCGACACTGACGCTTGCCGACGACTATGCCCAAGCCCGCGGCCGTTCGCTCATGATCACCATCGAACCCTGGTCATGGTCGCCCGAGTGGCGCGTGACCGAAGGGGAGCTCCTGCGTTCGATCCTGAGCGGCGAACGCGACGAGAACATGGCCCAGGTCTGCTCCGCCGCTGCTGCCCTCAAGAGTCCCGTCATCATCCGCTGGGGCCAGGAAATGGACGAAACCGACAACCAGTTCTCCTGGTCCCATTGGGGGGGCGACGACTTCAAAAAAGCCTATCGCCGCGTGGTGAACGTCTGCCGCAGCCACCTGAAGAACGCAAAGTTCATGTGGTCTCCCAAGGGCAACGAGGGGCTGGAAGCCTTCTATCCAGGTGACGATGTCGTCGATATCGTCGGGCTCTCGGTGTTTGGTTACCAGCCTTACGACCAGGGCACGACCGGCCGTGATCAGACATTTGCGGAGCGACTGGCGCCCGGATACGGCCGGGTGATGAACTATGGCAAGCCGATCATGGTCGCCGAACTCGGCTACGAGGGCGGTGGTTCATACGTAGCAAGCTGGGCGGCAACGGTCGCCGAGCGCCACGCCGAGTTCCCGCAGCTGACAGCCGTAGTCTATTTCAACGATCGCGAGATCTATGACTGGCCGCAGGGCTACGGCCGCCCCGATTGGCGGGTCGTCCGCGAAACCATTAGCGGGCAGGTGCCCGATGGAGGCATGTGATGAAATCGATATCCCGAGGAATACCTTTGGCAATCGCGCTGGCCGCCAGCTTAGCCGGTGCTTCGTTCGCCGAGGCCGCCACTGCGCGCCCGGAGAGGAAGGCAACTCCGCTGACGCACGCGGAACTGCTCCAACTCTACGGCCAGAAATCCTGGATATGGAAAGAGGGAGCGGGCTATTTCTCGGTACAGGCGCGCCGGTTTACCGCCTGGTCCAAGGAGAACGGCAAACCGTCCTATGGGGTCGGCCGCTGGTTCATCACTGGCCCGGGGAAACTCTGCTTCCGCGCCGAATGGCACGCCAGGGATGGCTCGGCGCCGGCGACGACCTGCTTCAGCCACGCCAAGCGGGGTGGCGTGATCTATCAAAGGCGAGAGCCGGACGGCACTTGGTACGTCTTCAAGAACGCACGGGTAAGGCCAGATGACGAATTCGCCAAGCTTCGACGCGGCAATTACGTGGGCGCGAGCCTGAGCCGCATCGAGGCGAGACTCGGCCGGGTCGAGTAACCCCGGCCGGGAAGGGGTTGCGCGGCTGGCCGGTGTCAGCAGTTCAAACCGGCTCCGCAGATGAGCCCGGCGTCGAAAGGCCCGCAACCCCGCCCCACGCCTTTTCGGAATCGCTCAGCGAAGGAAACAGCGCGAGGTGCTGCCGAAGCCGCTGGGCGTGCAGACATAGGGAGCCCGCCCGAGATAGACCGAGCGCACGAGTTTGGGCGTTTTTTGCGTGACCGCTTGCTTGCCCGGCGCGGGCTTTCTTTCAGGCAAAGGATAGCCGACTTCCCTGGCGATCGAAGCGGTCGTTTCCTGGCTGACCGTCGAGGAGCAGCCCCAGGTGGTCACGGCAAGGATGACGGCAAGGGTGCTGCGGGCGACGGTTTTGCGGGCTTCGAACAGTCCGGCCAATGCTTTCGACTTTACCTTCACAATCGGAACTCCCCGTTTTTTGCTTGTGAAGGAAGGTTAGCCGAAAGCCTTTAACTCACGGTCGAGGAAAAGCCGACAATTCGCCGGGATTGCGCATCAGGCGCTTAACCATTCGGGCACTCACGGCGGCCCGGAAGCTGCCGCGCGGCTGCTCAATTTTCGGCCTTGTTGCTGAAATGCGCGTTGCCGAGGCCGGTCCCGATCGTCAGGATTCCCCAGCTCGATGCATTTTGTACGAAAGGTATCTGCGACAGACCTTGCACGACGGCGTCGTTGTGCATGATCACGAAGGTCTCGTGGTCGCCGATCTGCGGAATGGCGCCCTTGAGCGCGGCAGGCAGGTTGAAATGCTCGCTTTCCCAGTTGCCGCCCGGCAGGTTCTGGCCGCCGCGAAGGATCGAGCCATCTTCGTTGATCACGCCGGGGCAGGCCACGCCGATGACCGGCGCCGGCGCGAGGTCCGCCTTGTCCGCCTTGGCTATAAGCTTCTCGATCATGCCGATGAGCTCCTCGATGGTGGTGCTCCTGTTGGGCTTGTCATCCGCATGTCGCCAGATGTCCGATTTCCAGACCTTTGCCTTGGAGAGGTCGGTTTCATCCTTCAGGTGCAGCTCGACTATGCCCACGCGGATATTGGTGCCGCCGATGTCGATGGCGAGGATCGCCTTGTGGCCCTTCAGCATCCAGGCGGGCATGAGATGCGCGGCGCCGATGAGCCCGGCATCATCGGGATGGTGAACGATGGGGGAAAGTTCGATCTTGATGCCTTCAGCCTTCAGCAGCACCATTGCGCGGGCAATGGCCAGTTCGCCCGCTGCGCTTCCCCGGAAGCCTCCGCCGATGACGACGCGCTCCGTATTTTTCCAGCTCTTTTGTTGCAGGAATCGTTCGAGAACGCTGGCGAGCTCGCCGGCGAATTCGTCGACCGCACCCATGATCAGCGCGGCCGCCTCCTTGTCGTCGCCGCGCAGAAGGGCATCGACCCGCTTTTTGGACAGATCCTGGGTCAGGGCCTGGCCCAGCGGGTCGTCGCCGCCCTTGCGCACGCGTTTGCGCCAGGCGTCGAGCTTCTCCTGGAAGGCAAATTTGTTGGCTCTGTCGCCAAGGAAGCCGTCGCCGTCACGCAGCTCCAGATTATAATCGTCGACCGTCACCGACGGCAGATTGCTGGCGCCATGAATGAGCGGGACGCCGTTTCGTTTTTCGTTCGCGGATTTGCCCACGCAACCTCCCGAGTGACGCCTGGCCTGGCCTTGCCGAATAGCTGAGTACCTTACAACGTGGCGGGCGGTGCGATGTTCCCGTTGGCGATTTTCGAGACGCGCGCGACGATCTGCGGGAGCGCGCGTCGCTTCGGCAACATTGTTGACGCAGGCATCCATGATTGCGACAACGCATTCATGCAGACACCGATCAATATAGACCCGGACTATCTCACCAGCCGCCTGAAAGCTCTGCTCGACATTGCGAGCCCGACCGGTTTCACCGATGAGGCGGTGCGCCACACGGCGCGTGAGCTCGAGCGGCTCGGCCTGGAAGTCAAGCTGACCCGCCGGGGTGCGATCCGCGCTCTTCGGCCGGGGGCTGCCGAGCGCCCGGCCCGCGGGATCGTCTCGCACCTGGACACCCTCGGCGCGCAGGTGAAGGCGCTGAAGGAAAACGGCCGCCTCGAACTGGTATCGATCGGGCACTGGTCTGCACGGTTCGCGGAAGGGGCTCGCGCCTCGATCTTTTCCGGCAAGGGCACCTATCGCGGTTCAATTCTCCCGCTGAAAGCCTCCGGTCACACTTTCAACGAGGAGGTCGACACGCAACCGACGGGCTGGCGCCATATCGAGCTGCGCGTCGATGCGCTCGCACGCGGCCGGAACGACCTGGTGCAGCTCGGAATAGACGTCGGCGACATCGTCGCCATCGATCCGCAGCCCGAATTCCTCGAGAACGGGTTTATCGTTTCGCGGCATCTCGACGACAAGGCGGGGGTCGCCATCATGCTTGCGGCGCTCGAGGCCATGCAGCGCGAGAAGGTGGAAACGCCGGTCGATACCTACTGGCTCTTCACCATCGGCGAGGAAGTGGGTGTGGGCGCGTCAGCGGCAATCGTCCCGGAAATCGCCTCGCTGGTGGCGATAGACAACGGCACGACCGCGCCAGGCCAGAATTCGGACGAGTTCGGCGTGACGCTCGCGATGGCGGACCAGACGGGACCTTTCGACTATCACCTTTCGAAAAAACTTTACGAGCTTTGCGGCGAGCATGGCATCCGCGTCCAGAAGGACGTCTTCCGCTACTATCGTTCCGATGCCGCTTCCGCGGTCGAGGCGGGGCACGACGTCCGCACGGCGCTTCTCACCTTTGGTGTCGACGCGTCGCACGGCTACGAGCGTATCCATCTCCATGCGCTGATGTCCGTCGCGAAGCTCGCGGTGTATTACGCGGCAAGCGAGGTCCAGATCGAGCGCGACGCCGAGGAGGTCTCCGGCCTTCGGGGCTTTACCCGGCAGAAGGTACGACAGGCCGAGCAGGATTTGAAGGCGGACGAGCCGGACGTATCCTGAGCGCCATCCACACGGCCACGGCAATGATCATCCGGTTTTCGGTCAGCGAGACGCTCGATCCACCATGGCTGCCAGGCCTGCCGGGTAGCGCGGCAATCGACAGCAGCTGCCGATTGCCGGATTATTTTGCCTCTGCGACCGGCAAACCTATCGCAAGTCGACAGTCGCAAATTCACCGTGGAGTCTCGTCTTCCACGAGAGTGTGCGCGACGATCGCATTTGCATGGCCGTGGCCAATTCCGTGTTCGCTCTTCAGCATAGCGACGAGTTCCATGTGCTTCGCTGGATAGTGCATCCGCACGAGCGCTTGCCAATCACTGATCGGACGGCCGTATGTCTTCTCGATCGATGGAAAATAGGAAGCCGGCCCTTTGATCTTGTCGGTGGTCATACCGTGTCAGCCCCTTTTCGTGCCGCATCGATCGCAGCTACGTCGATTTTCCTCATTGACATCATTGCGTCGAATGCGCGTTTTGCCTGTTCGCCACCAGCCGTAAGCGCGTCCATTAGAGTGCGAGGTGTGATCTGCCAGGATACGCCCCACTTATCCTTGCACCAGCCGCATTCGCTTTCCTGACCGCCATTGCCGACGATGGCGTTCCAATAGCGATCTGTTTCTCCCTGATCCTCGGTGCTGATCTGGAATGAGAAAGCTTCGCTGTGCTTGAATGTGGGGCCGCCGTTCAATCCGACGCAGGCGACACCTGCCACCGTGAACTCGACGACCAACACGTCTCCCTCTTCTCCGTCGGGGTATTTGCCGGGCGCGCGGATGATGGCTCCGATCTTGCTGTCTGGGAAGGTGTCCGCATAGAAGCGGGCGGCTTCCTCGGCGTCCTTGTCGTACCATAGACAAATGGTGTTCTTAGACATCGCGTCGTCCTCCTGGTCGTTGTGCTTCAGATCGAAAACCCGACCTGATGATACGAAGACGCACCAGCCGCCGCCGATCCGACATCATCATCAAAAAATCGCTACGCTCTTTTGACCGACCTCGTTTTGGCGGGCCGAACGCCTCGGGCCGAGGGGCCTGTCGGGGGCCATCCCCTCCATGTCCCGCGCGGTGGAGGCCAAATTCAATCATGATAAATTATTGCAACGCGAAGATTTATCGTTATAAATACATCATCGCGAACTGAAGCCAAATCGAAAGGATCTTCCCCATGAAGAGGCTGTTTCGGAGCGCCATCGCCTTGGCCGCTCTTGCTTTTGCAGGGGCCGCCGCGCCGGCCGCAGCGCAGACTCCGCCCGACGTTCTCGTCGTCGGCCAGATTGCCGAGCCGCAGTCTCTGGACCCGCATACGGTGACCGCAACCAACGACTTCCGCATCCTGGTCAACGTCTATGACGGCCTCGTCCGTTTCAAGGACGGTACATTGGAGGTTGAGCCGGCGCTTGCGGAAAGCTGGAAAATCTCGGATGACGGCAAGACTTATACGTTCAAGCTAAGACAGGGCGTGAAGTTCCACGACGGTTCCGATTTTGACGCCGAGGCGGTGAAGTTCAACTTCGACCGCATGCTGAAGAAGGACCATCCATTCTACGACACCGGGCCATTCCCGCTTTCCTTCAACTTCGCCTCCGTCGATGCGGTCAATGTGCTGGATGAGCATACGGTCGAGTTCAGGCTCAGCGAAGCCTTTGCGCCGTTCCTTTCCAATCTCGCCTATCCCACGGGTCTGATCGTTTCCCCCGCCGCCGTGGAAAAACATGGCAAGGAATATGGCCGCAGCCCGTCGGGGACCGGCCCGTTCAAATTCGTAGAGTGGCTGTCGAACCAGCGCGTCGTCGTACAGCGTAATCCGGACTACTGGGATGGCGCCGCGAAGCTTCAGGCCGTGGTCTTCCGCCCCATCACCGACGCCAACACCCGTGTCGCCGAGATGATGGCCGGCGGTATCGACGTGATGGTGGAGGTGCCGCCGGACAATCTCGCTACCTTTGAGCAGGATGCCAATTTCGCCGTGGCCGAGCAGGCGGGGCCGCATGTCTGGTTCGCCATCCTGAACACAAAGGAGGGGCCTTTTGCGGATAAGCGCGTGCGCCAGGCGGCCAATTATGCGGTGAACAAGCAAACGCTGGTCGACGACGTGCTGCAGGGAACGGCGACGGTCGCGGCCGGGCCGATACCGCCGGCGTTCAACTGGGTGGAAAGCTCGGTGGAGCCCTATGCCCATGATCCCGAAAAGGCCAAGGCATTGCTGGCGGAAGCCGGGGTCGAAAATCCGCAGGTGACGTTCTACGTTACCGAAGGCGGCTCGGGCATGCTCGATCCGATCACCATGGGTGCAGCGATCCAGGCGGATCTCCAGGCTGTGGGCTTCAAGGTCAAGATCGAGACCTACGAGTGGAACACCTTCCTTGGCCGGGTAAATCCTGGGCTCGAGGGCAAGGCGGATATGGCCGAGATGGCCTGGATGACAAACGATCCGGATACTGTCCCCTATCTGACGTTGCGCACCGATGCCATGCCCGACAAGGGAGGCTTCAACTCCGGTTACTATTCCAATCCGCAGCTGGACGAGCTTCTTGAAAAGGCGCGCAGGTCCACCGACCAGGCCGAACGCGGCAAGCTCTATGGCGAGGTACAGTCGATCGTGCATGACGACGCGCCGTGGCTTTTTGTCGCCAACTGGAAGCAGAACGCGGTGACGACCGCCGCGGTCAAGGGGTTCAAGCTGCAGCCCTCATTCCTCCTCGATCTCCATGACGTGACGAAAGAGTAGATCGCGCACCCGGAACGGCCACCGGCATGTTCGTTCTGCCGGTGGCGACCAACACGGACCTCCCGGGAGGGTTATCCATGCAGGCCTATGTCCTGAAGCGGCTTGTTGCCGTGGTGCCCGTCCTGTTCGGGCTTTCCATCATCGTCTTTCTCGTCATGGCTCTGATCCCTGGCGACACGGCGACGGCCATTCTCGGCTCCTATGCGACGCCGGAAAACGTCGAGCGCATCAATCGTGACCTCGGGCTCGACAAACCCCTGGTGCAGCAATACGCGATCTGGATCGGCAACGTGCTGCAGGGCGACTTCGGCCGGTCCTTCGCGCTGAACCGCCCCGTGCTCGACGAGGTGCTGGAACGGTTTCAGGCGACGCTGGTGCTGGCCGGCGTATCGCTGGTCCTGTGCTCGGTGATCGGGCTTTTCGCGGGTGTGGTTTCAGCCGTACGCCAGTTCGGCTGGGCCGACCGCATCATCACCTTCTTCGTACTGGCCGGCATCTCCACGCCGTCCTTCTGGCTCGGGCTCTTGCTCATCTACCTCTTCGCCGTTCATTGGCGCATCCTGCCGGCCTCCGGCATGTACGCCGTCTACGGCGGGGGTGACCTCAAGGATCTTCTGCTCCATCTGATCTTGCCGGCAGCCACGCTCGCCGTCGTTGCCGCAGGCGTCATAGCGAGGCTGACGCGTGGAGCGATGCTGGAGGTCCTGAGGCAGGACTATGTGCGCACGGCCCGCGCTAAGGGGCTGCCCGAGCGGCGCGTAATCTACGCCCATGCCTTCCGCGCGGCGCTGGTCAGCGTCGTTCCCGCGATCGGCATCCAGGCGGGCTTCGTGCTCGGCGGGGCCGTCTATGTCGAGACGGTGTTCCAGTGGCCCGGCATCGGCGCGATGCTCGTGAAGGCGATTTCGACGCGCGATATCCTGCTGGTGCAGGGCGGCGTGCTGGTCGTTGCGGCGAGCTACGTGCTGTTCAACCTTCTCGCCGACGTCGTCCAGTCCATGCTCGATCCGAGGATTCGTACATGAGCGCGCTGGTAGCATCGCCGGCTCCGCCGAGCGGGCCGGCACGGATCACCTCCTGGCACCTGTTGCTCAACAACCGGCTCGCAGCGGCGGGGCTCGTGCTGCTCGGACTGATCCTGTTGCTGATCGTTCTGGTCCCGGTCCTCCCGCTTCCGGACCCGGATGCGACGGCACCCGCCGACCGGTTGAAGCCTGTGCTGACCGCCGGGCATCTTCTCGGCACGGATCAGCTCGGCCGGGACATTCTGAGCCGCCTGCTTTGGGGCACGCGGGTCTCGATCGCGGTCGGTTTCGCCGCGACCCTCATTGCCGCCGGGATCGGATCGGCCATCGGTATCGTCGCCGGTTACGCCGGCGGGCGCACCGACAATGCGATGATGCGCGGCATCGACATGCTGATGGCTTTTCCCTACATCCTGCTGGCGCTCGCGATCGTCGCCGCCCTCGGGCCCGGACTGATGAACGCGCTTTATGCAATCGCTCTCGCAAATATCCCGTTCTTCGCCCGGAATGTGCGCGGCGTGACGCTCGGCTACGCCCATCGCGAATTCGTCGACGCGGCGCGTCTCTCCGGCAAGGGACATCTGTCGATCATTCTCACCGAAGTTCTGCCCAACGTTATGCCCGTCATCGTCATCACCATGTCGACGACGGCAGGCTGGATGATCCTCGAGACGGCCGGGCTCAGCTTCCTCGGCCTCGGCGCGCAGCCGCCCCAGGCCGATCTCGGCTCCATGCTGGGAGAGGGCCGAGCGCAGCTCTTCACGGCTCCGCATGTCTCGATCGTGCCGGGCGTGATGATTTTCCTGATCGTCATCAGCCTGAACGTTTTGGGTGATGGGATCCGCGACGTGTTGGACCCGCGGCTTCGCTCCGGCGCTCTTGCGCGGCCGGGGCCGGTGACCGAAGTTGCCCCCGACCGCGCCGCGCCGGCAAACACGGCGGAAGGTGCTTCCCTCGCGATCCAGAAGCTGGAAACGGGTTTTCGGCGGGGAAAGGAGATAGTCCCCGCAGTTCGAGACGTCTCGCTGCATGTGAAGCCCGGCGAATGCCTCGGGCTCATCGGCGAGAGCGGCTCGGGCAAGAGCGTCACCGCCTTGTCCGTCATGGGGCTCGTCGCCTCGCCGCCGGGTGTGATCCGCAACGGTGCGGTCTATCTCGGAGGCGACGATGTGCTTTCCATGCCTGAAACCAGGCTGATCGCGAACCGCGGCAGCCGGGTCGCCTACGTGTTCCAGGACCCGCTCACGACGCTGCATCCGATGTATCCTGTCGGGCGGCAGGTGGAGGAGGCTATCGCAGCGCATCAGCCGGTCAGGGCGGCCGAGCGGCGGGAAAAAGCCGTCGCGCTCCTGGAAAAAGTGGGAATCCCGGACGCTCGCGAGCGGTCCGTGCATTATCCTCACCAGCTTTCCGGCGGTCAGCGTCAGCGAGTCGGCATCGCCATGGCGCTTGCCAACGATCCGGAGATCATCATTGCGGACGAGCCGACGACCGCGCTGGACGTAACCGTTCAAGCCCGCATCCTGGAGCTCCTGCGCGACCTTCAGCGCGAGCGGGGCATGGCACTGCTGTTCATCACCCACGACTTCGGCATCGTTTCGGAATTCTGCGACCGCGTGGCCGTGATGAAGGATGGCGAAATCGTCGAAACCGGTAAAACCCGGGAGGTACTCGACAATCCGCAGCATGCCTACACGAAGCGGCTGATCGCCTGCGTGCCCGAGCTCGGAACGGGCGAGCGTTTCCTGGATCGTGTCGGCGAACTTTTTGCCGGCAGCAAGGCGGAGGTGGCGCAATGACGGGTGCTGCCATTCAGGTTCGGGACCTTTCGAAGACCTTCGGCGGAGGCCGCAGCCTTTTCGGCAAGGCGAAGCATGAGACAAGGGCGGTGAAGGCGGTGTCGCTGGATGTCGCGCGGGGCGAGACGCTCGCCGTCGTCGGCGAAAGCGGATCCGGCAAGAGCACGCTTGCGCGCATGCTCGTCGGCCTCGAGGAGCCGACATCCGGCAGCATGCTGATCGCAGGCAGGGATGCGGCGGCGCTGCGGCGATCCGGCCCGAGGGCCTTCGGCAAGACGATCCAATATGTCTTCCAGGATCCGGTCGCTTCGCTGAACCCGCGCAAGACGATTCACGATATCCTGGAGACGCCGCTGAAGCTTTTGTGCGGTTACGAAGCCCCCCGCCGTCGCGCCCGGATGCAGGAACTGCTTCACGCGGTGCAGATGCCGGAGGATACGCTCTTGCGCTACCCGCACGAGTTTTCCGGCGGACAGGCACAGCGGATCGCGATCGCCCGGGCGCTGGCGACGGAGGCCGAGATCATCGTGCTCGACGAGCCGGTGAGCGCGCTCGACGTGTCCATCCAGGCGCAGGTCCTGCTTCTGCTGCGCGATCTGAAGCAGCGCTTCGGTCTCTCCTATCTGTTCATCAGCCACGATCTGGCGGTGGTCGAGGCGATCTCCGATCGGGTGGCGGTGATGTATTTCGGCGAGGTGGTCGAGACCGCGCCGGCCGCCCGCCTTTTTACCGACCCTGAGCACGCCTATACACGACAGCTTGTCGCCAGCGCGCCCCGCATCAGGAAAGAGTGACGGTTCATGCCAGTGGTCATCGAAAAGAAAAAGGAAACCGGTGGAGACGGCCAGCGTCTCTTCGTCCCGGCCGAGCGCACGAAGCGCAGACCTGAGGCGATCGCCGATCGGATCAAGGATTACATCCGCCTGGAAGGATTGGGGCCGGGCGACCGGCTTCCGCAGGAGCGCGACCTGATCGACACCTTCAAGGCGGCCAAGGGGACCGTACGCGAGGCGATGAAAGCGCTGGAGACGCAGGGTCTCGTCTTCACGCGCAGCGGTCCGGGAGGCGGCGCATTCGTCGCCAAGCCGTCGGCGCGGCACGCCATGGAGCTTCTGTCGACACATTTCTTTTTCGATCAGCCGAGCATTTCCGACATATACGCCATGCGCAAGATGCTGGAGCCGGAGGTGGCGGCGCTCGTTGCCGGCAGGGTGACGCGGGAGGAACTCATCGCCCTCGAAAATACGATCCGCATTTACGATCATCCCCCCGCCGATCTGGACGAGCAGTATCGTCAGCGCGTCGCCGAGCTCGATTTTCATTCGATGCTGGCGCAACTCTGCCCAAATCCGCTTCTCGGCTTCGTCTGCGGCCTCATGCACAATCTGCTGCGCGAACTCCCGGCTGCACGGGCGATCTATGCCGACCCGACGTCGCTTTCGCGAGAAACGGGCTTGTCCTTCCAGTACCGGCTCATGGCCGCCCTTAAGGACGGGCGGTCGGAGGATGCGCGCGCGATCGCCGCCGAGCATATGGCTTTCGCCGAAAGCTACATGCTCGAACGTGCAGCCGCGACCAAGTGACGCCCATGGCGGAACTGTCGGCTCGGTGGGGCATTGGGTTTTCATAGCGACGTCAGGGCCGCGGATCGATCCGCGGCCCTGACGTCGCGTCTAGTACCAACAATGGAGGTTTCGACCCGGTTCATGTGTGGAATTTGTGGAGAAGTCAGGTTTGATGGCGGTTCGCCGTCGGTTACGGCAGTCTCGATCATGGCGGACGTCCTTGCCCCTCGCGGGCCGGATGCGTCGGGCGTGGTGGTGCGCGGGAATGTCGGGCTGGGACATCGGCGATTGCGTATCCTCGATCTCTCCGACAAGTCGCAGCAGCCCATGGTCGATCCTGACCTCGGCCTTTCGCTCGTCTTCAACGGCTGCATCTACAATTTCCGCGAACTGAGGGCGGCGCTTGAAGAGAAGGGTTACAGATTCTTCTCGTCCGGCGATACCGAGGTCATCCTGAAGGCGTGGCATGCATGGGGCGAGGAATGCGTCTCGCGCTTCCATGGCATGTTCGCCTTCGTCATTCACGAGCGTGACAGCGGACGTGTCGTCATGGCGCGCGACCGTTTCGGCATCAAGCCGCTCTATATCGCCGAAGTCCAAGGCGCCTTGCGCTTCGCTTCCGCCTTGCCCGCGCTCGTCAAGGCGGGTGGCGTCGACACCTCGATCGACGTGGCTGCGCTCCACAATTACATGACCTTCCACGCGGTCGTGCCGCCGCCGCGCACGATCCTGAATGGCGTGCGCAAGCTGCCGCCTGCGACCCTTCGCGTCTATCAGCGCGACGGGAGCTTCAAGGACCGGCGCTACTGGGATCCGCCCTATCGCCGTCAGGCAGGAGACGCAGCCATTAGGCGCGAGGAATGGCAGGAGCAGCTGTTGGACGCGCTGCGCATTGCCGTGAAGCGACGCATGATCGCCGACGTGCCGGTCGGCGTGCTTCTTTCCGGCGGCGTCGATTCCAGCCTGATCGTCGGGCTGCTCGCGGAAGCGGGCCAGCGCGGCCTCATGAGCTTTTCCGTCGGCTTCGAGGAGGCGAACGGCGAAAAGGGTGACGAATTCGTCTATTCGGACCTGATCGCCGGCCACTTCGGTACGGATCATCGCAAGATATTCGTCCCGTCCGTCGATCTGATGGGGGCCTTGCCCGGGACCATCGCCGCAATGTCCGAGCCGATGGTCTCCTATGACAATGTCGGCTTCTATCTGCTCTCGAAGGAAGTTTCGAAGCACGTCAAGGTCGTACAGTCTGGGCAGGGTGCGGACGAGGTCTTCGGCGGTTACCACTGGTACCCGCCGCTGATGAACTCCAACGACGTCGTTGCGGATTACGGCAAGGCCTTCCGCGACCGTTCCCACGCGGTCCTGGCCACCCAGTTGTCGGATTCCTGGATTGCCGACCACGACGTGAGCGGCGACTTGCTGAACGAGCATCTCCTGCGCGAGGGCGCCGATACGCCCGTCGATCAGGCGCTCCGCCTCGACAGCAACGTCATGCTCGTCGACGATCCCGTGAAGCGCGTCGACAACATGACCATGGCCTGGGGCCTGGAAGCGCGCGTGCCTTTCCTCGACCACGAGCTGGTGGAACTTGCCGCCCGCATGCCGCCGGAGGAAAAGCTGCGCGACGGCGGCAAGGGCATTCTGAAGGACGTGGCACGCCGGATCATTCCGAGCGAGGTCATCGACCGCAAGAAGGGCTATTTCCCTGTGCCGCAGCTCAAATATATCGCCGGTCCGTATCTCGACCTGATCCGCGACACCTTGCGCTCTCAGAAGGTGCGTGAGCGGGGCATCTTCAAAGAAGCTTATCTCGACCGCCTGTTCGAAGCGCCGTCGGATCACATTACGCCGCTACGCGGCTCCGAGCTGTGGCAGGTCGGACTGCTTGAAATGTGGCTTGAAGCGCAGGGGGTGTAGCATGAAGAAGACGCGCGAGATCGCATTGCCGCGTCAACGCAGCAAGGGCACCAAGGCAGTCACGCACCGTTTGAACCGGCTGCGGACGCACACCCAGCCGGGGCGCGATGCCGAGGGGTCGAGGGCCTCCGGAGGGGCGAAGCGGGACGTCGTGCTCGACTGCGGTTGGGGCAGGCTCCTGTTCGCGCAGACGTTTTCCGACGACGAGAAGCTTTTGTCCGAGTTGCGCGAGGAGGCTCCCTCGAGCCGGGATATCGCCTTTTACGTACGGGACCCGCACGTGCTTCTGTCACGGGCGCCTCAGGAAATTTTCCTCGACCCGTCGCACACTTACCGGCTCGACCTGTGGACCTACCGTGCAAACACCCGCCGCACGCGAGGCATCACGATCCGCAGGCTCGCGTCGGAAGCTGACGGAGACGGCATCAACCGGGTCTATGCCGCCTGCGGCATGGTCCAGATCCGATCCGATTTCTTCTCTTCCGAGCGGGACGACCGATCGCTGACCTATTTCGTGGCGCAGGACGACGCCACGGGCGAAATCGTCGGCACGGTGACCGGGATCGACCACCAGAGACTGTTCGACGATCCGGACCGCGGCGCTTCGCTGTGGTGTCTCGCGGTGCATCCGCAGGCGCGCCAGCCGGGCATCGGCGAACATCTGGTCCGCAAGCTTGCCGAGCATTTCCAGGCACGTGGCCTTTCCTCTGTCGACCTGTCGGTCATGCACGACAATACGCTGGCGATCGGGCTTTATGAGAAGCTGAATTTCCGCCGCATGCCGCTTTTCGCCATCAAGCGGAAGAACGCCATCAACGAGAAGTTTTTCGCGATTCCGCATCAATCCTACGATGCGCTCAATCCCTATGCGCGGCTCATCGTCGACGAGGCGACGCGGCGCGGGATCCATGTCGAGATCACCGACGCGGAAGGCGGGTTTTTCCGCCTCTCCCATGGCGGCCGCTCGGTTCATTGCCGCGAGAGCCTTTCGGAACTGACTTCCGGCGTCGCGATGTCGATCTGTGACGACAAGGCGATTACGCGGCGCATGGTCTCCACGGCGGGCCTTGTCGTGCCGGACCAGATGGAAGTGGGGGAGGACCGCGAGGCAGTTCGCGCCTTTCTCGAAAAACACGGCAAGCTGGTGGTCAAGCCGGCGCGCGGCGAGCAGGGCCGGGGCATCTCGGTCGGTATCACGACGATGGAAGCGCTGGAGGAGGCAATCGCATCGGCCCGTCAGGTCTGCGACCGGGTACTGCTGGAAGCCTTTTTCGAGGGAGAAGACCTCCGTCTCGTGATCATCGACTATACGCTCGTTGCCGCCGCGGTTCGCCTGCCGCCGCGCGTCATCGGCGATGGCCGCAGCAAGATCGCTTCCCTCATCGGGAAACAGTCGCGCCGCCGCGAGGCCGCTACGGGTGGCGAAAGCCGGATTCCGCTCGACGCGGAGACGGATCGCTGCCTTGCGGAGCAGGGTCTCGATCTCGAAACGATACTGGACGAGGGGCGGGAGATTACGGTTCGCAAGGCCGCTAACCTCCATGCTGGCGGGTCGATCCATGACGTGACGGAGATCGTGCATCCCGATCTTGTCGAGGCCGCTTGCAGCGCGGCGCGGGCAATCAACATCCCGGTGGTCGGCATCGACCTGATGGTTCGCGATCCGGCGGAACCGGACTACGTGTTCATCGAGGCCAACGAGCGCCCCGGCCTGGCAAATCACGAGCCGCAGCCGACGGCGGCGAGCTTCATCGAGCTGCTTTTCCCCGGCAGCCGCACGGCGGTGTAGCAGCCCGTCACTCCTGCGGTATCTCGCTGTCCATCAGCGCGTCGAGCGGCCCTGTCAAGGCCGTTCTCGGCGGCACGAGCTGCGGCTGGATCATGTGTATTTGCAAGGGCGCTCTCGGTTCTTCGATCACTTCGAAGGCCTTGGCGATCATTCCCTCGATATTCTGCCGGATCATGATGACGGGGAAGGGGAGAAAGGAGGCGAACGGGTCGTAGTCGTAGCATCCGACGACCAGATCCGTGAAATTCTCGAGCGGATGCTCGGCCATGAAACGCAGCAATCCCTCGAAATTTATCGATGAGTTGACGAAGAAGCCGCGTGGCAGTTTTCCATGCTGTTCGTAGAAAGCTTCGAAGGCCTTTCGCGCGTTGTCGGCGGCATAGCCGGTCGGCCATATGCATTCGTCCGGGTCGGCGCCCAGCAACTCCTCCTTCACGGCGCGGAAGCCGCGTATGCGCTCGCGTGTGGCGTGATCGTCGCGGCCCCCGAACAGGTAGAGATCGTCGGGCTCGAGCGGCCGCTCGGCGGGGAAGTGGCGGATGATCGCCTCGGTCAGCAGGCGGCCGCCTTCGAAATTGTCGCTGATCACCGACGGCACTTTCGTACCGGGAAGATCGATATTGATATGCTTCAGGCCGGCCGCTTCGCAGACCTCGTGCACGCCATCGGGATCCGTCGCGCCGCAGATGAACAATTCGTCGATGGAATAGGAGATCAGCGTTTCAGCCGTCCTGCGCTCCTCCTCCGGGTCGCGGCTGGCACTGACGACGATCGGACATTGACCTTTGCTGCGCACATGCGCCTCGAAGGTCTGGGCGAGCGAAGAAAAGTAGCGGTTGTCGTGCACGGGCAGGAGCAGGCCGACTAGGCCGGAGCGGGAGCTGCGCAAGCCCCGTGCTTGCCTGTTGGCAGTGTACTGATGCGTTTCAGCCAGGTTCCGGATGAGCTCCGCGGTGCTTTCCTTGATCCGTCGTTTGCGCCACGTGCCGTTCAGCACCGCGCTGACCGTGGAGGGCGAGCTCCCGGACAGCACCGAAAGATCATAGATGGTCGCCTTCTTCCTGCCGCCGTTCGTCATCTGACCTCCTCCAAACTCCGGAAAACCGATGCGCGCGTTTTCTGGAATTGCTCTAGTGCCGATTTCGGCTTGACGTAAGATTAACTCTGCACGATAGTCATTGCACCATCGATTGTGCAAAAAAGAAATATCGATTGTGCAAATCGTAGGTGCCGTCTGAGGAGGCGGCCGTCGGCGGCGGGACATTCCCTCCCGTCCAAGAGAATCGAGCTGGAGGCCGGCGCATAACGCGCCCGGGAGCGTTCCCTTGGGGGAACATGTGGAGGAGAGACATGATCAGGAAAATTCTTGCCGCCGCCCTGGCGGCGTCGCTTTCGCTTGCGGGTGCCTATAGCGCCGCTGCGCAGGAAACGGGCAAGGTCGGTGTCGTCGTCAAGATCGGCGGCATACCGTGGTTCAACGCCATGGAGGCCGGTATCAAGGAACGCGGCGAAGAGCTCGGCGTCGACGCCTTCATGGTTGGGCCGACCAGTGCCGATCCGGCACTGCAGGTTCGCGCGATAGAAGATCTGATCGCCCAGAACGTCAAAGTCATCGGCGTCGTACCCAACGACGCCAAGGTGTTGGAGCCGGTCCTCACCAAGGCCCGGGAAAAGGGCATTATCGTCATCACGCATGAATCCCCCAGCCAGAAGGGCGCGGATTGGGACTTCGAACTCGCGTCCGCCACCGGCTTCGGTGAGGCGCATGCAAAGCTGCTTGCGGAGAAAATGGGCGGCAAGGGCGAATATGCCGTCTTCGTCGGATCGCTGACGGTGCCGCTGCACAATGCCTGGGCGGACGCGGCAATTGAATACATCAAGAAGAACCATCCCGAGATGACGCTCGTCGGCGATCGCTACGGCGTCGCAGAGGATGTGGACAAGAGCCGCTCGACGGCTCTCGACCTGATCTCCGCTCATCCGAATCTCAAAGGCTTCCTCGCTTTCGGAAGTCAGGGGCCGATCGGCGCCGGCCGCGCCATCGAGGAGCGCCGCAAGGTCGGCGAGATCTTCGTGCTCGGGCCCTTCTCGCCCGGCCAGGGACAGAAGCTCATCAAGTCCGATGCGATTTCCGGCGGCTTCATGTGGAATCCCAAGCAGGCCGGCGAAGTCTTCGTGACGCTCGCCGACAAGCTCATGAAGGGCGAGGAAATCAAGGACGGCGAGGAAATCGAAGGTCTCGGCGTGATCCATCCCGACTTCGAAAACCGCAACATCATCGTCGACCAGCTCGTACCGATCAACAAGGAGACGGTCGCCGACCTCGCCGCAATGGGCCTCTGAACGGATAGAAGCGGGGCGGGAGCCAAGCGCATCCCGCCCCGCCAACGGGTTCTCCCGGCTGCTGGGCCGGCTCCGGTCGGCCTGGCAGATCCTCTGGAAACACCATCGATGGGCCTCGATAGCATGCACCAGTCGGCAAGCGCGGCGAGCACGGACAAGCCGCTTCTGTCTCTTCGCAACATCAACATGACTTTCGGCGGCGTCAAGGCACTGAAGAATGTCAGCTTCGACGTGCGCCCGGGCGAGGTCCATTGCCTCGCCGGAGAGAACGGCTGTGGCAAGAGCACACTCATCAAGGTGATCACGGGCGTCTACCGCCCGGCCGAAGGGGCGGTCATCGAATATGAAGGCGAAACCTATTCGCATATGTCGCCGGTCACCGCACAGGATCGCGGCATTCAGGTCATCTGGCAGGACCTTGCGCTTTTCCCGGAAATGAGCGTCGCGGAAAACATCGCCTTCCACGAGGTGCTCGGCGGGCGGCCGCGGCTGGTGGATTACGGCCGCATGCGCAGGATCGCGGTCGATGCGCTGGCCCGGCTGGGCATCACGCTCGACGTGGACCTGCCGCTCAAGGAATATGCGATCGCCCAGCGTCAGATCGTGGCGATTGCCCGGGCGCTGGTCGGGGAGGCGAAACTGGTCTTCATGGACGAGCCGACGGCATCGCTGACGCAATCGGAAACGGACCATCTGCTCGAAATCGTCCGCAGCCTGTCCGCCTCCGGCGTCGCGGTCGTCTTCGTGAGCCACCGGCTTGCCGAGGTTTTGGAGATTTCGAGCCGGATCACGGTCTTGCGCGACGGCGCGCTGGTCGGGGTCTATCCCGCAGCCGGGATGACGCAGTCGAAAATCACCGAACTCATGACCGGCAAGACTTTCGATCAGCACGTTCGCGCGCGCCCGAAGGAGGACCAGCCGGCCGTTCTCGAGGTTCGCGGCCTCACCAGGCCGGGCGACTTCGAAGACATTTCGCTGACCGTTCGCCGCGGCGAAACGCTCGGCATAACCGGTCTGCTCGGGGCAGGGAGGACCGAGCTGGCGCTCACCCTCTTCGGCATGCTCAAGCCCGCATCCGGGACGATCAGTATCGATGGCCAGGAGGTCCGCTTCGGCTCGAACCGCGAGGCGATCAGGGCCGGCGTCGCCTATCTGTCGGAGGACCGTTTGTCACTCGGGCTCATCCAGCCGCAGGCGATCGCCGACAATCTGGTTATCGCCTCGCTGCACAAGATTCTCTCCGGGGGGCTTCTTTCCGAAGATCGCAAACGAAGTCTCGTCTCCCGCTGGATCGCCGATCTCGGCGTCAAGATCGGCCATCAGGCCGACGCGATATCGACGCTTTCCGGCGGCAACCAGCAGCGCGTGGCGATCGCCAAATGGCTCGCCACCGATCCCAAACTGCTGATCCTCGATTCGCCCACCGTCGGCGTCGACGTCGGGGCACGGGCCGGGATCTTCGACATCGTCGCCAAGCTCGCCGAGAGCGGGCTTGCGATTATCCTGATCTCGGACGAGGTGCCGGAAGTCTATTTCAACGCCGACCGTGTCCTGCACATGGCCCAGGGCCGCATCGTCGGAACCTATGATCCGCGCCAGTCGCGGCTGGAAGAGATCGAGGCGGCCGTCTATGCGTAGCTTGATCCGCACTCACGCGACGGAATTTTCGCTGCTGGCGGTGATCGTCGTCATCAGTGCCGTGCTCTCCTTCGCAACGGCGAATTTCTTCTCGCTCGGCAACGCCTTCGATCTCCTGAACATCAGCGCCGTCAACATCATCTTCGCCGTCGGCCTTCTGGTGGTGCTGATCGCCGGCGGCATCGACATCTCCTTCGCCGTGGCCGCTTCCGTCGTCCAATACGGCACGGCGATCGCGCTCGGCTGGATCGGTGGTGGCGGCTGGATCTCCGGGCTTCTCATCGCCGGTTCGCTGGGCGTGCTGCTCGGCTGCTTCAACGCCTTTCTGATCCACCGCTTCCGGATCATTTCGATCGTCGCCACGATCTCTACCTTCAACATCTATTTCGGATTGCTGATGTTCTTCACCCGCGGCGTGTCGATCTACGACCTGCCTGACTGGCTGACGGACCGCGTGATCCTCTTCGAGCGTGAAATGCCCGACGGTACCTGGATCGAGATCACGCTTCCGGTTCTCGTCATGGTCGTCTGCGTCGTTGCGACATGGACGCTGATCACGCGGACGACGACGGGCCGCCAGCTTTACGCCTTCGGCGACAATCCGGAAGGTGCCCGCCGCTTCGGCATCAATATCGGTGCCATGCAATTCATTGCCTTTGGCTGGCTTGGCCTCATGGCCGGCATAGGCGGTCTCATCCAGGCGCATTACGCTCAGGAAGTCGTGCCGAACGCGCTTTATGGCCGCGAACTCGACGTGCTCGCCGCGGTCGTGCTCGGCGGCGCGCGCCTCGGCGGCGGCAAGGGCACCGTGCTCGGCTGCGTGCTCGGCGTGCTTCTGATCTCGATCACTCAGAACGGACTGAACCTGATGGGCGTATCGCCCTTCGCCTTCAAGATGATTATCGGCGCGATCATTCTGATCGCCATCACGCTTTCCAACACGCGGATAGAGCGCCTGCTGCCTTTTGTAGGTCAGAAGGGAACGGGCCGATGACCACAGTTTTCGGAAGAATCAAGGCCGCCATAGGGCCGGAAATGGCCGGTCCGGGGCTCGCCTTCGTCGCGGTCGTCCTCGTCTTCGGAATCGCCTCGCCGCAATTCCTGAGCGCCGCGACCTTCGGCTCCGTCGCCTTCCAGCTGCCGGAACTCGGGCTGCTGACGCTTGCCATGCTGCTGCCGATCCTGACCGGCGGCC
Source organism: Sinorhizobium sp. M4_45 (assembly GCF_002885915.1). Taxonomy (NCBI): domain Bacteria; kingdom Pseudomonadati; phylum Pseudomonadota; class Alphaproteobacteria; order Hyphomicrobiales; family Rhizobiaceae; genus Sinorhizobium; species Sinorhizobium sp. M4_45. Next base: position 72,465 of record NZ_NWVE01000010.1, read on the forward strand.
TCAATCTCGCAATTACCTTCACCGCCAATCTGGCCGGACTGACCCTTGCCTGGGTCCTCAAGGCGAACGGAGGGGCCGACGCGGGCTTCGGCATCTTCCTCGTCGGCTCCCTCCTTGCCGTGATGGTCGGTGCGGCAAGCGGAGTCATCATGGGCCTGGTGATCGCGTTCACACGCGCCCATCCGATCCTCGTCTCCCTGTCGATGATGATCTTCCTGCGCGGCCTTGGCGAGTTCCTGACGCGCGGGGGCGACATCTCCGGATTCCCGCCCTTTGTCGGCGTGATCGGCCACGGCTCCGTCGCCGGCATTCCCGTCCCGCTGATCGTTTTCGTCGTCTGCGTGCTCGCCTGGCATCTGCTTCTCGGTCGCACAAAGCTCGGCTTCAACACCTATATGATCGGCTCAAATCTCGAGGCGACGCGCTATTCAGGCATCAACACGCGCAAGGCGATCGTGCTTGTCTACACGCTTTCCGGGGTCATGTGCGCGATCGCCGGCATCATCATGTTGGCGCGCTTCAATTCGGTGCGCATCGGTCATGGCGAGTCCTATCTGCTGATCACGGTGCTCGCGTGCTTCCTCGGCGGCGTCAATCCGTTCGGGGGCTTCGGCCGGGTGATCCCCGTCTTTGTCGCGCTGGTGGTGCTGCAGCTTCTTTCGTCCGGGCTCAATCTCATCGGAGCCAACCAGCATCTCGCGACCGCCGTCTGGGGCATCCTTCTCGTCGGCGTGATGATTCTGCGTTGGGTCGTTTCGAAAATCAGGATTTCAATTATCAGAAGAGGATCATGACGATGCAGGGTTTTGGCGTACATACGAGCATGTGGACAATGAACTGGGACCGTCCCGGCGCCGAACGGGCGGTAGCCGCCGCGGTCAAATACAAGGTCGATTTCATCGAGATCCCGATGCTCAATCCGCCTGCCGTCGACACGGAGCACACCCGCGCCCTGCTCGAGAAGAACCGGCTGCGCGCGGTCTGCTCGCTCGGCCTGCCGGAGCCGGCGTGGGCCTCGGTGCGGCCCGAGGCGGCGATCGACCATCTGAAGATCGCAATCGACAAGACTGCCGATCTCGGCGGCGAGGCGCTGTCGGGCGTCATCTATGGCGGCATCGGCGAGCGCACCGGCGTGCCGCCGACCGTCCAGGAGTATGACAACATCGCCCGCGTGCTGCAGGCCGCGGCCAAGCACGCCAAGTCGCGCGGCATCGAGCTTGGCGTCGAGGCCGTCAATCGCTACGAGAACCACCTGATCAATACCGGCTGGCAGGCGGTCAAGATGATCGAGCGGGTCGGAGCCGACAACGTCTTCGTGCACCTCGATACCTATCACATGAACATCGAGGAAAAGGGCGTCGGCAAAGGCATCCTCGATGCCCGCGAGTACCTGAAATACATCCATCTTTCCGAAAGCGACCGCGGCACGCCGGGCTACGGCACCTGCGGCTGGGACGAGATTTTCTCGACGCTTGCGGCGATCGGCTTCAAGGGTGGTCTTGCCATGGAAAGCTTCATCAATATGCCGCCGGAAGTGGCTTATGGCCTTGCCGTCTGGCGTCCGGTCGCAAAGGACGAGGAGGAAGTGATGGGCAACGGTCTGCCGTTCCTGCGCAACAAGGCCACGCAATACGGCTTGATCTGAACGAGGTTGGCGCGAGCACGGTCGGGGAGAAGAGACGGTGGATGCGATGAACGATCGAGACAGCGGTGCGGCTCCGGTCGCCGTTCTCGACATCGGCAAGACCAACGTCAAGCTGAGCGCGGTCGGGGCCGACGGGACAGTGGCGGAGACCATCAGCGTCCCCAATCCCGTCCTCCCCGGGCCTCCCTGGCGCCACCACGACCTCACGAAGCTGGGCGAATGGGTTTTCGCGACGCTGGCGGCTCTGTCGCGGCGCCATGAACTTGCCGCCGTCGTCGCGGCCGGGCACGGCTCGGGCGGCGTTCTGACCGGTCCCGACCCCGGGGCCGGCGATGGTGCGGCGCTTCCTATGGTCGATTACGAGCAGCCGTTGCCGCCGGATATCCGCGACGGCTATATCCCGCTTGCCGGTACGTTTCTCGACCGCGGCAGCGCGACGATGCATGGCGCGACCCATCAGGCCCGCCAGCTCTATTGGATGGAGGAGTGCGAACCGGAGGCTTTCGGGAAAGCGCGCTGGTATCTCGGCCTGCCGCAATATTGGGCCTGGCGGCTTTCCGGCGTCGCCGCGTCTGAAGCGAGCTTTCTCGGGGCACAGTCGCATCTCTGGAACGTCGCCGAAAGGCGCTTCTCACCGATCGTCGAGGCCCGCGGCTGGGAGCGGCTGATGCCGCCCTTTGCGAAAGCCTGGCAGACGCTCGGGCCGATCCGGCCCGAACTCGTCCGCAGGTTCGGACTCCCGGCAGAAATGCGCGTGCTGACGGGCGGCCACGACAGCAGCCTCAATCATTATCGCTATCACGCCGCGGGACTTCGAGATTTCACGGTGATCTCGACGGGTACCTGGATCGTCGGCTTTTCACGAACGACACCGGTCGAGCGCCTCGACGAGCACCGGGGCATGACGCTTAACAGCGACGTTTTCGGAAACCACCTCGGCGGGATTCTGACAATGGGCGGGCGGGAATTCTCCCAAATCGCCGGTTCCAATCCGCCGACGGACGACGCCCCCATTGAGGTCCTCGGGCGTCTGGTTGCGCAGCGGACCATCGCGGTGCCCTCCTTCGGCGACGACGATGGTCTTTTCCCCGGCAGCGCCGGAAGCGGGCGCATCCTTGGACCTGTGGCCGAGACGGCAATGGAGCGCAAGGCCCTGGCGCTCCTCTATTGTGCACTGCTGACGGTGGAATGCATCGAGGCGCTTTCCACGGATCGCCTCATCGTGCTCGACGGCAGCTTCCTGCGCGATCCTCTTTATGCGGGTGTGGTTGCGGCATTGCTTCCCGAGCGCCAGGTGCGCTTCAATCTCGACGCCTATGGTGTTGCCGCCGGTGCGGCGCTGCTTGCCGGTCACGAGACGCGTAAGGGGCCGGCGCCGCTTGCCCTCAGCGAGCCCGTCGATCTTGCGCGGCTCAATCCCGAACTTTCCCGCTATGCCGCCGATTGGCGCGCGATCGCCCGCGCAATGCCGGGCAACAGAGATAAATTCCGGAACACGAAAGGAAATCTTCATGGCTGAGACGGACAAGCTGGCACTCCGGCGGGAAATGGTGGACATCTGCCGGCGGATGAATTCGAGCGGCATCAACCAGGGCACGGCCGGCAATCTTTCCGTCCGCACCGATGACGGCTTCCTCATCACGCCGTCCTCCATGCCCTATGACACGATGCAGCCGGACGACCTGGTGGAAATGGGCTTCGACGGCACCTATGTGGGCCACCGCCCGTCATCGGAGTGGCGCTTTCACCGCGACATTCTGCGCGCGCGCACCGATATCGACGTGGTCCTGCATTGCCACTCGATCTACGCGACGACGCTCGCCTGCCATCACAAGACCATTCCGAGCTTTCACTACATGACGGGGATTGCCGGAGGCACCACGATCCGCTGCGCCGAATATGCGACCTTCGGAACGCAGGCGCTCTCCGACAACGCGCTTATTGCCCTCAAGGACCGTTTGGCCTGCCTGCTCGGGCAGCACGGTCAGATATCGCTCGGCAAAACGCTGGAACAGGCATTGTGGCTTGCAATCGAGGTGGAGACGCTATCGCGGATTTATGTTCAGGCCCTGACGCTTGGGGAGCCGCCCGTACTGCCGGACGACGAAATGGAGCGGGTGATCGCCCAGATGCGGCGTATGAGCTATGGCCAGGCGCCGGACCCGGAGGGAGTGAACGACGTGGCGCGCCCGCGCGTGTCGTGAAGCCGGGCAGAGGGGGTGGCCACTCTTCGTGGGTGATCTCCCTCGCCCTTCCGCCGCGGATCGCCTTCGCCGCCCTATTGCGTCGCGGCACTCAACTGTGCGCTTCTTCAGAGAGTTCGCTGATTTCTCGCGCAGAAAGCATCATTCGGCAGGCGCGAGCCACGGCAATTGCGATCGATAGCCCTCTTGGCGAGGTCACGAGACTAGCACCTCGGCAAAGCGGGTTGTCAGCCTTGGTATTCGAACTGTTCGTCGGTATTCGGCCGCCCTCCGGGAGTGAGGTCCAAGAGGGTCCACATCGGCTCGACAGTGCCCAAATGCCGTGGATCCTGCCCCGGCTCGGCCGGCAAGAACAACAGTTCAGAGGCCCAGCTCAGCCTGATCAGCCCGTCCGCGCCTTTGTGAAACACGGTAAGGATCGGCAATTGCTGGCCCTCCGCGTCCTCGCCGTGGTAGTCGCGTTTGAAGCTATTGTTCGCGGCAGAAAGGAGCTTCAGCCTGCGCCAGCCCCGATGAGCCGCAAAGGCTGCAACCTGCTCGATAGGCGCCTTTGCAACAGCCGCGATGTTTACGCCCATACCCTCTACGTGCGGCACCGCTCCCTCCCAGTTGTCGAGTAGGGCAGTACAAGACGGGCACGGACCGTCTTCGATCGGCAGCTCTGCCATCGGCCCGCTGCTCGGTTTGGGCCGCTTATCGCTGCGATGGCGAGGGAACATATAATGGTAGAGGATCAAGACATCGGTGCCGGGCCGAAACAGCTCGGAGAGTCGCACCTTTGCCAATGTCCCCTTTCCGTCCATGTGGTCGAATTCATAGTCCTCGGGAACGACCCCGCCCGGAGGGAGTGCTCGGATCTCTGCGGCCACGGATTCCATTTCGCGCCTGAGTGCTGCTTCGCGCTGCAGTAGCTTGTCGCGAGCGGTGCGATAACTTGAACTTTCGTTCGGAAACGTTATGCCCATGGGACCACTCCATTGAAGCGATGGGCCGGAGTGTAACACAGCTCAAGGAGTCCGCTCAGCCGGCTGGTCGGTCGCCGAAAGGCCGTCGGCCGCAAGACTGCCGTCAGGACCGTTCAGCACCTCCGGCGCACAATCTGCTCAGCTCGTCCTTCTAAGGTCGCGTAGGGATCCAGGAACAGCTCCGCTCGTTTCGCGCAGGCTCTAAAATGACGATAACCACTCCTCGGTGTTCATAACCTTTACTTGAACTGAGAAGCGCTTGCTGAGAAGTTCCAGCGATGCATCGTGCGTTTGATCGGTCGCGCTACATACCGCATCCTTCAGCAGGATAATATTATAGCCGAGATCGATAGCCCCAAGCGTCGCGGCCAGCACGCAGATGTCCGTCTCGCCTCCTGTTACGACCAGTGTGCCGATATCCTGATGAAGCAAGGCGCTGTGCAGGCGACCATCCGTCCAGGGCGAATAGGTCCTTTTGTCAAAAATGCGCGCTGGCGGTACCAATCTTTTCAGGTCCGGAACCAGATCCACCAGAACCGGATCAAGTTGGGTAGTCGTCATCATCGGCCATTTCTCGTAGTACGCCTGCCACATGCCTGGCAGTTCCTCAGGGGCCGACGGCGGCACGAAACGCGTGAATATCGTGCGCTCCGGAAACCGGCCTGCAACTTCAACGACCCGGTCGAATACCTTCGGCATCCAGGTAACTTGCCAAGGAGTATCCTCGGCGAACATGCGCTGCATATCTATGCACAGATGCGCCCATTTTTCCGGCTTCATTTCCTACGCATCGTCCTTCTTCTGAGAGCGACATGACGGTAAGAACTCCAACAGAGGAGTGGAGTTCCAGCTCTCACGGACTGGCCAGAGTTTGGAGCGGACCGTTGTTACCATTAACGCAATTTTGGTAACAACTCCCGGGTGACATTGTAGCGAATTTCTGCTATTACCATCTATGCGAACATGGTAACAACGCAATGCAGAACATCTCGCACACCTACCAGACGCTCTACAGCGAGCTCTCGCAGCGATCTCTTGATGGCTCGTTCGCAGGCGAGTTCAATGTAGAAGGCCGGTTTATCACTGCTGAGGTGAAAGGGCGTCGATACTGGTACTTCGATCTACCGGATGGGGCGGGCGGCAAGAAGCGAACATACGTCGGCCCTGTCGAGGATCCTGAGATCACAAGACGGGTCGAAACTTTCAAAGATTTAAAGGCAGGCATCCGTGAGCGCCGAAAGTTGGTGTCAACTCTCGTGCGCGAAGCGTATCTACCCCGCCCGGAAAGGCAAACGGGGGACATTGTGCAGGCGTTGGCTGAGGCCGGTTTTTTCCGGTTGCGTGGCGTCCTGATCGGTGCCGTCGCCTACCAGTGTTATCCGGCAGTATTAGGCGTTCGCCTGCCGGGGACGGCAATGCTTACGGCCGATGCGGATTTCGCTCAGTTCTATTCGATTTCGGTGGCTGTGGACGATCAAGTGCCGCCCATGCTCGAGACGCTGAAGAAGGTCGATCCGACATTCAGGGAGATCCCTCACCAAGCCGACGGTCGCTTCACAACGCAGTACGCGTCTCGGAAGGGCTACAAGGTCGAATTCCTTACTCCAAATCGTGGTTCTGACGAATATGGCGGGCGACCGACACCCATGCCCGCACTCGGCGGGGCTGCGGCTCAGCCGCTCCGATTCCTCGACTATCTGATTTACCATCCGATCCGAGCCGTTCTGCTGCACGGTGCCGGCGTGCTGGTGAATGTCCCCGCTCCGCAGCGGTACGCCATTCATAAACTCATCGTCGCCAGCCGTCGCCTGACGGACGATGACGGCATGGCGAAGAGTCGCAAGGACCGAGCACAGGCTGCCACCATAATGGAAGCCATGATCGAAACGCGACAGACGGAGGACTTGGCCGACGCCTTCATGGAAGCGTACGACCGTGGTCCAGCCTGGAAAGAGGCAATTCGCAAGAGCATAGACCAGCTCGAGAATGATGTTCGTCATCGTATTCGATCAGGGCTTACCGAGGGTATCCACAAGTTGGAGGAGAATCCCAACAACTACGATCTCCGGGAGAGAACTACGGCTTCACCCAAGTGAGACGCTGGTTGAACAGAGATCTTTTCTCAACCAGGGAGCCTCCAAAGGTAGGCCTTCTGTGCTGAGAAGATCGCCCCGACGCAAGCGTGCGATAGTCAGTAAGAGGGGCGTAGCTCCTAGCCGAGCCGCTGGAGTGAAGAGGGTGAGGATATCTGAGTTCGATCAACAACGGCAGGCTGCTCTTGCGGTGGTGCGCTGCTCGACGTTTTCGCATGCGAAGCTATCTACCTCCTGAGCAGCGGGAAGCCGTCTCGTAGTTGCCGCTCTGGTCCCTGATCTCTGATCGGAGGGAGGATCGATATGCCGTTCCGTCCTGCGAAAGCACTTGCCGCGGCGACCATGCTCCTTGGCTTGCCGGCGTTTGCTGAGGACACTGTGCGGGTATCGGGTTGGGGCGGGTCCGAGGTCGCCATCGTCAACGGCTTATTAACCAACGTTCTTGCCGACGAGCTCGAAAAAGCCGGCATCACGGTAACGTACGAACCCGTTGATGGCGACTTTTCGCAATTCATTATCAACGGCCTTTCGGCGGGCACCGCTCCAGACCTCTTCTACGTCGATATCTTCTGGGCGCGCTCCATTTTCAGCGCCGGGCAAGCAGCACCGGTAACGGAGGACGTTTTCGGTTTTGCAGCCAATCTCCTCGAAGCCTTCACCTATGATGGGAAGCTTTACGCGATCCCGAAGGACTTCAACACGCTGGCGGTACATTTCAACAAGGACATCTTCGATGATGCGGGGGTTGCCTATCCAAGCAACGACGATACCTGGACGACGCTGCAGGAGAAACTCGTAGCGGTGCACAAGGCTCTTCCGGAGGTCGATGGCCTCTGCATCGTTCCGGAATATGCCCGCTTCGGCGCCTTTGCAGTGTCGACGGGCTGGCGCCCTTTCGACAGTCGGGGAAAAACTATGCTCGATGAGCGTTTTCAGCGGGCTTTTGATTTTTACACCGGCCTCGTGAAGTCTGGGGCCGCCGTTATGGCCGCCGACGCAGGTCAAAGCTGGAGCGGCGGTTGCTTGGCGTCCGAGCGGGCTGCCACAGCGATCGAGGGCGCCTGGATCATCAGCGCCCTGCGCGATAGTGCTCCAAACATGAGCCTCGGCACTGCCCGGATGCCGAAAGACCCTGAAAGCGGCAAACGAGGAAATATCGTCTTTACCGTCGGTTGGACCGTCAATGCGGCCTCGAAAGTCCGTAAGGCTGCTGCAAAGGTCGCCGAGCTCCTGACCACAGAGGAGGCCCAGCAATGGGTTTTGGAGCAAGGGCTTGCCCTCCCGAGCAGGACCGCTCTGGCTCGCAACCCCTGGTTACGGGGCGGCCAGTCCGAACAGATGACAAGCCGAGTGGTTTTTGAAGGCCTCTCGGACGATCACGTCACGCCATATTTCTTTGGAAACGTCGGAGGAAGTTGGATGCAGCCAATCAATGCTGCGCTCAATGCTGTCATCCTCGGGGAGGCGGATGCCGACACCGCTTTGGCATCGGCACAAAGCGTCTTCGATCGGATGCTCGCAAAGTAAGCCGAGTTCTCGGATGCGCAACGTGAAGCAGGGCACCTGCGGGAGGGGATGCATGTCGCGAGCAGGTTCGGAAGAGAGGAGCGGCTGGCTCTTCGTATTGCCCTTTACAATCTCGATGGCGCTGTTTTTCGTCTACGCGATCGTCCGGACAGCCTGCTACAGCTTTACCGATTTCGACTTGTTCAAGGGACCGGGCTTCGTCGGGCTGTCCAATTACACTGCACTTGTCTCCGATGAACTTTTCCTTATCGCCCTGCGCAACACGATCGGCTTCTCGCTCATCGTCACAACAGTCCAGAGCATGCTTGCGCTTGCCCTGGCGGTTCTCGTGAATCACGCCGTCCGGGCGAGGGGACTCATTCAAACGGTGTTTTACCTGCCGTCGATCATGTCCAGTACGGCCATGACGCTTATCTTCCTCTGGCTCTTTCAGAGAGATGGCTTCATGACCGCGACAGTCAGCGCCGTCCTTGCCTACCGCGGGCACATTCTGTTGTTCTTCATGGGCTTGGTTGCGTTGCAGGGCGCACTCGTTCTCAACGCGCGGCGCAGGTATGAAGGGATCTCGATCCTCGATCCCTTCTTTCTGCTCGCGGCCGCCTTTGGCGCATTGACGCTTGTCGTTACCTGTGCTTTCGCGGGATTGCTGCCTGTTTTCGATAACGATCTGCTTATCACCTGGTTAAATACCCAGCAGCATTTCCTTTTCATGCCGGTCACGCTGTGGTCCGTGGCGTTGATGAATGTCTTCACGACAGTCCCGACGCTGATGCTGCTGTTCCTGGCGGGGCTACAGTCAATCCCAAACGCTTTGTACGACGCATCCGAGATCGACGGGGCCAATGCTTTTCAGCGATTTCGCCACATAACCGTGCCGGCGCTCAGACCGGTGACCTTCGCCGTCGTTACGATGGGCGTCATCGGCACCCTGCAGATGTTCGACCAGGTCGCTATTCTGGGGGATGCAGCGCCCCTCGCAAGCCGCGTCACGCTTGCCTACTACATTTATGAGAACGCCTTTCCGGCTGGCGCCTCGTCCAGGATTGGCGTGGCGAGTGCCGCTGCGCTCGTCCTTGGCATTCTCACAATCGCAGTCGTCTACGTGCAAAAATCGGTCGGTGTGAAGGAAAGGGCCGACTGATGGCGAGGATGACCGCCGTGACTGCTTCGCCCCCGCGCCGCCGTCTGCCGGTTGTCGCACTTCGCCGGCGGCAGCTTGCGGCACGCGCCTGGTTGTATATGACCTTTCTTGCCGTCGCGACCATAATGGGGGGGATGTTCGTTCTTGCCTTCATGGCGAGCCTAAAGGTCGATCCACTCGAAAGACCATTCCGCATCTATTTCGATCAAATAAATCCGGCCGCATGGATTGCCGCGGCGCGTTTGGGACATGAGGGCGCGGGCGACGCTTTGTGGGGAGGGTTTTCTTATGGAGCCAAAGTCGAGTTCAGTGTCACCTACGCGGCGGTCGCCGACATCGTCGAACCGAAGGCCGAGATTCCTCGTCGGCGCCCGGGATCGGGCATCGCCGCTGCGCTCATGCGGGACTATGCGGCGGATTACGCGTCGATTGCCCTGAAAAGTTCCAGTTCGGCAAAGATGGAGGTTCATGACGAAAGCGGCATTCGGCGAGTGTGGCAGACTCGAACATTCGTCTATGAGATCGCCTACCGTACCGACCGCCGGAACGGGCCGCGGATCGAACGCACGCCGCTCAATCTGACCGCTCCGCCTTCTCAAACGCTTATCGACAGTCCGATTTCGCCATCGCGATCCGAGCGTCGTGGACGTCTGCTGAGTTGGGACAACATCACACCAGGCGCTCTCGGGTTGATCTTCAACAACTACCGGCGAGTTATAAACGAGACGGCTGACCTGCAGACAGGGAAGAGCCTGTTCGGAAGCTGGCTGGTCAATAGTCTTGCCATCGCTACCGGGCGCCTGGTCCTGACGCTCGTCGTCGCCAGCCTTGCCGGATATGCGCTTGCGCGGTTCAAGTTCAGGGGCAGCCGGCTACTGTTCGCAGCACTGATCTTCTCAATGACGATTCCGGCGCAAGTGACCTTCGTCTCGAACTATTTGATTTTCCGGGACCTGTCGCTTCTAAATACCCCCTGGAGCGTAATCGTTGTTTTCGTCGCCTCGGCCAATGTCCTGTTAATGAAGCAGTTTTTCGAGGGGTTCCCAAGAGAGATAGAGGAAGCTGCCATCGTCGATGGCGCTAACCGTTTTCAGGTCTTTTGGAAGATCGTTCTGCCAAACGCCAAGCCGGCTTTGTTGGTCAACGCGATTCTCGCCTTTCAAGGCGCTTGGAACGACTTCTTTTGGCCCCTTGTCCTTATCACCAGCCCACCTGAAGCGCTGACGGTCCAAGTCGGGCTCCTCAGCCTACGTCGTTCGTTTGGGGGTGTGCAGGGCGATTGGGGCCTCGTTCTGGCAGGTGCGTTCCTCTCGGTCGTGCCGGTCCTCATCCTTTTCGTGCTCTTCCAGCGGCACATTGTCCCCACTCAGTTTACTAAGGGCGTCACATAAACTCCCGGTTTGGTGGCTACCCGGAGAGATCGTCCAGGCCGGATAGTCTGACACAGCGCAGTCTCAGACGGCGGCAAGCATAGGCGGGCAGGAACCGCATTACGACTTAGATAGGCTCCGACAATCCGGCTTGTCAGCTCCAGCTTCCGCTCCGCATTGCTCGAACCCGATTCGCTCAATATCGTCTCCTTTGCTTGCTGTCGTTCAGTCCGGTTCGGTCAAAGTGCAGGTACTTCGGCCGGAACGAAGGCGGCAGACGGTTATTTCCGGAAGGGGCGCCGCAAGCGAAACTACCAGCCGCCGGAGGCGTTCTTCATCCCGTGAGTTTAACATCAGGAGAACAGCCAATGGCGGACGACAGCACCACGACAATCCGGGCCACGTTCGAAACACGCGAAGCAGCCGATCTGGCAGTCGAGCATCTGGTCCAGCAGCACGGGATTTTGAGGCCCGATATCTTCGTTCAGTCGGCAAGCGACCGGAACACTGCGGGTGCGAGGCCCTCGGGCGGGGATGCCTCTCATGACGGGGGCGCCCGTCGAGACGCGCCGCTCGCAGGCGAGATCGAGGTCTCGGCCGATATCGCGTCCAGCCAGGTCACCGCCGTCCGGCGCAGTCTTGGAGATGCCGGCGCCATCCGTGTGTCGAGCCGCTGAGCATGGCCAACAATCTTGCAAAATACACCGCCATACGGGATTTCAAGAAGACTAGCGAACCGAGCGGCGAGACGCATGTCAAATCAAGGCGGACAGGGTGATCTCTGAAGCGTGGCTGCCAGGCGATGTGATATGGAACGAAAGGACACATCCGAACCACGCCCGCGCGAGGGTGCAACGACCGAGTTGCCGCACGACCGGATAACGGTCGCGCGGTTTCGGGAGGCGTTCCCGCGCGCCAGGTGGAGCGACCGCCTCAATGCCTGGTTCGTACCGGGCCGTACCGCCGAGAAGCGGATCGGCCGATGGCTGGCCGAGATGGAGGCTGAAGAAGATAGATTCGCCGACGAGAAGGGTCGGGACGTCTTTGCCTTCGAGCCGATCGAAAGCCGCTACCTTGAGGCGGCACCGGCAACCCTCCAGATCCGGACGCCCTATTCACGGACCGTGGTCAACGAAATCCGCGAAATTCCCCACGCGCGTTGGGACGCCGATCGCCGCCTCTGGACGGTGCCCTACCGCTCATTTGAAGAACTCCGCCAACGCTGGCCGGCAATCGAGGCGGCCGCCGAGCGCAATGAGCCGGAAGCAAGGCGGGCGCGGCGCGAGGCGATCGAGGGGACCGAGCAGGACGAAGCACGCAGAGCCAGGACAAGGGAGCGGCGGCGGAAGCGCTACCCGGCTCCCAGCAATGACGCCCCGCCCTTGGATCGCGCGATCGGCACGCATGTCGGCGTCGTGTTCTTTATCGGCACTGACGGAGAACTGGCGGACCCCACCACGGTCAGCGCATTCTACTTTCCCGCAGTGGATGGCGAGGAGTATGTCTGGGCGTCGTGGCGGCCGGGCTCGCTGGACGAGCTAGTGGCAACTTGGCCGTCGCGGACGCCACCGGAACAGCACGAACTGAATCGCGGCTGGTGGATGCCGACGCTCGAGGAGTTACGAGACGCGCGCCGCAACGCCAGATCCAGACGGCGGGTCAAAAAGCGCCAGCATAAGGACAACTGATCCGCTGAAAGACCAGCGGAGAGCGCTTGAGGCGTTCCAAAGCCTGCCGCCGATCGAGCCGCGCGAACTCGTCGGCCTATGAAAAGGGCGTAGCATTCCGGCCGGCCATTCGTTCGACGGTGTGTTGGAAAATTTCGGCTGGTTCGGCAAGCGCTTCAACTCGGACATGCGCGCGGACGCCTTGCTGTTTCGCTCAGGCGGGCGCCGCCTGATCGCCATCGATACAAGGTGGATACCGCTTGGCCTGACGCTGCGTTTCCACCAAGTCGGCAGGACGCGGGTCGCGGGAAACCTGTTTTCATATCTTGAGCGCCGTCTTCGGGCACTTCAAGTGTCCGTTGTTAGACCAGGCGATACCTTGTAGGTTGGAACGACACCCGGGAGATTGGAAACATGGCGCTCAAGCGGATGGACAACGTCGGAATCGTCGTCGAAGATCTCGAAGGGACGATTGAGTTCTTTCGCGAGCTCGGCCTCGAGCTCGAAGGGCAGGCCACGATCGAAGGAGAATGGGCGGGACGTGTTACTGGGCTGGGCGATCAGCATGTCGAAATTGCCATGATGCGCACCCCTGATGGACACAGCCGGCTAGAGCTCTCCCGCTTCCTCAGGCCATCTGTCGTCGCGGATCACCGGAACGCCCCGGTCAACGCTCTCGGCTACCTCCGCGTCATGTTCACCGTCGACGACATCAACGAGACGCTGGACAGGCTTCGCAGCCGCGGCGCGCAGCTCGTAGGCGAAGTCGTCGACTATGAAGACGTCTATCGGCTCTGCTACATCCGTGGGCCCGAAGGGCTTCTCATCGGACTCGCCCAAGAACTCGGCTGAGCAACATGTCAGAAGTATGGTGCAGCGCTTTGCCAAGGCGGCGCCGAGATTGCCGCCGGCGCCGGTAACGTCTTGGACAATCACCTGCTGGCCGAGATCCTCTTTGCTTGAGTTCACAACGACTCACTCTGGCACATTTCGATGCGTGCGGGGGCCACCCCAACAGAAGCGAGCACTCGGCGAGGGATCGAACTTACAAGGTATTGACGCAAAGCCCGTTACCGAAGATCGCTTACTCGTTGGGGCTTGAGCGGCGAAAGATTGCAAGCAGTCCTTTATTCATCGGCCTGAGGTGCCTGGGCGCCTAGCCCTTATACTCTCTATGTGCGGCAGCGGTGGGCACTGGCGAAACAGAGCGGTTGTGGCAGGCAGACGGCCACTCTGGCGTCTTTGACTACGCCCTGAAGTCATGTCTCGGGTTTGAATTGGATCTGCTTTTTCACACCAATCTTCCCTCAGAAGTGCTCAAGAGCCTGCCCTACTGGCACCTGCCCTACTGGCACGGTAAGGAAGTATATTTTTGCATATGCTCTCCATGCGTGGGCTTGATCAAAGAAAAATCAAATCTCCGGCGCGCACCGTCGCGTCTACCGGGTCTGAACACCCACGGATGCGCGGTTCGTGCGCGGCTGAGGGGGGCGCCAACGCTGGTTCCTGTTACTTCCGGAACTGCCGCAGAGGCTCAGACCGGGTACCAGTAACAAATGGATGGCTCGTGCGGGCTGAACGACGATGGCACGCGGGCTGGACGAGCCTTTGCCACCACATCTGGAACAACAAGGCGGTGGCTCCGTCGCAACAGCCGCATTGGTGAGTGTCCACCGACAGGCCGACACTCAGACCAAGAGGGAAGCACCATGTCTAAGACCTCCTTCAACACCAATCCGTCGCCCTTTTTGACCACGGCACTAGGCACAGCCTTCTCGAGCTGCGTGGCACAGGTGGCCCAGGCAATCCACCGTCGCCGACAAAGCGGTCGTGCACGCGGGTGCGCTCTGCAGGAAATGCCGGATTACATCCTCAAGGACATCGGCGTGACGCGTTTCGAAATTGAATACCTCGTCAAATCTGGACGGGCCTGCAAACGCCGCAAAAGCGAGTGAAGCGGCCGAATGCCACCGTCTTTCACATCGAAACTATTGAGAATGACCATGAACACACACCTTCTCTCCAGCGCTCTGTCCCACAGCGATCCTCTTCGTCGCCGCTCCGGCCCTTGCCGATGACGCGAAGTACCGCCTGGCGAAGAACACTGAACTGAACCGCCAGCTTCCGAGGGACGGGTATCGACGCTGGCGGCATAGTCCAGCAGCCCAGCACGATGAGCACAATGCCTCGCACGAAACCATTGAAGCAGGATCAATCCGGGCCCGCGCCGCCACGTCGCCGGTAAGTTCCAGCGCCTTTTGGAGTTGGACGGCCCACGCTCACGTTCGAGGGTCGATTTCCAGGATGCATCATCCACGCCGAGACCCGTCACCTGGAGTGGATGAGGACGCCGCGTGCGGTTTCGTCCTGAGTTTCGAAATCGTGATTAGTCGTAGTTTAGTGGCGGAGGATCGCCTCCGCCGCCTTTTCCGCAATCATGATGACAGGTGAATTGGTGTTGCCAGAGACGATGGCCGGCATGATCGACGCGTCGACGACGCGCAAGCCAGAAATCCCGTGGACTTTCAGCGAAGAATCCACCACTGCCATTGGGTCGCTGCCCATCTTGCAGGTTCCCACCGGGTGGAAGATCGTCGTCGCGATGTCGCCGGCCCGGCGGACAAGTTCATCCTCGCTTTGGAACTCCGCGCCGGGCAGTATTTCCGTCGGCTTGAATCTTGCAATGGCCTTCGTCGCCATGAGATTGCGAGCGTGGCGGATCGCCCGTGCCGCAAGCAACCGGTCGCCGGCAGTGGACAGATAGTTCGGCCGGATGTCCGGCGCGGCGGATGATTGCGTTGTCGTGACATGCACGCTCCCCCGGCTTTCCGGCCTCAGATTGCAGACCGAGACCGTGACGGCCGGGTATCTGTGGAGCGGCTCTCCCAATCGGTCGGTGCTCAGCGGCTGGACATGGTATTCGAGGTCGGGGGTTGCGACAGAGTGGCTGCTTTTCGCGAATATGCCGAGTTGGCTCGGTGCCATCGACAGCGGACCGGAACGCCTCAGCATGTATTCGAAGCCCATTCCCATGCGGGAAAAAATGCTGTGATAGAGCTGGTTCAGCGTCTTCGCGCCTTCGATCCGGAATACGGTGCGGATCTGAAGATGATCCTGCAGGTTCTCGCCAACCCCGGGGAGGTCGTGGACGACCTCCGCGCCGGCTGCCGAGACGATGTCCGGCCGACCCACCCCGGATAGTTCGAGGATTTTCGGCGAGTTGATCGCGCCCGCAGAGAGGATGACCTCGCGCGTGGCGCGCGCCACGTGGATGCGGCCGTCCGACCGGAAGCGCACGCCCTTCGTCCGGCGGCCGTCGAAGATCAGACGCTCGGTCTCGGCGCCCGTCAGCACCCGAAGGTTCGGCCGCTTCATGGCGGGGCGCAGGAACGCCTTGGTCGTGTTCCAGCGCAGGCCGCCGCGCTGGTTCACCTCGAAATAGCCGGATCCCTCGTTATCGCCGGTGTTGAAATCCTCGGTCTTCGGAATGCCGAGCTCTTCGGCGGCATCGCGAAAGGCATCAAGGATCGGCCAGGACAGACGCTGCCGTTCGACCCGCCATTCCCCGCCGGCGCCATGCAACGGCGACTTGCCGCGGAAGTTGTCCTCCGACTTCAGGAAATAGGGCAGAACATCGTCCCAGCCCCAGCCGGTATTGCCGGCCTGGCGCCAGCCGTCGTAGTCGGCCGCCTGCCCACGCATATAGATCATGCCGTTGATGGAAGAGCAGCCACCGAGCAGCTTGCCGCGAGGATAGGGGAGGCTGCGGCCGTTGAGACCGGGTTCCGCGGCAGTCCTCATCATCCAGTCGGTGCGCGGATTGCCCATGCAGTAGAGATAGCCGATCGGAACATGCACCCAGTGATAACGGTCGCTGCCGCCGGCTTCGAGCAGCAGGACCCGGTTTTTCGGGTCGGCGGAAAGCCGGTTGGCAAGAACGCAGCCCGCGGAGCCGGCGCCGATGACGATGAAATCGTAACTGCCCGCATCGGCGATCTTCTCGTTGATATCCGCGTTCACGCCGCAACTCCCGCCGTGATGGCCTGCATTGCCGAAAGCCGTCGCCAGATCGGCGTCATGGCGTCCGCGATGTCCCTGTAAAGCGCGTATCGCCGGGCATAATGGGCCTCCAGCACCCTGTTCGGACGATAGTGCCGCTCGGTTCTCACCATCGCGGCCGCACCCTCGGCGAAGTCGGAGAAAATGCCGACGCCGGTGCCGGCGGCGATTGCCGCCCCCAGGGCGCCCGTCTCACGCGAGCGGGCCACGGAGACCGGGACGCCGAGGACGTCGGCGAATATCTGCGGCCATATGAGACTGCGCGATCCGCCGCCGGAAAGGATCGCCTCGTCGAAGGCCGCGCCTGCTTTGCGCATCGTCTCTATGTGCTGGCGGTGACCGAAAGCCACGCCTTCGAGTACCGCGCGGACGAGGTGGCCTTTCGTGTGCCAGCCGGCGATCCCGTAGAACCCGGCGCGCGCGCTGCCGTCCTGCTGGGCGCCGTAGAGATAGGGGTGGTAGATGGGGTCGTCGGAGGCCGGATCGCTTGAGGAGGCGAGCTCGCAGCAGAGGTCGAAGGGCGAACGCCCATCGGAGCGCACCTCGGAAAAGAACTCCCGCACCAGCCATTCGAGGTTTGCGGCGGAGGTCGCGCTGGACTCGATCGCCAAGTAGCGGTCGCGGTCGAAGGTGGAGGACATGAACACCGGTCCCTGGAGCTCCGGGCTTTCGATGATCACCTGATTGATGCTCCAGGTCCCGGCGATGATGGAAGCTGCCCCGGTGCGGGTGACCCCCGAGCCGATCGCCGAGGCGACCACGTCGAAGAGCCCGCCGACCACCGGCGTTCCGGCGGCAAGTCCCGTCTCGGCCGCGGCCGCTTCGGTGATGCGACCGGCGACGTCGGCGCTTTCCACCAATGGCGGCAGGAGGTCAATCGTTTCTGAGAGCCCGTAAGCTGCCATGAGTTCCCGGTCGTAGTGCCGGCCGGCGACGTTGAGCAATCCGCAGCCGGTCATGTCCGAGACGTCGCTGACGCGCGTGCCCGTCAGCCGGTTGACGATGAAATCCTTGCAGAGAAAGACCGTGCCGATGCTGGCGAAGACCTCCGGCCGATGTCGTTTCAGCCAGGCGAGAAGAGTGGGGGTCTGCGAAGGCCAGGGCCGTTGCTGGCCGATCGGATAAGTCCGGTCGCCGACACCCTGCGACCTCCACTCTTCGACAAGCGCCGCCGCCCGGGTGTCGAGCGACTGTATGCCGAGAAGCGGACGCCCCTCATGGTCGAGCGCGTAGAGCCCGTTGCCATGGCCGGCGCAGCCGATGGCGGCGATTTCGCCGGCGTCGATCCCGGCCTCATCGACACATGTGCGGATGACCCGGCGGGCATTCTCCCATAGCTCGTCCAGGCTGCGTTCGACATGGCCGGGGAACGGCATCCGGCTGTGCCCTTCCGCCGCGGCCGAAGCGATTTCCTTGCCCTGCCGGTCGAAGACCACCGCCTTGATGACGGTGTTGCCGGCGTCGAGGCCCAAAAGATAGTCTCCCATGCTGAACCCCTCCCAAGGTCCGATATCAGATCAACCTTGACGATACAGCGCGAAGGCCTCTTCGCCGCTCGCATTGTCGTGAACGATCGCCATCAGTCCGCGCACCACGGCATTCGGATTGGAGTGCTGATAGACATTGCGCCCGTAGACCATGCCCATGGCGCCCTGCTTCATCAAGGCCGCCGACTTGTCGAAGACGGCTCTCAGATCCTCCTTGCCGCCGCCCCGAACGAGAACCGGGCAACGCGCCGCTTCCACCACCCGGTGGAATTCGTCCGCATCGGTGGTCGGGTCCGCCTTGACGATATCGGCGCCCATCTCCCGGGCAAGCCGTGTCAGCGTGACGATCTTGTCGGCATCGCCGTCCACCATGTAGCCGCCATGCTCGGTAACCGGCTGCATGACGAGCGGCTCTATCATCAGTGGCATGCCGTATTTGTCGCAATCGGCCCGGACGCGGGCGATGTTCTGCACGCATTGGCGGAAAAGATCCGGTTCGTCCGGCAGCATGAACAGGTTGACGACGACACAGGCCGCATCCATCGCCAGCGCCCCGATCAGCGGCTCGGCTTCGTTTTGCAGCACCGCCCACATGTCGCGGTGGCGGACGCGGTTATAGGGATTGCCCATGTCGATGCGCATGACGAGCGCCGGCTTGTCCTTTCCGGGCAGATCCTGCAGCAGATCGGCCTGGCCGTAGTTCATCTGGATCGCGTCGGGCGCCGCCGCGGTGAGTGTCTTCACCACGGACTCCATGTTCTCGAGTCCGCTCAGGAAGGATGGCTCGTTGCAGACGCCGTGATCGATCGCCACGTCGAGGCAGCGTCCGCCGTTGAACAGGCGGTTCATCCGCACCTTGCTGTTGATTCTCATGCTCTTCTCCTTCGTCGTAGGTTGCGCGGCAGCCTGGGTCGGGGCCACCGCAAATTGCGCATCAACTCGCCGCGACGGCCTTCGCCAATGGGGGCGGCATTCGGGCTGCAAGGGCTTTCTCGTCGACCCCGTGCCGGTCTCGCAGGAGCGCCAGGCACCGGTTCCGCTCACTCAGGCGGCGCGCCTCGGACCACGCCTTCTCCTCCGTCAGCAGTTCGAGCGCAGCGTCGAGAACGGCGAGCGAGAGCGTGCCCGAAATCGCGAGTGTCGTGCGGCGCAAGAGCAGATCGTCCAGATGCTCGACCGCCTCGTTGCGGATCAGGAACAGAAGTTCCCGCATCGTATGACCGGCGCCCGGGATCACGCCATCGCTTCCCTGGCCTATGAAAGCCGCCAGCGCCTCCGCCTCCGTTCCGTAGCGGGAGAACAATTCGGCGACTTGCGGCGGTGGCAGGCCGCAGCGAGCGGCCAAGGCGGCAATCCAGCCTTCGCGATCGGCCGGAAATCCCCGCCCTCCGCCGATGGCGCGGTCGGCCGTCGAGACGCGGCGTGAAAGGCCGAGGCGTTCCAGCGCAGTATCAGCTGCAAGTTCGCCGAAGGAGCGAAAGGTCGTCCACTTGCCGCCGATCATGCACAGTACCGGCGTGCCGGCGTTCTCGATCGTGGTGCAGAAATGGTCGCGCGGGATGCGGCCGGTGAAACTGTCGCTGCTGGCGGGCAGCGGTCGCACGCCGGAGAACTGGAAGACGATTTCCTCCTGCCCGATCTCGATACCAGGCAAGACGAAGGCCAGCGACTGCAGGATGTAATCGCGCTCCTCTTCCTCGCACTTGACCGTCCCGGGATCGTCGACCCGGATGTCGGTCGAACCGACCAGCACCTTGCCGAAATAGGGAAAGAGGATGCAGATGCGGCCGTCCTCGTTCTCGTAATAGATCATGTGATCGCCGAGTGCGTCGCGCAGATCCATATTGTCGATGATGAGATGCGATCCCTTTGTGCCGCCCATCAGCGGGGTGGAGGGGTGATCCGGCGGCAAGAGCGCGCCATTGGTGATGTCGATCCAACCGCCGGTCGCGTTGACGATCAGACTGGGCTCGATTTCGACGCCGACCCCATCGATGCCGTCGGCGATGATGTATTTGCCGGCCTCGTTTCGGCGAAGCTCGGCATAGTTCAGCGCCGCCGCCTCGCTCGAGGCGGACAGTCCGTCCCGCAACAGCTCCATGCCGATCCGCTCGGGGTGGCTCACCCAGGCATCGTAATAGGTGGCGGAACTGCGTATCTTCGGGTTGAGCGCCGGCCATTTCGCCAGCGTCGCACGACGGCCGCGGAACCGGTGACGCGGCATCAGTGCCCGCTTGCGCGTCAGCAGGTCGTAGATCGAAAGTCCGGCCTTGATCGCAATGGCCCCGCGGCGGCTCGGCCGGCGGCTCAAACCGAGAAAGCGAACGATGCCATTGGCAAGCCCGGAGAAAATGTCGAAGACGGGAACCGTCGTCGCAAGAGGCGCCACGAGGTGCGGCGCGTTCCTGAGCAGCCGGTCGCGCTCCACGAGCGACTCCTTCACCAGCGTGAACTCGCCGTTTTCGAGGTAGCGCAGGCCGCCATGCACCATGCGCGACAGCGCAGCACTCGCGCCCGAGCAGTAATCGTGCTTCTCGACGAGCAGGACGCGTAGCCCCTGCAGCGCGAGCTCGCGAAAGACGCTGAGCCCGTTGATGCCGCCGCCGAGGACGCAGACGTCCACCTTCGGGCTCCGGCGGAGCCCGTCCAAAATCTCTGTCCTTGTCATGGGGCGGTCCGTTACCTGTCCATATTCGCCAGCTCAGCCGCTATTGCCGCCTCGACCGTCGAGAGGTCCTCCGCGCTGAGCCGGATCGTGCCGGCTCTTGCATTGTCGAGCGCCTGGGCGGGATTACGCGCGCCGCAAAGCGCGAAGGTGATGCCGGGTTGCGCCAGGGTCCAGGCGATGACGATCTGGGCGATCGATGCCTCGTGCTCTTGCGCGATCGGCCTTATCGCTTCGGCGAAGCGCGTGACCTTCTCCCGGTTTGCGACGGAGAAACGCGGATTGTCCCTGCGCTGGTCGTCACCGGAAAAGACGCGTTCCGGCCCGATCGAGCCGGAGAGAAGGCCCAGAGCGAGAGACGAATAGCTGAGCGTTGCCACGCCGTTTGCCGTCGTGACCGGCAGGAGTTGCGCTTCGATCTCCCGGTCGAGCATGCTAAACCGTTCCTGGATCGCATCGAGACCGCCGATCTTCACATAGATTTCGAGTTCTTCCAGGTTGACATTGCTGGCGCCGATCGCCCGGATCTTGCCGGCGGCGCGCAGGTCCTCGAGCGCCCGCATGGTTTCCTCGATCGGCGTCGTCGGGTCTTGCCAATGGGTGATGTAGAGGTCGATATAGTCCGTGCCGAGCCGGCTGAGGCTTTGTTCCACCTCGTGGCAGATCGATTCCCGACCGAGATGGCGATGGACGGGCCTGCCGTCCTGGTCGAAGAAGTGATTGCCCTGCTGTGTGTGCCAGACGAGGCCGCACTTCGTTGCGATCACCGCCTTGTCGCGGCGCCCGGAAAGCGCCTTGCCGACGATCTCTTCCGCCCGCCCGAGCCCATAGGCGGGTGCCGTGTCGATCAGCGTCACGCCTGCATCCAGGGAGGCATGGATGGCGGCGACCGATTCCCGTTCGTCCGTGCCGCCCCACATCCAGCCGCCGATTGCCCAGGTGCCGAGGCCGACCGCCGAGGCTGCGACCCCGGAGCGGCCGATCTCCCGCATGATTTGTTGTCCATTCATGAACGCTCTCCGCCTTCCTTGGCCAGTTCGAGAATGCGCGCTCCCGTCGCCTGATCCGTGACGAGCGTGTCCAGATGATTGCCGCGCATGACGCTTAAGATCGGCCCCGCTTTGCTGGGCCCGCTTGCGACACCGATCTTCGTTGGGATCGAAGCGAATTCGGAGAGCGTCAGCGAAACCAGACGCCGATTGAGCCCGTAGCCGCAGACGCGCCCGCAATCGTCGAGCAGATGCGCCAGCAGTTCGCAGGAGGCGCCGGATTGCTCGATCGCTTCGCGATCGGTGCTGGAGGAGGGGTGCAGGTCGTAATAGCTGGAGTCGTCCGAAAGGATAGAGCCGATGCCGACCACGGCAATCTTCGCGTCGCGCGCCCGCTTGAAGACGTCGGCGACCGAGCGCATGCCGAGCAGCATTTTCCGTTCCGCTTCGCTGTCGGCGAAGAGCGGCGCGTGTATCTGGAAGGAATGCCCGCCGAGCCGGTCTGCCATCAGGGTGGCGACGTGGTTGACGTCGGTATAGTGCTTGCCTTGAACGCAGCCGGTCGCGGGAATGACCTCGATATCGAAGCGGCGCGACGGCTGCAAGCCGGCAACCACGGCGCTCACCCCCTTGCCGCCGGTAATGCAGATGGTGTCTCCGTCGGCGATCTGTTCGAGCATGAGCCGTGCCGCGGCTTCGCCGACCGATTGCAGGGCGATCTGGGGATTGTCCGAGACCGTCGGCACGACGACCGCGCGGCGGATGCCACCGAGCGCCAGCAGTTGTTCTTCGATTTCCACCAATGGCTCGACCGGCGACTTGATCTTGATCTCGACGAGGCCAAGCTGGCGCCCACGCTTGATGAGGCGGTTGACGGTCGCATGCGAGATGCCGAGCTGGTCGGCGATCTGCGCCTGTGTCAAACCCTCCAGGAAGTGAAGTACCAGGGCTTGATGCATCTGCCTGGCGATGACGATTTCTTCGCGCGGGGCGGATTGTGATTTCGGTTTGGCGTTCGCCATGTCAGAGTGCCTTCCGCTTGTGCAGCAAGTGATCGATCGAAACGGCGGCGAGCAGTATGCAGCCCTTGATCATATCCTGCCAGTACACCGAAACGTCGAGCAGAATCAGCGAGCTGGTGACGACGGAGAGCAGAGCGATGCCGAGGATGGCACCGAGGATCGTGCCCGAGCCGCCATTCAGCGAGGCGCCGCCGATCACCGCCGCGGCGATGATGTTGAGCTCCATGCCCACACCGAAGGTCGGCGTCGCCGCGCCGAAGCGTGACATGTAGATCGTCCCCGCCACGCCGGAAAGCGTCGCGCAAAGCACCGTCACCCAGAATTTGACCTCCTTCGTCTTGATGCCGGAGTAGAGCGCGGCCTTCTCGTTGCTGCCGGTGTAGAAGACCTTGCGGAAGGCAGTTGCCCGGCGCAGCAGGAAATCGAAGGCGGCGACGACCGCGATGAAGATCAGGATCACATAGGGAACCCCGAAGAAGGTTCCCTGGCCGACCGCCTTGAATGCCGGCGGCAAGGTGAAGAGCGAAAGCGGCGTGCCCTTGGTGATGACGAGGCAGAGACCGCGAACGATCACCATGGCCGCAAGCGATGTGATGAAGTGGTTGAGCCCGACCACGGTGACGAAGAAGCCCATGATGCAGCCGATGGCGGCACTGGCGGCAATTCCGACGAGCGATGCCGTCCAGGGATCGACGCCGATCAGGAAGAGCGAGCCGGAGAGCACCATCGAGAAGCAGACGACGGAGCCGACCGAAAGATCGATGCCGCCGACGATCAGCAGGATCGTCATGCCGACGACGACGATGCCCTCGACCGAGAAGGACATGAGCATTGCCCGGAAATTGCCAAGCGTCAGGAAATGCGGCGAGGCGAAGCTCATGATCACCGAGAGCGAAAGGATGATCGCAATCAGTCCGGCCTCGCGCATCGTGCCGATCCGCTTCCATGCCGGCCTTCGCGTTTTTCCTGCGACCGCCAATGTATCGACTGCCATAGTCCTGTCTCCCGCTTCTTCAGGCAGCATGCCCGGATGCCTTCAAGTTGGTTTCGCTTGCCGACACGATGCCGGACGCAAGCCGCATGATCGCCTCTTCGGTCATTTCGTCGCCCGATACCTCGCCGGAGATCCGTCCCTCGCGCACCACCAGGACGCGGTCGCAGAGCCCGATCAGCTCCGGCAGTTCGGACGAGATGACCAGAATGCCGATGCCGGCATGGGCAAGCTCGCGCAGCAGGCGGTGGATTTCCGATTTGGCGCCGACATCGATGCCGCGCGTCGGCTCGTCCATCAGGATCACCTTTGGATCGACGGCCAGCTGCTTGGCGATCGCCACCTTCTGCTGGTTGCCGCCCGATAGCGAGGAGACCGGCATGTCGACGCCGCCCATCCGGACACCAAGCCTGCGGGTCAGGTCCTCGGCGAGCACTCTTTCCTTGCGGGAGTTGAGCAGGCCAAGTGAGGTCAATGCCTTCAGATCGAGTGCGGCAATGTTCTGGGCGATCGAGAGATCGAGGAAAACGCCGGATCCCTTCCGGTCCTCCGAAAGATAGACGACGCCGGCTTTGGCCGCGTCGGAATAGCGCCGCAGACGAAGCACCTGGTCATGCAGCCAAATTTCGCCTTGCGTCACCGGTCGCAGTGCGCAGATGCCCTCGGCAATTTCCGTCCGCCCGGAGCCGATCAGGCCACCCACGCCGAGAATTTCGCCGTGGCGGAGCTCGAAGCTGACGTCGCGGAAGCGTGCGTCATCGCCGAGATCGCGGACTGAAAGAATCGGTTCGCTCAGGCGTTCGGAGGGATGCGGCTTGTCCGGATAAAGCTGGCTGATCTCGCGGCCGACCATCAGTCGGACGACATCGTCAGGAGTGATGTCCGCGATCTTTTCCGTCGCGACATAGCGCCCGTCGCGCAAGACGGTCACCCGGTCGCAGAGATCGAACACCTCTGCCATGCGGTGGCTGATATAGATGATCGAGATGCCGCGCGCCTTGAGATCGCGGATGATGCCGAAGAGCACCTGCGCTTCGGTCTCTGTCAGCGCCGCCGTCGGCTCGTCAAAGATAAGCACGCGGCAATCGAGCGTCAGCGCCTTGGCAATCTCGACGAGCTGCTGACTGGAGATCGGCAGGTCGCCGACCTTCTGGCTGACGTCGATCGGGGCCAGACGATTCATCACGGCCTGCGCGTCGCGCTCCAGCTGAGCGTAGTTCATCAGAGCCGAGCGTCGGCGGTTCGTCGCCGCCATGAACATGTTTTCGGCGATTGTCGCGTCGGGGCAAAGCGCGATCTCCTGATGCACCAGGCCGATGCCGAGCGACTGTGCGACCGCGGGCGAGGCAATCTTCACGGGTGCGCCTTCGATGAGGACTTCCCCTTCCGACGGGTGCAGCACGCCGGCAATGACGTTCATCAGTGTCGACTTGCCGGCGCCGTTCTCGCCGCAAAGCGCGTGAACTTCGCCTCGTTCGAGCCGAAAGTCTACGCCTGTCAACGCCTTCACGGCGCCGAAATGCTTGCTGGCATTGCGGATCTCCAGCACGGTCTTTGACGTCATCGCGATTTTCCCCTCCCGCCTCGTCGGCCGCCCGGAGCAAGGACCCGGGCGGCCGCCCATGCGATCCTATTCCTCGATACCCTTGGTACCGCGGCGTTTCAGGTACTTGTCCCAGTAAAAATCGTCGGCGTTATCGGCCGTGACGATCGAGAGCCCGTTGTCGACGACGGGGATGCTCATCGGATTGAAGCCGGATCGCTTGGCATCGTTCATCGGGTCGATGAGCTCCGGGTGCTTGGCGAGCCAGAGCAGCAGGAAGCCCATATAGCCCTGCATGCCCTGATTGGGGTTGATCGAGCCGAAGACCTCGCCCGCCTTGATCATGTCGAGAATATTGGCGTTGACGTCGGCGCACATGACGAGGACTTTGCCGCCCGTTTCCTTGTTCGCCTGCGCCGCGCCGATCGCCGAATTTGCTTCGGGCATGAACACGGCGCCGAGATTGGGGTTGGCCTGGATGAGGCTCGTGAGTCCCTGATAGGCTTTGTTAGGGTCCTGGTTGGAAGCGGCCCGCCCGACGAGCTTCATGTCGGGCCATTTCTCCTCCATGCGGGTGATGAAGGCTGCGATGCGCTTGTCGTGATTGTCCTGGCCGGGATTTTCGAGCACCGCATATTCACCCTTGCCCCCGAGCTTTTCGGCGATCTTGTCGGCGGCGTAGATGCCTTCGCGTGTGTTGTCGGAGGTGATGTAGGAAACGCGCTTCGACAGGGGAGAATCCGCGGCGAAGGTCACGACCGCCGTGCCCTGGTCGGTCGCCCGGTTGATAGGCTCGATAAACGGATCCGAATTCATCGGGTGAACCAGAATGCCGGCCGGGTTCTGCGCCAAGGCTTGGTCGAAGCTGGCGATCTGCTTGTTGACGTCATATTCGGGCGTTCCGGTGTATTCCGTCTCGCAGCCGAACTGCTGGCCGGCCTGCTTGAACATCTCGTAGACCGGGAACCAGTATTCGACGCCCGACACCATCACGTTCATGACGTATTTTTCGCCCGGCTTGCAGCGGAACGGGTTTTCCGTGGCGGCGGCGGCCGTGCCGGCAAGAAGCGTGGTTGCGAGGACCGCCATCGCGGTCGTGCTGAGAAAATTGCGCAAGAGTCCTCCTCGAGGCCGAAGCCCCTCCCAAAAAGCGCGTCGGCGCGCCAAAGGCGGCCGCTGTGTTCGTGAAGTCCGTTCTTCCTCCTCGAAGTCCGGTAGAGGCAGGAAACGCTAGGAAGGGAAGTATGTCAATATATTTCTATATGTGAAATATATTTCACCAATGCAGGCGCTGCGGCGAAACGCGTAAACCCAGCCCAAGGGTTTGGGCTGGCATGATTTCTGTGACAGGGAGAGGACTAAGGATTGAGAACCGAGGGACCTGCGTCCTTCGTGCCGGAAATCACCTTCGCGGCCTGCCGGCGACAGAGCGCATATTGTCGAGGAGGACCGCAATCAGCAGGATGAGACCACGCACCACATACTGGTAGAAGGCCTGGATGTTGAGCAGGTTCATGACATTCTCGGCAATACCCATGATCAGAACGCCGACGACGACCCCGGTCATGGTCGCCCGGCCGCCGGCAAGCGAGACGCCGCCGAGAACGCAGGCGGAAATCACCGAGAGTTCGAGGCCTGTGGCCGCATTCGGCTGACCCGAAGTGATGCGCGAGGCGAGCAGCACCCCTGCTACCGCACATACCAGCCCCTGCAGGGCGAAGATCCAGATGCGCATTCGCGCAACGTCGACGCCGGCCAGCCGCGAGGCCTCCGGGTTGCCGCCGATCGCAAGGGTGTTCTTGCCGAAGACGGTCCGGTTGAGCAGGAAACCGAACACGATGAAAAAGAGGGCCATCACCCAGATCGGCGTGGGTACCGTCAGGAACTTCGACAGAGAGAGCTGGTAGAATGCCGGATCGTTGATCCCGACGGCACGGCCGTCCGATGCAATCAAGGCGAAGCCGCGTACGATCTGCATCGTCGCCAGCGTCGTTATGAGCGCATTGATGCGGAAACGGGCGATCACGACGCCGTTCGCGAGACCAACGATCCCACCGCAGGCAAGAGCCGCCAGAAGGCCGAGCACGATCGAGCCCGTCGCGTTCGATGCCATTACGGCAACCATTCCCGAGAAGGCTACGGTAGAGCCGACCGAAAGATCGAAGTCGCGTGAGGCCAGGCAGAACATCATGGTGCAGGCGACGACGCCGATGGTCACCACCGACTGCAGCAAGCCGAGCATGTTGCGTTCGGTGAGGAAATTCGGAACCGTCAGAGACACCACCACGAAGGCGGCGGCAAAGATCACCAGCAGGCCCTGTTCGCCGAGAAGAATTTTTTTCAAGGAAGTCGTCATGGTCAGCTTACCTGTTCGGGAAGGGTGGCCGTCGTGGCTGAGGCATCCGGAAGTGCTGCTGCGAGTATCCGGTGTTCGTCGAAATCGCTCCGGTCGATTTCGGCCGCGATCCGACCCTCGCACATCACGAGAATGCGGTCCGCAATCCCCATGACCTCGGGCAGTTCGCTCGAAATGACGACGATCGCCATGCCTTGAGCCGCAAGCTCGTAAAGAATCTCGTATATTTCCGATTTCGCGCCGACATCGATGCCGCGGGTCGGCTCGTCGATCAGAAGCACCTTGACGCCCTCTTCCGACAGCCAGCGGCCAAGGATCACCTTTTGCTGGTTTCCGCCGGAAAGGTTGACGATGTCCTGGTGGCGTGAGGGCGTGCGCACCCGCAGCTTGGCGATGAAACGCTCGGCAAGGTCCGCCTCCTTACCCTTGTCGACAATTCCGAAGGGCGAGAAATGACGGCGGGAGGAGATCGCCATGTTCTCCTCGATCGAGCGCCCGTGCACGATGCCATCGGACTTCCTGTCTTCCGGGCACAGAACAACGCCAGCACGGATCGACAGCCGCGGGCTGTTCGCCGGTACGGCGACGCCGTCCACCAGGACCTTGCCCTGCCGCCGGCGATCGGCGCCATAGACCAGACGGGCCATTTCGCTGCGGCCCGCGCCGATCAGGCCGAAGAAGCCGAGAATCTCGCCGGCGCGGACGGCAAAGCTGATCGGTTGGGGCAGGGTGGCGCCGGAAACGCCTTCCACCGAAAGCGTCGCAGCTCCGAGCGTCCGGGCGCGCCAACCCCAGATGTCCGAAATTTCGCGCCCGACCATCTCGGCGATGATCTGCTCGCGGCCGACTTTCGAGATGTCCGGATGATGGGCTGCGAGCCGGCCATCTCTCAGCACGGTCAGGCTGTCGCACAGGCGGAAGATCTCGTCCAGCCGATGCGAGACATAGAGGATGACCGTGCCGTTCGACCGCAATCTTTCGATCAGGGCGAAAAGGATTTCGCTTTCTCGCGAGGAGAGCGAAGAGGTGGGCTCGTCCAAGGCAATCACGCGAGCGTCGGTCATCACCGCTTTGGCTATCTCGACCATCTGCCGCTCGCCGATCGACAGGGATGCAACCTTCGCCTCGGGATCGACGTCGATACCGATTTCCCTAAGCCTGTCGGAGACGACGCGAACCAATTGTCGACGGTCGATGACGCCGGCATTGCCGGGGAAGCGGCCGAGCCAAAGGTTTTCGGCGACCGTCAGCTCCGATACCAGCTGCAGTTCCTGATGGATGACGATGACGCCCGCGTTGAAAGCATCGCGTACGGAACGATAGTGCTGCGGCTCACCGTCGATGCGGATCTCGCCGGTGTCGGCCGCCTGGTCTCCGGAGAGCACCCGTATCAAGGTGGACTTCCCGGCTCCGTTTTCTCCCATCAGCCCGTGAACCGCGCCCTTGCGTACAGAGAAGGAGACCTCCGACAGCGCCTGAACGCCGGGATAGCCTTTTGAAATCGATTGGAATTCCAGAAAGTCCTGCATAGCAGCGCTCCGGGAAGGACGCCCGGCGCTTGGCGACACCGGGCTCGTTTCAGTCGGGGCAGGGCTTACTCGATGCCGAGTTCCTTGCGGACGGCCTCATAGTTGTCGCGCAGCGCGAGCTGGCCGGCGGTCAGGATCAGCTTTTCCGGTTCCTTGCCGTTGGCGATCCACTCGTACATGTTGAGGGCCGTCTCGTAGCCGTGGCGTTTCGGCGAGATGATGACGGTGCCGAAGAAGCCCGTCGCGGAAGGCTTCTTGAACTCGTTGATCGCGGAGTCCGCGCCGCCGATGCCGATGCCGATCATGCTGTCCGCGGGAATGCCGACCGTCTCGGTGGCACGCACTGCACCGAGCACGGCTTCGTCGTTAAGGCCGACGGCGATCCACTTCTTGATGCCCGCATTCTTGTTGAGAACGACTGTCGCGGCATTGAGAGCGGCTTCGGTGTCGGTCTTTGCCTGCGGTGCGTCGAAGATGTTGGCTTCGGGGAAGCCGTTCGCCTTCAGAACGGAGAGCGCGCCGTCAACCCGGTCCACGGCGGTCGGGAGCTGGTCGTAGGAAACGCGGATCGCGCCGACTTCCTTCATGTCCCAGCCGCGCTTCTTGATCTCCGCGACGATCGCCTCGCCCACGGTCTCGCCGATCTTGGTGGCGGAGATGCCCATATGCGGAACGTCCTCGATCGGGCTGCCGTCGGCGTTGACCAGCCGATCGTCGACCGTCATCAACTTGAGGTCGTTGGCTGCCGCCTTGGCGACGATGCCGGGGCCGAGCTTCACATCCGGCGTGCAGACGATGAAGCCCTGCGCGCCTTGGGCGCCGAGATTGTCGATGGCCGACTGGACCTTTTCGCCATCCTGGGCGCCGATCTTGACGAGCGTGAAGCCCTTTTCCTTGGCCGCTTCGTCGGCGAATTTCCATTCGTCCTGGAACCACGGCTCCTCCGGCTGCTTCACGATGAAGCCGATCTTCACGTCGGCGGCGAAGGCGGATGTTGTAGCAAGAATCGCGACGGTGCCGGCCAAAGCGACGGCCTTGATAAAGCGCATGATTTCTCTCCCTGTTCGAACTGCTCCCAGCAGCCGCATTTGTGTATGATGGAAAGATCATACTTGTCAATTGGACATGTATGATGAATGATAATCGCGTGTCTGATAATGCGTGCTGCTCGAAGGGTCGTCACTTCGGCTCAATTGCGATAAGCATCGCTTCAAGTCCCAGGAAAATAGCGGCCCGCGCATGGAGATTTCGGTGCAAGGACAACAGGATCAATCGATGGAACCGAGCGGCGCGCCTTCCCGCCGGCCCCGTGTCCAGAAGGATGTGACGCGGGCGATCGCCGCCGAGATCTGCGGCGACGACTATCCGGCAGGCAGTTTCCTGCCGCGGGAGAACGACCTTTGCGAGCGCTACGGCGTCAGCCGCACGGTGATTCGGGAATCGCTGAAGATTCTCGAATCGAAGGGCCTTGTGCGCGGGCGTTCGCGCGTCGGCACCGTCGTCTGCAGCAAGGATGAGTGGAACATTCTCGACCAACAGGTCCTGGAGTGGATCGGCGACCGGATTTTTCAGTTCGATCTTCTGAACTGTATTCTGGAAGCGCGCCGTGCGATCGAGCCGGTTGCGGCGGAGCTGGCTGCTGCGCGCGCGACGGTGCAGGAAATCGCCGCGATCGAGCGCGCCTGGCAGCAGATGAGGGACGCCGAGGGCGACATCGTGAAGTTCACTGCGGCGGACGTCGCCTTCCACGAATCGCTCCTGAAGGCGAGCCACAATCAGGTGTTCCAGCAGCTGGCGAGCATCATTCAGGCCGGCCTCAAATTCTCTCTGCAAGCCTCGAACGAGGCGGCGGACACTTGCGGCGACGCCGTGGAAATCCACAGGCAGTTGGTCGAAGCGCTGCGGATGCGCGACACGGCGGCAGCGCGCAACTGTTCGTACCAGTTGCTGGACCTTGCCGCACGTGATCTTGCCGTCGCCGTCGAGCGGCGTTCGCCGCAGGGCTGACCGCCAACATAGACGCCGTTCGGATCGCCATATTCCTATTCAGATTGGACGCATTTCATGAAAATCACGAAGCTGACCACCTATATCGTTCCGCCGCGCTGGCTGTTTCTCAAGATCGAAACCGATGAGGGTGTCGTGGGGTGGGGGGAGCCCGTGGTCGAGGGGCGCGCTTTGACGGTCGAAGCTGCCGTTCACGAGCTTTCGGACTATCTCGTGGGCAAGGACCCCTTCCTGATCGAGGACCATTGGAACGTCCTTTATCGCGGCGGGTTCTACCGCGGCGGCGCCATCCATATGAGTGCGCTTGCCGGCATCGATCAGGCGCTTTGGGACATCAAGGGCAAGGCGCTCGGTCAGCCCATCCATTCTCTGCTCGGCGGCCAGTGCCGTGACAGGATCAAGGTCTATTCCTGGATCGGCGGCGACCGCCCGAGCGATGTCGCGAATAATGCGCGCGAGGTGGTCGCCCGCGGCTTCAAGGCGATCAAGCTCAACGGCTGCGAGGAGATGCAGATCGTCGACACCAACGAGAAGATCGACAAGGCGGTAGAGACGATAGGGCTGATCCGCGATGCGATCGGCCCTCACATCGGCATTGGCGTCGATTTCCATGGGCGGGTCCACCGTCCGATGGCGAAGGTACTCGCCAAGGAGCTGGAGCAGTTCAAACTGATGTTCATCGAGGAGCCCGTGCTTTCCGAGAACCGCGAAGCCCTGAGGGAAATCGCCAATCATTGCTCGACGCCGATCGCACTCGGCGAAAGGCTCTATTCGCGCTGGGACTTCAAATCGGTTCTCTCCGACGGCTTCGTCGACATTATTCAGCCGGATCTTTCCCATGCCGGCGGGATCACCGAATGCCGCAAGATCGCCGCCATGGCCGAGGCCTACGACGTGGCCCTGGCGCCGCACTGCCCTCTCGGGCCGATTGCGCTTGCCGCCTGCCTGCAGGTCGATGCCGTCAGCTATAACGCCTTCATCCAGGAGCAGAGCCTCGGCATCCACTACAACGAGGCGAACGACATCCTCGACTACATCTCCAACAAGGAGGTCTTCGCTTACGAAGACGGCTTCGTTTCCATTCCGCAGGGACCCGGTCTCGGCATCGAGGTGGACGAGGCCTATGTGATCGAACGCGCGAAGGAGGGGCATCGCTGGCGCAATCCGGTCTGGCGCCATTCGGACGGCAGTGTTGCCGAGTGGTGAAGACTATGCGCGGACCGAAGGGAGGCAGGGATGAGTGACCGGCTTAAAGGCAAGCGGATCATGGTGACCGGTGCGGCGCAGGGCATCGGCCTTGCGATTGCCGAAGTGTTCCTGTCGGAGGGGGCGGCACTCTTCCTCGTCGACCGAGACGGTCCCCTGCTTGAAATGGAGGCGAAGCGGCTGCAGCGGGAGGGGCAGGCGCTCGCCTACGCCGAAGCCGACATTACGGACGCCGATGCGATCGAGGCGGTGGTGTCGGCAGCCGCTTCATCGATCGGTCCGATCAATGCGCTCGTCAACAATGCCGGGGTCAACGTCTTCTCGGAGCCGCTGGAGATGAGCGATGCCGACTGGCAGCGCTGTTTCGACATCAACCTCCGTGGTGCCTGGAACTGCTGCAAGGCGGTGCTGCCTGGCCTGATCGAAGAGGGCGGCGGGGCGATCCTCAACATCGCGTCCACCCATGCCTTCACCATCATTCCGCACACCTTTCCATACCCCGTCGCAAAGCACGCGCTGCTCGGCATGACGAAGGCGCTCGGCATCGAATATGCCCCAAAGGGCATTCGCGTGAATGCGCTGGCACCGGGTTATGTGTTGACCCAGAAGGCTTACGACTACTGGAACAGTTTCCCGGACCCGGCGGCAGCCGAGGCGGGAACCATGAAGCTCCACCCGGGCGGCCGCATCGCGACGGCAGAAGAGATCGCCCGCGCCGCCGTCTTCATGATCTCCGACGAGTGCCCTTTCATGAACGCGACCTGCCTGACGGTGGATGGCGGGTTGAGCGTCCTGCATCATCCGGCTTGAGCTTTCTCCCGCGCGGCAGGTGGTTACCGCCGTGGCAAAAGAGCCGCTCGCCAAGACATTTCGATGAAGTTTGAATTCATCAAAATGTCGCGTGGCTTGGACTTATGCTCGCGTGCGAGCTGACGCTGGCCGGAATCGATGTTGCCATTGTCGAGCGTCGCGGCACTCCGGACGTTGTGGCGTCGCGTGCGTGCGGTCTCCATTCCCGCAACATTGAGGTTTTTGATCAGGGGGCATCGCTGACCGGTTCCTCTCGGAAGGACAGGTGGCCCAGGTCAGGTCCGCCGCGGCCAAGCTCGACATTAGCGACTTCCCGACCAGGTACCCCTACGGGCTCGGTCGATGGCAGAACCACATTGAGCGGATACTTGCGGGCAGGGACGACAAGCTAGACGTCACGATATATTGCGGAAGTGCGGTATCGGACTTTGCTCAGGACGACATCGGCGTAGAAGGGTCAATCGCTTCGGGCCGAATACCTCGTCGGGCGTGATGGTGGGCGCAGCCTTGTTCGGAAGATAGTAGGGATTGAGTTCCCTGGATGGGAATCGACGACAAGCAGCGTTATCGCAGAGGTCGAAATGCCCCCGATGGGCACTCACCATACTTCTCTTGGCATCCACTCGTTCGGCAGGTTGGAGTATGAGAGCCGTGATGGCGAGATTGTCTATGAGGACGAAGGGCCGGTACGCGTTCTAGTACCCGAACGGCATGTCCGCGGCGGCTGGCTAGCCCACCCTGTGCGAAGTGAGCGCCGCGCTCATCGCCGCGTGCGGAACCGACTTCGGGGCGCACAGCCTCACATGGATATCTCGGTTCACCGACATGGCCAGGCAAGCGGCATCCTAACCAACGCCGGCGGCTACCTGCGTGATCTCACGCGAAGGCGGCACGCGGCGAGTTTTTGCTCGGGCCAATGCTGATGGCGGTGATGCGGGCGAACGGCGCCCCGGGACCGCTAGGCTCCGTATCGTCCGCTAGGTCTTTGCGCCATTGCAGATGGTTTCCAGCGTCGAACTCTTCGGCGCGGCGCAGGATCGCATCCTCGCCGATTGTCACAGGACAGTTTCCCTTTGCCACAAGAACGCCTTTCCGTTTGCACCTCCTAACGGTCTTCACGCGTATGCCAAAGCCGCAGCACGTAGATCGACTGCCGGATCTCATACCGTATTTCGTAATGGCCAACGAGAATTCGCCGAACCTCTCGCGGGTCGAATTCCTCCAGCCGTTCGCCGATACGCGATTGTTCGAGCAGGCGTGCTGGAGCGCTCGTCAACGATTGCACAGTACGAGCCGCAGCTTGCCGATTTACCGATGCCAGGAAATCATAGAGGCGCCCAAGATCGGCGACTGCCTTACTCGTCCACTCAAGCTCAATCACATCGGCAAGGATAGCGGCTTGTCACTATCAAGACTGTCGGCCCAGGCCTGGACGGCCTGGTGATCGATAACGCGGCCAGCGTCGACGTCGGCAAGCGCTTCCAGCGTCAAGCGTCGGCGCTCCTCTTCCTGGTCGACCCAAGCGGTCAGCGCCTGCTTGACGATCCACCCGCGCGAGCGCTCAAGCCGGGCCGCGATCTGATCGACTTTCTCGGCGAGCGGCAGGGGTACGTGCGCCGTCAGCACCTTCGTTTCCATGTTTGGCTCCTGTCGATTCATTTTCAATCACAATGATTATTATTGAAGCGAAATCAAGGGTTGGGGCGCTGCCCGGACATCGCTTGGGACAGGCTCCATCTTGAGGATCCGCCTCAGAGTAGCATCAAAGGTGCCACAAACGGCAAAAACCGGCTAAATCGATCACTACGATACTTGAATACTATCGGTAGTGATCGGGCACGGAATTCGGCGTCCGGACGACAGAAAGATGAGCCGAGTTAGATTCCGTTTGCGAAATGAAATGAAATCATACGGTCAATTCTTCATGAATTGCCCGGGCTGCCGCTAGGCAGGGGGGTACGTGGGGCAAAGGATGGCGGCGCCGAAACTCAGCTGGTTGATGATGTTGTGGGTAGCTGTTGATCCGCATTGCATTCGTCGAATTTCGGAGTGACGATCGTCCGGAATGGAGGCCCAGGATGCACGGGATCAACCTTGACGCCTTGAACGAAGCAGAGCTGATTGAATTGCACGACGCGGTCGTCGATCGGCTGCACGTTCTACATCAGCAGAAGACGACGCATGCTTTGCTTGAACTGGCGATCGGCGAGCGCGTGATGTTCGAAGACAATAACGGCCAGACGCAGGCCGGAATCGTCATCCGTCGAAACCGCAAAACGGTGACGGTGCACGGCGACAACGGCCGGCAATGGAACGTCTCGCCGCAGCTCTTGCGAAAGGAAAAAAGAGCAGGCGCCGCGCAAGGCGGCAATCTCGTGCCATTTTCGCGGAAGGGGTGACCGTCAGGCGGTGCATGCCACAGGTCGGCCAGCGGCGGTACTTTTGACCCGCCGGTTTCTGGACCAAGGAGGGGATCACCGAGATAGTGGCAAACGCGAGCTGGGCAGGTCTTCGTTAGGCCCAGCATGACACCGCGAGGCAATGCGGCCGTCGCGGCTGAGGGTGCCGCCGGAGATCTTGCGCCTGGTGATGAAGGTCCGCAGTCCGTACTCGGAAGCATTGGTCTCCGGATCCGTCGCTTTCTCCATCCCACTTGGTCGAAGGGCGGGCGGGACGGCAGCTCCTTCAAACAGGCGATTTAGTCGCGCAGGGGCCTATTTTCGGCCTTCAGCTTGTCGGCGTCGGCCTCGAGCGCGTTCAGGCTTTGAGCTTGCCGCTTTCAATTGGAGCAGTCACAATTCTGAAGTTGCGGCTTCACGGGGGGAAGATGGGGAGGGGTCGCTGTGAACCGGCCAGGGGCACTCCGCTCCGCGCAGGGCGCCTACTCGATCATGTAGCCCAGCGCCCGATAACCCGCGCGACGCTTCGCAGCCATCCGGGCCAGAACCGGCACGGTGTTATCGACATAGTCAACGACCAGGACATCTTTCTTGCCATCATGCAGGCGATGCAGACGACCGACATACTGTGCCAGGGTTCCCTTCCAGGCGATCGGCATTGTCAAGAACAGCGTGTCGAGCCGGGCGTCATCAAAGCCTTCGCCGATGTAGCGGCCTGTCGCAATTATCAGGCGCTCCTGGTCATCGGAGACTCGCAAAGCCGCATTCGCCAGTTTTCGGTCGCTCGCCGACATGCCGCCGCGCAGTACCACGAGATTCTTCACGAAAGGCGCGAAGCGCTGCTGAAGATAATCGAGATGGTCTTTCCGCTCGGTCAGCACGACAGGGGAACGCTTCGCCTTCAGCGAATTCAGCACATCATCGAAGATGAGATCGTTCCGCCCGCTGTCCTGCGCCAAAGCCGCATAGATCGCGGGCATGGAAGGGCGCTCGACCGAAGCCAGGGGCGGCGGCAATTCAAACTTCGTTGCACGATCGCGAGCGCAATGGCGAATGCCGCGTTCGGCGGCTTAAACTCTTGCATCAACCCGATGGCGAACAGGGCCGCATTGCATGAAGATAATGGGATGATGCCCGTCCTTGCGGGCGACGGTCGCGGATAGACCCACCACGTATCGCGCCTTCGACCGGCGAGCGACAAGCTCAAAGCTTGCGGCGGACAGATGATGGCATTCGTCGACGATCAAATGGCCATAATCGGCGACAAGGTCGGCAACGTCCCCGTTGCGGACAAGACTTTGGATGAGCGCCACATCGATGACGCCGGTCGGCTTTCTCTTCCCACCGCCGATAATGCCGATCTGTTTCGGGTCGATATTCAGAAAGGAACTGAGACGCGCGACCCATTGATCGAGCAGTCCCCGCCGGTGGACAAAGATAAGCGAGTTTCGGGCCCGATGCGCAATGAGCGCTGCGGCGACAACGGTTTTGCCGAAGGCGGTCGTCGCCGCGAGCACAAACTTATCAATCGTTTTGTCTCCTGGACAAGTCGTAGCCGGATGAAGGACTTTTACGACATCTGGATTTTCAGCAGGTCCTTTGATTTCGATGATGACAGGCTGGCGCGCGCAATCGCCGCCACCTTCGAGCGCCGCGAAACGCCGATCCCAGAAGACCTACTACCGGATGCTTTGACGGATGCTTTTGCTAAGGACGAGCAAAAGCAACGGCAATGGCCCGCTTTTGTCGAAGGCGTTGCGCACAATCCGGGGGATCTGACGAGTGTCATCGCGGAGATTGCCGCGTTCCTGATGCCGCACGCTATTGCAGCCGCGAACCTGGGAAAATAATGAGCTTGGCGTCAGACCTTCAGTCTGCGTCGAGATGTCGCCTGCTCGATGGCAATGACAGGGTCAGCAGTTCGCATCCGATCAACTGTCCAGTGTCGGATGGCGGGGTCTCACGTTCTGCTCCCGTAAAGGCGAGGGATAGGAGCCGACATCCCGGCTGGGGGCGTGTCGCCCGCTTCCGATCGTCACAGCAGGGTGGTAGGCAGTCGCTCGCTGGGCCAGCGCCATTGGCCGAAATGCGCCAGAAGGAGACGTCATTCGGGTTTCATCCGTTATCCACGCCGCTGAAAACCTCGACTAGATAGTCGACGAACACCCTGATCTTCTGCGGAGTGTGACGCCGCTGGGCGTAGAAGGCGAAGATCGGCTGCTCGACGGCTTCATGGTCCGGCAGCAGCCGCACCAGGCGGTTCTCCGCAATGTCCTGGGCGACCATGAAATCCGGCAGCAGTGAATAACCGCATGCGGTGATGCACGCGTTTCTCACAGCGCGGGCCGAGTTCATCGTCAGATGCTGGGGAACCTCAAAATCAATGATCTTGCCTCCGCGGGAAAACCGATGTGAGCGCCCCCACGCGCCGCTGACTTGAGTGACCGACGGCCAGAATTCGAGTTCGTCCAAGGTCTTCGGCGTCCCATGCCGCTCGCAGAACGTCGGCGACGCGACA
The DNA here is from genome assembly GCF_002885915.1 of Sinorhizobium sp. M4_45. Classification (NCBI taxonomy): domain Bacteria; kingdom Pseudomonadati; phylum Pseudomonadota; class Alphaproteobacteria; order Hyphomicrobiales; family Rhizobiaceae; genus Sinorhizobium; species Sinorhizobium sp. M4_45. The sequence goes on from NZ_NWVE01000010.1 coordinate 110,658, forward strand.
AACACGATCCTTTGGGTGGAAATCCTCTGAGCAATCAACGACGAGTCCCTCAACGGCCCAACCCGGATCGCGACGTCGAAATGTTCGCCGATGAGATCAACCAACCGATTGCCGAGGTCGATCGAGATGTCGAGCTGTGGGAAACGCAGGCTGAACTCGGGCATGGCAGGTGCGAGGCATTCGTTACCGAACGCCGTGACACAGGAGACGCGCAACTGGCCGCGAGGGGTTTTGTGGCGCTCGCGGACCGCACTCCGCATCAGATCGAGCTCCTCCAGGAGCCCTGCGCTCTTCTGCACGAACTCGGTTCCGGCATCCGTCAGGTTGATCTGCCGGGTGGTGCGGTTGAAGAGACGCACGCCGAGATCGGCCTCAAGCTCGGCCACGATTCGGCTTACCGAGGGGGCAGAAAGGTGCAGGTTCCGACCTGCAGCGGAAAAGCTTCGGTGCCGAGCGACTGCAACGGCGACCCTCATGGCCTCGACCATATCCATCGACCATTCTTCCGGAATTCAAAACGATGTTTCTCTCGCGGCACCGATTAACACGGAAACCAGATACATGCATCAATGCGAGCAGCGTTCATTTTGGAGAGAGAAATGGTCACCAATCCGAGCTGGATACTCAGGAGCTACCCCGCCGCCATGCCGACATTGAAAACCTGGGAGCTGGAAGATTGTGCGATCCCCGAGGCGGCAGGCGGCGAATTGCTAGTGAAAACCCTCTGGCTTTCAGTTGACCCCTATATGCGAGGCCGGATCAGCCCGGCGAAGAACTACGCCGCTGGCTTCAAGCTCGGCGATCTCATGCGCGGCGGCGGAATTGGTGAGGTCATCATTTCCGAATCTCCGGGTTTCAGGTCGGGCGACATCGTGATGAGCGACCACTTCGGCTGGCAGCCGTTCAGCGTCATCCCCGCCGCAGCGGCAAAGCCTGTGAAAACGGCGGATGCTCCGATCCAGTCTGCGTTAAGCTATCTTGGGATGCCGGGTCTCACCGCCTACTTCGCCCTTCTCAAGACTGGACGTCCGAAAACAGGCGAGACAGTACTGATTTCCGCGGCCTCTGGTGCAGTGGGGCAGATTGCGGGACAGATCGCACGGATCAAGGGATTTGATCCCGTCGCCGTTGCGGGCTCGGACGAGAAGCTGGAATGGTGCAGGGAGCTTGGATACCGGGCGGGCGTTAACCACCGGACCTCGACCGATCTCGTGGCGGACGTCGCTGCCACATGTCCGACAGGCGTGGACGTCTTTATCGACAATACTGCCGGACCCATCCACGATGCGGCGATGCTGAACCTCAACACCTTTGGCAGGGTCGTGGTGGTCGGGACGATCGCCTTGGCCGACCGCTTCGATCAGCCTGACATAGGCCTAAGGCATCTCAGGCGAACACTGATCACCCGTGCACGGATCGAAGGCTTCTTGCTTGACGACCACGAGGCCGAAAACGAGACTGCGCTTGCCGATCTGCTGTCGTGGTACAAACAGGGCCTGCTTCAGACGCGAGAGGATGTCGCAGAAGGCATCGAGACCGTGCCCCATGCATTCGTCCGGATGCTGAAGGGGGAGAACTTCGGAAAGCAGTTGGTCAGGCTTTGATGTGAGCTTCATAACAACCGCTCTTACTGAGTTGTCTTCTTTGGCTCAATCGTGCCCTCCTTAGTGTCCGTCGGCTACGGCGCGAAAGGCTCGGTTTTTACGCGTTCACCACCGTGCCAGAATGGTGATCAGCGCCGAAAATTCAAAGTGCCTGACTTCGGCTGAGCGTTCGATCGCGAACGTCATGACGACTGTGGAATAGCTGCTAACGCGTCGCTGCGATCAAAACGGACGCGTTGCGGATCAGGACCCGTTCCCTCACAAGGAGCATGACTATTATCCCTCCCAGGCAGTAGGCTCCCATCCCGGCGATCTGCCAAGGGTAGGGAACGCCGACATCAATCAGGAATCCGGTGAGACCCGGCCCCATGGCGGTGGCAAACACGATAAGGGCCACGATGATTGCCCGGATGCCGCCGAGATGTTGCAGCCCATACATTTCCGGCCACAGCGCCCCGAAGAGCGTCGATGACGAGCCGAGCGACATTCCGAGCAGTGTCATGAATGCGAAGGCGCTCCACTGTTCGTCGACAAACGCGAGCATGAAGCAGGCGGCCGCCAGCGGCAGGAGGTAGTAAGGCAGGATCTGCACGGCGCTGAACCGGTCGATGAGATAGCCGGACAGCAGCGACGACAGCACGGTCACCGTCGAGGACACGATAAATGCGCTGGCGAAGACCTCAAGTGACCAGCCGCGAAGCTCGACCAGATAAACCTGATGGAAAAAGATGGTGGTGGCGATGAACCCCGGGGCAAGGACACCAGCAAGCGCCATCCAGAACAGAGGATCGCGCAGCACTTCCGCGCGCGTCCAGTCTCTTGCGGCCGAACGCCGCTCCGGGCCATCGTTCGGACTCGGTGTGCGCTCGATCCTCAGAAGGAAATAGATGACCGGCAGTCCGACGACCAGAATGAAGGCGGACGCGATGAACCACATCGACCGCCAACCGACCAGGGGCGCGAGCGCCACAAACGCCAGCGGGAACAACGCCTCGCCGGCCTGATTGCCGAGGCTTGCCAACGACACCGCCCTGCCTCGTTGGGCCGAGAACCAGCGCCCCATCGCGGTCATCGCATTATGCGTCATCATGCCTTGGCCAAAGAGCCGCAGCAGATAGATCGTGGCAAACAGCCAGAGCCAATGCGACGCAAGCCCCATCGACATTGCGGCGACGGCGAGCAGCGGGAGCGTGAGTAGGAGAACCACGCGAGCGCTGGCGTGGTCGACGATCCGTCCAAGCTGAGGCAGCGTCAGAGCACTCAGCAGAGTCGCGCCCATGTAGATGGAGCCGAAGGCGCCATGGCTGAGGCCGAATTCCCGCCGGATGTCTCCGGCCGAGAGCGATATGAAGAAGGTCTGTCCAAAGGACGAAAAGAAGCACAGCAGGAACCCACCTGCCAGCCAGCGGCTGTTTCTGATCAGAAAGGTCGTGGATGGCATGCGGGTCCTGTCTGCGGAAGTCTGCTCAGTGGGCGGTCAGTGCTGCGCCCTCGCTTTTATCATCCACGGCAAAGCGGTCTAGCATATGCACGCTTGCCTCGTTGAGGCCGATGACTTCGACGGCCACGCCATGGCGGCGATATTTGAGGACGACCTTGTCGAGGGCGCCAACGGCGGTGATATCCCAGAGATGCGCCTCGCTGACGTCAGTGACCACTTTCTCCAGCGGCTCGGAGAATCGAAGGCCGCGACAAAGGCCTCGGTCGAGGCGAAGAAGATCTGGCCGTCGACATGATAGGTGCGCAGCTTGCCGCCCTGATCGAGCCTCGAGCGGACATGGAAGAGGCGAGCGACCTTGCCGGCGAAGAATACGCCCGACAGAAGGACGCCGACCAATACGCCCTTCGCGAGATCGTGCGTTCCGACGGTGGTGACGACCGTTGCCAGCATCACCACGGAGGAGGGCAGGGGATTGCGCCCGAGATCGAGGATCGAGCGCCAGGAGAAGGTGCCGATCGGCACCATGATCATCACCGCCACGAGCGCGGCCATCGGAATGATGCGGACAAGGTCGTCGAGAACGAGGATGAGGAAGAGCAGGAAGGCGCCGGCGACGAAAGTCGATAGCCGGCCGCGGCCGCCGGAGGTGACGTTGATGACAGACTGCCCGATCATGGCGCAGCCGCCCATGCCCCCGATGTGACCGGACGCGATGTTGCTCGCGCCCTAGCCGATGCATTCCCGGCTCTTGTTCCTCGTTGTGTCGGTCATGTCGTCGACGATCTGGGCCGTCAGCGTCTCCAATGCCGTCGGCGTTGGGATTGCCTGTTGCCGTTGAAGGTATCACTGCCATGCCGACCTCAGAAGGTTGCGATTTCTGACGCAACGTCCTAACAGTAGAACGATGAAAGACCTCAACGATCTCTACTACTTCGTCCAGGTGGCCGACCACGGACGCCGCTGCCGCGCGCGCTAACGACATTCAGAAGTCGAAGCTCAGCCGACGCATCCAGCAATTGGAAGAACGGCTGGGTGTGCGACTGTTGAACCGGTCTTCCCGCCGGTGACCGAGATCGGACGCGAATACTATGATCGCTGTGCCGCCATGCTGATCGAGGCCGAGGCCGCCGACCAGGTGATCGCGCAAGTCCGCTCCGAGCCGCGCGGCATCGTCCGCGTGAGTTGCCCGGTGGCGCTGATCAACTTCCAGTTCGGGGAGCTGTTCGCACGTTTTCTTACTGCCTATCCGGCTGTGGAAATCCATCTGGAAAGCACCAACCGGCGCGTCGACGTGATCGCCGAAGGTTTCGACATCGCCATCCCGTCCGCTTCCGCCGCTCGAGCCGATCGATCTGGTCATGCGCAGGCTCGACGCCAGCACCCAATGCCTTGTCGCCAGCCCCGCCTTCGTTGCCCGTCGATCCATAACTTCGCCCGCCGATCTGCACGACGATACCCAGCGTGACCCGCGGGCCGCCGCGACGGGATCATCAATGGCAGCTCGAACATGCCGAGGACCAGACTGCGACTGTCCCGCATGACCCACGGCTGGTCAGTGACGACATGGCAGCCCTGTGCGACGCGGCGCTTGCCGGGGTGGGAATAGTGTCGCTGCCGATGATGATGGTTTGGCGGCAGGTCGAAGCGGGCCAGCTCGTTCACGTTCTGCCGGACTGGCGCCCGCCCGCCGGCATCATCCATGCCGTTTTCCCTTCGCGCCGTGGCTGCTGCCTTCAGTGCGGACACTGGTTGATTTCCTGGCGGCGGAATGCGCCGAGGCGAGGAAGCGGGCTTTGTAGCCACTCAAAGGTTCAGCGGATGAAAATCATTGCAGGGCTAGGCTGACCATTCTTGGGGGACACCGCAAGGGCAGCGGGGCAGGGCTTCGAAAGCCCACCGTGCCGTGGATGGCTGCCGCAATCTGCCGGCAGCAACTCTCGGCCAGAGCAACGCAGGTCAGGAGGGAGAACTCAGCCGTCGAGCATTGCGCCATATCCCGGATGTTTCGCAGCAAAGGCTGCCACGAACGGGCATTTTGCGATAACACGAACGCCTCGTGCATGCAGAAGCCCGAACACGCCCGGGCGAGGCGACTGCCGACGCCCTGGCCGGAAAGCGCCTGCGGAACTTCGATGTGGGTCAGAACGATCCGGCTGTGTTCCTCGCGTGCGATATCGACGGTGGCTTCCAGTTCGCATGCAGCGCAGAGGCGATGCGCGTTACAAATTTGGGTTAGAACGGGCTCCCCTCCAAACATGCCGCTTGGATAACTTCTCAAGCGGCTGTGGGACAGAAGCCTTCTCCCGGCAGGCGTGGCGGAGCAACAGTGTCTGTCTTCGGTAGTTCCAAGGCGCTGCGCCTTGCTTGGTCAAGGCTGCCGGACAGAGCGATGCGATTAGAGCGAACCGCTGTCAATGGCCGCCTGAAGGAGTGCATGGGTTCTGCCGTCGCGGTCCTGCAAAATCTGAAGCAGACCTTGATTGACCGCAACATCAAAAGTCAATTGTTCTGAAAACAGCGCCCTCAGCACGCTCTCGTCGGTAAGAACAATGGGCTCGCCCTGAACCGGGCCATCGACATGAATGTTTACTTTAGTCCGACCCGGTTGCGCGGTGAAGTCACTCCAGAGGCGTGATCGTACGAACAAAACTGCAAAGCGACGGCTTCCTGTGTCGCCCAAATCGGCCGTACGATTTGCGACGCCTCGCTCTAGCCGTCTCAGCTGTTCTACAGCTTCTCGATACCCCTGCCCAAAGAGTGTGGCGGAACGCGCAGTCGTGATCCGGTCATCCAGAATGCCGCGCTCTCCCGCGTGATAAATGGCTGACGCCACGGCCACCGATCCCGGGTGAGCGACGTTAAAGGTGGAACTGTCCAGGGAAGAATGATAGCCGCAGGCCAATGCCGCATGAGCGTTCACGGTCAACATGATGCTCACGATCACAGGGGTTGGCTGCATAGGACCGTTTCCACGTATCTTGGCGAGATCATACCCCCGGTGCACGCTGTTCTCCTCGTACCGTACTCGGCACGAGGAGAACTTTGTTTCCGTCAAGGCGTCACAATATTAAACCAGAACTCGAAGTTGTCGAGCATGGATACAAGTTGCCCGAGCTTGGCGTTGTCCCCGGTCACCTTGATGCTGCCGTCAGCGACCGCCTTCTCCAGCGTCGTCTCGCCGAGGACTATTCCGTTCAAGCTGTCGCGCGTGAGGGTGATCGTGGCATCGGCATTGTCGGCCTGCTGGCCCGCCGTGTTGTTGAGCACCCCGTTCTCGAGTTGGAGCAGATATTTTCCGTCCTCCTCGCCGAAATCGAAATTGAGCGTCAGTTTGGTATCGCCGGCCTTCTCACTGTTTAGCCGCACACCGAGGTAGTCGAAGAACAGATCGAGCGACATCGCGCGCACGGTGTCCGGGCTCGCAGTGTTCGGTGTCGGTAGCTCGGTCACGCCGTCGCGCAGTTCCTTGGCACCCGTGAGATAGAAGTTGCGCCAGGGCCCAGACTCGGCTTGGTAGCCCAACTGCTCCAAGGCGTCGGCTGTCAGGTTTTTGGCGTCCTGGTTATTGGGATCGGCGAACACGACATGGTTCGCGACCTGTGCCACCCAGCGATACTCGCCCTGTTCATAGGACTTCCTCGCTTTCTCCAGCACTGCGTCCGCGCCGCCCATGAACTCGACATACTTCTTGCTGGCCTCCGCCGGCGGCAACTCGTGCAATGTCGACGGATTGCCGTCGAACCAGCCGAGATAGAGCACATAGGTTGCCGCCACGTCGTGATAGACCGAGCCGTAATAACCGCGGTTTGCCCAGAACTTGGCAAGGCTGTCGGGCAGTTTGAATGCCTCGGCGATCTCCCGCATCGTCATGCCCTGGTTCACCATATGCAGGGTCTGATCGTTGATGTAGCGGTAGAGGTCACGCTGTTTGGAGAGCAGTTCTTTGACGTTGTCGTTGCCCCACGTCGGCCAGTGGTGCTGCGCGAAGATGATCTCCGCTTCGTCGCCCCACATCGTCAGCGCCTGGTTCAGGTACTTCGACCACGGCAGCGGCTCGCGTATCTTCGCACCGCGCAGGGAATAGGTGTTGTGCAGCGTGTGCGTGGCATCCTCGGACGTCTGGATGGCCTTCTTTTCCTCGATGTACCAGAGCATCTCCGCGGGCGCTTCCGAACCGGGTGCCATCAGGAATTCATAGGTCAGCCCGTCGATGGTCTCCTTCTGACCCGTTTCCGTGACAATGTTGGTTGGCGGGATCAGCGTCACGGTTCCGGCGGACGTGGTCGTGCCGAGACCAGCACCGACCTGCCCCTTCGGATCGGCCTTGAGCAAATTGCCGTACATGTAGCTTGCGCGGCGGCTCATCGCCGTGCCCGCCATCACGTTTTCGGCGACGGCTGCCTCCAGGAAGCCTTCGGGAGCGTAAATCTTGACAGCGCCCGAGGTGACGTCCGCCTCGTCCACGATGCCGCGTACGCCGCCATAATGATCGACGTGGCTGTGCGTGTAGATGACCGCCTTTACAGGCTTGTTGCCCCGATGTTTCCGGTACAAGTCGAGAGCGGCCTTTGCCGTTTCGGACGAGACGAGCGGATCGACGATGGTGATCCCCTCGGTGCCCTCGATGATGGTCATGTTTGAAAGGTCGAAGTTGCGAACTTGGTAAAGTCCCTCCGTGACCTCGAACAGACCGCTGATATTGATGAGTTGCGATTGCCGCCAAAGGCTGGGATTTACGGTCGCGGGAGCTTCGGCTCCCTCGGTTATGAAGCTGTACTGCTGCGGGTTCCAGATCGCGTTGCCGCCCTGACCTTGGATCATTTCGGTCGGCAAGGGAGCAATGAGGCCTCGCTTGGCATCATCAAAGTCGGATGTGTCGTCAAACGGCAATTGGGTGCGCAGGGCGTCGTTTGCGGCGCGCGTTGCCTCCGTCGCGTCCTTTTGGGTCGCCGCGTCCTGCGCATAGGCGGGAATTGTCCCGGCGGCAACGATAGCGATAAGTGAAAGGCTGGATAAATATCTTCCGATATGCATCTCAATACTCCCTGTGTCTGCTCAAGTGACGCTCAAGGCCGCTGAGATTTCTTTTTCGGCAACTCCGCGTTGGAGCACCTTCGGGGCTTGAATTTAGCGGAGCGGCTGTGCAGCGGGTATTGGACCTTGGGGCACCTTTCGTCGAAGGTGCCCTGTGCATTGCCGCTCAACGCCGAACGTTGTTGCGTGAGCCGTGATTATCGTTTCCGCGGTGCTGTAGCCCAACTCCGACTCCGAGTGGGGAATCAGTCAGCTCGAAGCAGCGTTTGAAGCACTGGATCGATCATTCGTGGAAGGAGGTTCGACCTTCCTCGACCCAAGAGTTGCTGATCCGTAAGCTATTCGTTGGCAAACACCAACTGGGTTGAAAGGGCACATGCTCGTCCAGCAGGAATATGCCCCAAGGTCCAATTTCGACAGTATCGCGTTTTCGCTAGATTGAGCCGCAACAATCATCAATCGGTTGAAACGGAATGGATTTTGATTTTGCCCGCTCCGGCGTTTCGCTTGTTACTGGAAGTCCCGAAGATTTGGGCGCTCCGCCGATTTTAGCAAAAACCGCGCGGCCGCTGCATTTCCGCGGCCTATGCCAAGCGCGTTCGGTGGATACTCCGCTCCGCATCAACCGGGAGCTCAACAAGCTTCTGCTCGGCTCTGTCGCCTCGGCGGCGCTGCTTTGCAGTCTGGCATCCGAAGCCCGCGCGGCCTGCGTGGAAACGAGCTCGGGCGTCTACGACTGTTCGGGAAGCAATCCCGGCTGGCACTCCAATGGATCGGTTTCCGTCAACCTGTTGACCGGCGGCAGCTTTTACAGCGATTCGGAGTTCCAGGGACCTGGCACAAGCGTATTCAACAATGACGGTACCGTGTCGAACAACGTGCACGCGATGCACAATGACCGCTTCACCTTGAACAACAGGAGCTCGATCTCCGGCACGATCTTTCTGCAGGGCTCCGGCTTCAATTTCATCAACAACACGGCGACCGGCAGTGTCCAGAACGGCGTCAACAGCGTCAATGACTCGATCGATTACGTGGTCAATCGCGGCTATTTTGCAGGCTTGATTTCACTCGGCGACGGCAACGACCGACTCGACCTGATCTCCGGAACTCTTGCTTCCGGCGTCGACATGGGCGACGACGACGATTTCTTCGACTGGTCGGGAGGGTTCATTCCGCCTTCGGTGCAGATGGGCCAAGGCATCGATGCCGCGCTTTTCCGCAACCTGACAGAAGATAACCTCAGCGCCGGGAAGATCATTGATGGCGGCCAGGGTGCCGACAGGCTAACCTGGAGCAATTCCTCGAACAGTCACGGCAACGATGCGGGAAACGCCCCGTCCGATCTCATCAACTGGGAAGACATCAGGCTGACCAATGGGTCGGAGATGACTTTCATCTACACCACGACGGTTCTGACGCTGGGCGACTCGGCGACCGGGACCGGGACGCTGTCGATCGACGCGACGAGCGCGGTCCGGGCCGGCAATTCCTTCGGCTATGGCGTCAAAGCCTTCGATCCGGCGCAACTGGTGACGGTCTACAATGCCGGCCTCATCGACATGACGAATGACATGGTGAGTGCCGGTGGCAGCTTGCACGATACGTTCACGGTCTACGGCAACTATGTCGGCCAGCAGGGCGGGCTGCAGTTGCACACGGTGCTCGAAACCGACGATGCGCCCTCGGACAAGCTGGTCATCAGCGGCACGGGCGCGAGCGCTTCGGGCGAAACCTTTATTTTGATCACCAATGTCGGCGGAGAGGGAGCGCTGACGCTCGCCGACGGCATCAGGGTCGTGGATGCCACTGCCGGTGCCACCACCGAGGGCACTGCCTTCACGCTGGGCGCCCCCGTCGCCGCCGGCATTTTCGAATACCAGCTCTATCGCGGCGGTGTGACGAGAGATCCGGAGAACGACGACGACTGGTTCCTGCGCACGGGCGGCGTTTCTCCACCGCCACCACCGCCACCACCGCCGCCACCACCGCCACCACCGCCGCCACCGCCGCCACCGCCGCCGCCGCCACCGCCGCCACCACCGCCACCACCGCCGCCGCCGCCGCCGCCGCCGCCACCACCGCCGCCGCCGCCGCCGCCGCCGCCACCACCGCCACCACCGCCACCACCGCCGCCGCCACCACCGCCGCCGCCGCCACCGCCGCCGCCGCCACCGCCACCACCGCCGCCACCGCCGCCGCCACCACCGCCGCCGCCACCACCGTTGCCGCCACCGCCGGGGCCGCCGCCGATTACGCCGTCGGTCCGGCCGGAAATTCCCGGCTACATCATCACGCCGGCGCTTGCGCAGAAGATGGGCGTCGCCGCCATAGGCACCTTTCACGCGCGGCACGGTGACGAGTTCCTGCTGAACAGTAGCGGGAACCTCCCCGGGGCTTGGGGACGGCTGTTCGGCGAGTCCTTCGACCAAACCTGGTCGTCCAAGATCAGCAGGTTCGAATTCGAGGTCAGTCCGTCCTTCTCGGGAGAGCTATGGGGACTTCAAGCCGGTCAGGATCTGATCGGAGCCCTGCACGGCGACGGAAGCCAGGACCGCGTCGGCCTGTTCTTTGCCTATACCGGCACTTCGGGCTCGAACGGAGGCAATACGCTCGGGAGACTGCAGTTCGAGGTGGGCTCGATCGACCTCCATGCGAATTCGATCGGCGCCTATTGGACGCATATCGGCGCGGACGGCTGGTATGTGGACAGTATAGGAATGTATTCATGGCTCGATGGGGGCTCGAGCTCCGACCGGGGCATCGGGGCCGACACACCCGGGAACTCTGTCGCCTTTTCCATCGAGGCGGGTTACCCGTTCAGGTTCGACAATGGATGGGTGCTCGAACCGCAGGGCCAGCTCATCTGGCAGCACGTCGATCTGGATGACGCGCGGGACCGCTTCACGGGCATCGATTATGAGTCTTTCGGAGCCTGGACGGGCCGCCTCGGCATGAGGCTCGAAGCGAATACCACGATGAATGATGTTCCGGTCCAGCCCTTTGCCAGCGTCAACTTGTGGCATGACTTCGATGCGGACTATAAGGTCTCATTCAACCGGGTTCCGGTCGTAACCGAGCTGGAGCAGACGTCGCTCGAATTGAATGTGGGTATGTCGGCTCAAATGAGCGAGACGGTCAGCATCTATGGCGGTCTGCAGTTCGCAACCGGGCTCGACGATGGCGACAACCGAAGCTACGGGGGCAATGTTGGCCTGCGCATCAAATGGTAGACATTCCGGATGACGAGACTGACCGCCTATGTGATCGACGGACATGAGATGGCCATCCGCCCCGCTCCCCTGGAGCGCGAGTGGATGAACGGGACGAACCAGCGCTTCGCCTATCGCTGCCTGCCCTTGAACATCGCGAATGCGCATGGGTGGGAAATTTTGAACGCGGCCGGTTTTTCCGCGGCATGGGATGGGGGCGAACGGGAGAATGCCGTTCGCATCGAACCGGATCCGGGCACGCATGCGCCCGCCGTCAGCCACTTCGGAAGCGGTACGCTGACCTTTCACATTCCGTGCCTGTTCAAGACGGACAGCGGAACCGACCTGTTCGTGACGGGACCGTTGAACAGGCCGAAGGACGGCATCGCTGCGCTGACGGGTATCATCGAGACGGATTGGTCGCCCTACACATTCACCATGAACTGGCAGTTCACCCGGGCCGGGCATCGGGTTCGCTTCGAACCGGGCGAGCCGATCTGTCACATCTTTCCCGTTTCGCGCGGCGGGCTCGAGGCCGTCACGCCGGAAATGCGCAAACTGTCGGAAAATCCGGAGCTCGAAGGCGAATATAAGGCGTGGTCGGATAGCCGGAACAGCTTCAATGAGGGGCTGAACGATCCGAACTCCGATGCGGTACGGGAGAAGTGGCAGAAGTCGTATTTTCGCGGAGTGTGCCCGTCCGGGCGCAATGGGCCGGAGGATCATCGCAGCCGGTTGAGGCTGAAGCCGTTCGGCTGAGCCATCTGCTACTGGAATCGCATGCGGCTTGGTCACTATGGCTGTACAGCCGCACAAACTGATTGCGCCGGTACGGAGTCCAGGCGAGCGAGGGAGTGGCCATGTTCAATTCACGGGAGAAGATCGCGCTCCTCATCAACGACTATTCGGAAGCGCGCCCATTCCGCGCTGGTGGACGACCAGGAAGCGGCTTCAATCCGGCGGCTGATCGCCTGATCCGACTCTGACTGCGGCGGCAACGTCAGCAGACGCCGGCGAAGGCACGCCAAACAGAAGAGTGCCGCTCCACTCCCGTTCTCCACTCCGCCATCTTTAGCGCAGCGAATCAGCCGGAGGCTTGAACGCGCTATCTCATTGCGCCGAAGAGAAGGCCTGTGGTAAACGGGAGAGGGGCGGCGGCTGCCGCTTTTAATTGCCCGCCAACCGCAAGGTGGTGCGCGCCTTTTCAGCGGCTTTCGCTGTTGCTAGTGACGACAGTGTCGGCCGATGGTTCGCCTGGCGTCATGCGTTTCATGAGCCGGATTAAGTCACGAATGGTGTCGTGCGGTAGAGATTCAACGATCTTGGTGAGCGTCCTGCGGTCTTCGGCTTCTTGCCCCACAGGTGCGGGGCTGTCATCTGCCGCTTGAAGCCTCTCCCATGGTCGCCAGAACTTGATCGATCGAGAAGCTGCCGGGCTTCTGCCTCGGCGGGTATTCCTTGAACGCCTGCAGGAACCTGGCCAGTAAGCCTGCGCCGGGACGAGCACGAACGGATGCTCCACGCGCCAGCGCTCATAGTACATCCCCTCCTCGTCGGCTGTTTCGAACGGATCGGAGTGGAGATTGAACAGCTTTGGAAGGCGCAGTGGCACAAAGGGGCCCTGCCAAACCTCAAGCCCATGCGACCGCTGCTCGGCAAAGACAAGCGCAGTGCAACGAGCGTCCCGTCGTCGACGAAGTAGATGAACTCCTTGCGCGGATCCTTGCCTGTCCCCGGCCAGATAGATGGTGACGTTGTAGCGGTCGAGGTGGACCTTGAAGGTCTTGTCGCCGACCGTATGGCCAGCCAGCAGTTCCCCTTGATTTCCGGATCAGCGGCCGCCGCACAAGCGTGGGTATCCAGTCCTCGTGAGCGACGATCTCGTTGTAGATCGTGCCCGGCTTTATCGTGCCTGCCGGCACGGCGCATGGTACCGATAGCCGCCTTCCCAGTTGGTGTTCTTCTCGCCGCGGAACGGTGACTGGCCGCCGTCCGGCCAAGTGAACTGCTCCGCGCCGTTGTCGGTGGAGTACATGACGATGGTGTTTTCCGCGAAGCCGAGATCGTCCAACGCAGCTCGGCATGCTCGACCATGCCGTCAGGATAGCTGCCGAGGCCGGGTCTTGCCTTGGCTTTCCGCCTTGAGCCGAGTCCAGACATGCATGCGGGTCGAGTTCGACCACAGGAAAAAGGGCTTATCCTGCTCCTTGGCCCGTTTCAGGAAATCGATCGCGGCATCTGTCACCTCCTGGTCGATGGTCTCCATGCGTTTCTTGGTGAGCGGCCCGGTGTTTCAATACGGCCTTCGGCATGGCTATGCAGGACGCCGCGCGGGCCGAACCGTTGGCGAAATTCCGCGTCCTTAGGGTAGTCTGGGTGCTCTGGTTCGTCCTCGGCATTGAGATGGTACAGGGACCCGAAGGACTCGTCGAAGCCATGCGCCGTCGGCAGATGCTCGTCCAGATCGCCGAGATGGTTCTTGCTAAACGGTCCCGTCATGTAGCCGAAGCGTTTTGATAGTTCCGCGAGCGTCGGATCCTCGGGCTGCATGCCTTCTTTATCCCCTCGGAGGATTGAATCACGGCTGCAAAGCGCCAGCAATGACGAGTTTTTCAACAGTATCCGCCGAACGGAGCCGTTCGCCACGAGCCTTGTGCACGGCCTGTTGCGAGCATGTTCACGTCTCCACTAAGGAGATCGCATAATGTATCGAATGGAATGCGTTTTGCTGAACGCGGAAGGCGCGCAGACTTCCCTCATACGGTCATACGGACGGCAGTCAACACAGAGTCTTTCTGCCGGACTCTTGCAAGGATCCACTGGATGGGCGGCATTGTCGCAGAGGTGGACGGTTCAGATCTCTTGTCTGTCTTCGATAAAAGACTCCCAATTGAGCCCGCCGCCCAAGCTAGGCAAAGTGGAACTGGCCACCATGTCAACTGGACGTCTAATGGTGTGAGCCGTCGGTCGCGGGTACGGTGAATTTCACAACCTTTCCGCCGAGCACTTCGTGTTCTGGCGTGGCCATTTCGATGAGCACTTTGTGTTCGCCTGGCGGCAGCCCTGTCAGGACGATTGCGCCGGTGCCGCCTGCATCGGCCCACCGCCATGGCAGATCATCGATGCTGACATGGAGGTGCCCAGCACGCGGGGAGACATCGGTCGCGCCGGCGCCGAAGATGGGCAGGATGCGGAAGTTCTCGGCGCGATAGGGAATGATCGCCACGCCTCTGGTAGTCAGCGGTCTCGCAAGGGGCTGATCCACGAAGAGTCTGGGTGCGGGCTCGTTCTTGATCGGCAGGAACTGTGTGGCTGCATGTTGCGGCGTTTGCGCGTGGCTGGGTGTGCCCGCGGCGAGCAGGAAAGCGGCCGTTGCGAGGGCGGTTGCAATCTTGGTCATGAGAATAAACCCGTGGTAGTCGTGCCGGTCACGACCGAAATATCTCGGGACGCCGGCGCGGTGTTAAGCTGGAGGGCCTTGATCGGACACCGGTCAAACGACGTTGAGCTCGACGGCGATGTTGCCGCGGGTGGCCTTGGAATAGGGGCAGAGCTCGTGGGCGCGCTCGACCAAAGACTTGGCGAGGCCTGCCTCGATGCCCGGCAGCTTCGCATTCAGCCGTGCCTGCAGCACATAGCCATCGTCATTCAAGACCAGTTCGATCTCGGCATTTATCGCAGCGTCGGCCGGCACGCGGAGCTGGCGCTCGGCAGCCGCCTTTCCGATTGCGCCGAGGAAACAGGCGGACCAGCCCGCCGCGAAGAGCTGTTCGGGATTGGTGCCCAGGCCCGAAGAGCCCGGCGGCGACAGTTTGATATCGAGACGCCCGTCGGAACTGCGAGACGCGCCGTCGCGGCCGCCCGTGGTGTTGGTGTTGCCAGTGTAGATGACTTTCGACATTGAGATGTACCTTGTTGATTTTCAGCCGGCGAGATAGCGGGCTGCTGGCCTGTTGGTAGACAGATTTCCGGCCATGGCCTGCCGGGCGGCTTCGTAGACGTCCCACTGCGTGACATCGTGCAGGCTGGGTATGGTGACGAACTCTTTCCGGGAAAGCCCCAGAAGCGCCGCATCGACCAGGGCATCGGCCGGCATCACAATTTCCTCGGGCAGGTGGGCGACGGGCAGACCGGCGGCGTCCCAGAAGTCGGTGGCGGTAGCTCCGGGAAGGACGACCTGAACGTGGACATTGCTACCCTCTAGCTCCTGCCGGAGGCTCTGACTGAAGGCGAGGACAAACGCCTTGCTGCCGCCATAGACCCCGTTCAGCCTTTCGGGCGTGATCGCCACGACCGATGCGATATTGACGATCGTTCCCCGCCCGCGCGCTACGAAGCCGGGGACGGCGGCGTGGGTCAACCGCGTCAGCGCCTCGACATTGAGTGCGATCATCGCGCTCATCGCGTTGGCGTCGGATCGAAGCAACGGCGCGGTCGCTCCCACGCCTGCATTGTTGATCAGTACGGTGATCTCGGCGTTGTCAGCGATCAGGCTGGCGACGCGATTGACGTCACCGGTCAATGTCAGGTCGGCAGTGATGGTCTCGATGGTGCGGCCTGTCTGTTCGCGGATCGAACGCGCGATCCGCTCCAACCGCTCGGCACTTCGGGCGACGAGCACCAGGTCGTAGCCCTGCCGGGCAAGGCGATCGGCATAGAGAGCGCCGATGCCGCTCGAAGCCCCAGTAATGACGGCCGTTCCCAATGTCTCAGGCATGGCATTTCCTTTCAAGTTTGGTGGACGCCGCCCCGACCAATGCGATTGTGGGCTGCGATGGCGGGAAATATGAGCTTGGGAAAACTTGCCCGGTAGCGGGCGAAAACGAGAGTGAGCCTCTCGTTTTGGATCAGCGACGCTTCAGGTAGCGAGTCGCGGGATCGCCGTGACGATGTCGAAAAGCAGTGCGTGTTGGGCAGTTTCGGCTTCCAAGGAAGCGCGCGAGCGCGCCGGGGCGTTCGGCCCGCAGTGAGAGCAGCACGAGATCGTACCCGCGGCCTACGAGGCGGTCGGCCTAGACCAGGCCGATCGCACAGGACGCATCGGGGATCAGAGCGTTGGGGCGCTGTCACGACATGACGGGTGTCCTTTCGCGATCGGATCCAACGGTTTCCTCCCCCTTGAGAACTTACGGGATTCAAGAGGCTGCCTCTCGGGTTTCCCGGCTACCGCTGCTGCCGAAGTCGCGCGACCTTCGAAGACACAATCCGGGATCGTAACCGCCAAGGCGATCCCTGTTTCACCTCGAACCGGGAGACCGACATGGACACGCATTTCAAACGCAAGATCGCCTTCGCCCTGTCGATGGGTATCGTAACGACAGGATTGATCTCTTTCACGTTGCTCGCGCTCAATCTGGGCTTCTCAAGCGGGTTCGTCCTGACATGGCTCCGGTCGTGGAGCATCGCCTATCTCATCGTTATCCCCGTCATCCTGCTGGTCGGCCCGCGCCTCCAGGTGCAGATCGACCGGGTTGTCCGTTGAAGTGAGACCAGGCTGGAGCTACCGACATGACAATGGCCAATTTTCGACGGCTGTTTGCCGCCGCAGCGGTGTTTTTCTCGATCGCAACCGTGACACATGCCGAGATCAGCTCGCATCAACCGAGGGCGAGTATCAGCTTCATTCAGATCGACCACGACATCTAACTGAGAAGGTCGGTAGTCCATTGTTTCGACCCGAAGGGGTGCTCTTCCTGCATCGCTTCACTCTCGCCGACGATTACGAGGTCCACGCTTTCGATTGGCCCGGCTTCCGTTTGTCGTCGCGGCGACGACCGACACTGGCTATTGCCCGCATCTCCCGGATTTGGAGAGGACGGTCGAGGAGGTGTGCGCTTCATTCCGGTGACGGCGCATCGCAATAATTGCTGCAAGCCGCGCGAAGCCGGGGGAGCGTCCAATCGATGAAGGTACGCACTTTGAGAGCGATCAACCCCTGACGCGAGTAGACGATGTGGATCGGCTTGGGCCTACCGCCGTAGTCCCCCAAGATCTGCACGAGCGCGCCCGAGGACACTTCCTCCGGAACCTGATAGTCGAAGAGGCGGGCGATCCCGGCTCCATTTCGCGCGGCTGCGACGCAACTGGCCGCAGTGTTGACCTCGATCCGGCTGCGTGGCATCGCCTCGACAGAATTGCCGTCGACCTCGAAACTCCAGAAGAACGACCGGTTATGAAACATGATTCCGTCATGATTGGTGAGCTCGGTGGGATGTTGGGGAACGCCATGCCGTTCCAGATAGGCCGGGCTTGCGCAGGTCAACAGGCGGAACTCGCCGGCCTTGACGGCGTAGAGGGAACTGTCGGCCAATTCGCCAAGTCGGATGGCGACGTCGACCTTCTCGTTGGCGAGATGAACAGAACGGTCGAGGGACAGGAGGTTCAAAGTCACCTCCGGATGCTCGTTCATGAAGTCGAGTGCGATCGGCAGAACGTACCGGTGGCCAAATTCGATCGGCATCGTGATGGTGAGCAGTCCCCGTGGCGTTTGATATTCGCCGGAGGCCCGGCGTTCGACTTCCTCCAGATCGGCGATGATCTTGCGTGCCGCATCGACATAGTCGCGACCGGCGTCGGTAAGCTGCAGGTTGCGGCTTGTTCGGATGATGAGGTTTGCGCCGAGATATCGCTCCAGATCGGCGACCTTGCGGCTGACGCTCGGCAACGGCGCATTCAGCTTCCGACTGCCCGCCGACAAGCTCCCGGCGTCAACCACCGCAAGCAGAACCCGCATTGCATCAAGCCGATCCATAACGTCCCTACGAGTGGAAGCCTCGATGTTGAGGATATGAGAAATCAGTTCTGCTGAATAGGAGCAGCCGTCTGGTGAATCGTATCTGGGTCATGGTCCGATGAGTGCGTATCGAGAGGGTGGTTCTCATTTTCGCTGAGTACCGCCACAGGCTCGCGGTCGGTAATTTTCCTCATTCGCTCAAGGATCTCGCTTGATTGCTAACGAAAGCAGTCAGCGTCACCGCAATCAAATTCCAGTGACGCAAACTCAAAGGGATGCTCCTATGAACAGGGTCTTTTATGTTGGCGTGTCAGCCGCTCTCTTTGCGGCCTTTGCCTTTTCGCTCAACTTCGTTGTGCCCTTTATCATCGGTGACTATTCCACCTTTGATTTTGCGCTGGTCCGGCACGTCGTTTCTTCGCTCGTCGGGCTTTACATCCTGGCTTCCGAAAAGGGCGTCATGCGCCACCTCACGCTTGGAAACTGCCTGCAAGCCGTCTGGCTCGCTTTCGTCGGATATGTCGGCTACTTCCTGACAGTGACAGGAGCGGCCATCTTTGCCGGCCCAGTCATCGCTCCCGCATTTCTGGGTCTCGTCCCGATTGTATTGATGGTCATCGGTAATCAACGCCAGGGATCAATGCCATGGCGATTCCTTATGATGCCTTTGGCGCTGGTGCTGGTTGGCCTCGTTCTTGTCAATGGCACGGCATTCACGGCCGAAGGATTGAACTCTGTCCAATTAGTGTGGATTGGCGTGCCGCTATCGCTCGCTGCCGTGGGCCTTTGGGTCTGTTTCGCCCTTGTCAATCAGGCTGCACTCGCCGCCCGACCAGAAATGCCCTCCGGTGTGTGGTCAGCGCTGATACTGGTCGGAGGCGGCGTCTTGATGCTGGCGTTTTATCCCGTCGGTGCCGCGATGGACCTCTTCCGGCTTCCAACGTTGGGGTTCGGCTGGAGTGCCGCCGGCAGCCTATATGTTTGGGGTGTGTCCCTCGCGCTGCTGGCAACCGTAGGCGGGGTCTGGGCGTGGAACATTGCCGCCCGGAGCCTGCCAGTTGCCTTGGCCGCGCAATTGATCGTCTCGGAAACTGCCTTTGGTGTCATCGGAGGACTTGTCGTCCATGCCCGCTGGCCAACCCCGATCGAAATGGCAGGGGTGGTTGTGCTGATCGCCGGCGTCGTTCTGTCAGTGCGGATTTTCCACGATCGCCAATTCGCATCGGGAAAGATATCGCTTGCGCACGAGTGACCTGCTACGCGCAGGATCAATGACAGGCACTGGATCGGAGGTGAAAACACAACCAACGCAGCGCCCAAATCGCCCCGAAGCTGCCACCAAGAGCGACAAATGCAAGGTCGACAGTTCGATCCATTCAGGCGAGGGGTAGGAGTCGACAACCCGGACAGGGCGCATCTTGCCGGCTTCCGATCATCTCAGTCAGCTCATGAGCGGAAGCGGTGGGCAACTTGCTGAGTGACAGCAATGCGCGCCAGAAGCCGATTCTTCCAAAGAGCGGAACGCAAGAAATTCCAAACAGGAGCCGCTTTTGTGCGTTCATCGTCGTCGAGACGCGCCGAGACATGCTCGGCCCAAGAGATCATCGAAGTTGGTGCTATCGTCCTGTCACTGGGCACCTTACTTCACAACCGTTCTTATCTTCGCCACTGGCTCGAGCGTTCGATGACCGGACACTTGCCGGCGATTTCGGCGATCTTCCCGCGAAGCTCCTCCGAGACATCGCTATCAATAGAAATGACGCGTTCGAAACGATCGATCCTGCCGCTGCGGCCACGTTCCAGTTCGGTGCACTCCTCGCAATCCTTCGCATGGATTTTGGTGTGCGAGACGTCAACGCCGATGCGCCCGAGGGCCAGCTGCTTGTGACAGGCATAGAGGCGCAGCGTCATAGCGGTGCAGGCGCCAAGCGCAATAGCAAGGAAGTCGTAGAGCAATGGTCCGAAATCGAGACCGCATTTTGAACCTTGCCTTCGCCCGTTTCCCTCACGCGCACATGTTCGATCGGGCCCGCGCCTTGCGGCGTGTCGGCGGCAAGATAGCGTGTCAGCCATTCCGAAATCATCCGTCCGGCAAAGGCCGCGTCCTCAGGGTCGGTGAACAGGTAGTCGGCCTTGTCCCGGCGAGATGAAGCTTTTCGGATGCCTGGCCGCGACGAAGATCTCGGTGGCGTTCTCGATCCCGACCGTATGGCCAGCGGCGCGTGAAGGACGAGGAGCGGCATTTTCAGCCTCCCAACCGCATCCTTAATGCGGTGCGCACGCGTATCCTCGACAAATTGCCTTCTGATAAGGAACGTGCGCCCGGCGAGATCGACGTCGGCCTCACGGTTCTTCTCGATCTCGTCGAGGCTCGCTCCGAAATTCTTCAATACGTGGCCGACATCGGCCGGCGCGCCGATGATGGCTACGGCGCGCACTTCCGGAATGTCCCGGCGACGGCCAGGACCGCTGCGCCGCCGAGCGAGTGGCCGATCAGCACCGCGGGTGCCTGATAATGGTGGCGTAGATAGTCCGCGGCGGAAAGAAGGTCCGCAACGTTGGAGGAGAAGTTCGTCGAGGCAAATTCGCCTTCGCTCGATCCCAAACCCGTGAAATCGAGACGCAGGACAGCGATGCCTTCACGCGCAAGCTCCGCTGCAATCCGTTGCGCTGCCGCCAGATCCTTGGAACACGTGAAGCAATGGGCAAAAAGCGCGTAGGCGCGCAATGGCCCATTTGGCAGATCAAGGCGGGCGCTAAGTGCCGCGCCGGAATGACGGAAAATTGGAGCCGTTGCGTATTGAATGCCATGGTTACGACCCTCCGCTGCAGATGATTATTCTACATCTGCAACGGCTGCTGCCTAGGCGGAAGTCGTCAACGCTCGAGTTGCTGGTCAGCGTAGCTCGCGCAGCGCAGCCTGGCAGGGGTGTCGACTGCTCGACCTGCTTTTCCGAGGAGCCCAGAGTATCCGCAAGACCCCTCGGAGTTGCTTTAGGTCGCGGAAATCTCCGGCCGTTTACTCGGCCGCCGACCGCCGGGGCAGCACCCAGTTAGGGCGCGGGAAGTGGCAGGTGTAGCCGTTGGGGTAGCGCTCCAGGTAGTCCTGGTGCTCGGGCTCTGCCTGCCAGAAGTCTCCAACGGGCTCGACTTCGGTCACAACCTTTCCCGGCCAGAGGCCTGACGCGTCAACGTCCGCGATCGTCTCCTCGGCTATCCGCTTCTGCTCTTCGTCGACGTAGTAGATAGCCGAGCGGTAGGAAGCGCCGATGTCGTTGCCCTGCCGATTTCTCGTGGTCGGATCGTGGATCTGGAAAAAAAGCTCCAGAATTCGCCGGTAGCTGATCGTCCCGGGATCGAAGATGATCTCGATGCCCTCGGCGTGAGTGCCGTGATTGCGGTATGTCGCGTTCGGCACGTCGCCGCCGGTGTAGCCTACGCGGGTCGCTATGATGCCCGGGAGTTTGCGGATCAAATCCTGCATCCCCCAGAAGCAGCCACCAGCCAAAACAGCTCTGTCAGGTCTTTCACTCATCTAGATATCCTCTACCTGGTTGATATAGGCGCCGTAGCCCTCGGCCTCCATTTCCTCGCGGGGAATGAACCGGAGTGCGGCGGAATTGATGCAGTATCGCAACCCACCCTGGTCTTCTGGACCGTCGGGAAACACATGGCCGAGATGGCTATCGCCATGCACCGAGCGGACCTCGGTGCGGATCATGCCATGCGAGTTATCCCTGAGTTCGTTGACGTTTGCCGGTACGATCGGCTTGGTGAAACTCGGCCAGCCGCGGCCGGAATCGAATTTGTCGGCCGAGGCGAACAGTGGTTCGCCGGATACGATGTCGACATAGACACCCGGCTCCTTGTTGTCATTATACTCCCCGGTGAAGGGGCGTTCGGTGCCGTTCTGCTGGGTCACCCGATACTGCTCAGGCGTCAGCTTCCGGACCGCATCGTCGGTCTTTCTGTAGGTCATTGCCCGTATCTCCGTTCCTGCACTGTTGCCTGAATATGGCGAGCGGCGATGAGTTTTCCCAATATCGGATGTGCATAGATTCCATAGCCGAGCGATAGGCGCACCCGCTCACGACCAGTCGTGCCGGGCCGCCAGCTGCGCGATTTTGCGGATCTCGAGCGGTGTGCCGGAACCGGAAACCGTCACAAGTACCAGTTCGCGCGCCAGGGAAATCCCTTCCACCGGACGGGTAACTATGCCCTGCACGACGATGGACCGCTCGGGCATGATGCAGATCGCACGGCCCTCGGCGACGACCTGCTGGACCCAGTCCTCGCGGTCGGCACTGAAGCGCGGCTGCATGACCGCGTCATGGTCCATCAGGTGCTCGGTGATCTCGGTGTGAAACTCGCAGGCCAGCCGGTCGACATAGGGGTAGGCGGCGATCGCCTCGGTGCTGACGACATCCTTGCCTGCCAGGGGATGGCTCTGAGCGCAGGCGAGGAGGAACGGCTCGCGAAAGAGCGGCACGACGTTGAGCTTGGGGTTGGAGCGGGGAGCCCGCGGCAGGACACAGGCGTGATACTTGCCCGAAAGCACTTCGTTAGCGCCTTCGCCAGCCAATAACTGATGCATGTTGATCTTCACCGAAGGAAGCTCGCCAAGCGCGTCCTCAAAGAACGCGACAAATGCGGCAGGGCCGATGGTCGGGGCGACAGCGATATCGAGGATCCGGCGCCGGCCGAGCACCGTGTTTTCGGAATGCTCGCGCACGTTTCTAAGCGCGAGCTCAATCCGCATGAACTCAGCCTGGACGTCGCGGCCGAGCGCCGTCAGGCGGCTGTCCTTGCCGTCGCGATAGATCAGCGGACTGCCCAAGTCTTCCTCGAGGCGCTGAATTGCCCGCGTGAGACTGGGCTGCGAGACACCGCTTCGACGCGCGGCTTCGGTAAAGTTCAGTGTTTCAGCGAGATTGAGAAAGTATCTGACCTGATTGATGTCCATGGATCGGTCTCGCTTGGGCTTGGATTGAACGGGCCATCATCTCGGCAAGGAAAGACATCGGCGGCTGCCGGATACCGGTTGTCACTCCGGCGCCGTTCGAATGCAAGGGCAGCCGGAAGGCGTAGGGAAAGCACGGACCTCCGCAGTGGTGCGGGCGGGTCCGCGCTTCCCCAAGGGCCCCTCGTTTCGTCGGTGATCCCCCGCACTTATACTTCAGCCATCTCCGCTTCACGCGCCTCGATCGGCCAAGCGACCGAATGGGGTGAATGCTCGGTCAGGAATTTCTCGGCTTCCAGGGCCGCCATACATCCCATGCCGGCGGCACTGATCGCCTGGCGGAATACCGGGTCGATGACATCGCCGGCGGCCTGCACCCCGGGGACGGTTGTTTTGGTCGACCAGGAGCCGACCTTGAGGTAGCCGTCCGCATCCATGTCGAGCTGGCCGCGAAACAACGCGGTTGCCGGATCGTGTCCGATCGCGACGAAAAGGCCGTGCGTCGATAACTCCTTCACCTCGCCCGTCTTCACGTTGCGGATCTGGACGCCGGTTACCGACTTCCTCGGCTCGCGTTCGCCGATAACCTCATCGATGACGTGGTTCCAAATGACGTCAATATTCGGTTTGGACAAAAGGCGGTCCTGCAGGATCGACTCGGCGCGAAAACGATCGCGGCGGTGGACGACCGTCACCTTGGAGGCAAGATTCGACAGATAAAGCGCTTCCTGCACGGCTGTGTTCCCGCCGCCGACAACGACCACTTCCTTGTTTCGATAGAAAAAGCCATCACAGGTTGCGCAAGCGGAGACGCCGAATCCACTGAATGTCTTCTCCGAGGGAAGGCCAAGCCAGCGGGCCTGGGCTCCCGTCGCGATGATGATCGCGTCAGCGATGTACGTGTCGCCGGAGTCACCTTTGAGATGGAACGGGCGCTTTGAGAGATCTACAGAGGTGATGATATCGTACACCACCTCGGTGCCGACATTCTCCGCCTGCTGCCGCATCTGCTCCATGAGCCACGGGCCTTGAACGGGTTCGGCAAAGCCGGGGTAGTTCTCGACATCCGTCGTGATTGTGAGCTGACCGCCCGCCTGCAGCCCCGTCACAAGGAGCGGTTTCAGGTTGGCGCGGGCAGCGTAGATGGCGGCGGTATAGCCAGCCGGTCCGGCCCCGATGATCAGGACCCTGGCACGATGCGTGTTCATGAGGTGATCTCCTTCTGCGTCCCAGTCTGGGATCAGCCGTGACGCAGTCTCGGGGGTTCATTGGTCGTATTGCCGGCGCGCGACGACGTCGATTTCGTTGCGGGCAATGCCGACATCATCGAGCAAGTGGTCGTTCAATTGCGTGAACGCGCGAAGGGTCTGGCGATAGCGCTGGTGGGCGCGGATCTTGGACAGAACAAAGGTCAAATACATGGGACGTTCCTTTCGTTGAACCGACCGGCACGGCCGATCTGGGGATGGCGGTTTCGTTCAATGCAATTTAGGAATGCGGGCGGAGGCGGGGCTCCGCCGTCGTTTTCGGTCATGCCCTGGTTGAGCGGAGCGCCGCGAGCGAGTCGACGGCAATCCAGAGGGAAAGGGCGAGCAGGCCGATATCCTTGAGCAGAAACTGGCCGGGAGCGACCGAAATCGCTGGAAAACCGAGCTCCGGCACGGACACTCCCGGGGTCGTCACCATGAAGCTGAGCGTGGTTGCGAACAGCCCGGCGGAGAGCAAGCCGCCGACGAGCGAGTAAACCGGATTGACGAGCCGTGCCGCTATCAGGGCGCCGATGCTGAGTTCGAGGAGGCCGAGAAGGCTTGAGAAGTCCCTTGCGCTGAAGAGGGAGTAGGTCCAGCTCAACAGCGGACTGTTGCCGACTAGGCCGGTCAGCCCTTCCGCTTCATAAGCGGTGAACTTCATACCGCCGAACCAGCCATAGATCACGACCAGCGAAATATAGAGGCCAGCCGCGCTGACGGCCCGACCGTGGTGCTCGGCCGCATCGAGGAAAGCGGCGCGAGTCTGCGCGCGCCGATGGGCCGCGGCGCTGGCGATGGGAACATGAGGCATTGTCTTCTCCTTGGGTTGTCCGCGGTGGGCGATCCGCCCGACTGACGCGGAGTAACGATACCGATCTGTATCGAACGAGAGAAGAGGTATACCGATCTGTATCGTTTCGCAAGAGCGAGCTTCTGAAAGGATCCTGGCCTTGTTCCCTAGGGAACTTCTTTTCCCGGGGGCTGCCGTGGGCCGAAAGGCTGCCCGTTGCAAGGAATGCCTCAGAAAGCCCCTTGTATTTGTTTTCCGTGACCGGTATGAAAAGATACAGACCTGTTACGCATTGCGAGGACGATAATGCGCCGTTCGGAAATTCGGGAACACCTGCTCGAAACCGCACTGCGGCTGTTCAACCAGCACGGCTATCACGCGACGGGCGTCGACCTGATCATCGCCGATGCGGGGGTGGCCAAGACGACGCTTTACCGGCACTTCGAAAACAAGGAAGACTTGATCCTGGCCGCGCTCGAGAGGCGCGACGAGGAGGACCGCAATGCCATGCGTGCCTTTGTCGAGCAGCATGCGAGCGATCCGGTCGAACGCCTTCTGACGACGTTCGATTTCCTCGAAACCACGGTCCGCGACAAGCAGTTCCGCGGCTGCATGTTCATGAGCGCGGCGGGAGAACACAAGGACACGGTCGATCCCGTGTTTCGCGCTTCCTTGATGCACAAGCGCTTGGCGCTCGCCTATTTGGAGGAACTCGCCCATGCGGCGCGGTTTGCCGAGCCGAAGCGGATCGCGGCCGAGATCAACCTCCTGCACGAGGGGGCGGTCGCCGTTGCGCAAATCACCCGCGTCGCCGAGCCCGTCCGGCAGGCCAAACGTATGGCGCACCAATTGCTCGTGGCGGCAGAACGGTTGACGCCGCCGACCCGGGGAGGGGATGGCGGTAATCGAATGCACGGGTGAAACTTGATCCCCGAACGCCCGCCGCGGCGCGGCATGGTGCACGGCTCAGGCGGATCTCTTCCTGGGTGACCCGCATCATATTTAAGGTCTTCCGCGAAGGTTCACCGGCCTCGCGGCCCCTGAGTGCGACTTCGACGATTGGCTGCTACTGATCTCGAGTATAGCCGTGGGGAACAACACAGTTATCGCGGCAGCCTCGACTCAGAACAGCGCATAATCCGACAGCTCGATTGTGACGGCGTTGAAATTGCGGTCGAGAGTGCCATCCGGCTTGAGTGCGTACACGCTACGGCGAGTCGGGTATTTCAGTCCGTCTACGTCGACGTAATCAGAAATAAAGTGCGCGGCCGGCGTGTCCGCCCACACATCAACCGTATAGTCGTGACGGCGCAGCAATCCATCCAGGCCGAAGTAGAAGCGCTGCTCCCGCGTATGGCTATGCACGGAGTCGGGGAAACGTACGGCTATGCCACGAAGCCTCTCACCTTCGGTCTCGATCGGGACAACGTCGCGAGCTTCATAGCCGTGCTCGCCGAAAACAAAAGGCGCCGCATGGTATGTCCACATGGCATAGCCGTTGAAGTAGGCGAGGTTCAGCGGGTCCCACTGTCCATTGAAGCTGCGGTCGAACGCTTCACGCCCGTTGTTTCGCTCGGCGACAATCGAGCCATCTCCAGCAGTGATCTCCACATGCTCGGGAGTCCAGGTCATGGCCCAGTCGGGTTCTCCAAACGGAGTGACTCGGGTCCACTGGCGGAGAAACTCGCTTGTTGCGCGCCGCGGAACAGGAATCAAAGGAGCGCCTTTCAGCTCCCATAGCTTTCCACCAGTCCGTATGGTCGAGGCAATACCCCTGAACGTGCGCCAGCGGTTGTGCCCGCCGTGCGCCTCCAGAGCTTCTTGCAGAAGCGGGTGCAGCGTGCCACTCATCGATCCTCTCCCTAACTTTAGCCCTACGTCATAATACCATCCGACGGTGGGGCGGTCTTCTGTCGAGCGTCATGTCCAAGCTTTTGCGATCGAACCGAGTTTGACTATAAGTGCGGCGAGCGTCGCAACGAACAGCCCGTAGGCGAGCGCTGCCTGCCAGGCTCCCGCGGGAAGACCAATCAGCAGCAGCGTGTCGTTCCCACCGGGAATAAGCAGCGCACCCAATCCCATCAGCATGCCTGCGAGCGATCTCTTGAGCATGGTCTTCACTGACGGCCATTTCAGCATGAATCCATGCCTTCTAAGTCTCGCGGAGACGAGGCTGCCGCCGAACATGCTGAACGAAACCAACGCGCCCGCGACGGGTATCGAAGCGATCGGCCCAAACGATGCGGTGAGCGAGAACCCGGGCGCAAGAACCGCCAGGATCGAAGAAGTGATGCCGACCGCACCCATCGACAGCGACAGTCGTCGGAAACCAGACTTGGATCTGTGTGACACGCCAAGCCTGACAATCACGAAGGTCAGCAGTAGAAGCGAGGGAAGCGCCGCCCCAAGCGATGGGGCAGCATCTATCGCCGGCCGATCCGTAAGCAGATCGAGCAGGGATTCAATGTGGACGACCGCATAGATGCCGAGAAACGTGAACGCGAATTCGATTTCGCCATTGCCGAGATGCCCAACAGACCCGAACACGCAGGCGCCGTTCAAATAGGAACCGATTCCAAGCAGAATGGCTGCGGGAACCAAGTAGCCGAGTGACGACCAGCCCTCTGGCATCATCGGTGCCGTTTCGAGGATTGCGTAGACGAGGGCCGCCCAGGCGGCACATTCGACCAGAGCGATGAAACGCGCTGGCCTCCTCTCCAATACCAACTCCCTCGTGGCGATGACGGTGCAGATCGAGCCGCGGTTCATAGCGAAACCGAGCACAAATCCTAGCACCGCCATCAAAGCCATACTCGCCCAGATCTCCAAGCCGGCGGCGACGGGGACAATGCCTGGTATGCTCGTGAGAAACTCGCTCATTCAGCAAACGGCCTCGCGTACTGCTCCAGCGTATTCAGAGTTTCCTGTGGCCCCCGGAATGCTTGAGGGCCAACGTCGCCGGCTTGGTAGGTCTTGTCCTGGTCTGTATTACTTTCGGAAGAACTTAGAGCAGAATTTCCGTATAGAGTTCCGACGCGCCCGGCTCGGGATCATTCGTGGCGAAATTCGACGCCTTGTTGGCTGTCTCGCGCGCCTTGCCTTCGATGATAGTGCATTTTTTTGGAAGCGGCAGCAGCCCGCGCTTTCGACGAAAGAGCCGAAAAGCGCGGGCCGACTTCATCCGGTTGCCCCTGTCAGCGATCAAGCACTCTTCCACAGAAGCGGCCGCGGTGCGAACCCGAGTTCAGCCTTCGCCCGGCCGTTGGAGGCTCCGGTCAGGCGGGTGTGGTAGTAGACCGCTTCCTCGCCGGCCGTCTTCAGCGCATCCTCCACGCTCACGCGCTTGGGCTCCGGCGCATCGACCCACCGGGCGAAGGCCGGCAGCCATTCGGCGACGGGCAGCGGATCGTCGTCGACGACATTGTAAATCCCAGGCTCGGCGTTGAGCGATGCGACCGTCGCGGCGATGGCGTCGTCGATGTGGACGAAGGACCAGACGGCATTGCCTTCGCCGATGATCGCCGACTGGCCCTTGCGCGCTTGATCCGCGATGGCTCCCTCCGGTCGATACCAGGTGTTGGGACCGTAGAAGAAGCCGTAGCGCAGTACGACGCCGTCGAGCGATGGCGAGGCGAGCACCCGGTCCTCATAGGCGGCGATGGTGCGCGTGCTCTCGCCGATCTCGCCGGGAGCGTCGTGTCTCAGCTTGGCGGTCTCGTCCGCAAGCCCTCCTGCCGGCGCCTCCACGTAGAATCCACGAGACTGCATGATGTAGCGGCGGACTCCCAGCTTCTCTGCCGCGGCGATGAGATTGGTGCCGCCCTCGCGGTGAAGGCGCGTATCGTTGGGCATCGCCTTGATTATATCGGCAGGGTTGGCCGGAAGCCAGGTGAGCTGATCGATCACCACGTCCGGCGCTGCCGCCTCGATCGCGCGATAGACCGCCTCACGGTCGAAGGCATCGGCGAAAGACACCTCGGCCCCGAGCTCGCGCAGACGATCCGGACCCTGGCCGGGACGCGTCATGCCAGTCACCTGATGGCCAAGCGTCGCGAGCGACCGTACGAGCGGCAGGCCGACGGCGCCAGTGGACCCTGCGACAAAGATCTTCATAGCCAATTCCTTGGTTGGGGCGCTTTGCCCGTCTTAATTTTCCAGGGCAGCCTGTGGCGTCTTGCGGAAACTGATCGCCAGGCGATTGTAAGTGTTCATCAGGCCGATCGCGATCGTCAGATCGACGAGTTCCCGCTCCTCGAACACGGCATGCGCCGCTTCATAAGCTTCGTCCGGGACGTTGGTCTCGGCCACGCGTGTCACCGTTTCGGCCCAGGCGAGGGCCGCCCGCTCACGCGCGTCGAAGAGATTTCCGGCTTCCGCCCAGGCCTGCACCAGCGCGATCTTCTCGATCTTCTGCCCTTTTTTCAAAAGGTCGCGGGTGTGCATGTCGAGGCAGTAGGCGCAGTTGTTGATCTGCGAGATCCGAAGATAGACCAGATCGACCAGCTCCGAGGGGAGACTGCTCTGCATGATGTAGCCGTAGACTCCGCCAAGCGCTTTGACTCCGGCCGGTGCGATCTGGTTGTAGTCGAGACGCTTGCTCACTGTTCTGTTCCTTGGAAGTGTTCTGTCGGTGAACGTCGGTTCACTCGATGTTGGTGGTCAGTTCCTTTTCGTCGGTATCGGCGACGAAGACGGCGAGCAGCTTTGCGGACTTGGTCTTGCTCGCATTGCGGCTGATGAGGTGGTTGGCCGCCGGCGGCTCGTACCAGCTCTCGCCGGCGCGATAGGTCTGCGTCGGGCCATCATTCACCTTCGACTCGATCTCTCCGGACAGGACGTAGGCGAAGATGAACGACGAGTCCGCATGCCTGTGCGGGGCCGAAGTTCCACCCGGCGGATAGTCGACGATGAGCGCGGTCAGCGTTTTGCCCGGAATGTTGGGTATCGCCTTTTCGAAATGGGGCGTGACAACGTCGCCGGGGTCATGCGCCGCGGCAGGCATCGCGGTGGCGATTGCGAGGGCAGCGCCGGCGGCGCCAATGAATGATAGTATGGTCATAATAGCGGCTCTCCTTTGGGTTTGATCACAATGACATTTCTTCCTTGCCCCCTAGAAATGACGTGCTTCTGGTTCTAAAAAAAGCACCAAGAACCCGCAAAAATCGTGTACCAGGAGAGCATGGACAAGCCGCTACAGTTGGAGCTCGACCGGTCCGCGAAGACGCCGCTGACCGAGCAGATCCGCAGGGGCATCAGCACCGCGATCGAAAGCGGGGTGCTCGCGCCGGGCGCGCGGCTACCCTCCTGGCTGGATCTCGCGGCCCAGCTCGGCGTTGCCCGCGGCACCGTGCGCACGGCCTACGAGAAGCTCTCCGCCGCCCAGCTCATCGTCGCATCGCGCGCGGGCGGAACCCGCGTTGCGGATCGACCTGCCGCCATCGCCCGCGTCGAGCAGCCACCCGATCCCGGCTCGTTCC
The DNA here is from genome assembly GCF_002885915.1 of Sinorhizobium sp. M4_45. Lineage (NCBI taxonomy): Bacteria > Pseudomonadati > Pseudomonadota > Alphaproteobacteria > Hyphomicrobiales > Rhizobiaceae > Sinorhizobium > Sinorhizobium sp. M4_45. The sequence goes on from NZ_NWVE01000010.1 coordinate 141,159, forward strand.
TGGAGCGGTATCTGGAGATGACGGCGGGGCCGGCGATCTTCCAGATGGGCGTGCCTGCGCTCGAAACCTTTCCCGCGACACTCTTTGCCAGGATCCGCTCACAGGCCGTCCGCGCGGAATCGAACGCCCCGGCGATCTATCCCGACCCGCGCGGCGAATTGGACCTGCGGTGGGAGATCGCCAGCTATCTTGCCGTCGCGCGGGGCATCGAGTGTTCCCCATCCGAGGTTATGATCACCGCCGGATTCGCCAGCGGGCTCGGACTGGCACTGCGCGTACTCGGGCTTGAGGGGCGGAAAGCCTGGATGGAGGATCCCGGGTTCCCGTTCACCCGGCGCGGCCTGGAGCTCGCGCGATTGTCGCTCACGCCGATTCCCGTAGACGCCGATGGAATCGATGTCGGCCATGGCTTCCACCATGCCCCGGATGCAGCGCTGGTCGTCGTGACAGCGGGGCAGCAGGCGCCGCTGGGGCGTACCCTGTCGTTGGCACGCAGACTGCGCCTGCTCGACTGGGCAGCCCAGACCCAAGCCTGGGTCATAGAGGACGACTATCTCAGTGAATTGCAGCTCAATGGCCGGGCGGCACCGGCGCTTGCCTCGCTTGATCGCGCCGGGCGCGTTGTCCACATCGGCTCCTTCAGCAAGACCATCAGCCCGGCGTTGCGGCTCGGCTTTCTCGTCGCGCCGCCTGCGCTGGCATCGCGTTTTGCGGAGGTCGCGGCCTGTCTTGCGCCGCCTCCGGGGCCGGCGGTGCAGCTCGCAACCGCCGAATTCATGCGCGAGGGCCACTACATGCGGCATTTGAGGCGCACGAAGCGCGTCTACTCAGCCCAACGGGACGCCTTGCTGAAATGTCTTCCGCCGAATGCCGGGGAGGCGGCTGTCGCCGGTTTGGCCGTGCTGCTGCGCCTGCCAGACGGCGCGCCGGACGTTGCCATCGCACGGGAGACGCTCGCATTCGGGATGGCCCCGGCACCGCTCTCCGTCTGGTATGCGTCGCCGAATTCCGCAAAGTCCGGCTTGCTCTTGGGGCTCGCAACAGCGCCACAAAGGCAACTCGAGAGATCCTGCGACCGCTTGCTTGGACTCATAGGCGCCTCACGTGAGGGCTGGGGAGTAGCGTGAAAGGGCCGACGCTGAGTCAAGGGCGAGATCCCCGGCGATGGGACAGATTGCATCGCGCGCCTTCTTCAGATCGCGCAGGCGAATTCTCGACGATTCGCGCTGGAGTGCTTTCGTGGTGGCACGTTCGCGAGGAAGGTCTCGACGTCAGCGAGCTTGCGGGCGCGAGCAGGTGGAGGCGGTCTTCACCACGCCCTCTATGCACAATTCTACGGTGACGACGATGAGCGCAAAGCGCCGGCGAGCGCTCGTCGAGGTCGTGGAGCGCTACGACCTCGTCATCATCGAGGACGACGTCTACGGACCGATGCTCTAATCCAGGAATTTTCGGGTTAAAGTTCACATGCCGCGACGTCGTTTAGGCGGACGGGTCATTGTGAATGCGTCCGGCTTTATCCTGCGCTCGATTTCTTCCCAGGTCGCAGGTGCCGCGACGGGAAAGCCCGGACGAGCTCTGGGCGAATAGGTGCCGACGGCGGTGGTGCCGCGGCCATTCCTCAGGTAATCGAGGAAAAGTTTGCCCGGCCGGTGCGAAAGCTGTGCCGACGTGAGGTAGCGGTCGGGATCGCTGCTGGCGAACTGTTGCGCCAGGCGTTTGGCATATGCGTGCACAGCATTGTGGGCCATCTTTTCCGGAAGAGGGGCCATCAGATGAACGCCTTTGCCGCCGGTGAGCTTCGGCCAGTTCTGAAGGCCCTCCGCCTGAAGAAGCTCTCGTAGCCGCAACGCGGTCTCGACGACGAACTCCCACGCCACGCCTTCGCCGGGATCCAGGTCGAATATCAGCGTGTCGGCGTGCTCGATATCGTCGACCGTCGCCGCCCAGGGATGCAGTTCGACCGCGCCGATTTCGACAAGGCCCAGCAAACCGGCGAGATCATCGACCCAGAGCCGCACACCTTCGCCGCCCTCGCGTTTCTCAATGCGGAGCTGATGGACCTCTGGCGGGATCGGCGGCAAGGGTCCCTTGTGGTAGAAGGTGGTGCCATGGAGGTGCCGCACGAGCTTCAGCGGACGGCCGCCGAGGAAATGAAGGGCGCGATCGGCCACGCGCGTCCAATAGGCCGCAAGCTCCTCTTTCGAGGGCACAACCGCGTCCGGCAGTAACTGCAAAATGTTTTCGCGGGGAACCGGGCCGGAGGTCGGGGTGACGCTCGCTAACTTTTTCGGCGCATCCCTGGAGGTTTTCTGCAGGCCCTTGAAGACCGGCTCGCGCAACAGGCCGTCGTCGGTCACGCCGCTGTAGTCGACCTCAGCGTAGACCCGTGGCTCGACCCACGTCGCCTTTGGCTTGTTGATCGGATGGGAGAGGGGGCTCTTGCCGATGATCAGCGGATCGAGCCGCTCCCGCACCTCGCGCGCGGCCGCAAGCGTGTAGCCTGTTTGAGCCTTGCCGGCATAGACAAGGCGGGCGCCCTCCGAACGCCCGAGATAGAGCGAAGCGATCCGGCGAGGATGCGCACCAAGCTTTTCGACGAAGGCGATGATGGGAAACGCCGCGCGCTTCGTGCACTTCGTCTTTGTCCAAAGTTCCTGCCGTCCCGATCGGTATGGCGCGTCCTTGCGCTTGGACACGATTCCTTCCAGACCCATTATGCAGGCGTGCTCATAGACCTCCGCTCCTTCATGGATGTCGAGATGGTCGACATAGGCGATGGCGCCGCCGCGGTCGCCTATGAGCTCGTGCAGCACGCGCTTGCGCTCGACCAGGGGCATGCGTCTGAGGTCGTATCCGTCCAAATAGAGCAGGTCGAACGCCTGAAACGTCAGGTGAGGCGATGCGGGTTTCGCGAGCTCGCGCCGAAGTGCTTGAAAGTCGGGAAGGCCGGTCTTGCCGAAGACGGTGGCCTCGCCATCCATGATCACGTCGTGACCCGCGAGTGCCTCCGCAGCTGTTGCGATCGGTTTGAACTCCTTCGTCCAGTCAAGCCCGGTTCGCGAGTAGACGGTGATCTCGCTCTTGTGGATGTGTAGCTGCGCCCGATACCCATCAAACTTGATTTCATGCAACCATTCTGGACCGTCGGGCGGTCGTTTCTTCAGCGTTGGATGACAAGGCTCAATGAAGGCGGGGCGGGTGGCCTTCTTCGCGCCCATATTGGCCAGACGACGCTGAGAGGCCGCTTGTTTGGCGGCTTGTGGCCGCGGTTTCTTGGCACGCCGATCCAAGACATGCCTCCATGTTCTGAACCGAGCGTTCAATCCTTACACCCGAGAACGTTCCCGAGACTGCTTCGTTCCGACGGATGCAACGGTTTCGCACTTGAGCGAGTTTAGTGGGTGGGCCTTGCGTAGTTGTCGACGAAACGACAGCGCTGGCTGCGGCCCGGTCGACCCCAACGGACTAGTCTACATGGCGCAGAGTACCAAGCAAAAGCTGATGAAGGCGAGCGATATCCCTGCCTTCGTCGAGGAGGTGATCAAAATCGGCTGTAACATCTGCGCCGTCGGTTACGACAAATACGTGGTTGGAGACGCAGACCTGTCGCCGGGTGATTATGAGAAAACAAAGCGCAGGCTGAAGAAAATCGAGGATACTTACGGCGATCGTGATTTCCTCAAGTTGGAAATCGTTGCTTACCTTCGCTCGATTGGTCGGCATGTCGACCTCGGCGAGGATGGGGCTGAGTAGGAAGGCCAGCAAAAAGCCCCGCCACTATGGCGGGGCAAATCCCGCATCCTGTTGCCTTCGTTGGAAACGGGGACGTAGCCAAGAGATGCAGCTACCCAGAGACTCTATTCTGCCGTTTGATCAGGTGCGCGCCTTCTAAACGCTTCTTGCTTTCTCCGGTCAAGCACCCTTCGACATCCGGATCACATCATCGGCATCGGATTCCTTCGGGCGATGTCGGGCGCCTCACTCGGCTTCCATTTCGAAAGTGCGGTACTCGCCACCTTCGCTCGAGAGTGCGCACGTCTTTGGCGGCTCCAAGGCCCTACAAAAAACAACTCTTGGTGATAGTCGGTCTGCTCACGGTCTGCGCTTCTGCGACAATGCTGGTGGACGCAAAGACAGCGCGAAACTGGGTGGGCCAGGGCACAATTTAACGGGAGGATTGCTCATGAAGCCCCGGATTTCTGTACTAACGCTTGGTGTCGCAGATCTGGAACGGTCTCTCGCGTTTTATCGTGATGGACTCGGACTGCAGACCCCAGGGATCGTGGGTCGCGAATTCGAGCATGGCGCCGTCGCGTTCTTTGATCTTTCGAACGGGGTCAAACTTGCGATCTGGAACCAGGACGATCTGGCTCACGATAGCGGCCTGACGAAAGCGCCCGCCAGCAGCACATCGTTCTCGATCGGCCACAACGTCTCGCAACGAAGCGAGGTGGATGACGTCATGGAACAGGCACGCGAAGCGGGCGCGGCCATCGTGAAGCCCGCCCAAGAGACATTTTATGGGGGATATGCGGGCTACTTCACCGATCCCGATGGTCACCTGTGGGAGGTCGTGTGGAATCCGGCCAATTTGCCGGAGGGCGACTGACTTGAGCCGAGCTTCCGTGAAGCTGAGGGTTCCGCAAAGAGCGACGCTGCCGATTGTTTGCCGTTAACCCACTTGATCGACGGCTAAAGTGCCTGCCGGTAGCGGTTTGATCAGCGATTTGGCAGAAACGGTCGGATCCAGCCAATCAGCCCAGGCGTTCCGCTCCAGGATGACGATCTGTCGGTCGTGGTATGGAGCGATGTCCGGCCCCGGCTCCATTGTTAGCATGGTGAAGGCTTGGCCTACCTCCGGCGTTTCGCGCCAGATCCCGGCAATGCAGAAGATCGGCTCGCCCTTCTTGGTGAACAGCCATTTGTCTTTGCGCTTCTTCTTCGGATCTGTGGGTTCTGTGAACTCGTAAAAGCCGTCGGCGACGATCAGGCAGCGATTGGAAGTGAACTCGCGACCCTCCGATCGGAAATTATAGACCGGCCGCTTGTTCGGCCCGGGCCAGCTCCAGCGCCGCTGCACGAGCTCGGCCTCGTTCCGGGTCCCGCCGACTGTCCGGACGATGGGGCCGACATCGGTGATCTTGATGTCTTCGCGCGGTTCAAGATTCGGCGCGCCTTCGCCGAAACGGATCTCGATCTTGAGGTCGGCGAAGTCCTCGACGATCGAGGCGACATCCACCATCAGCCGATAATCATTGCACATGCTTCCTCCGTCTCAGGTCTGGTTGCCTCTCAAGTCTGTTCCTGATATGTTCTATCAATGACGAGTCCGACCGTTTTCCAATGCCATCAGGGGCCTGAGCACCCGCTTGCGCAGGAGTGCGCCGATATGCCGGAAATTCACGTCTGCACCGTATTGCCAGCGGCGCTCGGCACGCCGATCTATCGGTCTGCCGGCAATTATTTCGGCAGAACCGCCCGCGCGATTATCCCGGTCTATTCGCCCGAGTCTGCCGCCAGGATCGTTGTTCGACTTGTCGAACGGCCGAGGGCGGAGGCTTTGGTCGGAACAGTGGCCTATGCTCTGATGCTTGCGCCAGGTTGGCGCCGAGAGTTCTAGGACGAACTCGCCAGATGCTTAGGTCCCTCGGGCGACTTAACGAGTCAGCCTTGCGGACGTATAGCGAGGTGTTTCAGCATCGCCACGTCGCGCACACCCGTTTGATAAATTGAGATCAGCCTGGCGGCGAGCTCCTCAGCTTCTTCTCCCTCTCTTGGGATCTGATATTCATCCAAGATCTGGTCGAAGAAACTACCCAGCATCTCGACGTCGTCAGGACTGATCGCTCCAGATTCGTAGCTGCGGCGTTCCATGGCGCAACTCCAGACGTGGCGTCGGAGAATTTCGACTCCGGTCGCAACCGGCTCACATCAAAGTCGATGAAGGGCACGTATACGCTTTCCGGGCAGATTTGCATCCTTCTTGGCGAACCGCAGCCTGACTCAACGACCGCCGAGGGGCGCTTCCTACGTCCGCTCTCGATGTCTCGCACCCGGCATGATAGCCGCCCTTCTTGGTACTCCCGGTTGGGATGGGCGGTTCCACTTCACGCGTTGGACGCGGAATACCGCAAGCAAAGTTTCTCGTCGGGGTTGTTCACGCTATTTCCGCCACCAAGACAGAGAGCTCCGTGCCCCGATCCACCAGTGAGGTTTTCGACAGCCACCTGAACCTGCGAATTGACGGCGATCTGGGACGGGATCTCGTTGGGAACTACTCGGAGAAAGTGGTGCTATTGACGGTAAACTCGAACATGAGCGGGCATGACGCAATCCGTGCATCGGCCGCTCGGCTGCGAGAGCAGCCCCCAGGGGCGAAGTTTGAGTTCGTCGCTAAGCAGGTGAACGGGCCGCACGCATTAATGATCTGGAGGGCGACAAGTCAGCGCTTCGATGCCGTCAAGGGTGCGGACAGTTTCGTCATCAAAGCTGGAAAGATCGTTTCCCAATCGATTCACTACAGGCTGGTGGCGGGTTAGCGGCGGCCGATGTAGGCGAAGGAAAGGGCTGGAATTTGGAACCCGGATGAGCTTTTGCCGGTTATCGCAAAGGAAATACGTCAGGAGGTCCCAGATGAAGGAAATTCTTTGGCGCGTACCTCTGTCGGTCACCCTGCAAAACGGCATGTCTCGCCGGTTCACCGGCCCCTATGAGGCTCTTGATTTCCTGGAATACGAGTGGCCATGTCACGGGAAGCGGTACCACCGCGCGGTACGCGACTGTCGTGCCGCACTGTCCGGGATCTTAAGTACCGAGGTCGCAAGAGCCTCATTCACCACCGCCTGCGCCGAGGCATCCTTGGCGTGCAGCGACGGGCACACCGGTTGTGCGACCGAGTTGTCGGGGAATTCCGCCGCGGCACCGCAACACTGATCGCTGCCAGGTACGGCTACACTCCCGTGAGCGGCGGGCGCAAAACTTTCCACGAGTGCTAACTGAAATCATTGGTACAGCAATCTCATACAGATGATCAGCGCCTTGTGATCAAAATCGGGCCCGTCACACATCAACGTCGACGGGTCTCCGAAGGATTTGGGTGGACTCAAGTCTCGTTGGTGAGATCAGCAGTCCGTCTCAATCAGCTGTGCTACTCTCCCGTATGCGGCGAGATCCGTCCTTCCTCTTCAAGCTCTTTTTGAGCCTGGTGCCAATGCCGCTCATGGCCGCCGTCAGGCCGCCCCTCGCGTTCCCCGATCTCATAAGCGCGTGCCCGAATCCGATCTTCATCGTCTTCTGTGATCCGATCCGGTGGTTCCGTGCGGTTCTGGTCTTCTCTCTCCAGTTCTCGTTCGATCGTTTCCCTCGACCCTTCGACCGGATCTTCGTTCTGCTTCTTTCTGTTAGCCATCATTTCCTCCCTTGTACGACGAGTGGATGTAGGGCATTGGCTAGAGAAGGGAACTGCCTCATCGCTTATTGTGCACTCGTTTCCGGCGCGGTGAAGCAGCCGGAAGCACCTGGTCTCTTTCGGCGCAACATGCCCGATTCAATTGTGGTTGCGGTGCTTGGCTGCCCAGCCAGCGATGGGCCCTTCAGCAACGCGGTTCGGCAGAGCGCCATTTCGCGACGCAGGTTTGCGCCTGCTCAATGCCGCAGAAATCTAGGGCATCCGCGGCGTGCTGACGCATGCACTTTCCGAGGGCGCGGGTCTTCAATCAGGCGGTGGGCGGCGAGGTCGATCACATCGTCGCCGGCTCCCAGCCACTGATGTGCCGCAGCGGCCGCCCGACCTCACCCCAGGTCGGAAACGACGCAGTTGCCTTCCTGAGGTTTCCAGCGCGAGCGGGGGCCGGAACGATTTGCAGGAACACTCGGCTGGCGGCCGCTGTCGAGAAGACAGGCATTCTCGTTTCGCTTTGTAGTTCATTGCCGGCGGTCTGCGTCCATTCCCTTGAACGGAGGCGAACTGTGTCGGTCGGGGACAAGTCGCCAATCCCATCGACTCTCCCTCAGGAACAAGGCCCCTTTGCGCGCGCATTACGAGCCATAGTATCTTTCCGAGACGGCGCAGCGCGAGGGGCAGAAGCTTGAACCTTGAAGACCTTTACCGGCTTTGCGAAACGATCATATCAAAGCGCAAGGAATTATCGACACGGTCCCTGATCCTCTACTTGTGCTGACCGGAACATGTGCGTCGGATCCGCCAGCCGGGCATTTTTGCGACTTTCAACGTCGACCGTGACAAGACAATCGGGCAGCACCTCTAACTGGGCGACGGGTGGGACATTCCTGAGCTGCGCCGTCTGCTCGAAGAGGTGATCCCGAAAAGCACGGCGGTCGTAGACTATGAGGTCGAGCATGACTTTCCGAGCTGGCCGGAGAACGATGCTCGTCAGTGCGCACCGGTTGTTCCATCCCGACAACAACAGCCGCACCTTGCTACTCTCGATCGTGGACGCCACGGAGCGACGCCAGCTTGAGGCCGAGAAGAATGTGCTCTTGGGTGAGCTCCGGCATCGCATGAAGAACCTGCTCGGCTTGGTGCGGGCCATTGCACGCCAGACCAAGGCCTCGGATCGAACGGGCGAGGATACCGCGACGCGGTTCAATGCGCTCGTGCAGGCCCATGATGCCGCATACTCGCAAGAAGGGAGGCCGACCACCAAAAGGTGCTTCAGCGAACGCTCGAGCCCTATTCAGAAGGACCGCTCGGAGTTCTCGTCGAGCCGGGGCAGAGCGTATCGCTTGCGTCGAAGCAAATCATGCCGCTAAGCCTGATTGTTCACGAGCTCGCGACCAATGCGATCAAATATGGCGCGCTTTCAACACCCTCCGGACAGGTTCGCGTCCGCTGGGAGGTTGAAGAAGCGAGTGCTCCAAGTGTCCGGCTGGTGTAGCAAGAGAGCGGCGGCCCTTCGGTAACTCCGCCGTCCTCCTCCGGTTTCGGCACGCAGCTTATCGAGTTCGCTGTCAGCCGCGAATTGGCAGGACGGGTGGAACTGACTGTGCACCTTACGGTTTGATCGTCGAGATCCTCTCACCGTTAGGATCGGTCTCATAAATCGAGGCTGGTCACATGCATAAGACCGTGCTTGTCGTGAACGAAGAGTTCCTCATCGCGATGGATTTACAGCTGCTGCTCGAGCGACACGGCTGGTGCGTGCTCGGAACTGCCGCAACCGTGAAGGAGGCGTTTGAATTTTTGGCTCGCGAATTGCCGGCTGTGGCAATTCTTGACATCACCTCTGGGACGGTTCCGTAACACGGCTGGCCGAGGCTCTGCGCGAGCGGAACATACCGTTCGTACTGGCAAGCGCCTATAGTAGCCCGGAGCCTATCGGCGGAGAAATCCTGGCCGGAGCACCTCGGTAAGCCGACCGAAGAGCGTCGCCTACTGGCGGATTGGATGAACTGGTCCGCTCCTGAGTTACAGGTCCACTGAGGAAGTCGTCACCACGAAGCGGTTTCTTTGCATGCGTCAAGACCACCCAACGAAAGCACTCAGCCCCGGCGCGAGGGGGTTACCTCCAGGTCATTCCAAAGTTGCAGCTCCTGCAGTCCTGTCGTTTAGCAACTGCGAAATTGCAACGATCAATTGTGTCATGACGAAAGGCTTTTCGATCATGATACTCTTGGGAACGCCTTGAGAAGCCCAATCGGGAGCACTGTCCCCGCTGATGTAGACTACCGGCATCTCCGGGTCGATCTCCCTTGCAATGCGGGCGACATCCCAACCGCTAGGGGATTCAGCGAAGCGGATGTCCGTGACTATTCCGGCGATGGAAGACTCTGCGGCTTTCAAGTGCTCGATTGCCTTCTTGCCGCTCGTCACCGTCAAGACCATGAACCCGGCCTCTTTAAGAGCGTCTTCGAAGTCCAATAGCAGGAGAGTTTCATCTTCTGCGAGCAATATGGTAACCGACTCCAACGCATGTCCCCCGGAAATATGGTTCCCGTGAACGCGCAGTTTGGCAAACTGTTCCCTCAAATGTGACTGGATTCGGCGCCTTGCTCAGGTTTCCTGGTCAGGCGAGACCGGTGTTCGCGCAGCAGCCTGCGACCAATCACGTTCGTGACTTACCGACTTGCGTCCATAGGTGCCGCACTTTGTTTGTAAGCGCTCATTTCCATGCGCGTTGACGCGGCCCGTTTGACCGGGTCGCTGTGCGACGGCTGCATTGGATCAGGCAGCGGCTGCTTTGGTGAAGTTGAAGGGCAAGAGATCGGTGATGTCAGTATCTGTTGCGCGCTGTGGCAATTCACTAAGCACGTGGCGCAAGTAGGACAACCATATAGAAAAAGGCAGTGGTGGCGGCGCTGATCCCAAAGAGCAAAAAGCAGTCAATCTCCGCCTGCAATGGCAGAGGCGCCTGGCGGAAACTCCGCCTCTAGGATTTTTCTCAGCGTCGCCGCATCAGCCAGAAAGGCCCCCGGATCGTCTCCAGCCACGAATTCAAGCATGGCAAAACGCCGGCCGGTCCAGCGCGACGACGGGATGGCGGCCAGCACGGCTCGCCAGTAGTCGGCGGCGGATGCCAGGGGTAAGCGGTTGCGGTCGCCATCCCAGGCGAAGACATGGAGATGCGAAATGTGCTCGCCGATGCGAGCGATCTCCACGAGGGCCTCATCGAGCGGGAGCCCAGGCCGCGGCTGCCAGTAGAGATAGACATTCGGGTGCGCGACCGCCTCGATCAGGCTGAGCGCCGACCCGGTCTCGTCCGTCAGGGTCTGTGGGTGATATTCCAGCGAGACCGTGACGCCGTGCCGGGCGGCTTCCGCGGCCATGTCGCGGATCACATTCGCCACGGTCCGCCGTTCTTCGGGGCTGTATACTCTGGAATCGCGCTGCCGCGTGCCGGGCCAGATGCGGAGGTTGGAGGCACCAAGTGCGACCGCCGTTGCCAGGGCGGGCGCGAGGGCGGAAAGATCGTCGGTCGGCGGAGCGATATAGGAGCCATAGGAGGTCTTCAGACCCGCGCGTTCGCACAGGTACCCGACAGTGCGGGCGGTGGACGCGTCGCCCGGAGGAACATGGGCGTCTCCCGCCCATTCGATAGCGGCGAGCCTCGCCTTCGCTGCCAGCGCGACGATTTCGTCGGCGGGCAGCTTGCGGAAGGTGACCGTGCAGAGGGCCGGTTCGAAAGCGTTCATGCCATGCGCCCCAGATCCCGCTTGTGAACCTCGAACAGGAGCGGCCTGCCTTCGAGGAACCGCGCCACTTCATCGACCGCCATTTCCCCGAGGCGCGTGCGTTCCAAACCGATGGCGCCCGCAATATGCGGCGTCAGAAATACGTTCGGCAGGGCGTAAAGCGGTGAGCTTTCGTCGGGGATTTCGGGGTCGGTAACGTCGATCACGGCATTGATCGCGCCCGACTGCAGTTTTTCGATGAGTGCCGCCTCATCCACCAACGCGCCGCGCGCCGTGTTGATCAGCGTCGCGCCGTCCTTCATGAGGGCGAGTTGGCGGTTGTCGATCATGTGCCGGGTTTCGGGCAGCAGCGGCGCGTGCAGCGACACGATATCGGACCGGGCCATCAACGTATCGAGATCGACCTTCTCTGCCTTGAGAGCCATGGCTTCGCCGTCGCTGACCAGCGGATCATAGAGCAGCAATCGATAGTCGAGTAGACGCAGCAGCTCGATCACGCGGCGCCCGATCCGCGATGCCCCGACGATCCCCACGGTACGGCGATGATTTCCGATCGCTTCGCCCTGAAGAATCTGGGTGCGCTCGCGCCCGTGGTCGGCCGCATAGACATCGCGGAAGCGGAACACCTGCTTGCCCGCGAAAATAATCGCTGCGAGGGTAAACTCGGCGACTGGCACGGCATTAGCCTCCGCCGCGTGGCTGACCTTGACCCCCGCATCGAACACGCTCTCGCCGACGAGTCCCTTGATCGTGCCGGCGGCATGAACGATGAGGCGTAGGCGCCGCGCCCGGGCGAGGACGGCTGCATCGATGAACGGCGCGCCCCAGCCGGTCACCAGGACCTCTGCCTCCGCCAGCAATTGCTGCGACCGCTCATCGGCGAACTCCGTCACCGGGCGCTGATCCGGTATTCGGGCAAAGGCGCCGAGCCGCGCGAAAAGTTCCGGCGTCAGAACATAACGGGTCCTTTCCGGCTGCATTGCAAAGACGACGGTCGGGAGGGTCATGGCATTGATCCGGGCGCTTGCATGGCGCTGACGGTCAAGCCTTCCGCCCTGAGCGCGTCGAGCGCCTCCATATCGGGCATCGACGGCGGGTTGGACCAGTCTTCGGCAGCGGCAGAAGTGTTGCGGCCGGCGAGCACGGCGCAGGCGAGTATTGTTTCCCCCGTGGGGATTTTGGCCCGCAACTGCGGCACCAGTGTCTTTGCGGCAATCAGATTGGTGTTAGGCGACGCCTTCTGGACGAGGCCTTCGCGCCGGACGGTCGAGCCGAGATCGCGGATCCCGCTGAAATCTTCCGCGCCGATTGCGTGGGCCGTCCCTTCCGCGGCGACCAACGTGTCGGCCTCGAAATCCCGTCGGGGAATGGCGAAGCCACCTTCAGCGGTCTGAAAAGGCCGGGGCGTCGTGATCCGGTGCACGCGCACGTGCCAGGGCGAAGCGGGAACAAGCCACGTCTCGACAACGACGTCCGGCCACGGTGACCATTTGGAAAACAGCACATCATCCGCAAGCCGTACCACCTCATTGGCCTCGCGCACCCGGTAATGAACGCCGTCGTCGCTGAATGCCAGCATCGAATCGAAGGCGCCGCCGGCAAATGCCCGTTCGTCGCTCTCGACGCTGAAGGCGTAGCGCGTCGAATAGGCGAATTTCGCATATTTCTCCGAGCCGAAACGCATCTGGCGGTTTTCTTGGCCGGAGGAAAGCGCCACCACGTCCCCTCCGACCTGCATCATGACCATGCCCGGATGGCGAAGGGCAACCGGTTCGGTCAGCGGCCGCAGCGCTTCTTCCGCGCTCGTCCAGAAGGGATGTTCTTCGCCGACGCCAAGCGGCAGGAAAGCCTTGAAGGCCCAATAGGGCGAACCGGCCGAATTGTAGTTTTCCGACATCAGGAGGTTCGGATAGCCGTAGCCGATGGAGAGAACGCCGTCCCGATCCGCTATCGGCTTGTCTGCCCACCATCTGAGGTGGCGGAGGCAGAGCCCCTTGATCTCGCCCCAGGGCAGCGCCTCGAGGTCGGCAAAGGCCAGTGCTGCCCAGAAGCCGGCGCAGGCAAAGCGATAGGTGAGACTACGGCCGAAGGGGAGGGTCGCTCCGTCTTCGGCGAACCAGTGGCGGAAATCCTGGGCGAAGGCGACCGCCCGCTCGCGATACCGTTTCGCATGGTCGTCTTCGACGAGGCGCGCATAGATCAGCCCGTAGAAGTGCATGGCAAAGGCGATGTAGTGGTCGACGCGCCGCACATTGCCGTCGCGATACCAGCCGTCCCCGATATAAAAGCCGTCCAGTTCCGCGATATAGGCCTTTGTCAGGCTGCGATCGTGCTCGATGCCAAGGCGATCGAGAGCGATGTCGACGAAAACGCGAAAGAACTTCCAGTTATTGTCGGCGTAGTCGAACTTGCGGGCATGGAGGAGATAAGAGACGAGATTGTCTCTTGCACGCCCGCTCAAGGGATCCCACAGTTTCTCCGGCGCCAGCGCCAGGGCGAAGCCGAGGGCGGCAAGTTCCACCATGCGCTGGTCCCGGCCGTTCACTTGTCCCCAATATTCCGGATGTTCAGGGTCGGTGCCGTTGGCGATCCCGTCCGCATAACGGTCCCAATGCGCGAAACTTCCGCCGCCTGCGGCAAAGGGAGCAAGACCCCAGAGAGGCCGCGCAAAGCCTTCCAGATCGGCAGCGGCCCGGTCGAAATGAGCCGCGGCGGCGTCGAGACGGACCCGCGCATTTCCTCTGGAGAAAAAGGGGACCAGCGGATCGAAGAGATCAAGCAGCGCGCGCTGCATTTCGCCGCGTGTCTCGAGCGGATTTCCGGCAAGCGGGTTGGCGCTGGCGGGATCATAGGTCATGGATTGTCTTTCGTGGCAATTGTGCCGCCGGGCACCGGGACGACGGCGTGAGTGACATGCCGGGCGGGCACGTCCGGATGGCGGAAGCGAAACTGCATCATGGCGACCGCTTCGCGGCCGAGTGCTGCGCGATCGACACGCATAGTCGAAAGGCGCGGATTGGCCATGTCGGCGCAGGGCAGGTCGTCGAAACCAATGATCGCGAAATCGTCCGGTACGCGCCGGCCGAGTTCGGTCACCGCTTCGAGAACGCCGACGGCGATGAAGTCGTTCATGCAGAAAGCCGCGGTGAAACCCTCGTCCTCGGCAAGAGTGGCGAGCGTTGCCGCATGGGCTTCGGCGCTGGAGTTGTTCGCGAACGGCAGGCGGACGACACGGACATCGCCGCCATCCACGGAGGCGACGGCCGCTTCGAAGCCGCGCACGCGCTCGCGGATCGTATGCCGATGCGATCCGGTCAGATGGAGGATACGCCGGTGGCCGGCGTCCAGGAGCATCCGCGTCGCCGCGAAGGCGCCGAAGAAGTTCGGCGGCGAGACACCGTCGAATCGGAATTCCGGATCGACGCCGTTGACGAGGACGATGGGGGTATGGCTTTCCACGAGCCATTCCGCAAGAGCCTCGCAGGGATCTATGCCGACCAGGAAAAGCCCTTGCGCACCGACCGATTGCATATGTCCACCAACGGCTTGCGGCGTCGCCTTCGCCTCGTTCACGAGGCGGATGTCGAATGACATGCCCTGCTCGGCAGCCTCGGAGCGCAGGCCATCGACAACGCCCTGGTAAAATGCGCTCAGATTACCCGTGACGCCGTTGCTTGCGATCAGCGCCAGGGTGCGAGGGCCTGCCGCCGCACTGACTTTGAGAGGGTAGCCGAGGTCGTTGGCGACTTTGAGGATCTGTACTCGGACATCCTCGCTGATGCCGGGCTCATTCGCGAGGACGCGTGAGACGGTGGAGACGGAAACGCCTGCTTGTGCGGCAATGTCGGCTTGACGGAGTCTTCTGGAGGGTCTTTCGATCATGGTGCAAACATTGCGCAATCAACGCAAATTTGCAAGATCGAAAAGAAATATTGCGCATAGACGATTTTTGCATAATCTCTTGCGCTGATTGAAACCTGCAGGCGCCGGAGGAGAGCGCCGGGCAGGGCAGCACAGGGGAGAACTGGCATGCTACTCAACAGACGCGGTTTCATGGTCGGCGCGGCTGGCGCGGCGACGGGTATCGCCCTCGGTTCCCGCTCCGGCTTTGCCGCCGAAAGCGTGCAGTTGCGCGCGATGTGGTGGGGATCGAACGACCGCTCGAAACGGACATTGGCGGTCGCCAAGCTTTTCGAGGAGAAGAACCCGGATATCCGGATCATCGGCGAGAGCTTGAGCGGAGACGGGTATTGGACGAAGCTCGCCACCCAGATGGCCGGCCGCGCCATTGCCGATATCTTCCAGCTCGAGCCCAGCACGATTTCCGATTATTCAAAGCGCGGCGCCTGCATGGCGCTCGACCCCTTCATCCCTTCGGCGCTCGAAGTCGACGCCTTTGGCAAGGACGTGCTGAAGCTGACCACGGTGGACGGAAAGCTCTGGGGTATCGGCCTCGGCCTCAATTCCTTCGCGCTGTTCTACGACGCCGATGCCTTCGCCAAAGCCGGCATCACGCCGCCCGGGATCGACACCACCTGGGCGGAATATGCCGACATCGCCGTCGAGATGACCAAGGCGGCCGGCAAGAAGAATGTCCGGGGCGGACCCTATGGAGCCCGCTATGCCTATGTTTTCGACGCCTGGCTCCGCCAGCGTGGCAGCAGCCTCTACACCGATACCGGCCTTGGATTCGGCGCCGAGGAGGCGAAGGAGTGGTATGCCTATTGGGAGGAACTGCGCAAGCGCGGCGGCACCGTCGGCGCCGATATCCAGACGCTCGACCAGAACACGATCGACACCAATTGCCTGGCGCTCGGCTACTCGGCCATGGGCATGGCCTATTCCAACCAGATGGTCGGCTATCAGCTCATCATGAAAAGCAAGCTCGGTATCGGCATGCTGCCACGTGCCGAGAAGGGCGGCCCCTCCGGCCATTACTATCGCCCGGCGCTGATCTGGAGCATCGGCGCGTCGACGGAAAACGGGGAAGCGGCCGCCAAATTCATCAACTTCTTCGTCAATGATGTCGAGGCCGGCAAGATCCTCGGCGTCGAGCGCGGCGTACCCATGTCGCCGACGGTTCGCGAAGCCATCCTGCCTTCGCTCAACCCGACGGAGACGGAAACGGTGAAATACATCAATGCCCTCAAGGATCAGGTGGGCAGCTATCCGTCGCCGGCGCCGCTCGGATCGACCGAGTTCGACCAGCGCGTGCTGCGCCCCATCGCCGACGAACTCGCCTTCGAACGAATAACGATTGAAGATGCGGCGAAACGGCTGGTAGAGGAAGGCAAGGCCACGGTCCGAGCCGACTGATCCAGTCAGCGAGATTCCAGTCTGCAGAAGCCGTGCCATTTGCATGTGATGTGCACGTGGCAGGGTCAGCGATCCGATCGGCAGACGTGTGATTGAGACCTCGGAAGCTGCCGATGCAGCCGCGCGGCTTATGGCCGCTCGGCTTTGCCTGTTCTGGCAGTGCCGATCGATTGGTGCGCCTGCGCACATCGATCATTCGCTCGAGAGTTCACAGCAGCCGCGAAGACGGGTGATTGCGACGTAGAGTGCGACCCTCTCATGATGCGCAGGAGGCAGCATAAAGCGACGTCACCATCATCGAGGGGCTGGAGCCGAGAGCGCGTGAAGGTCGAGCCACCGATCCGAGATCGAGCGCTCGAGCCGTGGTCGAGGGCCAAAGACAAGCTTTCTCGCCTGCGTCGTGCTGCCGCAGCTCTCTGCAAAAGGGTTGGAACCGGCGTTACCTCAGCTGAAGGTCTTGAGCTTCGCCTCTTCAATCGCTGCTAGGAAAGCGTCTCGTGCCGGCGCGGCAGGGGCGGCGCCGAGCATCGCATCTGTGCATGCGTTCAAAGCAGCAGCGTATGTGCGTCCGTCCATCTTCGGCCAGTTTTCGCTAAGTAGGCGAGCTGCAAACGTGGGCGACCACACGATCTGGACACCATCCAGATTGGGAACCGCGACGATCACGCATTCATCCCATGTCTCGTCCATGTTGATATTCCTGTTCTTTTTGGGGCCCTAACCGAGTTCACTCTCAATCGTTCCAGCGCGTTATCGATGCGTACGAGGTGCGAAGAGCTATAAGAGGCGCACGACATTTCTGTTGCGCGGCTTGGCTAAATTGAAGCGCAAGTTCGACCGTTTTCGGCTCGCCCGACAGAGACATTCACTAGCCGCTGGAGTATAATCGCCTTTGGCCTGGGACATGGCACCCCGAGCGTGGCAGTACACGAAAACTGGGTGGTCACATGGACGATCCGACCGTGCACAGACGTCTGACGGCCATCCTTGCCGCAGACGTAGTGACCTATAGCCGCCTCATGGCCCGGGATGAGGCAGGTACTCATGCGGCATGGAAATCGCACCGAAAGGACCTAATCGACCCCAAGATCGCCGAGTATGAGGGGCGTATCGTCAAGCTCACCGGCGATGGATTCCTGGCGGAGTTTCCAAGCGTCGTGAATGCAGTCACCTGTGCTGCCACGGTCCAGCGGTGTATGCTAGAGCGCAATGCGGATGTGCCGCGGCCAAGCCGCATCGAGCTTCGCATGGGCATCAATCTTGGCGACGTAATCGTCGAAAGCGACGACATTTTCGGGGACGGCGTCAACGTGGCTGTGCGCCTCGAAAAAATTGCGGCGCCGGGCGGTATCGCCGTATCTGCGGCCGTGCGAGATAACGTTGGCAACAGGCTGGATCTTCGATTTGAGGACATGGGCGAGCAGGCGCTCAAGAACATCGACCGGCCAGTGCGCGCCTACAGCATTTCTCTGGATTTTCCGGCGGCTCAAAAAACGGTCGGCTCCGATACAGGCAGCCAAGACCCTTGGGAGATCGAGAAGCCGTCCATCGCGGTGCTGCCCTTCAACAATATAAGCGGTGACCCTGAGCAAGAATATTTCAGCGATGGGATCACGGAGGACATCATCACCGACCTCTCGAAAATCTCCGGCCTGTTCGTTGTCGCCCGCAATACGGTATATACCTACAAGAATAAGCCGGTGAAGGTGCAGCAGGTGAGCCAAGATCTCAGGGTTGGCTATATCCTAGAAGGAAGCGTGCGTAGGGTCGGCTCGCGTGTGCGCGTCACTGCGCAACTCGTCGAGGGCAAGGCCGGTGGTCATCTCTGGGCCGATCGCTATGATTGGGACCTCACCGAAATCTTCGCCCTTCAAGACGAGATCACCCATACCATCGTGGACCACTTGAAGGTCAAACTGCTTCCGGAGGAGAAAAAGGACATCGGTCGAGTGCCTACCGCGAACTTCGAGGCCTATGCGTATTACCTTAGAGGACGGCAATTCCTGCACTGGCACTCAAAGTCGCATTACGTTCTGGCGAAACGTATGTTCGCCATGGCGGTCGCACTCGACCCGCTTTATGCGCGGGCCTACGCCGGAATTGCCGATTGCGACTCTTTCCTCTTCCTTCACTACAACGCTGACGTGTCGATCGACGGAATTTTGGCCACTAGCGCAAAGGCGCTGGATCTTGAGAGCGGTCTCGCAGAAGCGCACGCTTCACTTGGCCTCGCCCTGTCGCTTCGCGAGCGAGATTCGGAAGCGATGGCGGAGTTCGATCAGGCCATCGCCCTCGATCCCGATCTGTTTGAGGCCCATTATTTCTATGCCCGCGCTTGCTTCACCCAGGGTAAACTGGACGAAGCGGCCAGGCTTTTCCAGCGCGCCGCAGACATCAAACCTGACGATTACCAGGCCTTACTTGTGCTCATTAACGTTCTCCGTACGCTCGGGCGCGAGCAGGAAATGAATACCGCGGCGCGGGAAGGCGTCGCACGCGCCGAACGTGAGCTCATGATGCGTCCGGAAAATCCAAGACCCGCCTATTTGGGGGCTGTGGGGCTTGCGGCACTTGGCGAGATTGATCGCGCTAAGGAATGGGCGGGACGAGCTTTGGCGATCGATCCCGACGATCGTTTGGCCAAATATAATGTGGCTTGCTTTTACGCGCTTCAGGGCGAACCTGATCGGGCGATCGACTTGCTAGTCGAGCTTCTCCCGGGGGCCACCCATGAAACAAAGAGGTGGGTGAAATACGACTCGGATCTCGACCCGATCCGTAGTCACCCGCGTTTCCCTGAGGTACTTGAGCTCCTCGGGTGAGAGAAACTCCCGGCAATGATTTTCGGCACCTTAGGCGAAGGGCAGGTCGAATGAGATCTAGACTTAGACTAATTTAGGGCGATGGCTTGAGACATCCAAACGCTACGGACAAGGTTAGCCGCGCAACGGGCAACGAGCCCGCCGACGACTAATCTGGTGCTGCGCTTATCTGCGAGTTGTTTGGGGTTCGTCGTGGGCATCTCAGTCGAGATTTGCCGCCTGCCGGCACAAATACGCTGACAGCGTACTGTCTGCAGCGGTCGGCCATTCCCGCCTATCTTACCACCTACTCCTGTGTACGATGTGCACCCCGGGTGGTCACCAACATCTCAGTACCGCCACCTCGGCGCGCGCTTGGCATTGTGAAGCAACTCCGAAGCCTCAGCGAAATCGCCAAAAAGGCTGGTCAGGCGCTTTTCCTCCTCCTGAGGCAAGCGTTCCCGCCGGCAAAAAACGTGAATGTTCCATACCTTAGTAGAAGTTTGCTTGGAAATCTTTTCGGCTTCAACGCGTTCTACCATCTTGCTCCTCCCAAAGCGAAGGAGGTCAGACTATGCTACTTAAGTCTAATTAAGCAAGAAATAACTAAGTAATACTTATTGCCTGATCGTGATGGCTGATGAGTGGCCGGCGCGGAAGATCTGCAGTGAAGTTGAGGCCAGGTGGTTGCGGCGACGTCTCTTGGCCAAGATGCTGTCTCCGAAAACGCTGCCATCGAGATTTATGGTGAACTTATCAACTCCGAAACCGACGTGATGCCGTTGTGCAGGCGGCTTGTGGTTACCGCGGCCGACATACGTTCGCCCTCGGTCGAGTATGATCGGACACAAGATAATTCGGCGTCACCACCCGCGTCTTGCCGTCGATGGCGTGACACTGGATGTACCCGCCAATCTTACTTCGTCACTTCAGGCCCCAGCCCAGCACCCCTATGACAGGTTGCCTATAGAAACCGCTGAGCTCATGTTAGGGGATGAGCTACCATGTACGTGCTTGTTGCCGCGTTACTGTCTTGGGGCTCGATTTTTAGATAATGCCGGGGAATTCGCCTTCATGCTGATCGTCGGGCTCGGCAAATGCCGGTATGGGCTTAATAGGCCTTGCTGCTAGGGCTTTGAGGTCCTCGGCCAGGCCTGCGAGCTGCGCTGCAAAGTCCATCAAATTTGAAGCCGCGCAGTGCGCCGCGATATCTGAGAGGCCAGAAGCCGGCTCGTTTCGGCCGGCGCATTTCGGTTCGCTATCGTCCATGTCTCAGTCCCATTTCCATCAATGTGGATCGATGGCGAGGCTCGTCAAGGGCTGCGGCCGGTGACGAGCCTCCCGGCCGCCTGCGAGGGGCTAGAGCGACCGATGTCAGTTTAGGCTGGACGAGCGCCGGCCGCCATTAACCAGTGTGGCTTAGCCCGCTTGCATCTGCACGGATCTCGCCAGACGCGCTCTTCGCCTGGCGCTCGGTCGTGTGGACCTATTCCAAGGCCGAACTGGTGAAGGTGGTAGCCGGCGAGAGACCGCAGCCGAGCGTCGAAGAGCTGCCGGCAATCGAGTCGCGGTGATTTGAAATGTTCAGACGATGGCGGAGAATTTCTGATGCTCGCGCACTTAGGCTTTTGCAGCCGCTTCTAGGCTCTTGCACTTCTTTTCGGACTTGAGCAGAGCGTGATCATCTTTCGGCGCAAGGTGGAGAACGGATGGCCCAGCGGACAAATGCGGGACCTTTGACAGCACTGGCTTTCGAACATTCTTCATTGTGTTTTGGCCGGCGCGAGCATAACAGTTCAGATGATGGTTCCGCCCGACTGGAGGGAAGGCGGATGAAAAGGGAATACGGTGAGGACGACCCCTAGGGGGCCAAAACCGTGGCTGCCCCCGCAACTGTGAGCGGCGAGCAAAGTCCAGAGATGCCATTGGCCCGTGGATCGGCTGATAAGGCGGACCAAGCTACGACCCGCAAGCCAGGAGACCTGCCATCAGATTCGGGCGATACGCCTCAACAACTGCCATGCCGCACGGTGGGTGCGGAAAGGAGAGCACATGCATATCGAACCAGGCGTCGTGGACGGCGCCAAAATTATGTTGAGTTATGCCACTGCCGCAGGGGCTTTCGGGCTCACCGCCAAGTTGGCGACTGACAGTATTCGCAACGACGGTGGTGCGGGCGCGCTCGCGTTACGCAGTATCGTCACAACGGCTTTGGTCTTCTGCTTTTTCGAAGTTCTGCCGCACCATCCTGTAGGCGTCTCGGAAGTCCACCTTATCCTCGGATCAACCCTTCTTCTACTGTTTGGTGCAGGCGCCGCCGCGATCGGCCTTGCAGCCGGGCTGCTTCTTCAAGGGCTTTTCTTTGCACCCTTTGATTTGCCGCAATATGGCATGAACGTAACAACATTGCTGGTGCCCCTTTGGGCGGTCAGTCTGTTCGCCGAGCGGATCATTCCGGCCCGGACCGCGTATGTGGACCTGAAGTACGGGCAAGCTTTGGCGCTTTCCACGGCCTATCAGAGTGGTATTGTTGCTTGGGTCGCCTTCTGGGCCCTGTATGGCCACGGCTTCAGCGTCGAAAACCTCGCGGCCGTCAGCTCCTTCGGTGTTGCCTATATGGGCGTTATCCTGCTGGAGCCTCTGATCGATCTGGGTGTTCTCGCCGGTGCAAAGGCGCTCGACCGCTACAGTCGCGGTCCTATGTTCAATATTAGATTGCATCAGGCGGTCTGAACAAGATCAACGCCATAGGCATCTTTAGGCGCAAGCGGGCTGGACCGCTTGCGCCGTACGTCACGAACTGCGGCGGACTGGGCCGGTAACCACCGCTACGCCTGGCTCGCAAAATCGGTCATTCAATTGGGCATTTCGATTTTGACCCGATCTATTTTCAGGCATGGGCACGGAAATTGCAGACCTCAGACTCAAGCCCAGCTCGGATATGAGGTTGTCGGATATGATGCAAATTCCGAGGCAATCCGCCCCCTGATTCCGAAATGATCTCGCCCCCCGATTCCGAGAAATAGTCGCCCCCTGATTCCAAGATGATGCCGCTCCCACCGGAAAGCATCTGGCGTGGGTGTTCTGCTGGTGTGAAGTTTCTCCTTCGACGTGACGAGGAAGGAACGGGATGCCTGTGGAGAGACTGGAGATGCGGCGTCTCCGCGAGATACTGAGATATCGCTTGGAGTGCGAGCAAGGACTTGGCCGCAAGCCATCGGAATCGGCACCTTGACGGCCAGCAACCGAAAGAGGCGCTCGGCGAAGGCTGGCAAGGATAGTGGCCGGGCGACGACGATGGCGGCGGAAACGACACTACACGTCCCAGGCGTAACCGTCGGCGGCGAGGGCATGCCCCCGGTCGGGTTCATCAGTTCGCGCTGGTCATAGGCGTTGTTGCGGATGACCGGCCCAGGCTTGTCCGGAAACACCTCCATTGTCGGGCTTGCGCGCTTCGTCATGTCGCTTTGCGAGCGCGCCGCATGCCATAGCTCATCAAATTCCATTTCTATGCGGTACCGATTATACATCCGGTCAAGCCTGCCGAGCTCCCTACCATTGTTGCTCTTGTTTCCACAGCGTGAACATCTGAGCTTCGGCCGGAATTCCTCAAGGGTGCTTTGGCTGCTGAACCTGGCCGCCCGCCGTTTCCCTTCGGTTCACCCAAATGCGAAAATCACTCGCGGCGCAGCGTGCGCTGCGCCGCGGATCTGTTCTTCGCTCCGCGAGCCGCAGATACCCGATACCGTCCGAACAGGCCCAGCGGGTGTTGGGTTCCAAGTCAACGCCGGGGCTGTGCCTCATGGCGCGACTTCCATTCCGGCTGATGCTCAGAGCAGAACCAGTGCGGCTCCGCCCGATCGACGGCGAAGCCAAAGCTGCCCCATCTGGTGCAGCCCGGATGCTCGCAGTCGTGGACGTACGGCCCGAGATCGTAGTGAGGCTTCGCGCCCAGTTCGTCACTCAAAGGACGACCTCCTGTGGTCGCCTCCCCGAATTTGGGGAGTTCGAGCATCGGTTGATTGTTCTTCTTTTGTTCTTACATTATCTCATCGCCATGGTCGAGACAATTGGCGATGCATTCAGCCTCGGTTGGCAACTCAAAGCGCGATGTGCATTCGGTAACCGCGAAGGCATGAAATCCGTTCGCCAGTGCACTTGGACTTATGATCTCGACATGCTGACGCTGGTCGCGACGCGGGGCAGGGACTTTCCGCTGGCGATGCTCGCCAGTCGCCTCCGCTGTCCTCGCTGTGGATCGAGAAGGATGGCCGTCGTGTTCATGCCGCCTTCGGAGGGCGACACGCGCCGAGGGGCGGCCTAACTGCGCTTGAAACCCAATTCGCCCGAGGCTGCAGGTTTGAGCATTTCGCGTATGCTCGCCTTGTTCCTGACGCCCCTTTGATAAAGCTCTATCAGCCTGGCTGCCAGATCGGCCGCCTCAGGACAATCATAGGTCATTCTTCTGGCTTTGATCTCCTCGTCGAACAGGCTCTGCAACAATTCGATATCGCTCGGAGTGAGAATCCTGGGATCGATTGCATGGAACTGAGAGGTCATTAACCGATCTCCTCTCTAGGGGCGCAATAGCGGAAGCTCCTCCGCAGGGCGCCCGGGTAAATCCTGCGGCGCAAGAGCATTGTAAACCGAAGAACGGCGATCGCGAGTCGCGAAAATTAACGGCACGGATGAACATAAGCAGTGATCCGATCAACATCTCGTCCGTTATTGGCTGCATGGCTAAAGCAGCTTCAAAGAGGCCATCCCCGGAGCCTCCGGGGCAACAACAGCTGGGGGCAACGGCCGGGATCCAGCGAACGCCGGCAGCTCTCATGCCGGTGGCGCTGGTGGCGAAGCGCGAGCTTGATGAGCGACGTTCTTCTTCGATCAGCCAGGCAGACTGGATTAACGAGCTCCCCCGGTCTTGGTGCCGCTTTGCGAATTGCCTCGCCGGGCCCCAGAGAAACGGTACGCCTTCGATCAGCATCCGTGATGTTGCGGCGCGCTCGGTATCTGCACGGTGTTTCTGCCGTTCCTCGACCTTCTTCATTTCTGAGGTGAGGTCATCATGGAAGGCGTCGATCCAAGCAGAACCGTTGCGGCAACTTCGACGATCAACTTCTGGAGCACCATGAAGCTGGCTTGGACGATGGCGCGCATTTCCGAGTCTGTCATTCGGGCCTTCGGGTCTCCTGTTGTGCGATTGCACACAAGCAAGAAGACAACCTTAAACCCAGTAAAAACGCTTCATTACCGTGTCTCTTTCGGGGAGCGGCAGATGCAACACCGGGTCACCAAGTCCAAAGAATTCCCGGACTGACCTTTCCGCGACGCCTTATGTTAGGGCGTCCAGTGAATTGGGCCGCCTCTTTCCTGGGGTCAATAGCGCTGCCGCACTTGTTCCTTAGGAGCGATCACATTCATCACTGCCGGCCGGCGCGCATTGCCCACAAAACGACGTTTCGAAAAAGGTAGTGCGGGGGCATGCTGCTGAGCTCATCGCTTGTTTGGCTTGTTTGGCGGTTCGGGACGGGACACGATGAAGGCACCGCATGTGAGCATGATCCCCGCAACCACGAGCAAAACGGTTGCCGGTGGTTCGAGCGCAACCCACAAGTAGAGGAGCGCCAAGCTCATCAGCAAAATTGCAGATATCTTGGCACGACGTGAGATTGCGCCTTCTTCCCGCCAGTCACGTAGCGGCGGCCCTAGCAATGGATGGTCCATGAGCCATTTCGCGAGGCGCGGCGAGGAGCGTGAAAACAACCATACCGCCAGGAGGAGGAAAGGCGTCGTCGGTAGCAGCGGGAGGAAAATTCCGGCGATGCCGAGCCCGACCATTACCCACGCGAGGCTGAGAAGTGCAAGTCGCATGGAAAGATTCATCTACCTTCTTCCGGTCAGCTGCCAAATGCCGGCAGTGCGTTTTCCCGCCGAGACGAAAATAAAGATCCGGATTGGAGGGAGAAAGCTGCTTCATTTCTCAACATACAGGAGTGACGGAGAAAAGCGCCTCGCTGCTCTAGGCGCCGCCGAGCGTCTCCGTGTCATCGAACGCGGTTCTTTGCCGAGTTCTGATTCATCTTCAGTTAAGGCGAGATAACCGTGACTGCCTAGCCAGTCTCGAACGATGAGACGAAGGGCATCTTCCCGGTTAACCGCGTATTCAGCCATGAAGAGCTGAATTCCGCGTTCTGATTCTTCTTCGAGGTAAGTCATCGAGCTGCCCCTGTGTTGCCGGTGTCGATCAAACCGAAAATCCAATCACATGACAAGGCTCCCGTTGTGGGCCTTTTTCTTCCACGCGCTCGTGATTCCGTGATTCCATGCAATTATCTCAGGGCACTCTGACGGAACTCTTCTCGACCAGAGGGATGGCGAACGTTGAAGTCGGCAACCTTGCAGCATGTCGGAGCGATCTCCTCCGGGTCTGCCGCCCTCTCGCTCTCGTCCAGCCGAGTCAAATTCCGCGCGGACTGGGCGTGCTTTGAATTCCGTCACAGCTGCGTTTCGATTGTTTCGGTTGCCTGTATATCAATCGACATGGCTGCAGCAGGACTTCTTGAAGGACGCCCGGTAACCAGCATCTTCAATCGCAGCGATGAATACATCGGATCCGATCCCGGATTCGATCGAGGCGGTTTTCGCCTCGAGATTGACGGCCACCTTGGCCTGCGGGTCGGCGGCTTTGACGGCCTTCTCGACCGTGGCGGCGCAATGTCCGCAGGTCATGTCTTCTACGATGAGGTGATGCATCGAAAGTCTCCTTTGATCTGACTTGACTGAATGTGGAGATTCCAACGATGGCAAGGTCAGGGTGTGCTCTACAATTCTGTCTGTGTACCTCTGCTGATGGTGGCCGGAACCAGAACCGGCGAGCCAAGGAAAGGAAAATCGATGCAATGCGGCCGATTGAAGGTAACGCTGTGCCCCAAAGCGGCCGTTAAGGTCCACAGCCGGTCGCGAGCTGCTGCTCCAACGCGTCAAGGCGGCTTTCCGGTGAACTCGACGGAGCTGAGATTGGATACTCCAGCGTCGATTTCCAGCCGCGAACTGGACAGTATCATTTGGTGCAACGCCCGCGTTGACGGCGAGAAATCACTTGTAAGCATCGAACCAGGCGCGGCAGCTGCTCGTCACTTCTGCGTGGATGTATTGGCGAATTTCGAGCTGCCAGCGCCTTGGCGAAGGCGCGGCTTGCAAGTAATAGGGTCACGATGGTCGCGCTTATTCACTCTTTGTGCCCAGTTCGGCACGCCTGCGAGCGGATTGAGGATCGACGGCTGCAGGACATGTGCAGGGAACGGAGCAAATGACTACAAGCGTTTTGGCAGCAAGTGGCGGCGTCAAGCAAGTCATCTGCATCAATTGGGGCACAAAATATGGGGCTCCCTTCATTAACAGGCTGTACGCGATGGTTGCTCGCAACATCACGCCGCCTTTTACCTTCACCTGTTTTACCGATAATCGCGCAGGTCTGAACCCGGCGATACTTTGCGAAGACTTGCCTCCACTCGATGTAGAGCGCATGCCGACCAACACGAGAGGCATATGGCCCAAGGCGCGGCTATGGGGGCCGACCCTGGGAAAACTGAGGGGGCCAGTGCTTTTTCTCGATCTGGATCTCGTGATCGTGTCATCGCTGGACGTTTTCTTCGAGACAGGGCGGGCGGATGACGTAATTCTGGCGAGAAACCAAACCACCCCCTTTGAACGTCTTGGGCAAACGTCCCTCTTCCGCTTTCCCGTTGGCAAACTCGCGCCGCTGCAGGACAAGTTCCGCTCCGACCCACAGGGCGTCGCCGACGAATACCGGTATGAGCAGCGCTTCGTGAGCCGCAACGCGCCTGGCGGGATAACGTTCTTTCCAAGAAAATGGGTTCTTCATTTTCGTCAGGACTGCCGCTGGCCATTTCCACTCAATTACTTCTTTGCGCCAAATCTGCCGCATGAGGCACGTGTCGTTATTTTTCCGCGCGGTCTGCAGCCACAGCACGCAATAGAAGGCCGATACGGAACGAAGCGCCCCCACGAGACAGCGTTCAAACACATAGCGGGCGTCTTCGATGCGAAGCGAAGGAAGGATAAGGGCGCGCTACAATACTTGCGACACTATATCCGTCCGACGCCCTGGGTGGCGGAGCACTGGCGGGAATGACCGTGCAGCCCCCGTAGGCCTTACGGGCGGGTGATCCGGGAACGGATTACCGAGGCGATGCGGCGCGTCTCATCGAGGGGTTCGTAGCTGTAGGGTTCGATCCTTCCCTTAAACGGCCGGGTCAGCTGCAGCGTTTCATGCAGGTCCCGGTGATAGCGCTCGAACTTCTCCAGCCGCGGCCCCTCGACGGGGGTCAAATCCAGTGTGTAGACCGGCTTGCCCGTGGCCAGAGCCTCGCACGGCATCGTGATCGAGTCCTTTGCGATGACGAACGCGTCGGCGGCGGCCATGTAGTCGAGATAAGGGTTCTCGCTTCGTCTGTCCCAGACCGCGATGTTGGCGCTGTTCAGTGCTGACAGAGCCTGCTGCGTGTGGTCTTCGGATCTGCGTGAAACCGACACGACGACGCGCCAGCCCTCTTTGTCCAACTGCTCGATCGCACCCTTTATGTTCCGGTGAGTTCTCTCGTCGTAGACATATGCGCCATTCGAGCCGCCGACGAAGACGGCGGCTATTGGGCGTCCGTCCGGCGACAATCGTCTGCGTGCGGCATCTCTGAGAGGCGCCAGTCGCGCCCAGGTAATCTGATGCGGTACTCCGACCATCGAATGATAGTTCGCCCGCCGGTCCAGTTCCTCGACCCAATCGTGACGAGAGACGAAAACGAGATCATATCCTTCGATGCGCGGGCGTTGGAGATGGACGGTGAGAGGCTTGCCGCCATAGGCCGCTTTGATGTCGAGGACCGCCGGTTCAGCGCGGAAACCGCAGGAGATCACGAGCTCGGGACGCGGTTCCCTTTTGCGAAACAGTCTGGGTTCGAACAGCTTTCTCAGGCCGCGAGTCCGACTGATCAGCTTTACCACCGGTTCCTGATGGAACTCCTTTCCAACGCCGAGGCACTGCGTAAGCGTTCCCGCCTTGCTTTCCGCCACAGCCCACACACAGTTCGTGCTGGGCGTTTTCACCATTCTATCGACGTTGTCTTGCAAAGCTGAGCTCCGATGTGACGCTTGTTTTCTTTCGCCCGCGCCTCGCGCGGCTTCAAATCACCGGCCGAGGTCGATCCCGTTCTCTTCGACGAATTCGAGCATGCTGCGGTCTTCGACAACGTTCGCTTCGATATACTTGATCGTGGCCGACACCTTGTTCCGGTATTTCTCTGCAGATCCGTCGAAGGACCAGCCTCTTTCCGTCTTTTCCTTCAGCTCCTCCATCGACTTCGCATAATAGTGATTGAGCTGAATGAACTCGGCGGAGTAAAAATCGGCAGCCTTCCGCCCTCGTCGCGATGCCACTTTCCCCGAATCATTCGCCGTCCTGTCGCCGTGGGACCTTGTTTCGAAGTGATGCACGCCCACTTTCGTGACTTCGACCGGATCGACGATGCATTTGAAGTTGCTTGCGTCGAGGCTCTGCCGCATGGGGTCGGAGACGCGCATTTTATAGTTGAGGCACACAGGCCCTGCCGGTCGCGAAATATGACCGCTATGGCCGAACATGTGCCAAGGCAACGAGATGTTGGGAAAGTCACCTGCTCCTCGCAAGGCGTCGTCCAGTGTTCGCCCGTTTTTCGGCAGGAGAAACTCATCGACGTCGATGAACGCCATACGCTCGAAGCGGCTGCCAAAATTCAGGATCGCATGGGCGAAAGCGATCGTCTGCCCGTTCAGGAACTCACCGCTTCTTTCGTCCCGCATACGCATCTTCCAGGGCACGACGGTCAGTTCCTCGCGGGCCAAAACCCGTTGCAGGATATCGAACGTCCCATCGGTCGAGCCGTCATCGTAGAGGCAGAAATGGCGAACGCCGACGCCTCGGTGAAAACGCACCCATTCCTCGATGTAGCTGGCTTCGTTCTTCACGCAGGCGACGATCGCGATCCCTTGCCGGCCGCGGTCGCCCGGCGGAGGAGTGATCGCAAGTTCTCTCGTAAGATGTCGCTCAGCCTTTATTTTGAACATATACATCCCTTGGTTTTAAAAACATCGAGCCGGTGGCTTCTACTTCGAATACATCGCCTTTATAGAGGGTGGGAGCCGAACTTGGAATCCAGGCTTGGCAACATCGAGAGGCCGCGGGCTCAAAGCACGCCAGGGTTGGGACGAGCAGGCATGGACTTTCCCGCTTCGGGAGCGACGGAGAATTTGGCGACGCCTGAGCAATGGCGGGCCCTGTTTTCCAGGTTTTCACACGTTGTCCTCGTTGCCAACAGTGACGAGGTAAGCGTGAAGGAACTCCAGGAGGAATACCCTGGGACGGCCCTCTTCGTGTTCTTCAACAAGGTTTACAAAATCCTCGATGAACAATTTTCCGGCAACTCCCTCCTGATATCGCGCGCTCAGCCACGAGGCGCCAACATCGTATATCGAAACGAGGTCGCCGACGTCGTCAAGCTGCTCGCGCCCCAGAAGTTCCTGGGCATCATGAACATCCGGCTGGCGGAGATCGAGAGGCTGAACACAAGCGCGGATTACCTGGGCACGCCCACCGGCCACCTGGATCTGGTCGGCTTCTGCGCAGACTTTTACCCGAAGGACAAGGTCGCCACGAGCGGCTTCGCCATGGCCCTGTGGCTCGTGAACCAGTCGCTTCCGGCTGAAATCGTTCTTGCAGGGTTCTCGGCGAAGCGAAGCGACAAGTGGCGGGTTGTGAACGTCCACGACTGGACTTTCGAGCAGGTCTTCCTGCGCCTCTTCGCGCGTGTCGGCAAGCTGACGATGCATGGCTCCAGGCCGGCCAACAGTTACATGACGCTTGCCTCCCGCTTCCCGGAGCTGCCCGCAGCCGAAATCTCCGCGACGATCGCAGAGGTCCTGTCGCTGCGTCTGAGCCAGACCGATGCGCAAGTGGACAAATTGATTTCCCTGACAAACGCGTTTCGGTCCATTGACGAATTTTTACGTCGGCTGAAGCCGAAGTTCCTAAAGAAGACCAAAGCATAGCAGCATCGAATTTCTGATATCGATTTGTGGTGAGGATAAATGGGGTCATGGATTTCCGATGCGCGTAAGCGCATATATCGAAATCTGAAGTACCGTATACTGCGCCCGGATCCGCCGGCTGCCCCGTTTCGGTTCGACAGCCCCGTCGTGGTTGTCGGATCCGCGCCCGTCTCCCACAGGCCGGCGGGATTGGACGGCAGCTTCAGGATCATTACCGTGAACGGCTCGCAATCGGTCATCGGCAAGTGGGGCGTCGATGCGCCTGACATCACGATGATGATGTTTAACCAGGTCGAAGGTACCACCCCCAACGCCATCGAGGTGAGGCGCGTCCTGAAAGGGCAGCGTACAGGGACGCTCTACGTATTTCTCTGGCGCAAGGACGATCGCGCACGCCTGGAGGAAGGTTTGCGGGCGTTCGACTATAAATACGATCGACTGGAAATCGTTGATCGATACGAGCGAATGGCGCTGCTGGATCGTGTGGCTGACTTGCGGTCCCTTGAGATCGACGCCGATTCCAAGTGCTCGAACGGAATGAATGCGGTTCTTTTTGCCCTGTACAACGGAGCACCCGCGGTCATCATTACGGGAATAAACCCGAACTCGAGCGGTCACGTCTACAACGCAACGGGTTTGACGCGTCTTCATGTTCAGATGGATAAAGTCCTTGTTTCCAAGTTGATGAGTGAGGGCTGCCCGATCTACACGGCGGACCCCCCGGTTTCGGAAGAATTAGGCATTCCGTTGTGGAGCGGCGCAAGCCGCTAGTACTTTGCATATTTGTCCCTGTTTCGTCGTTTTGCTCGCTCAACGCCTGCGTTAGAGAAATCAATGATTTCAAATCGCCCCTTTTCACGTTCCTGCATCAAGATCGCCGTTCGGCTTCTCCTGGGTCGTTCCAGGGCGCATGTCCAAGACTGGTTTCCCGGATTGAAGCTCGAACTTGCAAGCGCTGATCGAGACGGCACGATCCAGTACCGCGGCGAATTGGTAGGACGTCTCACGAGCCCCTCGCACGCCTTGGAAGAAAGGCCGTCCAATGTGCTTATCGTCGGCTCCGGCCCCTCGGTCGCCCGATGCGATCTGACCCGCGCAGACGGGTCTTCGTGCCTTCTCTTGAACGGCGCGTTGCACCTTTTCCCCAGCGTGATAGCAAAGCCTCTGGCGATAGCAATCGAAGACGAACGGTTCGTATGGAGACACTTCGATCTCGTGAAGCGGATTCCTGCCGGATGCGTCTGTCTGCTGTCCGTGAGCGTCATAAGGGCGATCTGCGAGCTGGATGGCACATGGCTGCGGGACAGGCCGGTCGTATTGATCGATAACGTGCGAAAGCCGTACGGGGTAGCACGTCGGGACACCGCGGAACTGCGCAAGCTGCCGTATGTGCGGCTGAGCGAGGACGGCGACGTCGGCTTTTCCGAAGACCCTTTGGCCGGCATTTTCCAGGCAGGCTCGGTCGCGGTTTCAGCCGCACAGTTTGCCGTCGCCTGGAGGCCCCGCTCGATCGGTTTTGTGGGGATAGATCTCAGTAATGCCGATGAACCGAGGTACTACGAAACAACCGACAAGGCCTATTCGGGAATCGTCGTCGCCCAAAAGCGGATCGTCGATCATTTGGTCATGGCACGCAGCATAGCCGCCGAAAGCGGCATTGAGGTCGTAAACCACTCGCCGGTCTCGGCCCTTGTCGGAATGGGGTTCGGCTACGACGCAAGTTTCGCTCAGTGATGCTCCAACGCCGGTGATGCTCTATCGCCAAGTGGTTTTCTGACGAAAGTCCATCGCCGGCGCATCGGCACGTGAGACGACGATGGGACGGGCAACCGCCCCCGATGAAAATGGCTTATGGGTGTCGAGCGATTAAGCCGAGCGCTGCGTTACATGAAGAACACGATCACGTGCAGCGAACCATTCCTCGGCGTAGTCATCGTTCTTATATTCGTCGAAGTAAGGTCCGCCATCGGTGAAATGGACGAGCTTTGCATCCGGCGAATATTCGTACTCGTTTACAAGCCAATTCCAGCTCGCGGGCAGTTCGCCGATCAGGTCGTCGGAATCCAGCCACTTGAACTGATGCAGCTCCAGCCCGGTAGCGGTATTGACGTAATCCAAATCGAGCTTTCGGCACTTGGCATTGTTGAACAGGATCACGCTCGACCAGTTCTTCTTTTCGTACTTCGTTTGGACCTGGCCCAGAAACTTCGTTTCGACTTTCGGAACGTAGTCGTGTTTTACGCACATCGCTGCGTAGCGATCGTCTCTCAGTTCCCACAACTGGGCGATATCAGTCCGCATCAACATGTCGCAATCAGCGAAAAGGGACCAACCCTCATACCGGCTTAGATAAGGCACGAGGAATCTGGAAAAGGAAAACTCTGTAGATTGGAGAGGATTCCGCTCGCGCGTGAAAATCCTGTCGACGTTGTTCAGGGATATCGGCGTGAACGTGACCGGGATGGAGCTCTTTTCCAAAATACTTTGGCAAAGAACATGATAGGCGACGACTTCCTTACTGTCGAAGCCGATGTAAATATGAGCACTTTCCGTCATTAAACCTCCGATGACAGGTAGGCTTCAAGCGCGCTTGGCAGCCGCGAAACGACTCAAACTCACTTATTTGCGTATAAGCAGCTTTCAGGTGTAGCCAAAAAAGGCGGCGCCGTGAAGCCTCGTGTAACGGATAACGTTCTCTCGCCGGCAGCGACCGCTTTCCGGCCCCATCGTCTCGTCCTGATGAAGCGAAACGATGTGTTTGGTGGTTCGCGGTCCTCGATCGGGCCTCTGGCAATTCCAGCGAACTTCGCCTAGTAGCTTGTCGCTGGTCCGCGATATTGCCACCAGCATGGGCAGGGACGATGGGGAGAGGAATGCGCAGCCTCCTGGTTCGAAGACCGGATTTCTTATACGTTCTGATTGCCGGTTATTGCCTGCTCAGCATCATCCTGAAAATCCTGCGCCCGGACTCGCTCGAGATCGACGAATCCGAGCAAGCACTGCTCTCACAATATCTGCTGCTCGGATACGGAGCCCAGCCGCCCTTCTACAATTGGCTTCAATATGGAGTGGTGGCCGTATTTGGTATCTCCGTCGCGTCGCTGACCATCGTAAAGAACGGTCTTCTGTTCCTCTTCCTTCTGTTCTACGGGCTCACTGCCGGTGTCCTCTCCAGCAGTCGGCTCGGTCCGGCAGTGGCGGTACTAGGCGTTCTGACACTGCCACCGGTTTTCCTTCTGTCACAGCGCGACTTGTCCCACACCGTCGCCGCGCTTTTTGCGGTGTCGCTGTTCCTCTACGGCTTTTTCCGCGCTCTGAAGAACCCACCCAACCTTGGCAATTACCTGCTAGTCGGCGTTGCCGTGGGGCTTGGGGCACTTTCGAAATACAATTTCGTGATCCTCCCCGCGGCGGCACTGCTCGCCATTCTCCCAGAGGCAAAGCTGCGCAAATATCTCTTTGACTGGCGTGTGCTCGCTTCCGTTGCGGTTTGCGCGGTGATCGTCGCACCCCATGCCTACTGGGTCGTCAACAATCTTGGACATGCGACTGGTGTCACTGTCGCTGAAATGAAGGAGGGGGCGGACAGCGCGATGCTGCCGCACGCGATCCAAGGGCTTGTTTCGCTCGCAGTTGCAAGCCTCAAGGGCGTCGCGCTGACCCTTGCCGTCTTCGGATTGCTCTTCTACGCGGATCTCAGGAAGATCCTTCTCGCCGAGAGCCTGTGGACGAGGGTCGTCGGCAGAATGATTCTCGCCTGCTTCCTCATCATAGCGATTATCGTCGTTGCAATGGATGCGACCCACATCCGTGCGAAGTGGTTGGCGCTTTTTACTGCGCTTCTCCCACTTTATCTGACGTTGAAAATCGATGCCGCCGGTCTGGACCCTGCTCGTCGTCTGCCTGCACTTCTTTCGATCGCGGGCGTCCTCTCCGTCGGCGTAATCGTAATGCTTTGGGCAAGGGTTTTCGTCGGTCCGATAATCGGCGACTATTCCTTCGCACATACGCCCTTTAACGGGTTCGCCCAGCGTGTGCGCGCTGAGCCCGGCCCGCCGCCGGTCGCCATCGTGGTCGACGACAGGATCGTGGCGGGTAACCTCAGAATTCAGTTTCCCGACACGCCGATCATCCTGGCGGGAATTTCTCAGGAGGCGGAAAGACGTCTTCCGGCAGGCCGAATTTTGGCGGCCTGGTCGCCCGAAGGCAGGGGACGAGAAGAGATTCCGCCTCGCATTTCGGCTCTACTGCAGCTCATGCCCGCAACAATTGCCGGCTCGAAGCCGACGATCGTCTCGGTTCCCTACAACGCTGGACGCCCGGGCGACGTATACACGTTTGCCTATGTTTGGGCGGACGTCCGCTGACGCCGATCCGGGCCGATCGGGGTGCCCGGCTTGACGGCGAGGTCGCCTTTATCGCGAATGAAAGGCAGGCCGATATGCTCGGAGAGTTCCAACTCGGTCGTGTAGACGTTTCCTCGATCTCTCAACTGCGTCAGAACGAAGGTGTCTTCGGCAATCTGCCTCCGAATTCTCCCCTTGTCGTCGTAGGAATGGCCCATCTTGGTGACTGAGAACCCCGCCAGCGTCACGGACGGCACTCCCATGAAAAGAGCGTAGCATAGCGCGGCAACTCCGTTCGTCACCTTGCCGACTTCGCCAATATCGGGGGGAAGTCCGCCGCTCACGGCCTCGACGATCGCTTCGCGCTCAGCTTTGGTGGCGCGCATCAGGCTCTTGTAGCGAACTTGCGGCATTGCCAGAAGTTTCAGGTACATCACCCAGATAGACTTTGTATGAAGCCATAAAAGACCCCTCGTCCTTACATAGGGATGCTCTTCCCACGACTTCTTCCGCTTTCGAAACGTCAAATCGGCGGGTGGGAGACCCAGTGCATTGGCCGTCTTGCCTGCGTTATTGACGTCGACGCGTGCGCAATATCCAATCAGGTCTGGCGGAATCGTGGGGGAGGGCGCCGAACCGAGAATGAGCCACGGCTTATCGATAATGCCAAGTCGCGAGAGCCAGCGGCGGTGCTTTTCTCGCAGTTTTTCAAGCGCTTCAGCTTCAATCGTCATCGCGAATTCCATTGAGCAGGTAGGCAGGCGAGATTCACTTAAGGAACTGACATCTTATGTCTCGCACAAGCCAGCCTACGTGTCCATTCGCCGCCGGTTCTTCGCCTAGAAGGGAGTGAGCCGGTATTGCAATTCTTTCAATACTCCGTCGCCACGCTTCAGAAAGCGTGGAAATACCCGTGCATCGCACAATTTAGCCATCTTGGTTTGATTTCGAAGAATTCAACGGTAAGCGACGCCATTAGCACCGGTCGTCGATAATTACGGGCAGACGAGAAATGAACGTGGTTGTAAGTGACCCAATACTGGCGTCGATCAGTCGTACGATCGCCACTGCCGCCGACGGGATCAATGCCCTGGCGGCCTGTCTGGAGGATGATGCGGCCTTGCGCCGTAGTTTTGTCGACGCCGTCGAACTCGTCGCCTCCCAGCGTGGGCGGGTCGTTGTTGCGGGTGTTGGCAAGAGCGGGCACATCGGACGCAAGATCGCCGCGACGCTTGCTTCTACCGGAACATCCGCCTATTTCGTGCATCCGACGGAAGCAAGTCACGGCGATCTCGGCATGATCACCGCGCAGGATCTGCTTATTCTGCTTTCATGGTCCGGTGAGACCGTGGAACTCGGGAACGTCCTCACTTACGCCAAGCGCTTCAACGTTCCGGTCATTTCCGTCACGTCGAATTCCGGCAGCACAATCGCTCGCAACTCCACGATCCCGCTCGTCCTGCCGAAAGTGCCGGAGGCATGCCCTCATGGTCTAGCCCCGACCACGTCTGCAATGCTGCAGTTGGCGGTGGGGGATGCTCTCGCAATAGCCTTGCTCGAGCGCAGAGGGTTTTCGGCCGAGGATTTCAAGACCTTTCATCCGGGCGGCAAGCTCGGCTCGCAGTTGCTGCTTGCCCATGAGCTGGCTCATTCGGGCGAGGCTGTGCCACTTTTGCCGATCGGCAGCCCGATGAGCGAAGCGGTCATCCAGATGTCCTCGAAGGGCTTCGGGGTCGTCGGCGTCGTTGGTCGCGACGGTGAGCTTGTCGGTGTCATTACCGACGGCGATTTGCGGCGCCATATGTCACAAGATCTTTTGCTCCTCACGGTCGAGACAGTGATGTCGCATATGCCTCGCGTGATTACGCCTGGAATGCTGGCAAGTGCGGCAATGGAAATGATGCAATCGCAAAAGATCACGGTGCTGTTTCTGGTCGATGATTTCGGCCGGCCGTCGGGCATCTTGCACGTCCACGATCTTCTGCGTGCCGGCGTTGCCTGAAGACAAATAGTGCGGCCCGGAGATGGTTGACGAGCCAGCTTCCGAGGGGGAGCACACCGTATGATCTAACGTGGACGTCAAATGCCGCATTGGCTTGGCAGTCCATCACGGAAATGGGAATGCGCTTGGCAGTAATCCACCGAGACTTCGAGTATCGCCCGGACCTGGACGGTTTGAGAGCTGTGGCGATCCTGCCTGTGCTCCTGTTTCACGCAGGCTTCACTTCGTTCTCCGGCGGATTCGTCGGGGTCGACGTCTTTTTTGTCTTGTCCGGCTATTTCATGGCCAGGATCATCCTCACCGACCTCGAGCGCGGCAGCTTCAGCTTTTGGGCGTTCTATGTTCGGAGGATGAAACGCATCTTCCCGGCATTGTTCTCGATGATTGCCGTTTCGGCCGTTGCGGCATGGTTTTTACTGATGCCGCAGGAGTTTCGGTATTTCGGCGATAGCGTGCAAGCCGCTGCCGTATTCACTTCGAACATCCTGTTCCGCAGCGAGAGCGGCTATTTCGATCTCTCGTCAGAAATGAAGCCATTGCTTCATACCTGGTCCCTGTCTGTGGAAGAGCAGTTTTACCTGATTTTTCCCATCGCGGTTTTCCTTGCCTTCAAATTCGCACGTAAGCACATTCCCGCAATCGTTTTGACGGTGGCGCTCTTGTCCTTCGGGGCAAGCACTTGGGGGATCGTGCACTCGCCGGAAAAAGCATTCTACTTGCTGCATTTTCGCGTTTGGGAGTTGCTGATCGGGGTCCTTGTTGCCATTGCTCCTGCGTCGAATTATGGGCCTCGCGGCTCCCAGGCATTGGCGGCACTCGGGCTGCTGGCCGTTTCCCTGGCCGTTTTCGGCTATTCTCCCGACACGCCCTTTCCTGGTATTTATGCCGCAGTGCCCTGCCTCGGTACGGCCCTTGTGATCCACGCACATTGTCGAGGCGGAGCGATAGCGGGCTTACTGGGTAATCCCGTTTCGGTCTTCATCGGACGCATCTCATACTCCCTCTACCTCTGGCATTGGCCCGTAATCGTGTTCTTGCGCTATGGCCTTGGCCACGAACTGACAACCGGTTGGGCGCTGACCGCCGTGGCGATGTCCTTCGCGCTCGCATACATTTCATGGAGGTTCGTAGAGCAGCCCGCGCGGTATGGCGTGCTGGCATCCTCGCGCGTCGCGATCGTCGGCGTGAGTAGCGCTGCTATTTCTTCTGCGGTCGCCTTCGGTTTCATCGTCAATGATTTGGAAGGCATTCCCCAAAGATTGCCCGAAAACGCCCGAACGCTCTACCAGGCCACCTATGATGAGAGCCCATTCTCCTCCAAGCGGTGTTTCACCGATTCAAATGGGGAAGGTCTGAAACCGGTTCAGATAAGGAGAGGGGAGATCTGCCGGGTCGGGCTCGAGACTGCGGGCGAGCCGCGGTTCCTCGTATGGGGAGATTCTCATGCCGCTGCGATCGCTCCTGCTATTGACATTGCCGCTCGCCAAATGGGTTTACCGGGCATGTTCGTCGGGCGTGGATCGTGCCCGCCCTTGCCAGATACGGATTTCGGTCCTCCGGGCGCTGTCAAGAGGTGCATCGATCACAATTCCGCAGTGATGTCGCTGATCGAGAAGAGAAAGTTCGCCTTCATTTTCATGGTGGGGTATTGGCCCAAGTACGTCCACCGAGAAGAGCTTCCCGGTCAGGGCATCTTCTTTGACCCTCGCGTCGTACCCTCCCGCACGGATTGGTCCGTTCCGGTGAGGAAGGGACTTGATGCGACTTTGACCAGTCTCGCTCGGCAGGGATCGAAGGCTGTTCTGGTGATGGATGTGCCTGAGATGGGTTTCGACGTTCCCGAGGCCCTCGCACGAGCGGCTGCGTCTGGACGCTCGCTCGATATCGCTCCTTCTCTTGAATACACCAACAGGCGCCAAGCCTTGGCCCGCCGGGTGTTGGCGGATGCGGCCAGATCGAGCGGAGCTTTGGTCGTCGATCCGATGCGCGCAATCTGCGACGCCTCCAGGTGTCATGCCATGCGAGAGGGCACGGTTCTCTATAAGGACGGAGATCACCTGTCGGCGAAAGGTGCGGAAAGTCTCTCGGCACTCTTTGGTCCCGTGTTGAGCAGAATGCGGGAGAGCGTCCAGGTTTCGAATCGCTGAGTCGGCAGCGGCCGGTACTCGTCCGCACGTGAGACAGTTCTCCGTCACCCAGGAAATTTTGGATACTGCGCCGCGATCATTCTTATATTTCGTATACTGTAAACCCCAATTGCCACTGACAATCCCCGCTGTTAATCTCCAGTCAAGGTGCAATCACCGGGGGGCGGAAGTTTGCCATTCGAAGATGACGGATTGCGGGTCGCGACCCTTGAGTTTCTGGTGAAAGTCCTTGCAACCAAAAGGCTCAGGGACGATCCCGATGCCGACCTCAAGCAGGACGTTCTCAGCGCACTTGAACGTATACCGCTGCAATTCGTCTCCAGTGAGGTGGAAAGGGCCGAGATCAGGGCAAAGATGCATGCCGAGGCAAATGCAATTCTGAACTGGGCGGTGGAGGGGCGGACGACCACGATCTCGCCGATTACGGGTAGGCCGCTATCTGCCTCGCATTACCGCCAATGGCGATAGTTCGGAACAAGCGCTGTCAATGGCCGCCCGCCGCGGCAGCGGCTAGTCCCGCCGGGGACCGGCTATAGCGGCTGCTCAGCCATAGCGCGTTTCAGGAAATGAACGTATTTCTCCGCGGCCGTTGATCCCGGATGTCCCTGCGATACGCCACCACTCAGCATCGCGGCTGCCGCGGCATCGAGGTCGGTGTGCGGATGCACAAGCGTTATCAGAGGAGAGTAGCGCTCCAGCCACTGGTTTTTGTGTGTTTGAACGTCGAAGAGGAGAGAAGGAACGTTACAGAGGATACTGAAGATCGCCATATGATATCGCCCGCCGATGTGCAGACGGCATTTTGAGATCGTCTCGACAGCATATTCTATACTGGCCGTCTCAGCAAAAATGCCGCCACGGCCAATGATCTCTGCCTCATATAGAGAGAAGCGTTCAACTGCGTGCGTAAGAACGACAGGCCGAAGCTTCAGCGCCTCGCAGACCTTCAGTGCAGCCTTTAGGATTTCAACGTCTTCTTCGGCGTTGTTTCTGGCGCCGGTGGTTATCAGGCAACCGTCGCGTTCGGCCACAGGTGCTGGCGATACTCGGAGGAATGCGGCATCCACCAGAAATTCGATCCCGTAATGCTCAGCCGAGATTTCGTCGCGTGCGGCCACCACATGGCCGAGTTCGCGAAAGAGCCCTTTGAGATAGTCCGATCGTTCGCCTTCGTAGATAGGTATCGTTCCGTTCAATATAGCAAATGGCTTGCCTAACGTCCTGGCGGTAAGAATAGGCGTGAAAAAGGTCGCAAGCCCTTCAGCCGTTGTCCTGTGGTCCAACGATCCCTCCGGCTGAAGGATAACGAAATCAGCGGCCGCTATATGGTCAACAGCGTCTTCGCCATATGCGGCAGAAAGTCGGGTTTCAATGTCCGAGAGTCCATATCCTTCAGCGGATGCGGGCTTCGGGAACTCCCTTCTGAACGCTGAGAAATTGAAACCGATGGATGTGATCTCGGCGTCCGGAAACGCATCTAGAATCTGTTGCTTGAGCCCCTGGCTTGTCAGCCGGCACCCGATATTGACCCTGAAGTCTGTGTCGTTGAACAGAGCGATCTTGATTTTCGAACCAGAAACTTCTTGGTGTCGGCAGGAGCTTGCGAGCTCGTCAACGAAGCTCTCGTAATGCCGCCAAAAGCCGGATGGGTCGCCTGCCGATACATGCTCCCGGCAAATCGTGCGGGCGTCCGCGTACCTTTTGTCTGCCACGAGAAATCCCACAGCGCGCCTGGCTCTGGAAACGTCTGCCCCGCGTCCTGTAGCTGCCAGCACCAAGTGCCTTGCAGCTCTGTCAGGATTTGAATCCCTCAGTTTTTTGGCGAACCGCCAATGTATGGCGGACTTTATCCCCTTGAACAATTTTCGTGCTTCCGATCAGGTTCAGGATAATGGCTCCTGTATAAGTGCACAAATCTCAGTCTGACATCAAGAAATTGCGAACGGGCCTCCGAAGCCTCGCCCGCACGGAAAACATAGAAAATGGATTGATGGTAGAGCGGGTGGCTTCCGACCGCATTCGCGCTGAAGTCTGTGAAGTTGCAGAAGGGAGGCGGCTGGAAGGCTGAGCCGTTGGACGCTGCCACGACAGGGTGCCCCCCATGACTGGTCAAGACGGTCACAAGGCACTATAGAGACCCGGGAACGGCGCCAGTACACGGGCACGCCATGCGTGATTGCGGGGACGGGACTATTTGAGCGTTAAGGATCGAAAAGAGCGCGAGGTCGATACTGAAACGATCGCTGGGGTCCTAAGGCGCGTCATTGCCGAAAACGGCCGCGACCACATCCGCGGCTATGCCTTTGCCATTGCGTGCCTGATGGTTGTGGCTGCAACCACGGCCTTCACCGCTTGGATCAGTGAAACGGTGATCAACGAAGCTTTCGCCAACAAGCGCGGCGACGTCGTTCTACTCGTCTGCTTCTCGATATTTGCTGCCTTTGTGCTGAGAGGCCTGGCGACTTATGGGCAAGCCGTCGCTCTTTCGAAAATCGGCAACAATATTGTCGCACGCTATAAGCGCCGGCTTTATACGCATCTGATGGCGTTGAGCATTGGCTTTTTCCAGGAAAAGCGCTCGACGCACCTCACCGCCAAGATCAACCAGAACATCTCCGGCATCCGCGACGTGCTCAATATGACGGTCACCTCGGTCGCCCGCGATGTCCTG
Organism: Sinorhizobium sp. M4_45; assembly: GCF_002885915.1. Taxonomy (NCBI): domain Bacteria; kingdom Pseudomonadati; phylum Pseudomonadota; class Alphaproteobacteria; order Hyphomicrobiales; family Rhizobiaceae; genus Sinorhizobium; species Sinorhizobium sp. M4_45. Next base: position 182,699 of record NZ_NWVE01000010.1, read on the forward strand.
ACCTTGGTCGGCCTTGTCGGCGTCATGATCAGCAAGGACTGGCTGCTCTCGCTCATCACCTTCATTGGGGCCCCTCCGTTGCTCCTTGGGCTTCGCTACATTTCCAGGCGGCTGCGTCTGGCGACGCGCGAAGCGGTCGAGGCCAACAGCCGCGTACTAGGCGCGATGCAGGAAACCATTCAGGGCATTTCCATCGTCAAAGCCTTCACGATGGAGGACGAGTTGGGCCGCAAGGTCGAGGGGATCATCAAGGGCGCGGAGAACCGCGCCAACCGCATCGCGCGCTTGAGCGAACGGACGGCGCCGTTGACGGAGACGTTTGCAGGCCTGGCAATTTCGGGCGTGCTTGCCTATGCGGCTTTCCGCACCATCTACAGCAACGTGGCCCCGGGTGCCTTGTTCGCCTTTGTAACGGCGCTTCTCTTGGCTTACGACCCGGTGCGGCGCCTCGCTCGCCTGCAAGTGTCGCTGGAGCGCGCTGCCGTCAACGCCCGCATGCTCTACGAAATTTTGGACACGGTTCCGCATCAACGGGACCTACCCGGTGCGAGTCAACTGGCCTTTCGCGACGCGGCCGTCGAGTTTCGAGACGTGCGGTTCTCCTATGGCAATGGCGAGGAGGTCCTCAAGGGAGTTAGTTTCCTGGCGGAAGGTGGCAAGACGACCGCGCTCGTTGGCCCGTCCGGAGCCGGCAAGTCGACGATCATCAGCCTCATTCCACGCTTCTACGATCCACAATCGGGCGTGATCCTGATCGACGGGCAAGACATAGCCGCTGTCACCAAGCAGTCTCTGCGCAACGGGCTCGCCTATGTCTCACAACAAGCTTACCTCTTTGAAGGTTCTATCCGCGACAACATCCGCTACGGCCGGCCCGAAGCGACGGATGCGGAAGTAGAGGAAGCGGCCCGACTTGCCTATGCGCATGATTTCATCCTGGCGCAGCCGCAGGGCTACGACACGCCCGTCGGCGAGCAAGGCATGACGCTTTCCGGCGGCCAGCGGCAGCGCCTGTCGATCGCCCGGGCGCTCGTCCGCGACGCCCCCATTCTGCTGCTGGACGAGGCTACTTCGGCCCTTGATACGGAGTCCGAAGCGGCTGTCCAGAAAGCGCTGGACCAGGCGATGAGCGGCCGCACCGTCATCGTCATCGCGCATCGGCTTTCCACTGTCGTCAATGCCGACAAGATCGTCGTGATGAGGGATGGCATGGTCGTGGAGGAGGGAGCGCATGAGGAGCTCGCGCGCCGTTCGGACGGCATATACGCTCGTCTCCACAACATCCAGGGCAGTTTTTTGGAATCCGTCGGGCAAGGCAATGATTATATCCCATCGCCATAAGTTCATTTTCATCCACGTACCGAAAACGGCCGGCAGTGCGGTCTCTGCCTACCTCGCGCGCGAATTCGGACCCTGGGACCTGCAACTTGGGTCCTGGAAGGACGCGCTTGCAAATGGAGCGAAAGCCAATCGGCTGGCGCTGATCGCCATGTTCCGCCATCTTCCTCCGCTCGAGATCGCGAAAACCCTTGTCCGCAACCACAGTGTTGATTCGCTGGCCGGGGCCGCCCTCAGTCGGCGTTTTGCGGGCAGGCTTTCGGATCATTCAAGCGCCAGCGAAATCGAGGCCTTCGATTCCGCAGCCTGGAAAAACTACTTCAAATTCTGCTTCGTGCGGAATCCGTTCGAAAGGGCCGTCTCTCTTTACAATTGGCATTACAGGAAAGCGACGACGCGGCCGAATTTCTCCGAAATGCTCCGTTTGATCGAGGAGGGAGCGGCGGAGCGTGAAAGTATTAACTGGAGATCCTGGCAACTCTACACAAGAAACGACGAGGTCGTCGTGGATTTCGTGGGCCGGCAGGAGCGGCTCTCGGATGATCTGCGTATCGTATGCGACAGGCTTGGACTGCCGTTTAACGACCGGTTTCTGACCAGGGCTAAGGCGAACCCGACGAGACCGGACATTCGCAACTATTATCAACCAGGCGATCGCGAACGCGTCGCGCGGCTGTTCGGCGCCGAGATCGAACATTTCAAGTATCGTTTCCCCGATTAGACCATTTCCGCTTTTCGCCGAATCGCGGAAGGGGCAATAACCTATCGTTCTCGGCCATTCCGAGGGAAAATCGCTGCGCTATTTTTCTGGCTCTAACCGCGGGCACCCTGCGGCTCGATTCGGCTGGCAAGAGCTTCAGTCGCGTCGACTACCGGAGGAGCCGCTTGAATACCCCTCCATCGAACGATCGGCCCCGTCACTTGCCTCGGGGCCTCCGCTTGCCAGTTGTTGTAGACGTTAGCGGTGTCGATGCCGCGGATGTCTCCATCCGAAAATCCTACATTTGGCGGTTCTCTGTAGCGATTTGGCTAGAGTCTTGGTCGTGACGCCGGCACCGGTGACGTCGAATGTCGAACTCGGCTTTCATGCGCCCTCGAGATGTTTAAAGCTTTAAAATTTCAGCCATCGAAAAGATCGGATTGGCATTGATAGCGCTGCTAGGTTGCCTGGTGGCTGCGACACAGCCGCCGTTGGGCAAAACGATTGAAAGAGCGAGGTAGGCCGCGTGGGAACCGTCCAAGCGAGTGTTTCATTCAAAGAGCTCGGCGTGTGTCCCAGCGGCTACGAACACAACCAGGTTCTTTCTTTCGTCTAACGTGTAGATGAGGAGAAAATCACCGCCGATATGACACTCTCGATGATCTTTCCAATCACCCGTCAGCTCGTGGTCTTTCAGTTCCGCCGGCAGAGGGCCATCGTTGTCTACGATCAACCCCACGACTTTCTTCAGTGCGACCATATCATATCGGCCGGACCTAGAAAGGCGCTCCCAATCTTTTTGAAACTGTTTGGTATGACTTGATTGCCGCGGAAGCGAAGCCCGCTTGCTGGAAGCGGACTTCGCTCGTTTCTTATCACTTGACAACCTTGGGTCCCTCGAGTGACTCAAACATCTCATCAGCAGTATCAAAATGCTTGCCGTGACCCGCCTTGATGGCCCTTGCTTCCTCCATCGCAGCAATTGTTTTGGCGTTCGGCCGAGTCAATTCGACGGGAAGCGCTTTATCTCGGGCGATCCTGGTCAAAACGATTCGGATGATATCCGAGGTGGTCAGTCCGAGACTATCGAGTACCAAGGCGGCGCTATCCTTCACCGAAGGTTCAATGCGGGCGCGTACATATGCGTTTGCAGCCATTTTTGCCTCCTTTTCGAGCTTGATATTTATGTAGCCCAACTGAGCAACATATTCAAGCTCCGTGGTGGGTCGATCGAACTGGGGCACTATGATTGTTGCCCCACACTCGCCCGAAATAGGCGTCGTATCCCTTTGGATCGCGGAGGGATTGAGCCATGGCGAACCCCGAAGACACGCCCAGGGGGCCAGCATTTCCTGCTGTCGCCAGAGTGCCGAAGGCTGACGGTGCTCGATCTCGCCAAGATGCGGGATACAGCTGCCTACGACTGGTCTAAGATGTCCGCGCGCCCGCTCCCTTTCAATCTGCTCCAGCCTGTCAGTCAAGGCGGCCCCGCTTCTGCCTCAACTCCCAGGCTACACCCATTCTAGGCTCGGTTCTCATCAAACCAGGGTAGTCGGGATGCCACTTCAGGTCTGGTTGGTTTTTGCTACCTAACCTTTCGCGGGGGGTGCCCCGCCTGCGGGGATAGAAACGGTGTGCTAGTGTCAGCGCTGGAGGGGAGTGGCCGTCGGCATTTTGGTGGCATTTCACCCCGTTACCTAACGTGGTCCATGGGCTGCTGCGCACTTGAGAGTGGTGACGCCGTTGTCGGCGATCCCGGTTAGGAATTTGATCTTTTAGCACAGCCCAGCCCCTCCGTTTGACAACCGGATAGGAGAGCCTGCCATGTCTCGAACAATGAAGTCTCGCAGCAGGCGGGATATTTCCCCTACTCACTTGAATGCTGCTGCAATCGACATCGGTGCGACGATGCACGTGGCCGCAGTCGGGCCCGACCAAGCTTCCGAGCCGGTGCGCAGTTTTGGAACCTTCACCGGCGATCTGCATCGGTTGGCGGACTGGTTCACGACGTGTGGCGTGCGCACGGTCGCGATGGAGTCCACGGGGGTCTACTGGATTCCGGTCTTCGAGATACTCGATCAGCGTGGCTTTGAGGTCATAGTGGTCAACGCCCGCGATGCCAAGCACGTGCCAGGCCGCAAGACCGATATCAGCGACGCCCAATGGCTGCAGCGTTTGCATGAATATGGATTGCTCAGGGCCAGCTTCCGGCTGAAGGGCGAAGTGGCGGTCATGCGCGCCTATCTACGTCAGCGTGAACGTTTGCTCGATTACGCTGCCTCGCACATCCAGCACATGCAAAAAGCGCTGACGCAAATGAATCTGCAGCTCCACCACGTGGTGGCAGACATCACGGGTGTCACCGGCATGGCCATCATCCGTGCGATTGTCGCCGGTGAGCGCGATCCGATGGTTCTGGCGTCCTATCGCGACCCACGCTGCCATGCGTCTGCGGAGACGATCCGTCACGCGCTCGTCGGCAATGATCGCGAAGAGCACATCTTTGCCCTGACCCAGGCGCTGGAGTTGTACGACGTCTACCAAGCCAAAGTGGCGCTCTGCGACGTGCGCATCGAGGCTGTATTGAAACGGCTGCGGCAGGTCTCGTCCACCCCGGTAGGCAAACCGCCGCCCGTACGGACAACGCAGAAGCAGTCCAATGACCCAGCCTTCGATGTTCGCGCCGCCCTGTACGGCTTGCTCGGCTGCGATGTCACTCAGATACACGGGCTCGGGCCTTATCTGACGCTCAAATTGGTCGGAGAGTGCGGGACCAACCTCTCGGCCTGGCCGAGTGCCAAGCACTTCACCTCCTGGTTATGCCTCTCACCAAGCAACAAAATCTCCGGCGGCAAAGTGTTGTCGTCACGGACCCGACGATCTGGTAGCCGGGCCGCGGCGCTACTGCGGCTTGCTGCGGTTGCGGTCGGGCGCACGCAGACCGCGTTGGGGGCATTCTATCGGCGTCTGTCGGCACGTGTCGGCAAGGCCAAGGCGGTCACTGCCACGGCTCGCAAAATCGCCGTCTTGTTCTACAACGCCCTGCGGCACGGTATGGAATACAGCGATCCGGGAGCCTCCCACTACGAGGACAATTACCGCCGACGCATCCTGACTAATCTCGAGCGGAGGGCAAAGTCGCTTGGGTATGTCCTACAGCCCACGCCAATGCCCGCCTGATTGTTTCTTAGGAATGCCGGAGAATTTGCAGGAAGGGTCGGCTAGCGTAGGAGCTTTTTGAACAGGCTCTCCATCGAACCGTCCGCCTCATCACCGGGCATGTCAGTTCCGACTCCCGGTTGCTCGGCGGTTGCGGGCTCCTCGTTCACCGGAATTTCCCCAGCCGCCTTGTCGGGCCTGGGCGCTGTACCGCCGCCAATAATCTCTTCAATCGAGAGCTGCTGTTCTTCTTGTTCTAGAGCCTTATTCAGGGCGCCGCCAAGCAGATCCTTAACGGAGCCACCCGCACCGCCTCCGTTAACGAGGTCGCCAATCGGCAACTTATCGATCGGCAGCCCGAAATCCTTAAGCTTTGCCAATGCGGCATCGGGATTCTTCAGCAGGTCCGAAAGGTCCGGATAGATGCGGGGTGCGGCGAAGCTGCCTTCGACCACGACGGGGACGCCGATGCCGTCGGTGGAAATCTCGGCGCCCTGGCCCTGGAGAGACGCGACGAGGCGGGGCTCGAGCCGGAAATTCAGAGTGCGTTCCGCAAGATCGGCCGCACCGTTGCCGCTCATGCGGACCAGCGGGCCAACGAGCTTGATGTCTTCGGTGCGGGCAACGCCGCCTTCGATGGCAAAGGATGCCGCAAGCTCGGTGAATGTCGTCGCTGTGCCGTCGTCCTGCTTGAAACCTGACGACATCAGCCTCACGAGATTGTTGTAGACGTCGGCAATGTCGATGCCGCGAATGGCGCCATCGGAAAAGGCGACATCCGCCGTGCCCTGCAGCGACTTCGCAAGCGCCCCGGTCGTGCCGCCCGCCCCGGTTACGTCGAACCGGGCTTTCAATGCACCTTCCAGATATCTGAAGCCCGCCATGTCCGTCAAAAGCGGTGCGGCCGATGCTCCGGAGATGGAGGCCTGTAGAGCGATCGAGGGCTCGGGTTGGGTGCCGTCGGCCTTGAGGCTCGCGACGATATGACCGCCATAGAACGGGCTTTCGGGCAGCGTCAGGCTTGCAACGCCGTCGGAGACGACGAGACTGGTGGCAACCGGTCCGGCAAAGACCTTGCCGTAGCCGAGCTTTTTGGCATTGAGCTGGACGGTTGCATCGACCGAACGGAGCGAAGAGAGATCCAGCGGAGCGTCGGCAGGTTCGGCCCCTTTCGCCGCTTTTGCCGGCGGAGCCGGCGATTGCACCCCGGCCAGCCGCGCAAGGTCCAGCTCGTCGAAGTTCAGCGCGGTGGTGATCTTCAGCGGTGTCGTGAATTCGACAGAGCCGCTGCCCGCGCCTTCGACGCCGTTGACGGAGATGGTCGCCTTTTTAAAGGAAACACTCGTCGGGCCCGCATCGACATGCCCGTTGAAGGCCAGCGGACCGACGCTCTCGGCACCGCTCTGCCCGAAACCGGCGAGGAAAGCTGAGAGATCGGCGGTGGAAAAACCGAGCTTTCCCGCATAGGTGCCCGGCAGAGCAGCCTTGCCGTCGAGCGACAGGTTTGCGTCGGGCATTTTCACCTGAAGCCTGAGGGGGATTCCCTCGGCGGCGAGATTGCCGGCGAGGATCGTATCGGCGGCGGGGATTTGCAGATCGACGTCGACCGGCTTGCTGCGCCACTCCAGGCGGCCGGCCACGCGCACCGGCTTCGCGAGGCTTTCGATCCGGGCCGTGATCTTCTTCGCCTTCACCTCGCGCATCGCCTCATCGGCAATGCCCGGCAGTGTATAGGCCGCGTCGCGAAGGCCGATCGTTCCTGTAAGATCGGCCGTCTTTCTGATGGCTTGCGCATCAAGGCCGCGGAAAGCAAAGCCGGCGTCGATCGTCAGGGCTCCGGAGAGCGGGACGGTTTGGTCGGCAAGGGCTGAGAGCTTGGCTATGTCGAGCCCCTTGCTTGCAAGACGGCCCCGGAAGACCGGATCGTCGGCCCGGACGTCGGTCGCGACGCTCGCGGCAAGGCTGCCGGCATCGGTCCCCAAATGCCCGAGCTCGGCAGCCAGTTCCCCGTCCCTGAGTGCGGCCGAAAACGACACGTCCGTCGCTGAAATTTCGCCGAGGACCAGAGTGGCCGCGTTGATGCTCATGTCGGCATCGAAGCCGGCCAGGAACTGCAAATTCGCCCGTCCGGCCGTCTCCGCAGCCGGCGCTCCCGACTGCGACGTTTCCGGCCTGGCATCCATGAACGGCGTCAGGTCGAGCCGGTCGGCTTCGAGATCGACGAGAAAACGCGCACGCTCCCCGGGGACGAAGAGCGCGTTCAGGCCGAAGACCTGTTCGCCGGCTTCCACTTCGCCGCCTTTTATCTGATAGCTGCCATTGGCGTTCAGGGTGACCTGTCCGCTTGCCTCCAGGCTCGACATGCCCGGCGCGGGAGCGGGATCCGCTTCCACGGCAAGGGTGACATCGGCGGGCTGGCGCTCGAGCAGCGACCGCAGGGTCGATATGGTGAAGCTGGTCTCGTAGTTCCGCCCCCCCATGCGGGCGGATGCGGAAAGAGAGAATGCGTCGTCGATGTCGGGCGCCGTGATCGTGAGCTCGACATCGGAAACGACCTCCTCGGGATTGGCTGCGCTTCGACGTACGAACGTGCCGGAGGCGATGGAGACCGACTCGATTGCGCTTCGTTCAAGGAAAGCGACGAGGGCGGGAAGCGGGTCGCCGGAACCGGTCTCATCGCCGCCGCCGGCAGGAGCCGGCACCGCGTCGCCCGGCGCCTTCTCGTCGAGGACGATGACGGGACGGTCGAGCGCGATCTGCTTGATACGCAGCCGGTCCGACCAGAGCGAGGAAATCGCCACCGAACCGGCGACCTCCGCAAATTCGGCGGTTATCCCTTCGGCTTCGGCCGAGAGGGTCACGTTTTCCGCGACGACCGCAAGATAGGGAAATGCCGAAAGTTTCACAGGACCGTTGAACGCGATCGAACTTCCCGTTGCGCTGGACAATTGCCGGCCGAGTTCGGCCCGCATCCAATCGCTGGAAATCAGGCTCGGCAGAATGGCGATTGCAGTGACGGCGAGCGCGGCAACGCCCAGAAGACAAAGAATGAAGCGCCGCATCACTTTCTCCTGGTTGTAAAAGCTATTGATTCGCTATCGTTTTCCAGAAAGCGCGATTTCGCAAATGTCTTCGCGACGCCGGCGTCAGACATTTTCCGGCGTATAGATGTCGAAAGGCAGGAAAGTCTGGCCGGGCACGCTCGAAGCACCCCGGTCGATCGCGCCGACCATGAGGTCTATCGTTTCCCGGGCCAAAGCAGGGACGGGCGTCGAGACCGCCATCAGCACCGTCTCGTCGGCAAGGGCCGCGCGCGATTCCGGCGTCAACTCGTTGACGACGGCGAGCAGCTTGCCCCCAAGCTTCTCCTCGCGGATCGCCGAGATGGCGCCCTCCATGCCGCCGCCGCAGACGTAAAAGCCCAGGAGATCCGGATGGCGCTGCAGGAGATCGAGCGTCGCCTCGTGGGTGATCTCGGGCGTGTCGAGGTTCACCATCGTGTCGAGGACCTCGAAATCCGGTGCGTTCTCACGAAAATAGGAGCGAAAGCCGATCTCGCGCAGTTCGTGCCCGTGGAAACGGTGGCTGCCGACGAAGGCTGCGACCTTTCCCGGCCGCTTGGCCGCCTTGGCGATCATCCAGGCAGCCGTCCTGCCGACCTTCTGATTGTTCAAACCGATATAGCCCTCGCGCACGCCGGCGGCGAATTCCGACAGGAGGGCGAAGACGGGGATGCCGCGCTCCTTCAGTTCCTCGATTGCCGCAGTCACGGCCGGGTAATCGGGCGACACCAGCGCGATCGCCTGATTGCGCGCGGCGATCGCCTTCAGCTTTTCGACGATGGCGCCGGGCGTGGAGCTCGCGACGAAATCCAGCTGCGCCATGGCACGGACATGCGTCACCGAAAGCGCCGCGTTTTCGATCTCCTTTGCCAGTGCCTTGTAGAACGACTGCTCCGGCTTTTGCAGGAGAAAGCCGAGCCGGTATTGCGGCAGGTCCTCGAAGACCCTTTGCCGCAACAGGCCGACCGCGTGATAGCCGATGGTCTTCGCCGCATCATAGACGCGGCGTGCCGTTTCCTCGCGCACCGGATGGCGGCCGTTCAGCACCCGGTCGACCGTTGCGACGCTCACACCGGAGGCTCGGGCGAGATCCGCGATCGTCGGCCTCTTCGTCATGTCTCCTCCCTGAAACTATTCCCTCATCCTTGAGGCTGTCATGCTGATAGGTTTTGAGAGAATATATCATGACTGCATTGAGAACCGTCAGAAGTCAACCTATCCTCGGTTCATCGAATAGAGGCGCCGATCGGGAGTGGCGCCGGTTCAAGAGGCTGCAGCCGCATTGCGCACCCCAGAGAGGTGCTGCGCTGCAGGGGAGGCAGGGATGACGACAGTTGCGACGAAGCGCGATTACAGCCTGCTCGGCCGCGACGCCGAGGCGGCGGTTGCAAGCGGCCTTGCCGCGGCCGAATGGTATCACACCGAGATTCCGCGCAAGCAGATGAAAGAGCTGATGAAGCGGGAGGACGGTCCCGCCATCCGCGACACTGCGATCTGGCTCGGCAGCATGGTTCTTCTCGGCGGCCTCGGCATCTTTTTCTGGGGGAGCTGGTGGGCGGTGCCCTTTTTTCTCGCCTATGGCGTCCTTTACGGTTCCGCTTCCGATAGCCGCTGGCATGAATGCGGCCATGGCACCGCCTTCAAGACGATGTGGATGAACGACGCCGTCTACCAGATCGCCTGTTTCATGATCATGCGCAATCCGGTCACCTGGCGCTGGAGCCATACCCGCCATCATACCGATACCGTCATCGTCGGCCGCGACCCGGAAATCGCCGTCATGCGGCCGCCGGATCTCCTGCGCCTGCTTCTCAACTTCTTCGGTATCGTCGACGTCTGGCATGCCATGATCGACATGGTCAGGAACGCCTTCGGCGTGATCAGCGCCGCGGAGAAAACCTTCATTCCGGAGATGGAGCAGCCGAAGGCGATCCGCGTCGCCCGGATCTGGCTTGCCATCTATCTGGCGACGATCGGCCTTTCGCTCTTTCTCGGCTCGATCCTGCCCTTGATGCTCATCGGCCTGCCGCGGCTCTACGGCGCCTGGCATCACGTGCTGACCGGGCTGCTGCAGCATGGCGGCCTTGCCGACAACGTGACCGACCACCGGCTGAACAGCCGCACGGTTTATATGAATCCGGTCAGCCGCTTCGTCTACTGGAACATGAACTACCATGTGGAGCACCACATGTTCCCGATGGTGCCCTATCACGCGCTGCCGAGGCTGCACGCCATGATCAGGCACGACCTGCCGGCGGCCAACCCTTCGATCCTGCACGGCTACCGTGAAATGATCCCCGCATTCCTGCGGCAGCTGCGGAACGAAGCTTATTTCCTGAAACGCGAGCTGCCGCCGACGGCAAAGCCCTATCGCGAAGAGTTCCACAACGACCGGCTCGTTCCCGCCGCGGAGTGAGGCGGCGCGGGCGATCGCAGCTAATCATCGAATGGAGGAAGAAATGAGCTCGAACTGGGTGGAGGTCTGTGCGACCGAGGAGATCGACGAGGAAGATGTCGTCCGTTTCGATCACGAGGGACGCACCTTTGCCGTCTATCGCAGCCCGGACGACGAATATTTCGCGACAGACGGTCTCTGCACGCACGAGCATATCCACCTCGCCGACGGCCTGGTGATGGGCGACATTATCGAATGTCCGAAGCATAACGGCCGCTTCAACTACAAGACCGGCCAGGCCAGAGGCGCCCCCGTCTGCGTCAACCTCAGGACCTATCCGGTCAAGGTGGAGGCGGGGAGCGTGTTCATCGGGCTTTCTTAGGCCTTGAGATTTTGGAAGCTCCCGGCGGATGAGGGGCATGATTCCGAAACGCGTCGGGCGAGTTGCTTTCGCGGGGAGAGGGGTCTTTAGGCAGAAAAGGGAGGAGAGCATGACGCACATCGTTATCATCGGCGCTGGCGAATGCGGTGCGCGGGCGGCCTTTGCCCTCCGGGAGAAGGGCTTCGATGGCGAAATCACGCTGATCGGCACCGAACCGCATCTTCCCTACGAGCGGCCGCCGCTTTCCAAGGACGGCCTCGCGGAGGCCTCTCCGCCGAAATTCATCGCGGGTGCTGCGCGCTACGAGGAAGCGCGGATTGCGGTCCTGACCAGTGTCACGGCGCAGAGCATCGACCGGGCGCTGAAGAGCGTCACGCTCTCGGACGGACGATCCCTCACTTACGACCGCCTGCTTCTGGCAACCGGCGCCCGGCCGCGCCGCTTCCCGGGCGTGCCGGAAAATGCCGGGCGCATCCGCATGTTGAGGACGCATGCCGACGCGCTGGCGATCCGAGCCGCCCTTACACCCGGTGCAAGGCTCGCCGTCATCGGCGGCGGTTTCATCGGCCTGGAGCTTGCCGCGACTGCGCGGAGGCTCGGCGCCGAAGTCGTGCTTGTCGAAGGCCTGCCCCGCGTTCTCTCCCGCGGCGTGCCGGAGGAGATTGCCGACTTCATCGCCGAGCGGCACAGGCGGGAAGGCGTGGAGATCATCTGCGGCGCGCAGATTGCGGCCATCGAGGAAGCCGGAGACGGCGCGCGTCTGCGGCTTTCCGACGGCGTCGGCATCGAGGCCGACATGATCGTCCTCGGCATCGGCGCGGTGCCCAACACCGAACTTGCGGAGGCGGCCGGGCTCGCGATCGAAAACGGCATCGCCGTCGACGAGAGGCTCTGCACCTCGGAGCCCGACATCTACGCCGCCGGCGACTGCTGCTCCTTCCCTCTGCCGCATTACGGCGGCCGGCGTGTGCGGCTCGAGGCCTGGCGCAACGCCCAGGACCAGGGAGCGCTCGCAGCCGCCAACCTGATGGGCGCGGGTGAAACCATGGCCAGCGTGCCGTGGTTCTGGTCGGATCAATACGAGTTCACCCTGCAGATCGCGGGGCTTGCCGAGGGTGCGAAAACGACCGTCCGCCGCGACATGGAGGAGGGGGCCTTCATCCTCTTTCATCTGGATGGCGAAGGACGGCTGATCGCCGCAAGCGGCATTGGCCCCGGCAATACCGTCGCCCGCGATATCCGCCTTGCCGAAATGCTGATCGCCGCAGGCGCAAAGCCGGATCCGCTGGCGCTTGCCTCGCCCGAAACCAGGCTCAAGAAGCTGCTGGCGGCCTGAGTGCCCTTTTTTCTTTGAAGGGACACACTTCCGGACGGAAAACCGCTGCTCGCTTTGCCTCGACGTGCTCTACCGGAGATATTAGATGAGACACCGCCGCCCGACCGTTACCGATCTTCTGTCGATGAAAGGAAAGCGCCAGCTCACCATGCTCCGGGTGATGACGCTGGAGGAGGCGGAAGCCGCCGAGAAGGCCAGGATCGACCTCGTCTCCGTCCCGCCGGCGCTGCTCGGCCCGGAATTTCGCGAGGCCGCCCCTTCCGTCTTCGCCGTTCCCGGCCTCGAATATGGGGACCACGTGACCGCCGAGGATTATATCCGCGCCGCCTTCCAGGCGCTGAAGGCCGGGGGCGACGCAGTCTACTGCGCCGCAAGCCTCTCGACGGTCAGGCGCATGCGCGAGGAGGGCATTCCCGTCTGCGGCCATGTCGGGCTGATCCCTTCCAAGGCCACCTGGACCGGCGGCTTTCGCGCCGTCGGCAAGACGGCGGCAAGCGCGCTCGAGATCTGGCACCAGACGAAGGCGCTGGAAGAGGCGGGCGCTTTTGCCGCCGAGATCGAGGTGGTCCCGGGCGAAGTCGCCGCCGCGATCAGCGCGCGCACCTCCATGCTGATGCTGTCGATGGGGGCGGGGACGGGCTGCGACGCGCAATATCTCTTCGCCGAGGACGTGCTCGGCGCCCACCGCGGCCATTATCCGCGCCACGCCAAGACCTATCGCAACTTCGCCGCCGAATACGACCGCCTGCAGCAGGAGCGCATCGCCGCCTTCTCCGAATTCGCTTTCGACGTCCGCTCCGGCGCCTATCCGGAAAAAAACCATCTTGTCGGTATTGAGGAGAAGGAGCTTGGCGCTTTCCTGAGCGAACTCGAAGGCGAGCGCTGAGCAGGACGAGCTCACCTCCCAGTGGGGCCGCCTAGCCGCCTCGACCGAAAGGTTCGGGGCGGCCTTTTTTGTCTGGTGAGGGAGATCGCCAAAGATTTGCCAGCAAGAGCGGTTTGCGGAATATGGCGGCAAGATGCAGGCGCCGCCCCTTACGCCGCAGCATGCCGCGTGTCCCTTCCCCCCGCCTACGGCTGAGATTGCGACAGGTCGCCGTCCCAACTATCGAGTAACGCTAAGCCCTGGGCCATTAATTTTTCCGCTTCGCTTTGGTTTTCTGCCTCGACATAGCAGCGTAGTTCCGGCGCGTTGCCAGAAGGTCGGATGTGGAGGATGCGGCCGTCTTCAAACGTCACCCGCAGGCCGTCAACATCGCTCTTCGCTTTCACGCGACCAATTGGCCCTAAGAATTGCGAAAGGTTCTCGTCTGATGCCCTTAAATAGGTCATCAGCAAATCGCTTTTTTCGATCGCATAGTTCTGGATTCGATCCGAAAGTGCGATTTGCAGAGCATGCTGGCCCGCAACTACAGAGAGTGGAGCCTTCGCCTCTGCAGCTGCATGTAGCGCTGTCAGGATCGGAAGTATGCAGTCCCGGGTTGGCAGGGCTTCCAGCGTGCCAGTCGCAACGGGAAAGTTCGACGCAAGCATGACGCCGCCATTGGCCTCGAACCCAATTACAGCCCGTTCGCCACGTTCTAAGGCTTCGTTCATAGCTGCAATAACATAGGGTGAGCCGACGCGCGTGCGTATCACTTCTGCGCCGCTCGCCCCCTCGATACCCGAATTGCTGGTTACCGGTGTGGCGATGATACTAGCCTTCAGAAAACTTGCGGAAATAAGCCCCAGCAGATCTCCTCGAAGCGGTATCCCGTCTTCATCCGCCACGAGGGGACGGTCCGCATCGCCATCTGTCGATACAATGGCGTCGAGCTCATACTCCCTGGCCCAGGCGGCGAGTTTCTCGCGAGTCTCGTCGGAAACCGCTTCCGTATCGACCGGAATAAAGATCTCCGACCTGCCAAGTGACACAACGGTTGCGCCGCAGTTCTCTAGGATACTGACCAGCATATCGCGTGCCACGCTGCTGTGCTGGTATACGCCGACCTTCAGTCCTCTTAACCCGTCTGCCGGTAGCAGGACCTGGTAGCGATCACGGAACAGACGGGCAGCTTCAATCGAATGATCGACGCCCGAACCATACTCGATTGCCGTTGCCGCGGCGTTGAGTGAGAGCTGTTCCGCCAGCTTCGTAATTGCTTGCTCGTCCGCCTTAGTAATCTCGCCGTCTGGCCGATAAAACTTGATCCCATTCCGGTCTGCGGGAATGTGCGAACCCGTCACCATCAGCGACGCTGCACCGATTTTCAGGCCGTACAGCGCTAGCGCCGGGGTTGGCAGTTCGCCGCAATCCAACGGCGTTAATCCTACTCGATCGAGCGCGCCCATGCAGATGGCGGCAATATCGGGACTCGAGGGGCGGAAATCTCGCCCAATCAGTATTGCTGAGCCCGGTCTCGCATAACCTTCGTCCAGGAGCATTCTTGCAAATGCGGTTGCGTGGAGCGCCGAAACGCTGCCGACGAGCTCCGTGGCCAAGCCGCGCAGGCCACTCGTGCCGAATTTCGGTCCCATTCTTTCACTCTCTTCTCTGGGCAATGCTCAAAAGGTGATTCGCACGCCATAGCTCGCATCATCATCGGGAGGGGGCGAACATTTCCAAATCGTTAGCAAGATTGGTTGCCTCGCTATGCCTTCGTGGCTATAGAGCGCTGAGTTAACCTTAGTCAAAGGTAATTTTATGCTCGCAAAAATTGTTCCGGTCATCATGGCAGGAGGCAAGGGTACAAGGCTCTGGCCGCTGTCGCGCGCGACCGCTGCAAAACAGTTTCTGAAACTCGTAGGTGAAGAAACTTTGTTTCAAGCAACGCTACAGCGTGTATCTGATGCCTCGGTGTATGAAGCGCCGCTTGTCATTACGAATGAGGAGTTTCGCTTCTTAGTGGCCGAGCAAGCGCGCGAGCAAGGTGTCGCACTTTCCGGTATCGTATTGGAACCGATCGCGCGCAACACTGCCGCCGCGGTAGCGGTTGCTGCCCGGATTGTCGCCGATAAATTTGGCGATGATTCGCTGCTGCTGGTGCTGCCATCGGATCACGCTATCACTGTCGACGACACCTACAAATCTTGTGTCCGCTCTGCTTGCCTTACCGCCGCATCGGGTAAGCTCGTCACGTTCGGCATCCAACCTAGCGGCCCGGCGACAGGCTACGGCTACATCGAACTGGGTACGCAGCTCGGCGACGGAGCCTATGCCGTCAACCGATTCGTTGAGAAACCTAGTGCCGAAAAGGCAATAGCGCTTTTGGAGGCCGGAAATCACTATTGGAACTCCGGAATGTTCCTGTTCCAGGCGGCCAAGGTCATAGCTGAATTGGAAGCATACGCCCCGGAAGTCCTGGCCGCAGCCCACGTTGCAGTGGAAAGTTCGAAAGTCGATACGGACTTTGTACGTCTCGATTTCGATGGTTTCAGTCAGGCTCCAGCGATCTCGATCGACTACGCGCTAATGGAAAAGACGACCAACGCCGCCGTGGTTCCCTCGCCAATTGCGTGGTCGGATCTTGGCAGTTGGGACGCAGTTTGGAAGATCGGCGAGCAGACTGCAGACGGCAATGTAGTCAAGGGCAACGCGACGGTCCACAACACAACGAACTCGCTGGTTATGTCGCACACTAGCCACCTTGCTGTGCAGGGCCTGGACGGGGTGGCAGTTATTGCGAGCGAGGACGCCGTTTTCGTGGGGCGTTTGGAAGACGCGCAGGAAATCGGCAATCTCGTCAAGCGGCTGGCAGCCGATAAAAATACTGCGCGACTTACGGAATCGCATCCTACATCACTGCGCCCATGGGGAGGGTACACCACGATGCTCAGCGGCGACCGTTTCCAGGTGAAGCGGCTTTTCGTCCATCCCGGTAAGATGCTTTCGCTGCAGAAGCACTTTCATCGTTCGGAGCACTGGATCTGTGTGAAAGGAGCGGCCGAAGTGACAATCGATGACAAGATGACCGTTCTACATGAGAATCAATCGATCTACATTCCCCAGGGTTCAGTGCATCGCCTCGGAAACCCAGGAAAAATTCTGCTTGAGATGATTGAAATTCAGACCGGATCGTATCTGGCGGAGGACGATATCGTCCGTCTCGTGGATGAATTTGGTAGAACCTGAGACTTGATCCGGCGTGCGTCTCTGGGGGACCGGAGAAGGCTATTTTCGCAATAGCCTTACCTTCTGCGCTGGTCGCCGCTCGAACCGTTGTTGGTCTCCTACGGGGTCGTTTGGAGGGCGCGCCACGGCGCCAAAAACCTGAGTAATCAAATCGATCCTCTTAATCCGTTTCAAACGCCGAGACCGAACCGCGGAGAGCAACCCCGCTGAATTTCTCATCCATGCCTCCAGACAGAGCGATTGCCGCCACCGCGATCCTCAAGCAACCTGGTGAAGTCGCTCTAGAACACGCGTTCGCAGCACCAGCCGCGTCGCTCACTTAAAGGGTGTGTCGTCAATTTGAATCAAGAGCAGCCTTCTCACTAAGTTCCGTTAGTAGACGACGCGAAGGTTCGTCGCGTGAATTTATCCGTGCTGCTCTGGTTGCAAAGGTTATGCCCTCTTGATAGCGCCTCAGCTTGAGTAAAAGATCAGCGGCGTCATAGTTCAGCGCATGATCGGTTGGATATTGGCGCGCCCCTTTGATAAGAACTTCAGCGGCCTCTTCAGGGGAAGACGGTTTGAGTAGGCGGGCTTGAAGGAGAAGATACTCACGAGTCTTGCGAATGCTGTGGTCTAGGGCTAACGCCGTTACCATATCGATTGCGGCACTTTTACGGTCGTGCATCAAATAGGCGCACGTTGCGCCATTAAGCATGTACACGCTGGCCTCACGCCTTAAAAGCGTCGAACGCCTTTTGCTCCGCTTAAGGCAATGCGTGGCAGAGATCCAAAACTTTCGAGCCTCTTCCCATTGCCCATTCCTCATCAAGAGGCTAGCCGCTGCGCTTTGAAAGTCGCTGGAGTGGGTGGGAAAGCGGCTAGCGCCTCGCTCAAACGCTTGAAGTGCTTTTGATTTCTCCTCACGTTCAAACAGGAGTGTAGCTTTTGCTAGCTGCCTTTTCGCCGCAGTCGCGTCGGAAAAAAGTCTTTGAAGCAAGGTCGACAACCTAGGTAAACTCCTCTAATGAGAGCGTCCCTTGTGAAAGTCCCCTGATTTGTAGTCAAGATGGATAAACGCTATATCTTCGATATCACGACAATTATCCAATGGAGCGGTCCATCGGTAGGAATCGTGCGAGTGGAGCGTGAACTTGCACGCCGAGCCCGCAGTTTCTTAGGCGACGGTGTAATATTCAGCGTTTACTCGCGGAAGCTGCGTTCCTTCTATAGAGTCAAGGATCAGTTCGTTGATGCCATCTGCCGCGGGGAGGCTTCCCTATCCGCGGCAGAGTTGAATCCTGAAGACGGCGACCATCAGGATGCGGTAGTCGATCGAATTCTCCGGCACAGCAGGGCAATTCTGCCGGAACGGTTAGAAAAGAGTTCGATCTCGACACTCACTTCACTGTCCCTGGATCAAGCTTTGGAGTTTCGGTCGCAGCTATACGAGCGAGACTGGTCCTTAGGTAATGAGCCGAGCCTTAATCACTATCTCATTAAGGGACCGATTGATGATTTGGGAAAAAACGACATCCTTGTCTCCGTCGGTCTCGATTGGGAATATAAGGACATTCTTGATATCATTGATAAGAAAAAGTCTGCTAATTTTCGGTATTATTCTATAATACACGATTTGATTCCTCTCACGTTGCCTCACTTTGTCGTTCCTAGCTACGTTTACCTTCTTAGGGGGTACTTCGGAGATCTGTTCTGGCTTGCCGATAAGTGTATAGCGAATTCGAAGACTACATTGACTGCGGTCTCGGATCATCTGTCGCGGTGGAAAATTCCTCCCCCGAAGCTCGGAATGTTCCATCTTGGGTGCGATCTTCCTGTGGCCGAGCAGCAATTAAATCGTCCCTCGGAGCTCATTGGGAAAAAGTTTGCGCTTTATGTATCTACGATAGAGCCCAGGAAAAACCATCGCGTGTTATATGACGCGTATCAACACGCAGTGGAGGCGGGTCTGATCGACCCCGACGAATGCTACGTCGTTTTCGTAGGTCACACCGGTTGGAATGTGAGCAATCTCTTAGATGAGATCAGGGCGAACCCCATTACAAGAGACCGATTTATCATTTACGAGGCGGTCCCGGATGAATTTCTCGTCAGCCTCTATCAGGACGCGCGTATGGTGGTTTTTCCGTCCTTTTACGAAGGTTTTGGTCTTTCCCTTGTAGAGGCAATCGGGCTCGGAAAAGCCTGTATAGCAAGTGACACGCCCGCCCTGGTCGAGGTTGCCGCAGGGCGAGCCGCGCATGTGCCAGCTAAGGACGTCTTTTCGTGGGCCGAGCAAATGGCATTGCTCTTTAATGATGACGAGAGCTTGACGAAGCTGGAGAAGGCTAGTGAGAAAGGCTCGATACACTCTTGGAATGACTCGGCCGCTGAGTTCTTCAAAGAAATAATGGAGTAATGCTTTGACCACTATACTTGGTCTCGGTACCTTTCCAATTCGTATGCCGCTACATGGAGGGCAGCGACGCATAGATGCTTTTAAGAGCTTCTACGCTCGCCTTCACATAAACTACGAATATATTTGTTTGTATGATCCCATGGCCTACGGAGGCGCGGCCGTAGGCCCCTTAGATATTCCTTACAAGCCATTCGATAGCGTACTCTCACGCCTTCCTTACGTGATGGATGTAGATGCCGGAGAGTATGCGGCGAACGACGAAGCAGTCTTCAAGCATTTTTTTGAGTCCGCACTTCGATGCGCTCCCGACGCAATTCAACTTGAGCATCCATTCATGTGGCCGCTCGTCAGGCGACTACGCCAAACGCCTGAGTTTAGAAACACTCCGGTCATTTTCTCGTCTCACAATTATGAAGCGCCGCTGAAGGAAACGATGCTTCTAAACGCGGGAATTCCTCGGAAGGTAGCTAAATCCATCAGGGATCGCATCGACACACTAGAAACCGAAGTTTTGACAGCGGCGTCGCTGACGGTCGGCGTATCGGCCGCTGATATCGCCTCTTACAAGGATCTCGGTCTTAGAAGTGCATCGTTGATTGTTCGAAACGGCGTAAGCTCCGTCAAGCCGGAAAAATGGGAAAAGTTCGTCACCGACGGTTTTGATGGCAAATATTTTCTATTTGTTGGAAGCGCATATCTTCCGAATACGCAGGGCTTCCAGTATTACGTACTGCGGGAGGGATTATTCTTTCTCCCGCCCGAGAAAACGTTTGCAGTTTGCGGCGGCGTCTCGGAAGGTGTTTTCCAGTCTCACGACTATCAAATGAATGAGCGTTCCTACGGGCGTAGAGTGCACTTCTTTCCGAGCATTGCTGATCCACACTTGGCATGGGTCCGCGACGCTGCGCATGCAGTCGTTCTCCCGATCCGGGATGGAGGTGGAAGTAACCTCAAGACGGCTGAAGCGCTTGTGAGCGGAAATTGGATCATCGCTTCTCCAAAAGCGTTTCGTTCATTCGAGGAATTTAAAGACGATCCCGGCGTAATCATTGCACGCTCATCTGCGGAATTTGCGGAGGCAATGGCGGACGTCTACAATAAACCACCACTTGTTCTCGATGCAAAGTCGCGGCAAAGGCGGCGAAATTTGTATTGGGAGGAATGCTTCGACAAATCAGAGCTCAGGTCACACTTAGGGGATCTTTTCCGGAGATCTTTCAACATCGACCCCAATTACGGCTGGGCGCAGGTTTCGCCGCAATTCTTGCCTGTGGGCGATACCTCCCGCTCTTGACGGCAGGGTTAGATAAGCCTGGTTACGTCTTCCAGTGCGACGTAATCTGAATTCTAATCCTTGCCTTGCTTCTTTTCAGTTTCTATCAACGTCAGTACCAGCGCGGCCAAAAGAGTTAGGGGAGTCGTTGCAGCGCACTCGGCTTTCGGGTTGTCGCCCGCCCAAGTCCCAACCTTTGCGGCCGGAGGTTCCTTCACATTCACGCTGTTGCTGCCGAGTGTCCACCATCCGTTCGGAAGTATTCTCTCGACGAGGAATGCAGCGATTTCGAGGGAACGGGATGGAGAACCCGGAGGCAGAATATCCTCGACAGAAGGGTTCCGATCGAACAACGTGGCATAGTATATCCGTCTTACCGCTTCGTCGATTTCGTCATTTCCCTCCGTCGCGGTCTTGAGCTTCTGCCGGAGCTGGCGCAATTCTGCGATTGTTACGAGGCCGGAGGCGCTCGTCCGCTCAATCTCATTTGCCAGCACCTCTGCGCTCCCGTACGCACCCGGTACCATGCTGGAGAGCGTAGACTCCGGCGGAATTTGCCGATTGCGAATAACATTCGCGAGACCGCGAACCGCTTCCCGGAAGGCTTGACGGCGAAGTTCCGCTTGGTCTGCTTGAAGAGAAGAGACAAGCGAGGCGATATCAATCAGCAGTTTCGAGGAAGGGTGGGCGGGATCCTGCTGAGCGGCACTTCGCGCGTGGGACAGCAACACGTCCACGCGCGTCGGTTCTTGCTGGTTCCCATTCATATTAATGACCAATCTCCTTTTTAACAGCTTCAGAGCGGCACCTACGTCTTTTGATATGCGGATCATCAAAGCCGACCATAGAGCTCAGTTAGTCTTTCTGAGTACCGCTCAGGAGAAAACGCCTTAGCTCGAACTTTGCCAATGCCCTCGTAGTGATCAACCAGAGCTTGATCATTTTGCATGTCGCGGATCGCTTGGGCAATGGCCCCGACATCGTAGGGGTCGACGAGATAAGCGGCGTCGCCCGCTATCTCTGGGTTTGAGCCTTCGTTCCCTGTGATGACAGCAGTTCCCAGTTGCATCGCCTCCAATATCGGCAGTCCAAAGCCTTCATAGAGGGATGGGAAGACGACTGAACGTGCGCAGCGAATGAGCGAGGTGAGAAGGTTAAGTGGCAGATATTCCAAACGGATGATTTGCTGAGCCCTTGAGACAGCTGTAATTGTCGGATCGGTTACTCCGCTGGTCTTCCGTTTAGATCCTTCATTCCCAGAGACACCAAGGAGACGCAGATCGTTGGCATTCTTCCATGTCAGTTGACCGACAATAACGAGCGGGTATTTCGACTGGCTTGCCAGGTATGCCTCTATTATGCGGCCAACATTCTTCTTCGGTTCAATAGCACCGAAAAAGAGGAAGTATTTTTTCGATTCCAACCCGAAGATAGCGGCAACTTCGTCACTAACCGCGTCGAATGAACGACCAAGGACGCTTTCCGGGAGGTTGACAGCTTGGTACGTATTCACGACACGAGTTTCCTCGACGTCCAGCAACTCGACTATGTCCCGCTTCGAGGTTTCGGAAACGGTCACGATGAGGTCTGCCTTACGCGCAATATCTCGTACGATTCGGTAGTATTCGCGTTTATTATCAAGCGTTGTGTACGGGAGGCGCAAGGGAACCAAATCATGGATCGTGTAGATGTTTGCAGCACGTCGCAAACGAATTGGCATTGGATAGGTCCAATGAGCTACGGAAGCGGCGTCTTCGTATTCCGTTTGAAGGAAATTTCCATAAATGCGGAAATGCCAACGAGCGAGAGCGAATAAGTTTCGAGCGTTGAATATCCGGCCATGAGGCGGCAGCGCGCGGAGCGGGTTACGAGCAATGACTTTGCCGGTTATCGGAACCTGGCGCGCGGGAACTCCAAGAGGCGAGGACATTAGTGCGCAGATCACTTCCCCTGTACCAAGCCGCCGAACGCCTGGATCGAAGAAGCTGACTTCGTTCACAAGTGAATTCTTGCCCTTCGATGACCGAACACCGTAGAGCAGATCGACTTCGTGCCCGAGCCTGGAAAGTTCAATACTGAGGTTCCGAGCATAGGTAGAGACCCCTGTTCCCTTCTCCAGGGCTAGGTTGTAGCCATCGACCATGATGCGTTTGGTTTGCATTAATTTCCTCGTGGAGTGGGAAGTTGTCGTAGTACTTTCGTGTGGCATGAGCCGCTTCGGCCGGAAGTCCGTTTGAGGCACTTGGGATTGGCTGTTCAATAAGAACGCCTTCACCATTCTTCAATCGAGTTTTCAAATCTGGCCTACAGAGTTCATCTATTGAGATAGGTCAGGACGTTTATCGCGCGGAAGCCCTGTTGCAAGACACTTATGCAAAAACTGTCCTCTTTGAGGGGGAATTCGGCGGGCTTCGCAGCTGGAGCATGTGAACGTATGGGAGATGTGTGCGTCGTCCGTTATCTGAGAGTGTAACAGAACTGATGTTTTGCACTCTACGGTTGAAGTCCGTCGACATTTTGACAAATCTGACTCGCTGGCTGAAACGTTGGGCTTTTTAGGGGTTGATGATATCACTGTCGCCGCCATCAGACACAGTCTCGGTGTATCCCTCACCCTCCTTCAACAGTGCTTCGCCCGTCATCGCCACGGCTCCTTCAATTGAATCCGCTTTATGTAAACCTAAGTTGTCGATGACGTAGAGCTCATTGCAATACTTCCGTAATAGGCTTGGCGATGAACTGAATACGATGAATCCGGCTGTCTTCATCCTTTCGCGCACAAGTTCATCGCATTTGTCCCGAAACTGCCCCCGTCCCCCAATCATCGATTCGTCCACGACGTATACGTCGAACGGGATTGCGTAACACGAGGCGAACATGAGTTTTGTTCGTTCGTCCCGGTTGTATAGTTTGAAGGGCTTGTCGATGGCCACTCCGAGTTCCGTGAAATCCACCACGAATTTAATGATCGGGCGAGGGTCGAAGCCGAAGACACGGCAAAGAAACGCAAGGTTCTCCCTGCCCGTTAGGGAGCCGTTGAATACGCCGCCACTTGCTACCGGAAAAGAAACTAACGAGGACCTTTGCACTCTTCCGAGGTCAGGCCGCAACTTTCCCGTTGTCAGATTGGCTGCAGTTGTCTTGCCGGCGCCCGGAGCTGACAGAATACCTGTAATGCTATCGGACGCGAAGACAGCGCACGCCGCTTCGAACACCTTGGTCCTTTTATTTTTCTGACGCAGAGTCTTGTGGACGTCGAGGAAAGTAACCGTCATTACATGGCTCGTATGTGTTGGGTATCACGCTTTAAACGCGAGTAGATCTCTCGCTTCCAACCGAGCCCATCGAGCGGATGAAGGAAGATCGTCCCCGGCGGAGCGATCTCCCTGAAGGCCGGGATATCTGAAGCGACACAGTTCACCCCAAGCGCCGCCGCTTCGAGAATAGGGATGCCTAGGCCTTCGGCGAAGGACGGAAATAGAAGGGCCTCGGAGGCCTTCATGAGTAACTGAACTTCATAGTCGGCGAGATCTCCGAACTCCGTTATGCATTCTCTAATCGCTTCGCACCGGTCGAGCATGTCCAGGACACTGGCGTTCTCCCAGCCTCTCTTGCCAATTATGCACAGACGGGGCGCTTCGCCGGCCGATACGAATTCGCGCCAGAGATTTAAAAGCAAAAGATGGTTCTTCCGAGGTTCTATCGTACCGACGACAGTGAAAAATGGCCGTTCGTCGCGAAGGAATTTCAGAACCGCGCTGCGGGGTTCGATGACCGGAACTGGATTGGCGACAAGTTCCGGCTTCAGCACGGTGACATCTTCCACGCGCCAGTGTTGACGCTCCGCGAGCACCCGGACGCGATTGGCCGTGTCATCTGAGTTGCAAACGATTTTCACAGGCGTGCCGAACATCTCATCCAGATAGGCGCTGAATTCCGCGCGAGTGGCTGGGCGCTGATATTCTGGGAACTCCAGCGGAATGATGTCGTGGAGATAGACGATCCTGCGCATTCGCTTCCGAGGGTCGAGTCTCTCCATGCTTCCAGGGCGCTTACCGAGGCCGGAATGCGATGCCACTACGTAGGTCGTATCGGGACCGACACAGGAGCGCTTCCTGCGCCGCGTCACCGACCCAAGAACAAGCTCGACGACAAGCCGTGCCTCCGTTGCACGAGAAAAATCGGAGGTGTCCTGCCGATTCCATCGGGCGTCGAGAAAATCTAAAATCGCCTTTCCGAGTGCCGTAGGCAGAAGCGAAGGCCCTGACGACCCGGCATGGACGAAATGGCAGTTGGTTCCAAAGCGTTCGGCCAAGTCCAAGCCAATTGCCAAATCTATGCGGTCGATGCCAGTGGCAAATCTGCGATTCCTACTGCGCAGGAGGCGGGATATGTCGAACAAGACCTTCCGGGTCTCTATCCCGAGGGCCGGCATAGACAGTCTGAACATTGGTGCTGCTTTCGTTCCGTGATCTTCCGGTGCCTTCCTCGCCGGCAACGTCCAACTGCTGAAGTGAGCGTCCGCGGGCGGCATGCCCAAGGCGCTATATCGTCTTAAAGGTAACAGCGAGAATAGACCAGAGCACAGTCGTGGCAATTCCCAGTTCCACCCTACGACAACCACTTTGGATCCGAAGCATCTAGTTACCGGTACCCGCCTCATCGGGGTCAGGCTCAAATGTGCTGTTTTGGTCCGCAGAAACTCGTGCTATACGCCAGCCTTCGCTGCGCCGCCAGTTCACTTCCTCGGCGCCGACAATGGAAAAAACGGGTGAGATGTCTGACAGTTTAAGAGAGCTTGTATCCTGTAGAGGTTCAATACCGCTATCCTGGGTTAGCAAAACATCGACGCAAAACTATCTCAATCTTGGTGACGCTCTGTCGCCGGTCATGGTCGCCTTTCTTTCCGGACTGCCGGTGAGCCATGTCGCCGCCAAATCCAGCCAGACGCGCTTGGCAGCGGTAGGCACGATCGGGCACATGTTTGAAGGGGGCGACGTCTCTTTCTGGGGAACAGGAACCTCGCCACATCTTAACCCGAACCAAAGCGACGTTGGGAAAGTCCTTTATTCGCGTCCGCGAGATACAAAGGTTACTGTCTACGCCACGAGGGGACCCTTCACGCGTAAAATTCTTGCGCCGGATCTGAGCGGTCCTGGCGTCTACGGTGATCCATTGTGGCTCTTGCCCCGCTTTCACACTGCCCCAGTTGAGAAGCGGTATGAATTGGGCGTCATTCTGCACCTGTCCGAATTGGCGGATCGAAGCTACGAAGCGGTCCCGAAACCCGATCATCGGCGTTATGACGTTTCGTCCGGCGACCGCGGTGCCGTCAAGTTGCTGAATACGGTGACAGAACCCACAGTGGCCGCTCTGCGCGAGCGTCTGGACGAGATTCTGCTTTGTAAGCGCATCGTCTCGACGAGTCTCCATGGGATGGTTTTTGCCGAGTCTTATGGCATTCCGTGTCTCTACTTCTCGCCGCGGGCTGCTGAGGCAGGGCTCGGTCGAGTGGACTTGACCTCCGAAGAGGGAATCGATCTGCGCTTCAATGACCTTTACCGGGGGCTCGGTCAGGCATTTCTCGACGTGTGGTATCAACCGCGACGTAAGGCAACTGACTGGGAATCCGTCATTCGCGCTATCGATGAGGTGTGGTCTCCAAAAGGCCTGGACGAGGAAGCTCTCGTTCATGCTTTCCCCCTGCCGGTTGCGCCGTTACCGAAGGGGAAAACCGGTAGCGCATTCGATCATCCAATGATCAAAGGGGTTCCGATCGGCAAAGCGGGTGGTTTGACCAGCGCGCCATCATGGCTTAAGCGCCTAGCCACAAAGTTGAGCCTCCATTAAAGCGAGATATTGATGCCTTTTCGCGCAGCTAGGAATTTTTTTCGTCGTGGCGGGCTCTATCCCGCTGACGGAGCGATCGCGACAAATCAGAGAAGCGGCAAGAGCGCATTGAGGCTGTCGTGGGTTTGGACGACGGGTACGCATCCCGACTGCAATCTCGGGGACGCACTGAGCGCGGTGATCGTTTCCGCGATCTCTCATCTACCCGTTACGCGGGCGGGATTTGGTCTCAAATTGGAAAGGCTCGCCGCCGTCGGCACGATCGGCCACGCCTTCCATTTGGGGAAGGTGCATCTGTGGGGCACGGGATTCGACATGTCGCGCGATTGGACGGGCGCGCTGCAAGGCTATAAGGTGCCTCGTGAGACCGAACTTATTGCACACGCGGTACGCGGCAGGCGCACGGCTGCGGCCTTGCGAGAGCACGGCATTGGTGTTCCGGAAGCGTACGGCGACCCTGTGTGGTTCTTGCCCAAGATCTTTCCAGCAACAGTGACGAAGGAATATGAACTTGGCGTGGTAGTTCATATTTCCGAGTTGACCGAGCCAACAGCAGCGTCCGTGGTGCGCTCGACGATCGAGCGATACAAAATCGCGTCAGAGTTTGCGGGCCGAATTCGTATAATTAACACTTACACGCCAGCATCGGTGCCAGGGCTCAGACACAAGTTAGACGAAATCCTGTCCTGCCGGAGAATACTCTCCACGAGTCTGCATGGGTTGGTCATAGCTGAGGCGTATGGCATCCCTTGCGCCTGGTTTGCAACGCATCAAGGTCAATCGGGTCGCTTGGCGATTGATGGAGAACAGGCAATAGATCATCGCCTGAAGGATTTCTACAGCGGCGCCAACCGGTCGGATGTTTTAAGTTACCTGCAGCCGCTGAACGTTGCGACGGATTGGGACAATGCGGTCCGGTTTATCGACGATCACTGGCGTCCCTTGGAATATACGGGGGAGGCTTTGTTCAACGCCTTTCCACTCAGGCCCAGGGTCAGGTTTGAGTCGGAGCAATGGCATATTCCGCCAGGCCTGCTCGAGAGCATTCCGTATTAAGAGAAAATTTTAACAAAAATTGCCTAAACGGATTTTGTAGACTGGAAGGGAGTGCGCGGCATTGCAGGTTGAAGATGCGTGGGACCTGGGGTACTCATGCCGACGCAAGTGCAGATCCCGTGGGCGACCGAGGCCGAAAGTTAACAATACGATGCAATCTCTTAAGCGGATCGTGGTCGCCCCAGTGGTGGCCGTGTGTATGGCGACAACTTCATGCACGCTTATTCCGAGTTCCGGTCCTAGCGCGGTCAAGATCGCATCACAGGCGAAGGCCGTCGATGCTCCTTATATTCTGGTAAACGTCACGCAATCCGTCGCAGCCATTTTGGAGAGCGCCGGCGAGCGCCCGCTTTCTGTCGCTTTCGGCTCGGCTCGCAGGGGAAGTTCTTCCCGGATCGGTGTGGGTGACGTCGTAACTGTATCAATTTGGGAGGCCTCCAGCGATGGGCTCTTCGCCAGCGGCACGGGGCGGCAGGGTGGTACGCAGATACCGGAGCAGCCGGTATCTGAGAAAGGTACGATCAGTGTTCCTTATGCAGGCGTAATCCAAGCTGCGAATCGGACACCGGATGAGGTTAAGGCGGCGATCGAAAATGCCTTGAAAACGATGGCGATAGAGCCGCAGGTTCTCGTTAACGTCGTCAAGAACATTTCCAATACGGTGACAGTTACCGGGGAGGTTGCGAGCAGTGGTAGAATTCCTCTGACGCTCGGCGGCGACAAGCTTCTGGATGTGATTGCTACGGCGGGTGGTCCACGCGTCGAATCGCACCAGCTTGCCGTTCAGATTACGCGCGGCTCCCGCACGGAAACGATCCCGATGGAGCGGCTTATTTCTGATCCGCGAGAGAACATTTATGTTCAGCCGGGTGACGTCATTACGCTCATTCGTCAGCCCCGCAGCTTTACGGTTTTCGGCGCTGCCACCGCTAATGCCTCGGTTCAGTTTGATGAGTCACAACTTTACCTCAATCAGGCTCTGGCAAAGGTCGGTGGCCTGAACGACGAGCGGGCCGATGCGAAGGGTGTGTTTATTTATCGTAGCGAGCCCGTAGAACTAGTTCGAAGGATTGTTCCATCCGCAATGCCCATGCGGCCGGACGGGACTGTGAACGTGATCTATCAAGTCGACCTGAAGGATCCGAGCGGGTTCTTCCTGCTGAAGAGCTTCAAGGTTAGCAATCGCGATCTGATCTATATTGCAAATTCGTCCCTTGCCGAGGTCAGGAAGTTCTCGACCTTGGTGAGCACGACGGCAACGCCGGTCGTTCAAGGCGTGGCTGTTATGTCGAATTTGAACGACCTCGGTCAATGAGCCATAATTTAGACCAGTTGGTCAGTTCGGAGTCGGCAGGGTACTCGTGCCTGTTGCGAATGTGCACGTGATGATATTGTTTACAGGAAAATGGCCGTTGGGGCTGCTACCGCGGGGCCTGTGAGTTATCAGGAAACGAGACGCAAAGGGCGAGATATGAAATCGGAAGCCTCACTTGTACTAAGATTAGACGAAGTGCGTCCGGGCCGCGCAATGCAAGTGGCGCGCAAAGATCCGATTTCGAAGCCGTCACCACTCATCACCCCGCCGACTAAAAAGACGGTGGTGACGTATAAGGTCACGGACGCCGTGGCCAAAGCTGGTTTCCACCAGTGGGGCAAGGGTATAGTTTTCTTCCTGGCGGTTATCCTTCCAACCTTAGTTGCCGGCATTTATTACGCTTTCATAGCTTCTCCGCAGTATGTATCGGAGTTCCGCTTCTCCGTGCGTCCAAATGTCGGTGCCGGCACGCCGACATCGGCTGCCGTGGACACGATGTTGGCGATGTCGAACAGTTATATTGTGTCGGACTATGTCGGTAGTCGTGATGCAGCCATAAGTCTCGACAAGGCCGTTGACCTGCGCAAGCTTTATGCGTCCAGCAGTGCCGATTTCCTTTCACGACTGAGTAGCGACGCTTCAGTGGAACAGCTGGTGCGCTACTGGAATTCCCGCATTCACACCAGCTACGATATTACCACCGGAATCAACGTCGTTGAGGTCTCTGCCTTCAGTCCCAAGGACGCACAAGAAATCGCACTCGCATTGAAGTTGCTATGCGAAAAGCTTGTGAACGACATTTCGGAGGCAGCGCGCAAGAGCCAGATGGCCTTCGCGCATTCGGAACTACAGCGTGCCGAGGACCGCCTTAAAGAGGCCCGTCGGCAGGAGACCGAACTTCGCTCGAAGCAAAGAACGATTGATGCACGCAAGCAGGCCGACGGCAAGATCGAGCTCAATATCAAGCTCAGAGGAGAACTCGCGACCCTCCAATCGGAATACAGCGTTCTCTCTCAATATATGAACGCGAAGTCGCCCAAACTCACCGTGCTGAAGAACCAGATCGCCGCTACCCAGGAGCAAATCGATCAGCTCCAGTCTCAGGTCGGCAGTGCTCAATCAGCCACCGGTGCCGGTGGGACGATGCTTGATGACGCGCAAGCCTTAGCTAAGTACGACCAGATTCAGACGGATCTGGATATTGCCACGAAGCTTTATCAATCGTCCCTGACAAATTATGAAGCGTCCCGTGCGCAAGCTAACAACAGCCAGATCTATCTCGCGACTTATGTTCAGCCCGGCCTTGCGGAGATCGCCTCTTATCCGAGAGTGATCTTCGATACCTGCCTTGTCTTCCTTGCTGCCTTCGGCGTTTGGGTGGTGCTGACTCTTATTTACTACAGCATTCGAGATCACGTTTGAGGTCATGGCTATTGATAACCTCGCATTAGGTCTGTCGCGGCAGATGAGGGTGGTCACAGCACTGACTATCCGAGAGGTCCGTCTGCGCAACAGTAAGCACGCGTTCATGCAGCTCTTCGATCTGCTTGAGGCTGTGGCGTTTATTGTAGCCCACTGGGTGATTTTCACTTTTCTGCATCGTGGCTTGCTGATTGGAGACAGTCTGCTGCTGTTCATCACAACCGGCATATTCCCGGTCCTTTTCTTCAGAACCATGAGCATTCGGGCTGCAACTGCGATCGAGGCCGCGAAGTCGGTAACGGCTATTCCTTATGTCGAGGCTATTGACTATTCGATTGCTCGAACGTTCGTCGAGTTCCTCTCGTTCAGCGTTCTGTTCCTGTTGTTTTTTGCGATGATCTATGCCTTCGGCATGTCCCGTTTCGCCATACCATATGATCCGGAGCGGATCGTGCAATTCGCAGTGCTGATCGCACTGTTTTCTTTCGGCCTTGGTTTGATTAATTCATTCATCATCTACCTCTTCCCCTTGTGGAAATTTGTGTGGGGGATGATCTCCCGCGTCCAGATCTTTTTTAGTGCCGTCTTCTTTATTCCGGAATACATGGTTCCACCGATCAGAGAATTGATCGCGTATAACCCAATAATGCATTTCGTCGCCTTGTTCCGTACTGGCTTTTATCCAAGCTATCCAACGCACCTCCTATCTATGAATTATTTGGCTGGCTGGACCTGCGCGGTGTTGCTGCTCGGTCTTGCGCTCGAGCGAGCTTTACGCAACCATCGCTCAGTTTAAGCGGAGTTTTGGGAGCCGCTTGATTGCGCCTGCGCCCGCCGGATCCGCATTCAAGGTAACAGCCGTTCAAGGTTCAAGGCTTGTTATCGAGGTGATTACATCGGGCGAGCGCCTTCGACGCAAGTTTCGAGAGTAAAGCGCGCGACCTTTTAGCGCGGAGCTCTCGCGTTCATGGATATGAGGATCTGACTACAACGGTAAATGGCAGCGTCTCTGCGCCCAACAGAGACGTTGCGACAAACTGGTTATCAAAGAAGCTTATTGTTGATCCAATACTGGCCACCGTCGCGAGAGGTCCACCCCGTGATGTCTGGCCGGTCGGCGAAGTATTGAAACTTGGTTGGGCGCTCTCGAACCAGTGCCCAACCGTTAGCGGCAAACAGCTCGAGCAGCCGCCCCTCTATGAGGCGCGAGTGGGTGCCAACAAAGACGCGCCGGACCTTCGAGCTGAGCAGTTCGATAGCCGAGGCGAGGACTGCTGCTTCAACGCCTTGGATGTCAACATGAAGGAGGTCGAACACATCATCCTTGATGACGTCTGTAAGCGTGATCGCAGTTACTTCCTCGTACTCGACAGCGCGCCCGACATAATCAACCTCGGGTTCTCCCTCCACGACCTGACCGCCGTTCTGGCCGTAGTCGGTCACCTTAGGGAAATGGAGAGTACCTCGTTGGGACGCGACCGCAGCCTTAATCGTGCGGACCATCGTTGGGTCTACGCCATTGTCTGACATATGCTGCGGAATGAGGTCGTATAACGTTTGGCTGGCTTCGACAGCTGTGATGTGAGGTGTTAGGCCCCGCCGAGTTGCGTTGATATATGCCGCACAGCTCCATGGTGCATAGGAAGCCCCGATCTCTGCCATCCTAAACGTATCGCGGCTATTGTTAATGGCATCGAATAGCACGAAGTATTCAATGGCCTCAGCTCGCAGAGCGTCGTCGGGAATCGGTAAGTCTTTGATCACCCATCCATCCATGTGTGCGGCCCAAGGGTGATACTCGGTTCGTGCCTTGATCCCCATGAAATCGGTAATCATCCCAGGCGTGCCTTCGCAATCCCGGTAAAAAGAGGCGAACAACTCTTTGTCGGAGGGTTCCCATCCTCCGAAAAAGTCATCCAGAAGGGCGGTGCGAGAAGCGATTGCGCTATCAGGTCGTGACATTGTGATTCCGGTTCTTTGTGATCAGACGGCTTGGTTGACTAGATCGAAGACATCTTCCGCTGTTTTCATCCTCGCGCGCAAAAAATCTAGCGCGTCGTCTTCGTCGAGCGGAAGCGGGGTGGTGTCGCCGTTTAGAGGATCTACAACAGCGAGGAGTCCAAGGGTTCTCTTCACTTGAGAAAAATAGTCTCGCGGGTCCATACCCGTGTGGCTGACTATCGCATGCTCGTTGAACTCAAAAAATATCGTGGGCCGGTGGCGAAGCAGCGTTTTCACCGCACCATGCAATACAGCCAGTTCGAAGCCCTCCACATCGATCTTGATGAAATCGACCTTGGGAAGTGAATGCAGTTCTGAAAACGTGTCAACGGTCGTAATCGTAACGTCGATGCCATTTCCTGACATCAATACGTGATTTTGGTGAGAGCTGCCGGGCTTGTCTTTGAACTTGGCGGTGCCCACCTGATCGCCGACTGCTAAGGGCTGAAGCGAAATTTGCTTCCATCCTGCGGCTCTGTCGACGTTCGCAGTCAAGTGTCGATAGGCCGATGGGGTAGGCTCGAAAGCGGTGACTTTGCTGCCCGGACAGGCTTCAGCGATGAGAAGAGTGCTAAGCCCGATGTTCGCCCCTATATCGAGAGATATGTGAATGTCCTTGGTGGCCACGAGACGATACAAATAATTGGCGAGCGCCCCAAGATCATGATTAGGAAGTGCCATAAAATAGGAATCGTCCGGGTCGCCCTGTATTTCATAGCTCGCTCTAAACGCTCGGAACGATCGCGTATTCATTTGAGGCCTTCCTCGCCAGTACTCGAAGTCGCCAGACCCTACACATCAATACTAATTAGTCCAGCAGCTTTAGATCGAAAATCTGGCCGGCGTCGGCAGAGAGAAGGCAGCGGGGGATCAGCTCAGCGTAGGCGGCGTCAGCGATGATTGCTGAACAGCCTCATGTGAAACGCCTGACACGCATGGAAGACTTTTGGGGTGCGCGGAGAGAGAGGATGAAGGGCCAGAAACTGCCACGGCATGGTGGTGTCCCACATCTCAGACGTGAAGGGCATTCCCGCAATGGTATAGAGAAAGTAGCCGCGGCTATGGAATAAATCGAAAAACTCGTCGCGCGTATAGCCGAACAGGTCGGCGGAGGTTTGCCTGCCATTTTCGAAGACGATCACCGGGCGATCTTCCGTCATGATGCGTTCGGCCCCCTTTAGGGCATGGTATTCCGCGCCTTCAATGTCGAGCTTGATCAGCGAAACATGTCTATCAACCGCATCGTCCAAGGTCGTTGTGGTGACTTCGATCGGTACGTGCTCGCTGCCTTCCGTCCGTACGGCGAGCGACGACAGGCCGTGCTCTAGAGGATAGAAGTTGAATGTCATCACTTCTCCGGACCGATGCCAAACTGCCTTGTCCGTGAAACTGATGGTCTCACGTACGGGATTGTTCTGCTTGGCAATCTCCATCATCTGCGGCGCAGCCTCGAACGCGAAGACGTGGCCGTTCAGCCCGCATGCTCGCATTAGCGCCCGTGTATGGTCGCCTTTGTTGACGCCGCAGTCCACAGCGCAATCACCATTCCCCAGGACCGCAGTGTAAATCGCGAATGTCATTTCCTCGAAGAGGTCGCCGAAGCGGTCTCTATGTACGAAGTAAGCGTTTACTCCAAGTGCCTCTTGAAGGTGATGATTATTTAACTTCATAGGTTCAATCGCCCCTCGCTGCGGAGTTCGTCGACATTTTGTACATACGGCTCGCAGGCTTTAGCACTGACCCCTGCGCTGCATCCTGGAGTGGTTTAGGCGAAGTTTATTTGTGCACTGAAAGTTCCAAAATCGCATTGCACCCAACGGAGGAAGCTCATTTCTGTTAACCTCTTCGGGCAATGCTCGGTCCTTCCTAGTGACACGGAACGTACACGTTACAGTCTATTAGTCCAGCATCCTCCGCATCGCCAGTAGGGTATTTCTTTATCACCAGATATGCCCAACCCGCTCGTTTTTGATCGTGACGTTGATCACTGCATGCTCACTTTATTTCGCTGCTTTCGTGACGCGCTACAGTTTAGAGGGAAAGCCTAACCTCCGCTTCGGGCGCCTTGAAAGCCTCACCTCCCAGTTGGACGGATCTGTGTTTTGCCTATCGCCGTCGAGGCACCTCAGTCTGGCTCCCGCGGGCAGCGGGCCATTTTTCTGCTCCCACAGATAACGATGCTTGAGCACGTAGTGGCGCTCGAAGCCAGTGTGCGGGTTTTTCTCACCGATGCTGATCAAGACATAACCCGCCTTGGTTATGCGCTCGTGGCCCAGATATTTGGTGTTATAGGGAAGTTGGCCCTTCTTGAACCGCACGCTCGCGCTGTTCGGATGGTAAGGTATCTTTTGGCCTTTGTTCGCCGGCACGCTTCCGGGAGCGAAACGGCCGGTTCGGCCTGTAAACCAGCCCTTGCGCTTGCACAATGCCGTGAGGTTGTCTAGCGATACATCTGCTCGGCCAAACTTCTTGATGAATGCTGCATACGCTTCGCGGCGAGGGAGCGAACTGTACTTCTCAATCCAAGCCAGTTCCTCAGGCGAATAGGTGATTCGAGTGCCCTTCACTCGTCTTCTCCTGCGGCCGGGTCGAAACACCGTCCACTTTTCAGAAAGCGCATGCTGGAACGGCCCCGACGACACGGAAATAGGTGGTGAGATAGCCCATGTCAGTCACCCGAACGGATAGAGGATGCGGCCGATGATCCGGTACTTCCGCTCGGAAAGATTGCGGAAGAAGCGGATCGGGTCGGACCTGAAGTCTTCGACATCGCGGTCACTGCCAATCTTGCGGATCGCCGGCGTGACGAAGGCGGTCAAGAGATGGCGCCAGCCGAGAAGGCCGTACGGGCCCCAGGCGCGCCATTGCGGCCGGCGCGGGCGAAGGTCCTGCGGCTCGTCGAGCTGTCTTCTGATCGCGGTTACTGTTTCTTCGAATGAGGTTTGGGCTCCAGTCTCGGGATCGAAATAGCGAGGATAAAGCAGATAGGTGCCGGCGAAAAGTGCTTCGATGCTCAAGTGCCGGCCGCGGCGCGGGTTGGGCTGGCGGTCGTCCGTCAGGCCCCATCCGGAATAGAAGGGACAGCCTGCGGTCGTGACCGGGATGCCGCGGATGAGCGCCTCGAAGCCCGCAAGCGAGGTGATCGTATAGACGTGGTCGACGGTGCGCAGCGCCTCGGCCAGCGGCAGGCTCTCGGTCACCAGCTCGCAAAGATGCGCCACGGCGGCGGGGTCGGACCTTGCCGGGCGGGCGCGGCTCAGCACGTCCGGATGCGGCTTGTAGAGGATCTGGGCGTTCGCTTGCTCCGAAGCCGCGAGCCGCACCAGGTCGTTGTTGGTCATGCGGCCGAGACAGCCGTAGCGGATCGAAGCATCGTCCTCCACCTGGCCGACGACCAGCACCCGCTTGCGCGTCTTCTCGCCATAGACCTCCTCGGCCGTGCGCCGGCGCGCGCCATTATATTTGCTAATGCCGCTTTCGGTGAGAAGCGCGATGCCGGCGCGCGCACGCTCCATCAGCGCCGCATCCGCTTCGAAGTCGTAGGTCTTCAGCAGCACTTCAAGGTCGGAGGCATGCCGGCAATCGAAATAAAGCGCCCGGCCGTCGAGCGCCAGGGAGAGGGGAGGCGTGCGGCTGGCACTCGGCCGGGCCGAGCGGAGGAAACCGTCCTCTATGAAGGTGACGGGAATGTTCCGCGCTTTTGCCAGAGCCTCCACTGCGCCCGGCAGCTCCAGGCCCCAGGCGAGAAACTCGGCGTCCTTCTCGGCGAGAATTCGCGGTCTCCACACGCGCTCGAATTCGCGCACGCCGACATTCATCGGGAGGAAGTGGAAGCGCCTGTTGGGGAAATATCGTTCGAAAGGCTCCCTCTTCCATTCTACGATCTGGACGGCAAAGGTCGTCACCGGCTCCGGTGTGGGAGCGGAGGAAACATTGGCGAAATCTACCCTTTGTCGTCGCGTTACCGCCATCGGCGCTTTGGATCCAAGAAAGCAAGACTGCTATCTACATGCGCCGCAGTCGATCCGCCAGTCTTGAGCGCTCGCTGCTTGCCACAAATTATGCATCTCGGACGGTCGCCCGTTCAAGCTCTCCGAGTCGTTCCGTGCAAATCATCTCGACGAGGCGGAGGAGATGTTCGGTTCGCTCGAGAAGCCAGCTAAGCGCCTCCTCGGTTATTTCGAAGTGCTTCGAATAGCGTGCTTTTACATAGGCTTCGTTGAGAATGTTGTACCAGGCCGTGAAGCGGTGCTGCTCACGAGGCCATGCCTGGATCAGCCGACGCTCGTGATCCTCGGCCAGCCCGCGCAAGAATTTAAGATTGTGAGATGGCGGACTGTAGTTGGTGAGGGTCAGGAGGAGCGTCGAGTAAGCATGCTCATTAGCCTGATGTAGACTAAACGCTGCGAGGCGGGCCCACTCCGTAGCATCACCGATCTGTCCGGATTGCCAAGCCGCTGTCCGCAGCATCAACTGGGCTTCGGGAAAACGTCTTTGAAAATGCTCCTTTGCCACCCGTAGGGCGTCGGCCGGAGACAGTGATTTCGGTTCCGCCAGCGGCTCGTCGTCCAGTTCGCAGAGCACGATGCCATCGCGCCGGATATCAACGAAGAAATATTGTCCTTCGTATAAGGCCGTGTTCACCTCCCGGCGCGAATGAACAATGAGGCTTACCGGCGTCTGAACCTCCGACAGATGCATTAGGCGATCCTGCGCCTTTGACCAGTAGGTGGCAAAATCCGTCAGCCGCCGGTCATTTACCACGACCAAGAGGTCGTAATCGGATTTGTAGCCCTTCTTCGTGTGTGGCTCGTCGACCCAAGTCCCGCGGGCGTAAGAGCCAAACAGAATGATTTTGAGAATACGACCGCGCTTCTTGAAATCGCTCGTCCCGCCCTTCAGCGCGTCTTCCAACTCCTCGTGAATGACCTCGACAATACGCGCGAGCTCGCACTGCTTCTTCTCCGGCAGGTGTTCGAGACTCGATCTCATCGACGATTGTGCGCGTTTCTCTTCGGCCATTCCTTGAAACCACTAATTGAAACACAACTACTGTAGATCGCGGTCACTCTTGTGCATACCCGTAAAATCGTGTTGGCCATGCCGGCACCTGCGGCTGTGGGTGAGCGAAAGGTTGAACGCTGCCACCGGCGATCACCGCGATACCGCGATGCTGTTCTCGGACGTCTTCGGATTCTTGGATGGCAGACAAGAAGTGTCAACTTAGCCTCGGGCGTTGCGCCTGAATGGGACGCGTCATTTCGCGCACCCGAACTGAAGCTGAGCCAAGGGCGACAATCGCCGCTTCAGCCATAGCGTCTTGAACAAGCAGGAACGAATGTCGGCCGCTACGATCATTACGGATTTTGCAAGGTTGTTAGTGGAGCTTAGACGGGGTGGACCTGGGCGGCCAAGCGGAGCAGCTTGCCGGGCGCGGTCGGTCCCGGCTTCCGCCCTTCGGGCGCGCGCTAATGCTAAGCCTCCTGCGGCTGCGCTGTTAACCGGTCAAGTTGCGCGCGAACTGGCTTCGACGCTGAAGCGTCTGCGCCTGGTACGCTCATTTCACTTGCCCTGGCCCTGGCGGGCCAACTGCTGCATCCCAGGTCATCACAGTGCTGCAGGTGAGGGGCAGGTTCACTGCTCTCGCAAACAAGCTGGAGCTCGGTTTCGTCGTTCCGCGCCAGGCTGTATGAGGCAAGATAGGCGGTGTCTTCTCCCGCGAGCAACACACAGGTCCTCGATTTCTTGGCTCCGGCCACGTCGATCAGATCGGTGCCAAGATTGGGACCCGCACTCCGATCACGGAGGTGCAACCACCAAATTGGTTCGGAGGTCATCACCTCCTATGGCGTTGAAGTATGCGATCGGTGCTCCAGCGAGGACGGAGCAGTCGATCCCTTTCCGGGAAGGCGAGAACATCGATCGTGCCACTTTTGGCCGATTGTGCGGCCAAATGCTATCCCGCTATTTTCAACTTAGCCTGTTCAAGCGACCAGTACTCCATGTCGAAGAGATCTGCCTCGCTGATCGGAGTGAAGCAGCCATACGCTTCCGCGGCGTTGATTGCTCGCGCAGCCTGTTCGCAGAGATCTCCGCAGATTTTGGCCGCCTTGGTATTCGCGCCGACTGCGAACATGCCTTTGCCAAGCACCAGAACAACGCGTGGATAGACGTCCAGTATCCGTTTCGGCTCGTTGGCGCGGGCCGCGTTATTCTCAAAGTAGGTCCTGTAGCGGTCCGCATAGGCGGCTAATGCGCTCTCGATTGCGCATTCATCCGCATCGGCCCCGATGATCATCGGCCAGGGCTTGATGCGGATTACGTGGTCGGGCGTCACCGTGCCGCGCAGACTGATCGCTTCCACATTCGGCTTCGATGTGAGTTCGCGGATCGCTTCGGTCGAACGGTAATCGAGGATGACTCCCTTTGCAAAAGGCGACCCTTCTCGCATCAGTGCTTTTTCCAGCCGCGCAGCAAGCGCCGCGTCTGTCTCGCCGTCATTGGGCTGGGGACCCGACAACGCCACGCCGGCGCGTGCGAGTTCCTGCTCCGCCAGTGTTACGAATTCGATCATCAGCTCATAAGAAGCACGGGCATCGTTTGCGAAGGTGAAGAGGCCGTGATTTTCCAGCCATAGGCCCTCGCAACCCGGATGGTTGCGATAGATGCGGTCGGCGGCGATGGAAAGATCGAAACCGGGCATCACATAGGGCACATAGGCGAGGCGATCGCCATAGATGCGGCGAACGGTGTCGCGCATGTTCGGTTGATCGGCGAGCGCCAGGACCGCCGTTGCATGCGTGTGGTCGACGTAGTCGAAGGGCAAGAAGGCGTGCAGCAGCGCTTCGACGGACGGGTTCGGCGCGTCCTTCTCGATCAGGCTGGCACGCAATAGTAAGACCATGTCCGGGTCTGAGAGTTTCGGGGTATTGCGGGCTTCGAGCAGCGGCGCAAGGCGCACGGCGGGCAGGCCCGCTGCCTCGATCGTGTCGAGGTCCCAGCCGCTTCCCTTGATGTGCATGAGGTCCTCGCCCTCGTCAGACCTTACCTTCACCGAGGTGTTGCCGCCGCCGTGCAGCACCAGGTCCGGGTCGCCGCCGATGATACGGGAGGTGTAGATACGCAGGCCGAGTGCCTCGCTCTGTCCCTCGGCGCGTGCCGCCTCCACAAAACGTGCTGCGTCCTCGTCGTTCCAGCGGCTTTCCATAGAATTGTCTGTCCTTGAATTAAGATCGGCGGGCTGCCGGAGCGGCCCGCCGCTTGTGCGGGCTTAGAAGTCGAAGTTGCCAATGTTTTCTTTGGTGAAAACGGTGCGCTCCGGCAGCAGGATGATGCCGTTGCCATCGGCTTCGTAGTCGTAGCCCTGTACCTTGTTGGCTGAGACTTCGACGGTACCGACGCCGGGGATCTCCAGCTTTTCGCCTACCTTCATGGGGCCGTTCTTCAAGACGTGATCGGCAACGAAGACCGAGATCTTGCCTTGCTGCGTGACGTCCCACAGGCCGAAGCGCTGGATCGTGCCGCGCTCGATATAGGGCCGCATGACGTTGGGCGTGGAGAAACCGACGATAGTGACGCCCTCGGCGCGCTTCAAGTTTTCCGCAGCCTGCGCTGCTGCCGGCAGGGCGTTTGCGTCGGGCGCAATGATCGCGTCGAGGTCGGGATAGGTTTGCAGGATGCTTTCGGCCGTCTGCAGCGACTTCTGCGCGTCGTTGTAGCCGTACTGGGTGGTCACGATTTCCCAGCCCGGGTGCTCCTTGGCGATCTTCGCCTTGGCGGCTTCCGCCCAGGCGTTCTGGTCGGTCACGGTCGGGCTCGAGTAGAAGAAGGCGACCTTCGCCTTTTCCTTCTTCACACCCTCGGCCGCCATGTCGACAAGAAGGCCGCCAAGCTGCTCAGGCGTGCCTTGGTTGATATAGTAGCTGCGGCAATCCGGGTTGACGTCGCTGTCCCAGGTCATGACGAGCACGCCGCGATCCATGGCGCGCTTCAGCGCCGGGCACAGGCCGTCCGGAGAGACGGAGGAGACGATAAGGGCGTTGTAGCCCTGGTTCACGAAGTTGTTGATGAACTGGACCTGCCCGGACACGCTCGGCTCCGTCGGGCCGTCATAGGTGACCTTCGCGCCGACTTCCTCGCCGGCCTTAACCGCGCCGGCGCCGCCGGAGGTGAAGAAGCCGACACCCACCAGCTTGGGGATGAAGGCGATCTGGTTTTCCGCATGCGCAACGCCGGACGCGAGCATGGTGCCGGCCAAAAGCGCCGCGGCGAGGGCGCCGGATTTCACGATGGTGTTGATCATTCTCATTCTCCTCCTGAAGTGACGGCCGCCCGGTTCTGTCTCTGTTGCCGGGCGACTGCGATGAAATCGGCCAGCATCGCGCTTGCGTGGCGCAATGCGACCGCGACAACCAGCAACCCTCCCGAAAGTGCGCTGGAAATCTGGCTGGGGACGCCGGCCGCCTGCAAACCCTGCTGCAGGTAACCGATGACGAAGGTGGCAAGCAGGGTGCCGAGGATGGAGCCCTGACCGCCATAGATGGAGGCGCCGCCAAGTACGGCCGCGGTGACGGCCGGCAGCAGGGTCGCCGAACCGAGGTCGACGCGCGCGGAGCCGAAATAGGCCGACATCACGAGGCCGGCGATGGCCGCCGAAACGCCGGTAATGACATAGGTGATCGTCTGGACGCGCCCGACCGGGATACCGGCGAAACGGGCAGCGCTTTCAGACTGGCCGGAAAGGAACACTGTGCGGCCGAAGCGAGTGAAATGCAGAAGGACGATGAGCACGAGCGAGAGTGCGAGGAAGAGCGCCAGAGGTGCCGGCAGCCCGAGGAATTCGGCATAGCCGAAGGCGTTGAAGGCCTCCGGAAAGTTGCCGATGCCCTCGTAGCCGCCCGCGCCGACGAGACCGGAAGCGACGGTCGCCGTACCCTGGAAGAGATAGAGGCTGCCGAGCGTGACGACGAGCGGCTGTATCTTCGACAGGTGGATGACTGTGGCGTTGAGGAGCCCGCAGAGCGCGCCGGTGACCAGCGCGAGCAAGATGGAAAGCGGAAGCGGCACGCCGTAGAATGTCGCGACGCCAAACATGATGGCGGTAAGGCCGATTACCGAGGCGAAAGAGACGTCGATGCCGCCGGCAATGATGACAAGGGTCAGCGGCAGGGCGACGATGCCGATCTGGACGAAGTCTGACGTGCCGTAGATTAGGTTCGCGAGATTGAGGAAGCGCGGATTGACGAGACCGAAGATGAGAAGTTCTGCGACGAGCATGGCGAAGAGGGCGGTCTCCCAGCGGAAGATCAGCTTTTTCATCGGCTTGCCTCCACATTGCGCGCCGCCGTCGTCTCACGGGATTGTGTTGGGCCGCGCTCGTGCACCCCATAGCGGCGGGCACGGATGCGCCGGTCGATAACCTGGCGGATGCGGCCATCGAGCAGCAGCACCGAGAGCAGGATCGCGCCTGCAATGAAGTCGTTCCAATAGGCCGGGATCTTCAAGAAAACGAGGGCACTGTCGATCGAGGTGATAAAGATGACGGCGGCGAAGACGCCAGCGACCGAACCGGTGCCTCCGAGAAGGCTCACGCCTCCTAGCACATTGACGGCAATGGCCTTCAGTTCGATGCCGTTGCCGGCCTGGTTTGGGATGAAGCCGATCTGTGCCGCGAAGACTAGGCCGGCGAGGGCGGCGCAGATGCCCGTTGCGACGAAAGCGGAAAACTGCACCAGCTTTACCGGCACACCGAGATGGTGAGCAGCCGCGCGGTTGTCGCCCACCGCGTAGAAATTGCGGCCGAAGCGCGTCTTGCGCAGTACGATCCAGGCGAGCGCAACGAGTGCCAGCACAACAATCGTGAGGACAGAGAAGCCGAAGCCGAGATTGGCAGCGAGCGCCTTGAGGCCCTGCGGCAGGTCCTCGATCCAGCGCCCGCCCGTCAGGACAAGCATGATGCCGCGATATAGACCAAGCGTTCCAAGCGTGGCGACGATGGATGGAATGCCGAGATAGGCAACCATCAGGCCGTTGAAGGCCCCGGCGACAGCACCGGTTGCAAGGCAGAAGGCGATGGCGAGCGGCAGGCTCACGCCGGCTGTGAGTGAAAGGCCGAGCACGGCGGCGCTGAGGCCAAGCACCGAACCGCTCGACACATCGATATTGCGCGTCAGGATGACGACCATCGTCCCGAGCGAAATCAGCATCAGAACGAGGCTGTTGGAGACGACCACCGAGGCCGTGGCGCCGGACAGATAGCCGGGCGCAACCGTGCCGATCGCGGCATAGGCGACGGCGAGCACCAGGATGAGCGTTGCGACGCGATTGCGGGCAAAGAGATCAAGCATGGCGGCTCTCCGAGGCGCCGAAGGCGAGGCGGGTGATGGCGTCAACCGAGATCTGGTCCGTGAGTTCGCCGCCGGACTGGCCGAAGGCCATGATCTCGACCCGGTCGGCAAGCTGTTCGATCTCGTCGAAGTCGGACGAAATGAGGATGATGGCGACGCCGTCCACGGCAAGCCGGCGGATGAGGTCGTAGATATCGTTGCGGGCCGCGACGTCCACGCCGCGCGTGGGCTCATCGAGGATGAGCACCTTGGGCCGGGCGGAAAGGCACTTGGCGAGCAGCACCTTCTGCTGGTTGCCGCCCGAAAGACCTCGCGCCGCCTGGTCAGCGCCGGTGCACTTGATGCCCATGCTCGCGCGGAACCCGTCGAAAACCTTCCTCTCGACGCCGGGCCGCAGGAAGAAGGGCAGGCGGTGCATGAGGTAGGACGAAACGTTCCAGGAGAGCGGTGCTTCAAGGAAAAGGCCGTGCTGCTGGCGGTCTTCAGGCAGGTAGACGAGGCCGAGGTCGATGCATATGCGCGGCGAGCGCTTCTTCAGTTCCGCACCATCAAAGACGACACTGCCCGCCGTCTGCGGCCGAAGGCCGAAGAGCGTTTCGGCGAACTCCGTGCGTCCGGCGCCAACCACGCCGGCAAGGCCGAGGATTTCGCCGGCCCGCACGTCGAGGCTGATATTGCGGAACCCTTCGCCGCTGAGGTCGCGCACGCTGAGACGCGGCTTGCCGATCTGCGAAACCTTGCGGCCCACGCGATTCTTGCCGGCATCATCCGCGATCTGCACCCGGCTCATCGCGTCGATGATCTCGGCATCGCTGTAGCTGTCGAGCGGCCCGCAGAGCACGATCACACCGTCGCGCAGTACGCTGATTGTGCCGCAGATCTCACGAATCTCGCGCAATTTGTGCGAGATGAAGATGATGCCGACGCCCTGGCTCTGAAGCTTGCGTACGCGCTGAAAGAGGGTGCTGGTCTCGAAGGGGGTTAGCGCCGAGGTCGGTTCGTCGAGTATCAGCACGCGGGCGTCTCGCACGAGCCCGCGCAGGATTTCGACAATCTGCCGCTCCGCGATTTCAAGGGCGGCTGCCTGCACGTCGAGGTCGAGCGAGACGGCGAGCTCGGCGACGAGCTGCTCCACGCGCGGCCGCAGTGCGCGGGGAGAGGCGGCCAGGCCGAGGCAGATGTTTTCCAGGACGCTCTGGTTGGGAAGAATATGCGCCTCTTGCGGCACCAGGTAGAGCCCGAGTTCCTGCGCGAGCGCCGGCGATCCATGGGTGAGGACCCGGCCGTTGATCTCGATGGCGCCGGCATTAGCAGGAATGACGCCAGACATGATCTTCATGAGGCTCGACTTGCCAGCGCCATTGCCGCCGAGAAGCGCATGCACCTCTCCCGCCTGCAAAGCTAGCGAAACGCCTTTCAGCACCGGAACGGCACCGTAGGACTTCCAGATGTCCGTCAGCTTCGCGACCCTCCCGGCCACAGGGCTCCCATTCATTCCGCACCTGTTCATATGTAACCTGCCTAAGTCATGTGATCACATGGCTTGGTGGTCGTCAATATGCCCGCCACATGATGAGCGCATGTAGGTGGCCGACGCGCCGGCAAATCCCGCAGAAATCTCGTCGGAATCAATAGATTGCAGATAAGAAGAATTTTTCGCGGCCCTGATGCGTTGACGTATCAAAAGTTTTATTGCTATTCAAATGATCAGAGATCGACCGAAGGAGCCGCTTACATGGCGTCGGATAACGGGGAATGGAGCT
This sequence comes from Sinorhizobium sp. M4_45, assembly GCF_002885915.1. Classification (NCBI taxonomy): domain Bacteria; kingdom Pseudomonadati; phylum Pseudomonadota; class Alphaproteobacteria; order Hyphomicrobiales; family Rhizobiaceae; genus Sinorhizobium; species Sinorhizobium sp. M4_45. Next base: position 226,606 of record NZ_NWVE01000010.1, read on the forward strand.
ATGCCGATACGGACGAGGAGATCCTCACCCGTATCGCCTGGTATTACTACAACGACGGTCTGACGCAGAATGAGATCGGCGAAAAACTCAACATGTCGCGCATCAAGGTGTCGCGTCTTTTGGAGAGCGGCCGGCGCTCCGGCATTATCCAGGTGCGTATAAACTCGCGATATCAGGGGTGCCTGGCGCTCGAGCGGCAGATCAAGGAGCGCTACGGGCTGTTGGAAGCCTACGTGGTGCCGCAGCTTCCCAATCAGGATCCGAGTGACCGGCTTGGTCAGGCGGCCGCGCAGTTTCTCATGCAACGGCTTCAGCCGGAAGACCTTCTCGCGGTCGGTTGGGGCGCGACCGTGAGCAACACCATCCAGCGGCTCGGCCATCTCGCCAACGAGCGCAATATCGGCCTCGTCAGCCTGACCGGCGGCGTCGGCACCTATGTTGACGGCATGCGAACGGCCAACTGGGGCAGCAGCGTTCATCTCGTACCGGCGCCGCTCGTCGTGCGCGACCCGGATGTCGCGCGAAACCTGTCATCCGAACCCGCCGTCGCCAACTTGCTCGAAATGGCGCTCAACGCGAGTTACCAGCTCGTTGGCATCGGCGAACTTTCGGCCATCTCCACTGTCGTGCGTTCCGGCTATGTGAGCCCCGACGAGGTGGAGCCGCTGCGCCGCAAGGGCGCCGTCGGCGATATCCTCTGCCAATTCTACAACGAATGCGGAGAGCCACTCGAGTTGCCGCTGCACGATCGAGTGATCGGCGTGAAGCTCGCGGCGCTGTCGCGTGCGGAGAAGGTCGTGGCGGCGGCGGGTGGCATCCATAAGGTACAGGCCATCCATGCAGCGCTTCGTGGAAAGTTCGTCGGCATTCTCATAACCGACGAGACGACCGCGAACGGCCTCATCGAGATCGAGGACTGAGACCATGACGACTTCCTATCTGCTGGCCATCGATGCCGGCACCGGCAGCGGCCGCGCGGTGATCTTCGACGAAAACGGCAATCAGATCGCCAGCGCCCAACACGAATGGTGGCACCGGGCCGATCCGCGCTTTCCGGGCTCGATGGACTTCGATGTGGAGGGCAACTGGTCGCTGCTATCGCGCGCCATTCGACAGGCGATCGCAAAAGCCCGCATTGCACCCGCCGATATCCGTGCAGTCAGTGCCACCAGCATGCGCGAGGCGATCGTCGCCTATGACGGCAGTGGCCGGGAAATCTGGGCCTGCGCCAACGTCGACAGCCGCGCCGTGAGCGAGGTGCGCGACCTGAAGCGCGATTTTGCCGATCTGGAGCGGGCGCTTTATACCGAGAGCGGGCAGACCTTCGCGCTCGGCGCCCTGCCGCGCCTGCTCTGGCTGAAGCGCAACCTACCGGACGTTTATGACCGCATCCACAGGATTAGCATGCTGTCCGACTGGATTCTGGCGCGTCTCTCCGGCGTTATCGCGAGCGATCCATCCAACGCCGGGACGACCGGTCTTTACAGCCTGACGAAACGCGATTGGATGCCTGAGGCGCTGAGCAAGGCCGGCATGCGCGACGATATCTTCCCGGAAAGCGTCGAGCCGGGCACGGCGATCGGCCGCGTCACCGAAAAGGCGGCTAGTGAGACGGGCATTGCCGCGGGCACGCCTGTGATCATGGGCGGCGGCGACTGCCAGATCGGGGCAGCGGCAATCGGTGTCGTGAATGAAGGTGACTGCGCCGTGCTTGGGGGCACTTTCTGGCAGCAGGTGGTGAATGTCAGCCCGTCCGCCTCCGATCCGTCTATGGACCTGCGCATCAATCCGCATGTCGTCAACGGCCTCAACCAGGTCGAGGCGATCAGCTTCTTCGTCGGCATCGTTATGCGCTGGTTCCGCGACAGTTTCGGCGCGGAAGAGCTCGCGGCGGCCGGACCCGGCGGCGATGCCTACAGGCTCCTGGAGGAGAAAGCAGCCGGCGTGCCAGTCGGCGCCTACGGCATCATTCCGGTCTTCTCCGACGTCATGCACTATGGCAACTGGTATCACGCCGCGCCGTCGCTTCTGAACCTTTCCATCGACCCGGAAAAATCGGGCAAAGCGGCGATCTTTCGCGCCCTTCAGGAGAACGCGGCGATTGTCGCGGCCCGCAACCTTTCGGCTATCTTCAAACTTTCCGGCAAAACGCCGGACAAGATCGTCTTTGCGGCCGGCGCGTCGAAATCAGCCCACTGGTCGCAGATCCTTGCGAATGCCACCGGTCTTCCGGTCGTCACGCCCGTGGTCAAAGAGGCGACGGCGCTCGGCTGCGCTGCGGCGGCGGCAATCGGCATCGGCCTGCGCCGCAACTTCGTAGAGGCGGCGGCAAGCTGGGTGCGCTGGGACAAGCGTTTCGAGCCGAATTTCGAGCATAAGGCTATCTACGACGCAGCGGGCGAGCGCTGGGCACGTGCCTACGCGCTGCAGCGACAGCTCGTGGATGAGGGCGTCACCATGGCCATGTGGAAGGCACCAGGCCTCTGACTTTTATAGTTCTGTCAATCAACACAGCAGGAATTACGACATGCTCATCCAGATGGTCAGCATCAACGTCAAGCAAGGCCACGTCCCAGAGTTTCTGGAGGCGTTCCGCATAAACTACGAAGGCACGCGCCAGGAGCCCGGTAACCTTCGCTTTGATGTCCTGCGCAATCCGGACGACGACCACAGCTTCGTCATCTATGAAGTCTTCAAGTCGCCCGAGGCGCTGGACGCGCACCGCAAAACCGAACACTACCAGGAATGCGTGCGCCGGATCGACCCGATCCTCGCCGGCCCACGGACCAAGACCTTTTATAATGTCGAGATGGCCGATTTTCTCGGCGCAGGCCAGGCCTAGCGGGTTGGAACACGGCAGAGCTCGTCGGACGGCTGACACTACTTCGTTCAGCGATTGAGCGTGACCAAAAGCCATGATTTGCTTGACGTTCCACGGAAGAGACTGCCCCGAAGGTTTTGGGCGGGCTCTGCCGGTCTACGCGATGGCGCTTCTTCATTACACCAGAGAGCAGGTGGCACGAGCTCCATCAATATTATGCGCGGGACCCTGACGATCCCGCCGTCGCACCGGCTCGGTGGCATGCTCGCGACCGTTCTCGACGTCACCAGCAGGTACGACCCCTGTGGAAACGCTTCCAGGGCTTGTCTCGCGTCGAAGTTCCGCTTGAACAATCGATCGCGTCGCTTGGTCCAGGCTCTTTGCAATCATAGGTGATTTGCAGGCTGTTGTGATCGCGCACCTCGATTAGAGGAACACTCGCCGGGCCCTGAGGAGGAGTTCACCACCTCCCGCCGTAGCCGCATATTGCCGAATTTCAAACGTAGGCAGGGCAACTGGTAAGCCGCGTGGCTCATAACCACGAACGACCGGGTTCGATTGCGCGCCTACAAACGCTCACGCGCAACCACCCAATGACAGCCGACTATACCGTAGGGTGGTCGCCTATTAAACGTTATTGCCCGGACGGTACCGGGCAGGAAAGATCGCCTTCCTGGCAATTGAGGTAAGCCTTCAGCGCCTTCGTTCTATCTGTCGTCAGTTCGGTTCTGCAGGCAGCAACGAGCATAGGGTAGGCGCTACCGTCCGCACTGGCTGATGTCTGAAATGCACACTCGTTGTCGCGGAAGGAAATCCACGCCTTCTGGGCGGAGACTAGCAGCTTTTTCGTGCCTGCGTCGTCGCCAATGCGTGCCTCGATGTCCTTGAACGTCGAATTCAGTTCCTTGTCAGCCGTAGCGAACGCCTCGTCGCCTTCGGCTGCGACAGCAACAGCTCCAAACGAGCCGATAAGCATCACGGCGGGGATCAATAGGATACGCATTGCAAGCTCCTCCCGTTCGACAGTTGTAGCAGCCACCGATGGTGACTAGAATAAGACGTTCGCGCAGGAGTTTAGTCAAATCAAGTGGCCAAATTTATCCGTCTCCCGCCGGAGTAACCGCCAAAGTGGAGTGATTCATGCATCCCTGAAAGCTAGTTCATCTCGGGGGCGTCGGAGGGGTCACCTCCGGTACATCGGTTGGCACCTCTTCTGGGACGAATCCCAGGATGCTCACCACGAGAGCGACGAGGATGCAGATGAGTACGAGGAAGGCGACGCCGGCTTTGTCCATGCATTATTAGCAGTTTCGAATGTGAGCAATTCGAGGCAATGCCTCCCGAAGATCGGGAAGGCGGACAGTTGTTCGTGAAGATCGGGGCTCGTGCCTGGTCATTCCTTCCCGAGAAAGATCAGGACGGCTCCGCATCACGACTGTGTTAACCGGGATCCAAGGTTCACGTCTGACACAGAACTTCTTTGCGTCGGCAAAGGCGGCCTTGCTGCCTATCTGCCAATCAACGGCGTTGGTGCGCTCGGCAAGCCACGATTGGCCTCTCGTCATGGCCATCCATGGGTGGGTTTAGCCATGCTCACGTCCTGTTCACGGCTATTTCACAGCGCCCAATTGAACGCAAAGCCTAGCCAATGAGCTCGGAGGAGACGGAGCAACTTGCCGGGCGCAGTCGGTCCCGGCTTCCGCCCTTCGGGGGGCGCTATGCTAAGCCTCCTGCGGCTGCGCTGTTAACCGGTCAAGTTGCGCGCGAACGGGCTTCGACGCTGAAGCGTCTGCGCCTGGTACGCTCATTTCACTTGCCATGGCCCTGGCGGGCCAGCTGCTGCATCGCAGTTCATCACGGTGCTTCAGGGGAGGGGCAGGTTCACTGCTCTCGCAAACAGGCTGGAGCTCGTTTTTGTCGTTCCGCGCCAGGCTCTATGAGGCAAGATAGCCGCGCATTGAAGCGCACCTCCCGCGTAGCTGCGTCGTAGTACTCAACCAGCGGCTTGGCATATCCAGCAGTACCTCACTGGGAACACCGCCAAACGGCAGGAAAGCTCTTTCCTAACTTGTTCCCAGTGGCCCCGCATGTGCGATCAGTTCAGAACCGCCATTTGCAACTCGGCCTGTCGACCCAGCGTTGTCATCCACTCGGTGAACTGCGGTCGGCTTTTGATTTGCCGGCCATAATGGCGGCCGAGCGCTGCTGTCAGGTCGCCTTTGCGTCCAAGTTGCTCGTCGGCGAAACGGATCATCTGCGAATTCGGCCATGCTTGCGGCCGGATCACGATCAAACGGGCAAACAGGTCCTCGGCAGGCTCATCTGGGTTCGCCTGCGCCATCAGTGACAGCATGGCGGCCGTCGAGCGCGACACGCCCATATGGCAATGGACGAGCAGATGGCTTGAGCCATTTGCATCCTGCCTTGACTGAAAATCCGTTCCGAAGCGGAGGATCTCTGCCACATGGTCCGGATGGGGCATCACCCGCCCAGGCGCCTCCGCAATGATGTCGTGGAAGCGTAGCGTGGTACGGTGGTGTTTGCCGTAGGTCTGGAAGGCGTCCAACTCGGGATATTCGGGATCGATCAACGACAGGACATGGGTGACGTTGCGTGTGCTCTGGCCCGGCAGTTCCTCAATCCCGCAAACTGTCAACTCCGGTGTGAAAATGACATCCATATCCGTTCAATCCCGTTTTCCGCGGCCTATCAGCGCTATCGCGCTCCTGAGCGACAAGCTAACGAATGTCACATACATCGGTTTGGGCGGCCGCGATAGGCGGGATCCAAATGCTCACCCCGATCTGTTTTGCGCATCCAGTCCGGCCAGACCTGTCCCTCGTCAATGTCACGGCGACGTTTAGAAATAAGGACCGGACTTGCCCGAAATGCTCCGCCAGAAACGCGCGCCATTTTTAGGCGGTGCAGGCTGTGGCCAGCCTTACCTCGGCATCACGCCGCGCCGCAGCGATCAGAACTGCCAGCCAAAACTCGCCGCGGCCACGCTCAAGAAACGCCAACTCGCCGCGCGGAGATATGGCAGGGAGGTTGAATGCACCGCAGACGAAGTGCGGCATGAGCGAAAGCCAATAGAGGCTCGAATCACTTAGCCGGACGACCATCTGTGCTTGCCGCCCGCTTCACGCCTGCCTCACCCGGCGGCCTCGACCTTCTTCAACGCCTCGATGAAGTGATGGTTTTCCGCAGGTGAGCCGATGCTGACGCGAATATACGTCTCGAAGCCGGGTTGTTTCCAGGGTTTGACGATGACGCCTCGCCGGAGCAGTGCTTCGGCCATACGGGTTGCCTCTGTGCGTGCGTCGAAGAACAGAAAATTGCATTTCGATGGTGCAATCCGGTAGCCCATCGTCGCGAGCTCTGTCTTCATCCGTTCGCGTTCGACCAGAGCAAGCTCGACGGAACGATTAAGGTGATCGGTATCATCAAAGGCGGTGAGGGCGGATACCTGAGCGATCGCATTGGTGTTGAACGGAGTGCGCGCACGATTGAAAAAATCGCAAAGGCTGCCGTCGCTGACAATACCATAGCCGATGCGCAGGCCTGCCAGTCCGTAGGCTTTCGAGAAGGTACGTAGCACGACCCAGTTCAAGCCCGTCGCCTTCAGCATTTCGGCCGCACTTGGATAGTCGTCGCCGGCTGCATATTCCGCATAGGCCTCGTCCACCACGATGAGCGTTTCCGGATCGAGCGCGGCGATAACCTTTTCCAGTTGGCGCGGTGTCAGCCATGAGCCGACCGGGTTCATCGGGTTCGAGAACATCAGCATACGCGGCTTGCGGGCAATTGCGGCGAGAAGCGCGTCCATGTCGACGGTGAGGTCCGGTGCCACGGTGACGCGATCGACTTTTCCGCCCATCAGGGTCGTATAGTCTTCATGCAGGGGGAAGGATGGATAGAGCGTCACCACAGTGTCGCCCGCACACACCACCGAGCGGCAAACCACGGCGATCAGATCTTCCGAGCCGTTGCCGAGGATAACCTGATTGTTCTCGACATCGAAGCTGGCAGCCAGTCGGGCGCAGAGCGCGCGGCCCTGCGGATCGGGATAAAGCCGTGCTAGTTCGCCGATGTCGGGAAAAAGCCCGCGCAAGGCGGGCGAGGGGCCGAGCGGGTTCTCGTTGGAGCCGAGCTTGGCGACTTCGTCGACATGGTACTTCGCTCGCACCTCTTCGAGCGTCAGTCCGGCATTATAGGGGGCGATCGAGCGGATTTCTTTCCGTACGGGGCTTGAAGGGTTTGCCATTTTACCGTCTCCATGAACTACCCTTGCTATGCGCTATTCATAAGCCGGGATTCATGATCTGTATATATGTATAGACATGTTGTCGAGATAATGATGTCATCCAGGTTGGAACCAGGATAGGAGCCGTCATGACCCGCCCGATCTTCGACCTTTCCGGCCGCCGCGCCCTGGTAACGGGAGCAAGCCGCGGCATAGGGCAGTCTATCGCTTTCGCTCTGGCCGAGGCCGGTGCGCACGTGGCGGTGACCGCGCGAACGGTAGAGGGCTTGGCTGAGACCCAGGCCCTGATCGAAAAGGCCGGCAGCCGCGCGGTGGCGCTTGCCCAGGACGTGCGCGACGTTGAGGCTTGCGCAAGCGTCACGAGAGCAGCGGCTGAGGGTTTGGGCGGTCTCGACATCCTGGTCAACAATGCCGGGTTCGAGAATGTCCGGCCTTCCTTCGATGTGGACGAGGCGCTCTGGGAAGCGATCGTCTCGACCAATCTGAAGGGCGCCTTTTTCTGTGCCCAGGCGGCGGGACGGATCATGGCGGACGCAAACGGCGGAGCAATCGTCAATCTCTGCTCCCTGACATCCTATGTCGGCATTCCGACGGCGGTACCCTACGGCGCCTCGAAGTCGGGCTTACTCGGCGTAACGCGTGCCCTGGCAACTGAGTGGGCAGCGCACAAAATTCGGGTCAACGCCATAGCGCCCGGCTATTTCCGCACCGCCATGACTGAGGTCTTCTACGAGGACGAGGATTGGCAATCCCGCATGCTGGAAAAAATCCCTCAGCGGCGCTTCGGCAAGGAAAGCGACATCGGCGGTGTCGCGGTTTTCCTCTGCAGCGATGCGGCTGCCTATATCACGGGGCATTGTATTCCTGTCGACGGCGGCTATCTCGCCTCGATCTGAACCGTGCGCGAGCCAGCATGAATGCTCCAAGTGGGGTGCAAACCGTATGACGGACCCGTCTTGACTGCTTGTCATTCTGTCCGTCGCTAGCTGTCAGCGGCTTTGCGCCTTTCTTTCGCACGTGCACAAATAATCGGCATATGGAATTGCAGTGCAAAAAATGCGCAATGTCGGTTGACGATACTTGTACTAATATGTATAGACAACTAGACGTAAGGGCTGGTGGGAGTGCCTTTCCCCCGGGTCGAATAGAATAAAGCTTCGCCGCGGCCTCATCGGTTGGAGCAAGACAGGGGAATTTAATGGGCGTTGTTGCTGCTGGTCTCCGTCCGACCGGAGCCGTTAATCCGGTCGCTGTTTCCGTCAAGGACGTCGGCATGGCTTTCGGCGATGTTCACGCTGTCAGGAATGCCTCATTCGACCTCCCGAAGGGGCGGTTCCTGACCATTCTCGGCCCGTCCGGATCCGGTAAGACGACACTGCTGCGCATGATCGCCGGTTTCGACCGGCCGACCCACGGTGAGATCTTCATCAATGGGCGGCCGGTCAGTGCCGTGCCGGCGCACAAGCGCGCCATCGGTATGGTGTTCCAAAAGCTCGCACTTTTTCCTCATATGACGGCGGCCGAAAACGTCGCCTTTCCGCTCAAGATGCGACGCCATGACGCCCGCACGATCCCGGAAAAGGTCGCGCGCTATCTCGATCTCGTGCGCCTCGGCGGCTATGGCGGCCGTCGGATCAATGAGTTGTCCGGCGGTCAGCAGCAGCGTGTCGCTATCGCCCGTGCGTTGGTGTTCGAGCCGGACCTGCTTCTGCTTGACGAACCGCTTGCTGCGCTCGATCGCAAGCTGCGCGAGGAGATGCAGCTCGAGTTTCGCCGCATCCAAAAAGAGCTCGGCGTCACCACGATCAATGTCACTCACGACCAGCGAGAGGCGCTGGTAGTTTCCGACGAGGTCATCGTCATGGATGGCGGCTCCATTCAGCAAAAGGCCCGGCCGGTCGATGCGTATCGCACGCCGTCGAATGCTTTCGTCGCAAACTTCATCGGCGTGACCAATTTCATTGAAGGCAACGTTGTCGAACTTACTTCGGCGCGAGCCGTGTTCGAAGCCAACGGTGTGCGTCTCGTCGGGATCCCTGCCGATGCTGCCCTTGCAACCGGAATATCCTGCAGCGGCGCGGTTCGCGCGGAACAGATCCGCATCGCGCCGAAGGACCGGCCACTCGAGGGACTCGAAACGGTGGTCGACGGCCAGGTCGTCGATTGCATTTTCGAAGGCGAGCGCGTCGTTTACGAAATTCAGGTTCCGAGACTGGCCGGCGTGCTGATGCGGGTCTTCGACCACGATCCAGAAACTCACTTGCAGTTCGGTCCGGGCGACGAGGTTCGTCTCGGCTGGAATGCCAGGGATATGCATGTCTTTCAAAAATGACCCCGAGAAGGTCCAGCCAGAGGAGAATGTCTAATGCCGCATGAAAAATTCCTGTCCGCGCAGATCCGCCGTCGGACGCTGCTTGCGTCGATCGCCGCGGCCGGCGCCTCGGCGGGCCTCTCGACGCTCGGCGCCAGTCGCGCCTTTGCCCAAGAGCCGGAAAAGCCGGCCGAGATCATCGTTCGCGCCTGGGGCGGCAGCTGGGTCGATGCGCTCAAGGCTGGCGTGTCCGACAGCTTTACCAAGATGACCGGGATTGCCGTTCGTCACGACCTGACCGAGGACAACGAGATCCAGCCGAAGGTCTGGGCCGCTGTTGCCCAGAAGCGTGTCCCGCCGATCCACATCAACTGGGATACGACCACGAACGCGACAAAGTCGGCGCTGCGCGGGGTCACCGAGGACCTGTCGGACCTGCCGAATCTCAAGAACGCCACGGATCTTGCCAAGCCGGTCGGTCTCGACGGCTATCCGATCGTCAATACCTACGGCTATGTTTACGTGCTCGCCTATCGCCCGTCGGCCTTTCCGAACGGCGCGCCAAAGTCCTGGAAGGATCTGCTCGACCCCAAGCTCAAGGGTCGTATCGCGCTGTATAACGACGGCATCGGCTTCCACTTCCCGGCCCAGGTCGCCGGCGGCGGTAAGCTCGAGGACATTCCCGCCAACATGCAGCCGGCCTGGGATTTCATCTCGAAGATCAAGGAGCAGCAGCCCCTGCTCGGCGAGGACCCGGATTTTACCACCTGGTTCCAGAAGGGCGAGATCGACGCCGCCTGCACCATCTCGACCAATGCGCGCGAAGCCAAGAAGAACGGCATCGAGATCGCCTGGGTCGTGCCGGAGGAAGGCGCAAAGTTCGACACCGACGGCCTTTGGATCCCGAAAGGTCTGCCCGAAAATGAGCTTTACTGGGCCAAGAAGTACATCGATCACGCCCTGACCAAGGAAGCACAGCAGATCTGGCTCGACGGTCTCGGCCTTCCCGGCGTCATCCCCGGCATTACGCCGCCGGCCGATCTCGTGGGCGATCCGTCCTACCCGACCACGGAAGAGGACTTCAAACACTTGATCCGTATCTCGTCCAAGGTACAGGTCGAGAACGAGAGCCAGTGGTTCGCCAAGTTCAAGGAAATCATGCAGGGCTGATGCCTTGTGTGCCCGCCGCGTCCGTTCACACGGCGGGCAACATTCTCTCGTGAAACAGGATCGATGCCATGCGCGCTTCCCGTGCCGCATATCCCCTGACGTGGCGCGTCATGGATATGCTCGAACGCCTTGCGGCTTTCGTCTGGCCCTCGAGCTTCCAGCGAGGCTTACCTTATCTCATGCTGATGCCCGCGATTGTGCTCGTGGGGCTGCTTGTGCTCGGTCTCGTCCAGATTGGCGACACGAGCCTGAGAACGCTCGATACCAATACCTTCCTGATGTCGGAGAGCTATACGCTCGCCAATTATCAGCGTGTTCTGACAGAAAGCTTCTTTGCGACCGTGGCAGGCCGTAGCCTGATTGGCTCGATGATCGTGACCGTGATCACGCTGGTGTTCGCGTTTCCATATGCTTATCTCATGGTGCGCACGCCCTCGTCCACGCTTCGCAAGTTTCTGCTGGTTGCGTTGTTTTTGCCCTTCTTCATCGGACAGGTTGTGCGCGCCTATGGCTGGCTCATCATTCTCGGCAATCAGGGCATGGTCAACGAGGCGCTCGGTCTCGTAGGCGTCCCGCCGATACGGCTGCTCTACAACTACCCTGCGGTACTGTTCGGCCTCATTCAGTACATGCTGCCTTTCGCGGTGCTGATGCTCGCACCGGCTCTGACCGCGATCCCCAGCGACCTCGAGGCGGCAGCGGCCTCGCTCGGCGCGGGCTGGACCCGCACCTTTCGCCACATCGTTCTGCCGCTTTCCCGACCGGGGCTCGTGGGGGCCGGCCTGGTCGTGATGACACTGTCGCTCACCGACTTCGCTATCCCCGCCATCCTCGGCGGCGGCACGCAGGACTTTATCGCCAACGCGATCTACGACCAGTTCTTCCGCACCTCCGATCAGGGCATGGGTGCTACGCTGTCAATGATGCTCGTTGCGGTCGGGTCCATGCTCGTCGGCGTCGTGTTCATGGTATTCGGCGCAGGCACGCTCGCCATGACAGGAGGCCGTAAATGACGGGCAGCAAAAGTAAATCCTTCGTTCTATGGGCTTTCGTTGCGACTGCGCTTGTGATGTTGTCTGCGCCCACTGTCGTGGTGCTCGGAGCCTCGTTTACGGCTGGAAACATCATCACCTTTCCGCCGGACGGCCTATCGCTGAAATGGTACGGGGCGATCGCTCAGGCAAGTGACCTCAGGCAGGCCTTCCTGCGTTCGCTGATCGTCGCCACGATATGCACCGTGGTCTCGATCCCGGTCGGCACGCTCGCCGGCATCGCGTTGGCCAAATATCGGGTGCGGTTTGCGCGATCGATCCAGATCTATCTGCTGTTGCCGTTCACCATCCCGCTGATCGGTTCCGGCATCGGCATGATGCTGGTTCTCGGCAACATAGGCGTTCTCGGGCGATTGTGGCCGGTGGGTATCGCCTGCTCCGTCATTAACCTGCCCTTCATGGTCTGGGCTGTGACGGCCAGTGCCAGCAATCTATCGCCCGACCTGGAACTGGCTGCGGCCAATTGCGGAGCGCCGCCGCTGCAACGCTTCCTCTACATCACGCTGCCGGCAGTCTTGCCGGGCGTGATCACAGGATCGCTGCTGATGTTCATCCTCGCGCTCAACGAGTTTCTGGTTAGCCTCCTGCTGGTCGACGCTCGAAGCGTGACGCTGCCGGTGCAGATCTACAACTCCATCCGCTCGATCATCACGCCCGACCTGGCCGCCATCTCCGTGGTGTTCATCGCCTGCGCGGGTGTTGCGATCGCGCTGCTCGACCGGCTCGTCGGTCTCGACATCTTCCTGAAATCGAAATGACCCTTCGGCCCTGCGAGGGCGAGATACAAGGACAAGACGATGACCAACGTGTCTTTCTACGAATATTCCAAGCTGAACCTCGAAGAAAAGGCCGCCCTGCTGCGCCGTTCGGAAACCGACATATCGGCCTTCATCGAGAAGGTCGCGCCGATCCTGGAAGCCGTCCGCACCGAGGGTGACAAGGCGCTTGCACGATTTGGCCGCGAACTCGACAAGGCCGACGTCACGGAAGCCAATCTGAAGGTTACCGCGGCCGAGTTCGATGCGGCCTTCAAGCTGGTTGATGCAAGCGTGATCGAATCCGTTCAATTCGGCATAGACAACATCCGCAAATTCCATGAGGAGCAGAAGCCTGAAGCCATGTGGCTGAAGGAGATCCGGCCCGGCGCATTTGCCGGAGACCGCTTTACACCCATTCAGTCGGTCGCGCTCTACGTACCGCGCGGCAAAGGTTCCTTCCCGTCGGTGACTATGATGACGTCGGTCCCGGCCGTTGTTGCGGGCGTCTCCAATCTGGCCATCGTCACGCCGCCGGCACCGGACGGTTCCGTCGATGCTGCGACGCTGGTTGCCGCACGCCTCGCCGGTGTCGAAACCGTCTACAAGGTGGGCGGCGCGCAGGCCGTTGCTGCCGTCGCCTATGGCACCGAAACCATTAAGCCGGCGCTGAAGATCGTCGGTCCCGGCAGCCCGTGGGTGGTCGCCGCCAAGCGCTTGCTCTCCGGGGTCATCGATACCGGGCTTCCCGCCGGTCCGTCCGAAGTGATGATCCTCGCCGATGATACGGTCCATGGCGGACTTGCCGCGCTCGACCTGCTGATCGAGGCGGAACATGGGCCGGATTCCTCTGCCTATCTCGTTACCCACAGCCGCCGCGTCGCCGAGGAGGCGCTCGCAGCCCTTCCAGAACACTGGGCGAAGATGACCGAACAGCGCGTCGCCTTCTCAACGGCCGTGCTGAGCGGAAAGACCGGCGGCATCGTTCTCACCTCGTCCATCGAGGAAAGCTACGAGTTCGTAAACGCCTATGCGCCGGAGCATCTGGAGCTTCTCTCAGAAGAGCCCTTCATTCATCTCGGCCACATCACTGAAGCGTCCGAAATCCTGATGGGTCCCCATACTCCGGTCAGCATCGCCAACTTTTCGCTTGGGCCGAACGCCGTATTGCCGACCAGCCGCTGGGCCCGAACGTTCGGCCCGCTGTCGGTCAGTGATTTCGTCAAGCGCAGCTCAATCGGCTATGTCACGGCACCGGCCTATCCGGAATTTGCCAAGCATTCCCACAATCTGGCGATCTACGAGGGTTTCTCCTCGCATGCGCTTGCCGTGTCGCCGGTGCGCGATCGCTATCTGAAGCAGGGCGCCTGAACTATGAAGGCTGTACGGCTCTACGACGCCAAAGACTTGCGGGTGGAGGAGATCGCCGAACTGCCGGCTCCGCCGCCGGGCTTCGTCAACCTTGAAGTAAGGGCTGCCGGCATCTGCGGTTCCGACCTTCACAACTACCGTACCGGCCAATGGATCTCGCGCCGGCCCTCGACGGCAGGCCATGAATTTTGCGGTCGCGTGACTGCGATCGGACAGGGCGTCAGTCACGTGGTGCGGGGAGACGTCGTGTCTGCGGATTCACGCATGTGGTGCGGCAACTGCCCGGCTTGCACGAGCGGCCGCAAAAATGTCTGCGAGGCCTTGGGTTTCGTCGGCGAGATCTGTGACGGTGGTTTTGCCGAGGCGGTGCAATTGCCAGCCCGACTGGTCGTGCGCCACGATCCTGAGCTTTCGCCCCATGTTGCCGCAATGGCCGAGCCGATGGCGGTCGCCTTGCATGCCGTGCGTCGCCTCGCCATTCCGGCCGGCGAACCCGTTCTCGTCATCGGCTGCGGCACGATCGGCGGGTTGAGCGCCCTTCTTCTCTCCCGGTTGCACGCCGGTCCGCTGCTGCTGGCCGATCTGAACGCCGACAAAGCCGCTCTTGTCGCCGAGGTGACTGGCGGCGCGGTCGTTGCTCTCGACAGGGCGGTGATCGAAGAAGCACTTTCCGGCGGAAGGGTGCGCTATGCGCTGGATGCCACCGGCAGCATTCAGGCGATCGCCCGGGCTCTCGACATCCTGTCGGGCGGCGGAGCGCTGGCTCTTGTCGGCATTGGCCACGGCAAGCTCGATTTCGACCCCAACATCCTAGTGGAGAGGGAGATGTCACTCGTCGGCTGCCATGCCTTTGCAGACGAGTTGCCCGAGAGCGTCGGGTTACTCGTCGATCTCGCACCCGCGCTGCAACGTTTCATCGAGGTGCTGCCGGCGCTCGACGATGTGCCCGAGGCTTACGGAAGGCTGCTGCGGGGCGACAGCAAGGCGCTCAAGACGATAATCGAGGTGACGGGCTAAGTCCGGTCCGTGATGTCATTCCGGATACCGGCTCATTCGAGGCGGCGGTGGAGGCAGTGAACCATGAATACGCTTTCAGATTCTGCATCGCCGCTCTACGCGAAGGTGAAGGACTTCGTCCTTGGCAACATCGGCAGCGGCAAGTGGGCGCGCAACAGCCGGCTTCCGTCCGAAAGCGAGCTCGTCTTGGCACTCGGCGTGTCCCGTATGACCGTTCACCGGGCGCTGCGGGAGCTCACTTCGGAGGGGCATCTGCGCCGCATTCAGGGCGTCGGCACCTTTGTCGCTCCGCCGCGGCCCCAGTCGACGTTGATCGAGATCAGCAACATCATTTCCGAGATCAGAGCACGCGGTAGCCGGCACCGGGCCGAGGTGTTCGTGCTCGAGCGCATCGCACGACCGGAACCATCGCTTCTGCTCGCCTTCGAGTTTGAGGCGGTGAAGCCCGTCGACCATTCCGTCGTCATTCATTTTGAGAACGACCTGCCGGTCCAGCTCGAGGAGCGCTACGTCAATCCCAACCTCGTTTCCGGCTATGTCGACCAGGACTTTGCCGCAGTCGCCACTTATGACTACCTACAGAACGCAACCCCGCTGACCGAGGTGGAGCACCTCATCAGCGCTCTGCCGGCCAGTGCTGACCAGGCTCGCCTGCTGAACATTCGCCCGGGTGACTGCTGCCTGGTCCTGCACCGCAAGACGTGGACAGGACCGGTCGTCGCAACTGTCAATACCTTCACCTATGTCGGCAGCCGCTATTCGCTCGGCAGCCGCTATCTGCACGGCGGCAAGTGATCGCCGTTCCTCCCCAAAAGACCCATTCGGAAAATACGCTATGAGCCAGCCCACGAGCCGCACCGCGGAAATCAGGAAAATCGCCAAAACCGGAGACGGCATGGCGGAACAGTTGCTGGCCGAGCTGCTGCGCGACCTTTTTAGGATCGAGGCAAAGAACGTCGCGATCAATCACGACCAGTATAGCCTCAATTCACTCAATGGATTCTTCGATACCGAAGATGGCGCGTTCTTTTTCAAGTTCCATCAGGAAGAAGGCGAGGAGGCCATGAGCGGCGAATATTACCGCGCCGACATCCTGGCCCGCGCCGGACTTCCCGTAGATCAGCCATTGCTGATGTCGACTCTTCCGGGCGAACAGATCCTCGTCTATCGCCGACGCACTGATCCGCGTTTTTCCGATGTGCTGCGAGCGCTGGATCTGAATGACGATGCTGCCGCGAGGGAAAGGGCTGTTGAGGCCGAACGCAGGCTGAGCGAAGCCGTGCTTCAGGTCTATCTCGATACGCTGCATCCGGTGAATGCCGGAGAGGTTGCGGCCGAGCCGATCCACCGGCTTTTTTACGAACGGCTCATCGACCCGTCGGTAGGTACCTATCCGGGCGGGCGCATGGCGAGCTTCTATGTCGGCAAGGACTTTACCTTTCCAAACCTGACGATCGATTGGGAGACGCTTTCGCACTGCCGTTTTGTGGTGAACGGCATCGAATACCGCGACAGCCTCGGTGCTCTCTTCGATGCCGCGCATGAGCGGCTGAACCCCTCGCGGCTGACCGATGCCGGGGGAGTGGTCGCGCATGGCGATGCCCACAACGCGAATGTCTGGTACGAGGAGCGCGATGACAGGGCACGCTTGTCTTTTTTCGATCCCGCCTTTGCCGGCGAGAACATCCCGACATTGCTCGCCGAAGTGAAGACGACCTTCCATAACACCCTCGCCCATCCGCTGTGGCTCTACGATCCTGCCATGGCAGCTGAGCACTACAAGGCAAGCGTAGTGCGCGATGGTAGTCTGCTCCGCGTAACGACCGACTTCATGCCAAGTCCCGCCAGGCGGGCGCTTCTCGACGTGAAGGCAGAGGCACTATGGCGTCCACTGCTCCACGAACTGAAGGCGCGGGGCATGCTTCCGGCCGACTGGCGCCGGGTTATCCGGCTTGGCCTTTTCCTCTGCCCGACGCTGGTGATGAACCTGCGGGCCGGCGCAACGACCCATAACGCGACTTCCTCCCTGATAGGCTTCTCCGTCGCGGTGATGGCGGGAAGCGAGCCGGCTGCGGGACACGATTTAATTTCAAGCTTCATCGACACAATCGATCCGGACAACGGCTGACATGGCGCTGGTCAACATCCACGACTTTCGCGATCTCGCCCGACGGCGGCTGCCGAAGATCTTCTTCGACTATATAGACGGCGGCTCCTTCGAGGAGGAGACGATGCGGGCGAATCGCTCGGACTTCTCCCGCATAACCCTGCGCCAGAAGGTGCTAGTCGAGCCGCAGCCGCAGGACCTTTCCACGGCTTATCTCGGGAAACGTCATCCCCTGCCGTTCATGCTTGGGCCGGTCGGCTTCCTCGGCCTTTATTCCGGCAAGGGCGAGGTCAAGGCCGTGCAGGCGGCGCATGCCGCGGGCATCCCCTTCTGCCTATCGACCTTTTCCATTGCTTCACTCGCCGACCTTCGAATCGTCACAGACGGGCCGCTACATTTCCAGCTCTATGTGCTGGAGGATCGCTCGCTATGCGAGGAATTGCTCCAAGCGGCAGAACAGGCCAGCGTCGATACCCTGTTCGTAACGGTGGACACAGCCATTACGGGCATTCGCGAGCGAGACGTGCGAAACGGCTTCCGGTCGCTGACGCGGGTGACACCGGACCTCTTCGCCCGCCTCGCGCTGAAGCCGCGCTGGCTCGCACAGGTGGCCCTTGCCGGCATGCCGTCGGTCAGGGCTATCGAGCACAGGCCGGAATTCGGTCGCGGCGCGCTGGAGCAGGCGGCCAATCTGTCGCGCCGAATTGACAAGACGCTCTCGTGGAAGGACATCGCCTCGCTACGCGAACGCTGGACGGGCAAGCTCGTAATTAAAGGCGTTCTCACGCCCGCTGATGCCGTACGCGCTCGCGATCTCGGCTGCGATGGGGTGGTGATTTCCAACCACGGCGGACGCCAACTCGACGGTGCCCCGAGCACGATCCGCGCCCTGCCGAGTATTCGCGCCGCCGTCGGAACCGACTTCTGCCTTATGCTTGACGGCGGTATCCTCCGGGGTGCGGACGTCATCAAGGCGATCGCACTCGGCGCAGACGGCGTGATGCTTGGCCGAGCTTATGCCTATGGCCTCTCGGCCGCCGGGCAGGCGGGTGTAGCCAAGGTGATCGCCATCCTCGAGCGGGAGATTGCGATCAGCCTTGCATTGATGGGAATTGCCTCGATCGAGCAGCTCAAGGCTCTCGGCGCGGAAGCCGTCTCGACATTATGACGGGAGAGCTGCGCGCTTGCCGGCGACGAAACGCTGATGCTGGTGGAAAGTGAAGATGCGTTCAGCGGTGCTGGATTCACCTGCCGGTTAGGTGGACGCGTGTGTCGCCGGGACACGGCTTTGTAAGCTCGGGCGTCCAGAAGTGTCCCGAACGGCATTATGCTAGAAAAGCCGTTCCCCCCAGCAAAACTGGTAGAGACGCTGTCCAATTTCCTAGCATTACAGTTGCATTTTCGTTTGCAGATGAGCTCGTCGCGCGGCCGCCTGATGGGCGCGTCTCCAGCATGACCATGCGATGACGGAGGCGGGGTTTATGCGACGCTGAGCGAGTCTGGTGGCGATGC
>NZ_NWVE01000011.1:0-232216 GCF_002885915.1 Sinorhizobium sp. M4_45
GACAGGATTGACCATTCGTGGTCGGTGAGTTCGTAGCGGCGGCGCGTCATTCCAAGGCTCCCTCATTCGGAAGCCTTGAATCATCGGCGCGACTAAACAACAAGTGGTTTTATGAGTTTACGACCTAGGGGGGTCGAAGATGACCTTTGATAACGACGTTGAGCTGGCGCTTGCTACCGCCTGCGAAGAACTTGAGATGACGCGACAAGATATGATCCGCCTCATCATGCGCGAATGGCTGGAGCAGTACGGTTTTCTACCGTTCCGTGAGCTGCACAAGGGCAGCGAAACAAAGGAAATGCATAGTACCGAAGTCGCTGGCTAACTCAGCTCGAGCACCCCCGCACCATCCTCTCGCTCCCTGATCCCCTTGAAACGAGGCGTGCCGTAGCTTCCCGTCATCCGTCCAGGCGCGATATTCGACCTCGGCAAGCTAGGGCCGGCGAATGAACCAAAGGGCCAACTTATCCGTTAGCGCCTGAACGGAGGCGGAACGGAGGCGGCGATGGAGCAGCACCAAATGATGAGCATGGGGTGGGGCCGTTTCGTGGCGATGATCGCCACATCGACGGTCATCATGTTCTTTCTGATGTACCAGCTCGTTTACAGTTGGGACCATGCGCTGTTCAGCTTGACCCGGTTCATTTCCTCCCTGGTGATGGGCTGCGTCATGACAGCGGTAATGCTGGGTTTCATGTGGCGGATGTACCGGCCAGAGGTCGCGAAAATTGCCGTACTTGCGGTGGCGATCATCGGATGCGGGGTGCTGCTGATGGTGAACCGCAGCCAAGCGCTAATCGGCGATATCGACTTCATGAAAGCGATGATCCCGCACCACTCCATAGCCATTAACAACGCTCGACAGGCTGACATTCGTGATCCGCGTGTGCGCTATTTGGCAGACAGGATTACTCGTGATCAGGTGAAGGAAATTGCCGAAATGAAAATGCTGATCGAGGACATTGAGCAGCATGGCAGGCGCGCCAACGAACCGCTGGCTGCCGGTCCTGCGACTTTGAAGACCGAGGGTGCGAGCGAGGCACGGGATTTGTTGAGCGGCAAGTTACTGACGGAAAAGCCGCTGTAGCCGAGACCCGCTAGTTGGCCCCTTGCTCTGAGCACCAGCCGGAATGGAACTCTGGGCCCGCAGCTAATCAACATTGACACCACTCGCCCGCTGCCAGGTTCGGCGCGCGCGTGTTTGGTTAGTTAAGCAGCAACTTAATAAAGACTTAATTTTGAGGGATAGCACCTATCTCAGGGCTTGCTTGGCCTCCGGTGCATTTCCGCCCCGCCCGTCAGACTCCCCCACTTCCGACACGCAGCCAGCCGTGCCGCTGCCTAATGGAAAACTCCAGCAGCGACCGTTGCAGCGTCCGTCACCGTTGGCTGTACCGTGTTTCAACACCTACCGAGCGGGTCCATTGCCCGACGCAAGGGAGGGTTGCAGTGAAGAGCAAACACGATGAGGACGCGAGCATTATCAGCGGCTGGGAGTCTCGAGGAGGAGATCCGGATCGGTCTGGGCAATCCCACCAGTATGGCCGCCGCTTCGAGGGGGATGGGACCTATACGATCTATCATGTTTTCTCCGGGAACGTCGCAACGATCGGCGCCTGGAAGATGGAGGGGCTCAGCCCAAAAAATGCAGCGAGGGCATTGCGTGTATTAAACAACCCACCTGGAGGTCTGCGTTAATGACGAAATCTTATGTTGGAAGCTTTGGCTATCATTTCAGCTTGGTCGATTTCGTGATCAAGTCAATGCCCGTACTATGCATCGGAACGGCCATTGTCATTACCCTTTGGGAGGTGCTCTGGTAATCCCGCAAAGAGGGCCCGCTAGCGGGCCCTCTTCTAGATCAATCGACTAATGAGCAAAGTTAATAAATAGACGTCTGAAAGACGCGGGTATAACTCCCCTGACTTCGCCGGTCCAATCACTTTAGTAATTCGTAATTTACGACGTTCGGAAAGACCCTGCCGAATACCTACCGGACGGAAGCGGCATTACAGAGCACCAGCTACTGCAACGGCTGTTGACGCGATTGAAAGGTCAGCAGGCGAATGACTGGCAGAGATGGTGGCCGGACGAGGATGGCGGTGACCGATAGGGCACGCTCAACTTTATAGAATTCGTGCTCGCGACGCCTTTTGCGGCGAAGTTTGAAACTCTTCCTTGCCAGGTCGGCCAGATCACGTGCATGATCTTAGCCAAGATACGTGGCAGCCCAAGATCCCATGCGCTTGGGCAATGAAGAGGTCGCGCGATGTTGGGCAACACGAACAGGCAAACACGATTCTGCCTGCTGGCATCAACTTGCTGGACGAAGTTTTCACTAAAATTCTCACGAAAAAAGGCCTTCCGCGCGATAGCGAAGCGGCTGAACGGATCGCCAGAGCGCTATTGTCCATCACCAGTCCGGCGTGCGTGAGCGGGCCGCATGCGAGAAATGGTCGAGCGCGGCGAATAAGAGCTCTCGAACTGACGCCTATCAAGCTGATGCCAGCGGTGGTCTGTCGGCTAGAAGCTGGGAAACTGTCGTCACTAGGTCTTCTAAGGGGAACGGCTTTTCGAGCATGACACTGTTCGATACACCCTTTGACTGCCAATCTAGGGAGCCATGTCCACTGATATAAACGATAGGTAAATCCGCATTCTTCTCTCGCGCAATGCGCGCGACGTCCCAGCCGTCAGGGACCGAACCGAAGCGAATATCAGTCACCACTCCTGCAATTTCCGAGTCTGTAGAGTTTAGGAGTTCTATCGCCCTAAAGCCGCTCGTTACCGTCAGGACGAGGAATCCGGCGTCAGCGAGGGCGCCTTCAAACTCGATCAGGAGCAGTGCTTCGTCATCCGCGAGTAATATTGTAGCCGATTCCATGTCCGGGTCCTCGCGCGATGATATCTCGCCAACGCCGTGAGGCTCAAACAGTTCCCGTTTCGACAGAAGTAAAAGGTATTTTGCTCCCCCGGGCGGCCCGCGCTGAGCGCGCCTTCGTTGAAATCCTATCCCTTGGTTCGCAGTCCTAGTAACGGCGTGCGGCTGCGAAAACTGGTGACCCTCACTAACTCACGGAACCATCGCTGGTCCAGAACGTTGCGCGCCCAAATACCACAGCCCCGGAGTTTATGCTCTGCCCTGATGGGCTGTCCCGGGCAGAACGAACCGCGCCGAGCGAATGGCTGAGACTTCAGATTGACAGAGCGCCATAACGTCAGCTCCAGTCGGCTCCTGTACGCCCTCCAACTGCCGGAGCTGGCCTGAGCAGGCAGCGCCCTACCTCGCCGGGGGGGCTGTCAAACCCGGGCTACGGCTCGCAACGTTATCAACGCTTCGTCGAGTCGGGGTTTCTCCCCATTGCCTTTGCAAGCCATTTACGATTCACAAACCGTTCACTCTAGCTCGCCGCTTTCGGGCTTGCCTTTTGCTCGTCTGCGCTCGTCCAGCAGATTGAGCAAATCGGTGAGATCGTCCGCATCGAAATAATCCAGGCCGGTCTGCGATATGCCCTCCCATCGAGCAGGCCAGCCAGTGAAGCGATCAATCACGCTCCAAAAGCCGTTGCTGTCGTCATGCAATTCGTATCGCTGGGTCATACCGGCAGTTTAGCGCGCCCTTGATTGCTGCGCTACAGCGCCTACGCGCTGGCAACGATTGACAACGTTGGTGGCCGGATGACAACGACGACGGCGGCTTCGGCGGCGGCCCGCCCCTCGCCTCGAAATGGCGGCCAAATACAACGCTGCAGTCGGAACCATCTGCCCGGCTGATCGTTAAACCCGGTCTCCGACGGAGCGGCAGCGTCCTCGTTCCCTCCCATCGCCCCCCCCCCACGCATAAAGGCGCGCCCACGCGGTGACGTGGTCGTGATGGTCATGTGGAATTCCTGTGGTGGTGGTGACAGGTGAACAGGGGGGAACCGTCACAGACGGCGCCGAAGTCCGCGCGCTTCTCAAACGAACCCGGCATGCTGCGCGAGCAGATGAACTCGGGCACCGCCTTGTGTTTGGTCCATGGGATGGGCGGATTAAAAACGATAGGCGACTGTGCAGCGGTATATGCGATGCGACTCCTCCCAAGCGCATCGCCAGGTATCGCGTATCACTCTCGCCTGTCGCTGATGCATCGGCGCCAGGCTTTTCTTTGCACACATACAAAGAAGCGGCGACCTCAACCCGAAGGGAGCCCGCCGCAAGCAGCATGGCAACGACCGCGACGCTGCCGACAAGGCGGGAAGCCGTTTGAAGGGCTGAGCGATCGTGTATGATGCGAAGGAAACTCGGGGCTTCAAATGGCAAGTGTTCTTAATCAGGCGCTGGTTGACTTAATCAGCGAGCAAATCAAGCAGCGGCATGTGAGCGAACTC
Organism: Sinorhizobium sp. M4_45; assembly: GCF_002885915.1. Lineage (NCBI taxonomy): Bacteria > Pseudomonadati > Pseudomonadota > Alphaproteobacteria > Hyphomicrobiales > Rhizobiaceae > Sinorhizobium > Sinorhizobium sp. M4_45. Next base: position 4,371 of record NZ_NWVE01000011.1, read on the forward strand.
CGCGCCGTGCTCTCGACTGGCAACGAGATCACCATGCATGCGGAGTTCACGGTCGGCCGCGACTTCATAATCTATCGGACGGCGAAGGATAGCAGCGGCAAGTGGGCGATGACCCCGTTCGCTCACATCGTTCAGCTGATCGTTTAATTGCGGCCGCTCAGCCCTACAATCGTCCGTCACCGGGGCGCCATGGTAACTGACCCGCCATGCTTACTAAGCAGGGGTGCCGACACTCTCGAATAATTGCTGATGCCGCGACACGGAGCAGTTGACGGGCTCATAGCTTTCTCTACCATCAAGGTCTCACCACGGGAGGCTTAAATGGAAAGCGCAGGTGTAGGCTGGATTGCTGCAATCATCATCGGTGGGGTCGCCGGTTGGCTCGCCGAGATGTTCATGAAGTCCAACATGGGACTCATTATGAACATCGTCCTTGGTGTCGTTGGCGCGTTCGTGGCCAACCTTTTACTTAGCCTGATCGGCGTGAATCTCGGTGGCTGGATCGGGTACCTAATCGCCGGTTTCATCGGGGCCTGCATTCTCATCGCAGTTGCCCGAGCGATCAAACGATAAAAACAAGAAGCGCCAGGGACACGGATGCCGAGCTCAACCTGGCGCATGATTGCCATGTCGCGAACGACACCACACGCCGCCTGCCCTCGTAGGCGTGAAAGTCGAAAGGCTTGAAGAGAAGCCCCGGCATCGCCTCCAGAAGTACCTCCTGGAGCTTCTGCGGAACGATACCCGCTTGGTAGCGGAAGCCCTCAGGCAGATTGCGGCGCGGGTTTCCGAATAGGTCTCCTTGCACTGAAGCACCTCGTTTTCGGGACGCAAGCCTGCCTTGGAGAACATTCGAGAGGCTCGCACGTTCCCCGAAGCGCCAAGCGGGAGTTTACCGCCCGACCTGGGGGAGAATATCAATCAGCCGGACCGGACGCAGGCCTCTCGCATCCACCCCCACATCGAACTGCCGCGGGATCGGCTTCAACCTGCCATGGGAGTGCCCGTGCAGATTAATCGACTTCTTTCCCATCTGGTTCCATGTCCGGAACGGATAATGGCAAAGGACGAGCAGCCGTCCATCGACCATCAGCTCCGCGTAATGCTGCACGCTGTGCCAGCCGCTCGCCCCGGTCGTGTCGATCGGGTCGTTGTTGCCTACGATGAGGTGCTTGCGGCCGTTCAGACGGGACAGCAGATCTTCGGCAAGTCCGGTTCTCTTTGCCGCGAAGTCGCCAAGGTGCCAGACGTCGTCCTGCGGCGAGACGGTTTCGTTCCAATTGGCGATCATGGCGGCGTCATGCTCGGCCATATTGGAAAACGGGCGGCGGTCGATGCGAAGCACACGCGGATCGCCGTAATGCGTGTCGCCCGTGAAATAGATCATCTCGCCAACCGCTGTCCCTGCCCGGCCGCCGCGGTCGTACCGCATGCGAACAATCTTCGGAACATTCATCCGTTTGCCGGGTTCTGGCAACCCCTGCTGCCTCGCGCGACTGACCTGCCCCGCTCCGGTGCGCAGGATGCCGCGACTGATGCAAATCGAGAGGGTGTGCTCATGCCATCTCCCCACCGAACGCCTAAGGCGGCACCCATCCCGCCTGCCGGCTCAGCGCTGATCCTGCTGAAGATCAACGGCGTCGACCATTCCCTGTCGATCGACCCGCGTACCTCTCTGCTGGACGTTCTGCGCGAGCATTTGAGCCTTACCGGGCCCAAGAAGGGATGCAACCAGGGCGCCTGCGGGGCCTGCACGGTTTTGGTGGACGGTCAGCGCGTCCTGTCCTGCCTGTCGCTAGCGCTTCAGCTTGAAGGACGGGAGATCACCACGATTGAAGGCATTGCCAACGGCGAGCTTCACCCGCTTCAGACCGCATTTATCGAGCATGACGGTTTCCAATGTGGTTATTGCACCCCCGGGCAGATCTGTTCGGCGATCGGAATGTTCCGAGAACTTCAAAGCGGCTTGCCGAGCGCCGTGACCGGGGACATGGCCGCGGCTACGATCGAATTCTCGGACACCGAGATCAAGGAACGCATGAGCGGAAACCTCTGCCGTTGCGGGGCTTATGTCGGCATCTGCGAGGCGATCCACAGCGCATTTGACCGCAAGGTGGCGAAATGAAGAGCTTCGCCTATGCGAGAGCGACTGATCTGGAAGCCGCCGTGCAGCTCCTCTCCAAGACGCCGAATGCGAAGTTGCTCGGCGGCGGCACCAACCTTGTGGACCTGATGCGCGAGAACATCGAACAGCCGGACGCGCTGGTGGATGTGACCGGGCTGCCTCTGGACCGGATCGAGGAGCGGCCGGATGGCGGCCTTGCTATCGGTGCGACGGTGCGGAACACGACGGTCGCCGGTCATCCGGTCGTGCGGGACCGCTATCCGCTTCTGGCCCAGGCGATCGTGTTCGGAGCATCGGGCCAGATCCGCAACATGGCGACCGTTGCGGGCAACCTCATGCAGCGAACGCGTTGCCTCTATTTCTACGACCACGCGGCGCGCTGCAACAAGCGTGCACCGGGAGCGGGATGCGATGCGATCGGGGGATTCAATCGGATGCACGCGATCCTCGGAGCCTCGGACAGCTGCATCGCCACGCATCCGTCCGATATGTGCGTCGCCCTGGCGGCTCTCGATGCGAAGGTGAACGTCGTCGGGCCCAGCGGCGCGCGCACGATTGCCTTAGAGGACTTCCACCTTTTGCCGGAGCATACCCCCCATATCGAGACCGATCTGCAGCCCGGCGAACTTATCACCGGCATCGAGATCCCGCCGCTCGGCTTCGCCAGGCGCTCGCTCTACCGGAAGGTCCGCGACCGCGCGAGCTATGCTTTTGCCCTGGTCAGCGTGGCCGCCGCTCTGGAGATCGACAGCGGCAAGGTCAGGAACGTCCGCCTGGCGCTCGGGGGCGTGGCGCACAAGCCGTGGCGGGCTACCGAAGCCGAGCGCGTCCTGACGGGAGCGAACGCTGGTGCCGAGAGCTTCAGACAGGCGGCGGAAGCCGAACTCGCGCCGGCAAGAGGCCTAGCCCATAACGCCTTCAAGGTCGAGTTGGCGAAGCGCACGATCGTCGGCGTGTTGGGCGAATTGGCCGGAGGGTAAGATGAGCGTCCTGCAGAAGCTTATGGAAACCGTCGTCCAGTTCATGCCCGACAAGGCGCCGGACCCGCTCATCCACAAACACGGTTACCTCGGCACGCCCGTCAGCCGCGTTGACGGGCAGCGGAAGGTGAAGGGTGAAGCGCGCTTCGCCGCGGAATTCGAGATCGAACATCTGGCCTATGCCGTTCCGGTCTCCAGCACGATCGCCAAGGGACGGATTGTCGGAATCGACGCCTCCGATGCGGAAAGGAGTCCAGGCGTCATAACGATCGTCACCGCCGAAATCGCCCCGAAGATGAAACGACCGCCACTCATGGACGTAAGGCACATGGACAAGGGGTTCGCGGCCAGTGATCTCGCTGTTCTGCAGGACGACGAGATCAGTTGGAATGGGCAGCCCGTCGCGGTTGTCGTTGCCGAAACGCTCGAACAGGCGGAGCATGCGGCTTCGCTCGTGCGCGTCGACTATGATGAGAAAGCAGCGCGGGTTTCGTTCGCGGACCTCAAGGCGGAAGCGACCGTGCCGTCCGCCGTCATGGGCGAAGATCCGGAACTGAAGATCGGCAACCCGGAGAAGGCTTTCGCGGCGGCGGCATTCAAGGTCGACCATCTCTACCGGACACCGCACTACAACCACAACGCCATCGAGCCGCATGCGACGATTGCCGCCTGGGACGAAGACGGCAGGTTGACGGTTTTCGACTCGACCCAATTCGTAAACGGCTGCAAGCACGCACTCGCCGGGATGTTTGGCCTCAGGGGGGACGACGTGCGCGTCATCGCGCCATTCGTCGGCGGGGGCTTCGGCGGCAAGGCCGCCTTGTGGAATCACACCGCGCTCTGTGCGGCGGCGGCCGAAGTCGCCAATCGCCCCGTCAAAATGGCGCTCGCCCGCGAAGACGTTTTCCGCCTCATCGGCGGCCGCACGCCTTCGGAACAGCGCGTCGCGCTCGGCGCCGATGAGGATGGAAAATTCGCGGCGATCATTCACACCGGGGTGACGGCGACGACGACCCACGCCAAGTTTCCCGAACAATTTTCATTGACTCCGCGGCATCTCTACGCCTCGCGGACAATGTCCGTCGGTCAGAAGGTCGTCGATCTCGATACCGTCGCCAACACATGGATGCGCGCGCCGGGGGAATCGATCGGCACTTTCGCTCTGGAATCGGCCATAGACGAACTCGCCTACGCGATGAAGATCGATCCGGTCGAACTTCGCCGCTTGAACGAGCCCGAAAAGGATCCCACGAAAGGCACGGAATTTTCGAGCCGTCATCTCGTCGAGGCCTACCGGCGCGGCGCGGAAAAGTTCGGCTGGAGCCGGCGGCCGGCCGAACCGTGTTCGCAGCGCGATGGAAATTGGCTGATCGGACAAGGCGTGGCGACGGCCTATTACCCGGTCTTCCGCTTTCCCGCCGCAGTTCGCCTTCGCATTTCCGCCGACGGCAGCGCAGTCGTGCAAGCGGCGGCAAACGAAATGGGTATGGGAACGGCGACGGTGCAGATTCAGCACGCAGCCGACCGTCTCGGCCTGCCGCTGGAGATGGTTTCATTCCGCTATGGAGACTCCGCCCTGCCGGACTCGCCGATCATCGCCGGCGGCTCGAGCCAGACCGGCAGCATCGCCGCGGCGGTGCAGGTGGCAGTCGAAAAGATCCATCGCGAACTCATCAAGCTCGCCGGTAACGGCTCGCCGTTGGCAGGTGCAAACGTAGAGATCGAGGCACGCGACGGCGGGCTTTTCCTGTCCGGCGAGGGAAACAAGGGCGAGACCTATGCCTCGATCCTGAAGCGCGCCGGCCGTGATTTCATTGAAGTGGAAGAGACTTCGGGAATGCCGTTCGAGGTAATGAAGTACTCCATGGCCTCCTACGGCGCGCAATTCTGCGAAGCTCGCGTCAACCGGGAATCGGGCGAAGTGCGGATTTCGCGCTGGCTCGGCTCCTTCGATTGCGGCCGGATCCTCAATCCGAAAACGGCCGTCAGCCAGCTTCGCGGCGGGATCGTCATGGGGATCGGCATGGCTCTCGCGGAGGAAACCCTGCTCGACGCGCGCCGCGGGCGGATCATGAATCCGTCACTCGCCGAATATCATGTCCCGGTGCATCTCGACGTGCCGCATATCGAGGTCATCTACAACGACATTCCCGACGAACATACGCCGCTTGGCGCACACGGGGTCGGCGAAATCGGCATAACGGGCGCAGCTGCGGCAATTGCGAATGCCATCTTCCACGCGACGGGAAAACGCATTCGCGATCTGCCGATAACGCTCGACAAGCTGCTATGAGAGCGCTTTCAGAACGACGCACTTTCCTCGGAAGAGCCTTAGCTCCGTCCATCCCGGATCATCGAAAAATAGTCGTCGAACCCGACCTGGCCGCCCTTCAGAGCGACCTCCATGCCGTCCACCCTCGGATCGGCGCTATGCGCGGTGCAGAGAGGCGATCCCGGCGACTGCGGAAGCGGCAGCCGCAATGTAAGCGCGTCGACAGAAAGCTGGCCAAGGGCGTGGCTCGACGTATCGCCCCCGGCGATCACAGCGCGGCGGAGCCCGGCCCGCGTCACCAGTTCTCTCAGCAGCGATCCGAGCCGTTCGCCGATCCGGTGACGCGAGCCATCCTCCAGAGGAATGGCTTCGCCCCGATCGGCAGAGGGGCCGAGTGCGGTATAGAGAATGATGCTCCGGCCCTTTTCCAGACAGGCAAGCCCCCGCGCAACGGCATCCTCGAATGTCGAGCCGGCATCCGTCGCCGCGAGTGCGACTGCATCGAGCCCTATCCCCTCGAAACCGTTCTCCATCGCATGACGGATTTGCCGCTCCGTGGTCGGAGAGACGCTGCCCGAAACCACTGCGATCCGGTCGACCGGTCCAGGCGACGCGAATGCCGGCGCTTCGCCGAGCAGGCCAAGGCGACGCCATTCGCGAACGAGTGCATATTCGATGCCGGACGAGCCGCAGACGAATTGCCCTTCCGCCGTTCGCGTCCGCCAGAGCTGGCGCCCGACGACGGCCTGGCTCCCCTCATCCGCGACATCGAAAAGGACGAGTTGGTGATCCGCGAAAGCCCTGTCGGCGAACGCGTCCACGTCCGGCGACGCGAGTTGCACGAGGTCTACAAGAGCCGCGCTGAGCGATGTCTGACGCGAAAGGTGAAGGCGGATATCCGCCTCGTTCATCGGGGTTACCGGATGCCTGCTCATCACCGGATGGCGATCGATGCGGTAGGTTTCGCCGCGGAAAGGGGCGAACAGATTGCCGAAGGCGGTGTAACGGCGGATCTGCGGTGCGCCGATGACGAGCGGTACCGGTGCGGCGCCGAAGACATCCCGCCCGATCTCGATCGCCTTGCCTATGTTGCCGACACCGGGGCTCGAATCGAAGGTCGAGCAAACCTTGTAATGGGCGATCTCCGCCTTCAGCGCCTTCAGCCACAGAAAGGCCGGAGGAAGGTTTTCCGCCATCCAGCCCGGCGTCTGGCTGCGGCTGGTGCCCGCGAGCCCAAAGGCACGGCAATGGCCGAAGCGCTCGAAGAGCGAAGACTCGGGCACCTTGAGAAACAGCGCGGTTTCGACCCCGTGGGAGGAGAGTGCCTCCATCACGTCGGTCGAGCCGGTCAGATCGTCCCCGTAGTAGCTGAGCAAGGGAATGTGCATTGGGGTCTCCGGTCGCGCGGAAGTCAGGCGCCCTTGCCGACGGCGAATTTTTCGAGCGATTGCGCCAGTTCGGGGTGATCCCTGGCATAATCGGCCAACGGGATGCCGGCGACTGCCGCCTCCCAAGCTTGGCATACGGCCCTGACGCCGGCGCCGGGTCCGCCCGGATGGCTGACGATGCCACCGCCGCAGAGATAGAGCAGATCGGTCGTATGCCCGGTCCGTGCATAGGTCTCGGGCGCCTGTCCGCCCCATTGACCCGACGCTACGACCGGCAGCGGACAATCCTCCTTGGAAAAGAGCGGCGTGCTCACGGCCTCGAAGGACTTCACGAAGCTCTCGTCAGGTTCCCAGTATTTGACGCGGATGCCGTTGATCTGGAACTGGTCCACCCCCAGGAGGCGCCAGAATTGCTGCCAGACCGAAAACTCCATGCCCAAGCCGCCATGACGCGTGAGAATGTCCCACCCGTTGCGATGGGCGTGGAGAACGAGGCCGGAGCGCTTGCGCAGGAAAGCGACGCCGCCCATTCCGACGGAATTGATGTTGACGACCGCCGCATTGCCGCCGGCCGCGACCACCAGATCGTGGTTTCGCATCATCTCATCCGGATCGGTATGGGATATGCCGAAGGCATACATCACCTTCTTGCCGGTCTTCTGCTCGTGGTCGAGGATTCTCGGCATGATGGCTGCAATCCGCGCACTCAGCGGCGAATAGGCCGGGCTCATCAGCTTCTCGTCATCCTTGATGAAATCCACCCCGGAGGAAAGCAGGTCGCCGACGAGCATCGCCGTTTCCTCGGGCCGCAAACCCAGCGCCGGCTTGACGATCGTCCCGATGATCGGACGGCCTTCGACACCGGTCAAGCGCCGGCTGCCGGCAACACCGAACTGCGGGCCCGGATGCGCCGCCGCGAACTCCGGCGGCAGCTTCATATCCACGATGCGGATGCCGGTCATTCCCTTGATGGAATAGACGCCGCCGATCGCAATGGTCATCAAGGCGGAAAGATCCGTTCCCACCGCATCGAGCGGGAAGGCAATCTCCGCATCGGCCCGGTTAAAGCGCGTGGCATTTCCCGCCTCGTCCGGCCATGAGGCTCGATCGGCGGTTTCGAGGTGGCGGATAGCCACTACGCGAGCGGCCGCCCGCGCCTTCAACTCTTCGCTTTCGCCCGGCACCGGCACGAACGTTCCGGTCGACTGGTCGCTTGCGATCTTTCTCGCCAGGACTTCGATGTCTCCCGGGGTCTCGATGCGGTAAGTGATGCGTATCACGGCAGCGCTCTTTGCATTGGATTCAGTAGCGTCTCTCGTGCAACTGGTATAATGAGTATCTGAGTTAGGCAAGAGAAATCTCGCCTGCCGGAAGAAACCTGCCTATAGAGAATGATCCGCAAGCTGCTGGAGTTCACATGGTCATGCAATCCGAGCCCATCATCCGCAGGAAACTTTCCGACGAGGTGTTTGCGCGGCTGAAGGCGTTGATCGAAACCGGCGAGCTGCAACCGGGAGACGAAATGCCCTCCGAGCGGATGCTGATGGAGCGCTTCCAGGTGGGACGCCCGGCCATTCGCGAGGCGATGCAGGCACTTGCCAATATGGGGCTGATCGAGATTTCGCATGGCGAGCGGGCCAAGGTGCTGCAGCCGACGGCGCGGTCGCTGCTTCGGCAGGTGGATGCCGCGGCCAAGATCATGCTTGCGGCCTCCTCGGATTCGCTGGAACACCTGAAGAGCGCGCGCATCTTCTTCGAACGCGGCATGGCGCGGGAGGCGGCAAGCAGGGCCGAGGCCGCCGATATCGCGGCGCTGGAGGAAACCTTGAAGCGGCAGCAGGCGGCACTCAAGGATCCCGATGCCTTCATCGCCGCGGACATGGCGTTCCACACCCGCATTGCCCAGATTTCCGGCAATCCGATATATACCGCCGTCAGCGAGGCGATGCTCGGCTGGCTCAAAGAGTATCATACGGAAATGCTGATCTGGACCGGCCGGGAGAACGTGACCCTCACGGAGCACGAGGAAATCATCGATTGTATCCGCCGCGGCAATCCGGACGAAGCCGAGCAGGCGATGATCAGACACCTCGAGCGCTCCCGCACGCTCTATGCCCCGAAGGGCAGGTAGACCGGAGGCATCCCGCTCGGCTGCAGTCCGCTGATCAGGCGGTTCGCGTGCGGCCGAATGCGCGCAACAGCAAATTCACCGAAACGGCGATCTTGTCGATATCGGGAACGTCCCGGGAATAGCGCCCGGTGTAGAGCTTGATGATCATCTTGTCCCGCTCGAATCCACGCAGGTCGTAGTGAAGATGAAGGTAGTAACGCTGCTTGTCGCCGGTGCGGGTGATGTCCCCGCGCCGCTGCGTTACCTGCTTCAGATCCGCTTCGAGCGGCGCGAAGCCTTCGATGTTCAGCTTGACCTTGGTCGATTTGAACCGTGTTTCCGTCGAAACCGCCACCACCGCCTTGTCCAGCGAGAGGCTCACGAGGCGGCCTTCGAGGCCATCCACATCCACCGGCTCGTCGAGCTTGAACGCCTGCAGCAGGCGCCGCGGCTTCTCGAAGCAGATAAGCGAGGCGATGATCAGCACCACGATGTTGATGCCCGACCAAAGCGCAGCAATGGCCGAGAACGAACCCTCTACCCGCGCCGTCTCCGGAACGATGTTGATCAGGAGGCCCAGCGCGGTAACCACGATGAAGCCGGCGATCCAGGTGAAAGTATAGGCGTCGAAGACGTTCTCCTCATTGCTGCTGCCCTTCGGGGTCACCTTGAATGGCTTGCCGAAGGGCCTGACCAGACTCGAAAGGACGGTCGGCAGCATGCGGAAGGTCGAGAAGGTACCGACGGCAGTGGAAACCACCGGAAGGTAGCGCGTCGGCGTGAGCCAAAACATCAGCAGGAAATAGGCCGCGAGCAGGGGCACCTGGTTCGAGACATAGTCGGCGACATTCGTGAAATAGAGCGGCAGGGCGCCGAACCACAGATAGATTATGGGAATGAGAAGCACGATGAAGCGGACCAGATATTGCACCAGCCACGACATGGGCAGGAACATGACGCGCTGAAAGAGCGAGAGACCCGGCCCGCGTAAGGGGCCGTTGTGCAGGTAGAGCGTCTGGATACCGCCTTGGCACCAGCGCTCGCGCTGGACGAAATAACCGGTGAGATTCTCGGCCGCCAGCCCCATCGAGAGCCGCTCGTTGAGATAGCGCGTCTTGAAACCCCTGTTGAGCATCGACAGCGTCGTCAGCAGATCCTCGGTGATCGACTCGGTCGGGAAACCGCCGATGGCGTCTACCGCCTTGCGCCTCGCGATCGAACAGGAGCCGCAGCAGAAGCTGACGTCCCAGCCGTCGCGGCTCGGGGCGATCTCGTCGAAAAACAAGCGTTGCTCGTCGGGCCATAGGTTCTCCAGTCCGAGATTGGACTGGATCGGATCGACGTTGAAGAAGTGCTGCGGCGTCTGCACGATACCGATCGTCTCGTCCATGAAGAAAGGCAAGGTGCGCCGGAGGAAACTGCGATAGGGCACGAAATCGGCATCGAAGACTGCGATGAAATCGCCTGAGCTGACGCGCAATCCGTTGTTCATGTTCCCGGCCTTAGCATGCGCGTTGTCGCTGCGCGTCACATGGATCGCACCGCGCCCCTCGCAGAAAGTCCTGAGCCAGTCGCGCCGGCCGTCGTCGAGCACATAGACCTTCAGCTTGTCCTTGGGATGATCGAGCGCAAGCGCCCCGACGATCGTCCGTTCCAGAACGTCGAGCGGCTCGTTGTAGGTCGGTATGAAGACGTCGACCGTGGGAAGTTCCCGTTCGTCTCGCTCAAAGAACTGCCGCTCGAGCCGATCCCCCTCGGCGCTGCGGTCGACGTAGCGGCTCATCAGGATGAGGAAGAGCACGACCTCCGAAAAGGCGAGGAACTCCACGATGAAGACGAACCAGACCCAATAGAAATTGGCGCCGTCGTTCGGATAGGGAAGAACGGTCTCGGTGAAGCGCCAGATCAGGTAACGCAGCGCGATGGCAGCGACGAAGACGCAGGTGACAGCGCGCGACCAGCTCCTGTGGCGCGACCAGTTGAACGGCCCGAGGAGAAAAAAGGCGATGACGAGTAAGGTCGGCGCCAGCGCTAGAAGAGACTGAACCACAAGCTTTGAACCCACTGCGCCAGGTGAAGGCTGCGCTTGGAGAAACGAACCTGGGCCGTTCGCCCGACCTGACAGAAATTCGCGAAATCGGTGTTGAGTGCCGACGGAGCGAGCGTGACGCGGATGCGGGCATTTCGCTCCTCGGTCTCCGGCTCGTTGGCGGCCAGCGTGTCCTTTTCCACGACCGCGGACGACCCCCTGACCGCTTGCACGCGGCCTTTGAAGACATCTCCGCGACCGAAGAGCCGGACCTCCGCCTCGCGGCCGGGATAGATCTCGTCATAATCGACTTCAGGAACCAGAATATCGACGAACAGCTCGCGGCAGTCGAGGATGCGCATCATCTCGTTGTTCAGAATGACATTGGAACCGCTGACCACGTTGCGGCTCCAAACGACGCCATCGATGGGCGACGGGATCGTCGCGGCTTCGAGACTGAGAACCCGCCTCTCCTCCTCGGCTATCTGCTCGTCCGTCTGTTTTGCCCGTGCCTCGTTCTCCGCGATCCGCGTATTGAGATCGTGGATGCGGACGATCACCTCGTCCTGGCGCTGTCTGGAATAAGGCACGTCGTTCTGGCCATCGCCGACGATGAATATGCCCTGACGCACGGCTTTGAGGCGTTGCTGCAGCAGTTCCACGGTCAAATTGCTGATCTCGAGTTCGCCGCCGGCGGCCGCACCGGCGGCTTCCGCCGCCTCCACCATCTTGCGGGTGAATATCCCCTTGGCCTCGAGGTCCTGCCGCCGGACGAGGTCGACCCTCGCTACGACGTCCTGCGCGCGCGACACTTCGACCCTCTTCTGCAGGATCTGAACCTCGCGCTCCAGGCTGGCGATGGTCGCGTTCCTGAAAATGTCGAGCCGCCCGGCTAGATCATCCCGCAATCGCGCGAGTTCATCCCGCTCCCGCCGCAGCGCCGCGACGCGCTCGACGGCGGTTCGATGATCGGTGCGCAGCGACGCCAGGATCGCTCTGTTGACACGCTGGTTACGGATCGTCGCGAGCGTTTCACCCTCTGCCACCGGCGTTCCGATCCGAGGCGCCGGTTTCTCGATCTCACCGTCGATCGGCGCATTTATCACGGCAAGGCGTGCGTTTACCGTCCCATCCAGGCTGCTGTAGCCAGTCAACCCGGGCAGCAGGACGGCAATTGCAAGCGCCAGGAGGAGGATGCCGACGGTAATACGTGTGAGCCGATGGTTGAGGATCATGTCAAATTACTCACTCGGGTCAGCCGGTTCGGCTGATACGCTGCTGCAACTCTTCTCGCGACGCCGCGCCCCAACTCAAGTCCGGCTCGCCGCATCCCGTCACGATTGAATGGTATTCTTTGCTGAGCAACCCTCAAATTTGCATGTTTCCGTGGTGAACTGCGCAAAACTTCGGCGAGTGACGGAGAGTGCCCGCATTACTCTAAGGTTTAAGGATAGCGCGCCGACGTTTTTTTGCGATAGGTCGGAGGGCCGCCGGGCTTCCCCTAACAAGGGACGGGTCGCCCGGATCGCCATCTTTTACGAACGACGGAGACAGAAATGGGACAAGCCGTACGAATCCCCACGAACGAGCGTCAAAGGTTGCTCGCAGTCCGTTCGCTCAATTCAATCGGCAGCGCTCCCACGCCCGAACTCGCAACACTGGCCGAGCTTGCCAAGGGCATCTTCGACGTTTCCTACGCCGCCATAAACATCATCGACGAAGACTGGCAGCGGATCGCCGGTCAGGCGGGCTTGAGGATCGGCGAATGCTCGCGCGAGATGTCCATATGCACGCGGGTCGCCTTCGCGGACGAACTCCTCATTATCCCGGATCTGGCGGAAGACCGTGAACTGAAAACGAGACCGTATGTGGTCGGAAGCCCGCACTTCCGCTTTTACGCCGGCGCGCCCGTCTATGTCGAGAACCTGCCCGTCGGCAGCTTCTGCATCCTCGATGGCCGGCCAAGGGATCTTTCCGACGAGCAGGCGCAGAACCTGCGCCGATTTGCGGCGGTCGCCAGTGCGCTTTTGAGCCTGCAGAAGGCGAATCTCGTCATGGGCCTCGCCCATAACCAATTACAGAATGCGGCCATCACCGATCCGTTGACGGGCCTGTTCAACCGCTCGGCCCTGTCGTCGATCGTCGACGGGGCTCTCCACCACGCGATCACGGCGGGTCAGACCTTCGGGGCTCTTTATCTCGACATGGATGGATTCAAGGCGATCAACGACGAGCTTGGCCATCACGCCGGCGACGAGGTTCTGTACGAGGCCGCCAACCGGATTCGCTCGGTCATCAGAGCAGGCGACATCGCGATCCGCATGGGCGGCGACGAATTCGCCGTTTTCATTCCGAATCCGCCCAATGCACCGGCGTTCGCAGCGGTTTCGCAGCGGCTGGTCGCGGCCTTTCGCGAACCCTTCCAGGTAGACGGCAAGGCGGTCCTCGCACGCATCAGCATCGTCGGCGCCCTCGCCCCGTCCAACGGGCAGCAACGAGCGGAGCTGCTGAACAGTTGCGACAGGGCTCTCTACGCGGCAAAGCGTGACGGTCGCGACCGTTTCGTCGTCCTCGACGCCTGACGGAAAGGCAACGACAATGAGAGCTGCATGGTACGAGAAAAATGGCGCCGCCCGCGATGTCCTGGAGGTTGGCAGCCTTCCCGAGCCTATCCCCGGCCCCGGAGAGGTCCGCGTCCGCATACATGCGTCCGGCGTCAATCCGTCCGACGTGAAGGCCAGGGCGGGACGGCCCCTCATTGCCGGGAGAATGATCCCGCACAGTGATGGCGCGGGCATTATCGACGCCGTGGGAACGGGCGTCGCAGGCGAGCGCATCGGCGAGCGGGTATGGACCTGGAATGCCGCCTGGCGACGTTCGAACGGTACGGCTGCCGAATATGTGGTCCTTCCGCAGGATCAGGCGGTTCACCTGCCCGATAACGTATCTTTCGAGGAGGGCGCCTGCCTCGGCATTCCAGCGCTGACGGCACTTCGCGCGGTGACCACGGACGGAGCCGTATTTGGAAAAACCGTGCTGGTCACCGGAGGTGCGGGCGCAGTCGGCGCTTACGCCATTCAGTTCGCCAGGCTTTATGGCGCGGCGCGCATCGTCACGACCGTCAGCTCGTCGGAAAAGGCCGAAATCTGCACGCGGCTGGGAGCCGACTACACGATCAACTACAGAACGGAAGATGTCGTCGACCGGATAGGGGGCATCACCAACGGGCGCGGCGTCGACCGAGTCATAGAGGTGGACGCCGCCACGAATGTCGAGATGCTGCCAGGCATCATAGCGCGGGACGGACTTTGCGTGATCTACGGCTCCAGCAAGCCGGAAATCTCATTCGAGTTCTTTCCGATGATCCTCGCCGGCGCCGCGGCGCGGTTCTTCATCGTCTATGAGATGTCGCCGGAAGTGCGCGAGCAGACCGTCGGCGCGCTGCAGGGACAGCTGGCATCCGGGCTTCTCAGACATCATATCGCCGAAACATGCGCGCTGGACGACATCGCCGCAGCCCACGAGGCGGTCGAGAGCGGGAAACCGGTCGGCAACGTCATCGTTTCTCTCGCTCGGTAGGCCGCGGCAGGGCCAGGCGGTCTTCTGGTCGGTGCACATCTCGGAGGCCCCGGTCACCGGCGAGCTTCGCGCCTCCCTTTCCCGTGCGGGCGACAGTCGTCACGGAGCTCCTTTCACCCGGCATCCGCCTGGAAATCCTCGCCACTGCGGTCTGCTCCCCGGATTGAGCAGTTCAAGCGACAGCCCAAGCCGGCTGCACGCGTTGCTGCTGCAACGGAGTCCTTCGCCGCATTTGAGATTCTTGCGACTCGCGGCCTGGCCGGGCGGGCGGGCCATTCTCAACAAATTTCCGCGAATTCAAGCAGCGCGGCTTGACCGGCATGCGCATGTGGTGCTTACTGGTAATACCAGTTGGGACCATTTGCATGAACCCTGTGCTATCCGAAGGCGCCGATGAACTTGCGGGAACGGAAAAGGTGCTCTCCTTCTTCCGGGAGCAGCTGTTGTCCGGTGCGCTCAAGGTGGGCGACAGGCTGTTGGGCGAGAGGGAGCTTTGCCTCGCTCTCGGCGTATCGCGGCCGGTGCTGAGGGAGGCTTTGCGGTCACTCGCCAATCTCGGCTTCCTCGATATCCGCCATGGCAAGGGTGCTTTCGTGCGCAAGGCCGACGTGGGCGTCTTCGGTGATTTCCTGACGTTCTGCCTCGCCCAGCAGCCCGATATGCTCGACGACATCATGCAGGCTCGTGTCGCGATCGAATGCCAGGCTATCCGTCTTGCCTGCATCCGCGCGACGGATAGCGACCTCTCACGCATCGGCGGCCTGCTGACACGGCTGATGGACACGCTTCACGACGCCGAAGACGGGGGCGCTGCGGACTTCGCCTTTCACATGGCGATCGTCGAGGCCAGCCGCAGTCCCGCGCTCGTCACGGTTTACCGCTCGATATCCGACCTTCTGAAGCGCAGCCATGTCCAGCGGCGCGCCGAGACGAGCGACGCGCCCGGCATCACCGACTATCTCGTGGAGGCCCATCGGGAGGTCTTTCTGTCCATTCTCGCGCGCGATCCGGACAAGGCCGACAGGATGCTGCGCGAACATTTCGCCATCGGCGACGAGCTTCGGCGCAAAAGCTACATAGCTGCCTTCACCAGGAAGGGCGCGCCGCAAGAAGAGGAAAAAGAAGCAGACAGCTAGTTTTATCCAGGGAGGAGGAGAGCATGCTGAACTTTCTGAAACATGGCCGGATGGCCGGCGCCGTGCTGGGAGCCGCATTGTTTGCCGGAGCCGCTTCCGCAACCGAACTGCGCTACGCGCATGTCGGCGCAGAAGGGGACATCCAGACGGTCTATGCGGCACAGGCGGCGGAGGGCATCGCGGCCGCGACCGGCGGCGAAATCACCGTCACAGTCTATCCCGCCAGCCAGCTCGGCGGGGTTGCGGAAATGGTGGATGGCGTGCGCATGGGCTCGATCTCCATGGGCCATCATGATTTCGCTTCCCTCGCACGACTGGTGCCTGAGGTCGCCGTCTTCAACGCGCCTTTCATCTACCGCGACGGCGCCCATGCGCTCGCTGCGACGGACCCGCAGTCGTCGCCCGCCCTCCAGGCGATCAACGAAAAGCTCATCGCACAGGGCGTGCGGATCATCGGGCGCATCTATCGCGGCGACCGCCACATCTCCTCCAACTTCCCGGTAAAGACGCCGGCGGACCTTGCCGGCAAGCCTTTCCGAGCGGTCCCGCTCGAGCTATGGGTTTCGATGGTCAAGGGCTTCGGCGCCATTCCCACCCCGGTCGAGGTTGCCGAACTCCCGACCGCGCTGATGACGGGCGTGGTTGTCGGCCAGGAAAATCCGCTGACCATGATCGCCTCCAACAATCTCAACGAGGTGCAATCGCATCTGTCGATGACGGGTCACATGCGCGCCGTGCTCGCCGTCTTCATCAATGAGGAAGTCTGGCAGGGATTGAGCGAAGAGCAGCGGACGGCTCTGACGAAGGTCCTCGACGAGGAGGCTCAGAAATCGCTGAAGATGGCGACCGAATCCGAAGCCGATCTGGTGAAGGAACTCAAGGGCCGCGGCATGACCGTCATCACCGAGGCCGAAGGGCTCGACGTCGCGGCGTTCCGTGAAAAGGTCAGCGCCCAGATCCGGCAGGACTTCCCGAATTTCGCACCGCTCATCGAGCAGATCGAAGCGGTGAAGTAACCGAACAGCTGCAGGGGCAAGCCACTGTCCCTTGTCCCTGCAGCGCCTGTATTTTTCAGCCAGAATGGGAGGGGAGAAGATGCGTCTGCCCGAACGTGTCCTGACGATTGTCGTGGTTGCCGTGATGGCGGGGCTGGTCATCGTTCCGACGGCTCAGGTCGTCATGCGCAGCGTCTTCGGCCTGCCTTTCATCGGTGCGGAGGAACTGACGCGCTTCCTGCTCATCTGCCTGGTGTTCCTCGCCTATCCACTCGTGGTCGGGCATGGCGAGAATATCGTCATGGGCGAGTTCAAGGCGGCAATGTCGAGGAAGGCGCGCGCGATCGTGAATGTCGCGATCTCGGCCTGCGCGATCGGCGTCACGGGGTTCATCGGCTGGGTCACGGCCATGAACATCACCCGGAACCTGACCAACGCCACGCCGACCCTCGGCATCCCGTTCTGGATATTTCTGGGCGCCACGCTCTTCGGTTTCGCGGGTGCGGCGCTCGTCCATCTTCTGCATCTGCGCAAGCCGCCGCAGGCGGATAAGAACGTCGCAGTCTGAAAGGTTGGTTTCATGGGTTTTCTGGTCGTTGCGGCCTTCCTCGGTCTGTTCATGCTTGGCTTCCCGGTGGTCTACGCCATCCTGATGCCGTCAATTCTCTACGTACTTGTCGAGGGCTTGCCGTTCGGGCTGCTTGCCCAGCGGATCACCTACGCGCTGGATTCGTTTCCGCTGGTGGCCGTGCCTCTCTTCATCTTCGTCGGCAACCTCATGAACCTCTCCGGCATTACCGATCGCATCTTCCGCTTCGCCTATACGCTCGTCGGGCGAATGCCGGGCGGCCTGGCGCAGGTCAACGTCTTCGGAAGCCTGATCTTCTCCGGAATGTCCGGGGCGGCGCTGGCTGACATCGGGGGCCTGGGGCGCATCGAAATCGACGCCATGAAGAAGCGCGGCTTCGATCCGTCCTTCGCAGGCGCGGTAACTGCCGCTTCCGCCACGCTCGGGCCGATTTTCCCGCCTTCCATCCCGCTTATCGTCTACGGCTCGGTCACGAGCGTCTCGATCGTCCAGCTCCTCGTAGCGGGCATCATGCCCGCCGTGCTGTGTACCGCCCTGCTGATGCTCACGGTGCTGATCGTCGCCATCCGACACGGCCATGCGCGCGCGGAGCGCTGGCCGACGGCAGGCGAGCTGGTCGGCACGCTGGTGCCGGCGCTACCGGCCATTCTTGCTCCGGCGCTCATGGTCGGCGGCATGACGGCTGGCGCCTTCACACCGACCGAGGCGGCCGCGATAACGGCCGTCTATGTCATCTTCATCAGCGGCGTCTTGTACCGTGAACTGACGCTGGCGCATCTGTGGCATTCGGCGGTTCTGACGGCCCGCAGCTCCAGCGCGATCCTCATCATCGTCGCCTCGGCCGCGCTTTTCGGCTGGATTCTGGCGGTCGAGCAGGTGCCTCAGACCTTTGCGGCGACACTGCTCGGCTGGTCGAAGGACCCGCTGATGCTGCTGATCATCGCAAATCTGATCTTCTTCGTCGCCGGCATGTTCCTCGACTCGACGACCGCAACGCTGCTTCTCGTTCCCATCATAGCCCCGCCGCTCGTGATGGCCGGTGTCGACCCGGTTCAACTCGGCATCGTGACGATCTTCAACCTGATGCTCGGACTGCTGTCGCCGCCGATGGGTTTGTCGCTGTTCCTCGTGTCGGATATCGCCAAGGTGTCCATCCGGCAGCTTCTGCGAGCGCTTGTGCCCTTTTACGTTCCGCTGGTTTCCACGCTTGTTATCCTCACTTTAGCGAAGGACTTCACGCTGTGGCTGCCCCGCCTGATCGCCCAGTAATCTTTTCTCCAGGAGACACCAATATGCGTATCGTCATCGGTTCCGACCATGCTGGCTTCCACCTCAAGGCCACGATCATCGACCACGTCACCTCGCTCGGCCACGAGGTGTATGACGCAGGCTCGTACGATGCGAACCCGGTAGACTTCCCCGACATCGCAAAGACGGTCACTTCCTCGATCATCGAGGGCAAGGCGGATCGCGGGCTAATGGTCTGCGGCACCGGAGTCGGCGCCTCGATCGCGGCCAACAAGGTGAAAGGCATTCGCGCCGCAGTCTGCCATGACGTGCATTCCGCCCATCAGTCGGTGGAGCATGACGACGTCAACGTCATGTGCATCGGCGCCCAGATCGTCGGCGCATGGTTGGCAAGGGATCTCGTTGCAGCCTACCTCGCCGCCGAATTCTCCACCGACGAGGATTTCCGGCGCCGGGTGCGCAAGCTCGCCGAAATGGACGAGCAGCGCTGAGTATCCGCCGGGCCGGCTCCGCGCCGTCCGGCCAAACTCGCGCGTCTATTCTTCCTTGCTGACCTCGCCATCCACGAGGTGGATGCGGCGATCCATGCGAGCAGCCATGCCCAGGTCGTGCGTCACAGCGACGACCGTCTTGCCGCGCTCGCGGACAAGCCCGTCGAGAATTGCGAATACCTGCTCCGAACTCCTGCTGTCGAGGCTTCCGGTCGGCTCGTCGGCCAGGATCAGCGGCGGATCGTTGGCCAGCGCCCGTGCGACCGCCACGCGCTGGCGCTGGCCGCCCGAGAGCTGATCCGGCCGCTTGTCGAGATGATCGGCGAGGCCGAGCGAGGACAGCAACTCGGTCGCCCGGGCCCGCATCGCGTCGCGGTCGAGGCGGGCGAGCTTGCGCATCGGGATTTCAACGTTCTCACGCGCGGTAAATTCCGGCAGGAGGAAATGGAACTGGAAGACGAACCCCATCGTGGCGAGGCGGGTCTCCGCCCGCTCCTTCTCGCTCATGGGCTCCGTATCGCGGCCGCGGACGCGGAGCATGCCTTGCGTCGGCTTGTCGAGCAGCCCCAGCAGATAGAGCAGCGACGACTTTCCCGATCCCGAGGGGCCGGTAACGGCCACGAACTCGCCTTCCTCGATGATGAGGTCGATGTCCTTCACCAGCGTTACCGGAACCGTCTCATGCAATATACGCGTGAGGCCCTGAGCCTCGATCAGCGGGCTCATGTGGCACCCCTTATGATGTCCACCGGATTGACGCGTGCTGCCCGGCGCGCAGGCAGGTAACCGGCGACCGCTGCCGAGGACAGGGCGAAGGCTGTCGCTACGGCATAGTGAAGAATGCTCCACGCGATCGGCAGCCTGGTCATTTCCTGGCCGGTCGCGGCAATTTCGAACCGCACCCGGGAAAGGGCGTAGGTGATCGCGAAACCGAGCGCCCAGCCGAGAAGGGAACCCGCTATGCCGATCGCCAGGCCCTCGATCACGAACAGACGTCGCATGTCGGCTTGCGAAAAGCCCAACGACTTCATGATGGCGATGTCGCGCGCCTTCTCGTGCGTGATGGTCGAAACGATGTTGAAGATGCCGAAACCCGCTACCAGCATGATCGCGGCGACGACCGTGTACATGATGACGTTGCGCACGACGAGCGCTTCGAGAATGGACTCGTTCGCCTCCTGCCACGCGACCGCCTTGTAGCCGAGTTCGGCCTCCACGCGACGCGCCACGGTGGGCGCGGCGTTCGGGTCGTCGAGCTTGATGCGGATCTCGTTGATTGCATTCGGCCTGTTGGACAGGATCTGGGCGTTCTTCAGCAGCACATAGGCTTCGCCTTCGTCACGCGCCGTGGTGCCGGTATGAAACAGGCCGACGATCTTGAAGTTGCGGGCAAGGCCTTCCGAAGACACGGCGGTAATCGTATCGCCGAGCCCGGCACCCAGCCTCGAGGCCATGGTATCGCCTATCACGACGTTGTTGCCGCCGGCCGCAAGCGCGCCGAAGCTGCCGGACTCGAAATCCTCTACGATGGGCGAGACCTTCACCTCCTTCTCCGGCTCGATCCCGATCACCACGGCGCCGACTTCCCGGCCCGAGTAGCGGATCACGCCCTGAACGTTCAGGACCGCGGCAAGCCTGCCGGGCATCCAATCTTCCAGCCAGGAGACCGCCTTGGTCGGATTGATGATGCCGCGCCGGTCGTCCCGCGGCCTCAGCCCGGATATGGCGACGGCTGCGAAGAGGTCTTCCGCCGGCTGCCGCCGCGCCGAGCGCTGTTCATCGGTGACATCGACATGCGGCATCGTGTCGACGAGCTGGCGAACGAAATCGTCCTGCCCTCCCTGCATCAGCGCCGCCATGGCGATCGAGAAGCCGACGCCGACGGCGACACCGATGACCGCGACGAGGGTCTGGCGGCCGCGGCCGGCGACGTGCGTCAAGGCAATATCGAAGATCAGGCGCATGGCGTTCAATTCGTCGTTGTTTCAACTACATCCACCCGAGTCCCGTCGGTTAAATCGGGGGGCAAGGGCGAGATTATGCGTGCGGTTTCCTCCAGGCCGGAAAGGATCTCTACGCCGTTCGTGCCGCGGATGCCGGTCTTGATCTCGCGCAGTTTCGCCGTCCCGCCTTCTACCACCGCGACTCTAGTGCCGCTGACCGCTGCCGCGGGGATGACCAGAGCGTTGCGCGACACGCGGACCACGATGTTTACGTCTGTGGACATACCGATTCTGAGCGGCGTGTCCTCCGGCAGCCGAAGGCGAACACGGTAAGTTTTCGTAACGGGATCGCCCTTCGGCGTGATGCTGTCGACAACCGCCTCGAGCGCGCGCTCTGGAAACGCATCCGACCGAAGGTAGGCATTCTGGCCCACTTCGACCCGCGGAATGTCCTCTTCGTTCACCTCCGCCTCCACGATCAGCGGTCGCGGCTCTCCGACCCAGAAGAGAACGGTCCCAGGCTCGGCGACCTCGCCGATCTCTCCATCCTGCCGTAGCACCCGCCCGTCGCTGGGCGCGCGCAGCACATAGGCCGCAAGTCGCGCCTCCTGCCCCGCGATCAATGCCTCCAATTGAGCGACGTCGGTGCGGGCCCTGTCCACCGTCTGCTCGCTTATCGTGTTTCTTTCGGCTAAGGCGAGCTTGCGGCGGTATTCTTCCTGGGCAAGCGACAGGCGCGCCTGCAGCTCGCTCAGAATCGCCCGCGCCTCCGTATCGTCCAGGCGCGCGAGCGCGGCACCCTTTTCCACCCGGTCGCCCTCGCAGTTGCACTGCTCGACGATCCGCTCGCGCACTGTCGAAGTGACCTTTGCCCAAACGCGCGGCTCCACGACGCCGCTCGCATAAACGATCTCAGCCGCATCACCGCGCTTCGGCATCACGACCGAAACAGGCACCGCCCGGGTCGCATACCAGAAGGCAACCGCACCGACTGCGGCGGCTATCGCAATACCCGCCGCGTAGCGCCTCATCTGCCGCATAAGCCGCACGAACCACTCCTGAAACTCACTCGCATAGACTGTCAGGATAGCATTAGACCGACCGTCGGTCTATAATCGCACACAGGACTTCGCGCATCCTGCCAACACGTGTAGAACGTTCTTCTCCGGTTCAGGACAAGTCTATGCCACGAATCAAGAAATCGCCTGACGTCAGAACGAATGAGATCATCGGCTGCGCTGAACGCCTGTTCTTCGAGCAGGGATACGAAAACACGACCGTTAACGACGTGATCCGGGAAGCGAATGTTTCCAAGGGCGCGTTCTATCACTACTTCGTTTCGAAGGAGGCACTGCTGGAGGCAGTCGCCGCGCGCATGGCACGCCAAAGCTTGAAGGAACTGCAAACGGTATTCGAGGATCCCTCCCTCGACGCCGTCGGCCAGCTGAATGCCCTTTTCGCGGGTTCGCGGCGCCTGAAAGTGGACATGGCGCCGCAATTGAAGAATACATTCAACGCACTTTTCAAGCCGGAGAACATCGTCCTCTATCATCGCATCGACGTAGCGGTTAGCGCTGTGACACTCCCCTTTCTAACCGAACTTCTGAGGCGCGGTCACAAGGAGGGGAGCCTCGACGCACCCGATCCTGAAGCGCTCGCGCCGATGCTGTTGTATTTGCGGCTTGGCGTCGCCAAGACGATGCATCGGGCTCTGCAGCAGACCGAAGCCGGCGACCTGGACGGCGCGGCGCGGACGCTGGATGGCTGGATGCGCACCTACGGGATGGCTGTCGAAAGATTGCTGAAGATCCCCGAGGGGACGATCGAAGTAACGGAACCGGGCTTTTCGCGCGCATTTCTGGAAGCTTCCGTCTAGCTCCTTGAAGCCGATACTTCCGGACGGAAAACCGCTGCGCACTTTTCCTGGAAGTGCGTTAACCCCATTAAGCTTCGCACTTCCGGACGGAAAACCGCTGCGCACTTTTCCTGGAAGTGCGCTAACCCCATTAAGCTTCGCACTTCCGGACGGAAAACCGCTGCGCACTTTTCCTGGAAGTGCTCCGGATATCCCCGATATTCACCGGCGATAGCCCTGATGGGTCAGTGGAGCCGAAGCATTATGCGTGCTAGTCCTTCGTCAGCCGTCTCGGACGGGGGAAGACGGTCAGAGGCCTGGCGCTTCAGCGACTGGCCTCGCCGGGGGCTGGGGCACAGCACGCCGGCAATCCGGATGGGTTCGAAGCTCGACGTCCTGGCGGAATCAGGGCTTACCCGAGCGAAAGGCCCTGACCGTTATCGGCCAGGGCCCCATTCATTTCCCACCAGCTCAATAAGACAGCACGGACACGGCAATACGGTCTCCAGCACAGCCCATTACAAGCCATAGCGATGCAAGAAGATGTGTCGGTGCAAGTGGGATATTACACAAACGTATTACTATAACCAGTAACAAATTGGGGGTATTCGCATTAAATCGGCTCGTGAATACCATCTGCTCCGAGCCGAACCGGAGCTACCCTCCCCGGACGGATGAGCGCCAAATGAGATCAGGCCGGAAGCGAACCGATCGGTCGACCGGCTCCTGCCTCTCGTTGACGAGCCAAGCAACCGCCTCCCGGGCTATCCTGTCCACGGGTTGCGCGAAAGTGGTCAGGTCATAGGAGGACCAGGCGGCCTGTTCAATGTCGTCGAAACCCGCGACACAGAGCAGATCGGGAATGGAGACACGGAACTGGTGGCGCGCGGCATCCATGAAGCCGCATGCAAGGAGATCCGTGGCACAGAAGACCGCATCGGGACGCTCGACGAGTGTCAGCAGCCGCTGCGCCAGAACGCGGCCGCTTTCGTAATTTGTCGGCCCGTGACGCTCGACCAGAACCGGGAGGCCCGCTGCTTTTGCCGCCGCCACGAAACCGTGTTCGCGCGCCATCAGGCTCGGGGTGCCGGCTTGCGAATTCGCGAAGGCAAGACGCCGGCAACCCGCGCGCACGAAAGCGGTGACGACCCGCCCCGCCGCCTCCGCGTCATCGAGATTGATCCGAAGCGGGCCCTGCTGGTCGTCGTCGCGGTTGATGAGGACGAGGCGCTGGCCGTTCTTGAGGCAGAGCTGGGTAATCGACCGGTCGGGCATTCCGGACAGGATGATCGATGCATCTGCGCGGTACCGGATTGCCTGTCGCAACGCGAGATCGACGCTGCCGTCCGAGCGGTCCGTGTTGATCAGCATGGCGACCTTGCCGGCGTTCTGCAATTGCTGCGTCATCCCCCGGATCAAATTGGCGCGGTAGGGCGTGCTCATCTCGGATACGATAAGGCACACAATGCCACTCTCGTTTCGCATCAGTCCGCGCGCGAGATGGTTGACGTGATAGCCGAGCGCTTCCGCCGCCTCCACCACCCTTCGCCGGGTTTCGGGCGAGACGCTGGCGCCCGGCGTAAAGGTACGGGAGACGGCTGAGCGTGAGACGCCCGCCCGCTCTGCGACTTCCTGGGCGCTGACAAACGGCTTCTGCGGCATTCACGACCTCTCCTCGATCCTGCACGCAGAATTGCACCATTTTGCAATTGCGTGCAACGCCATCATATCACGCCCTATCGAACAAATTTATTGACACTCCCCATATCATCGTGCAGCATTTGCACGCGCTTGCAAAAAGCGTCCGGCTCGGAGGCGCCGGCACAATCTGGGAGGAAACCGATGGGTTTGGTTAAACTGGCCGCGGCAGCGCTCGCCGCGGGTGCGACGTTCTTTGCCTTTTCCGCGCAGGCCGACGGAAATCTCAATCTGATCTGCTCGGCCGACGTGGTGATCTGCGAGCAAATGAAGGGCGTCTTCGAAAAGAAGACCGGCATCTCCGTCAACATGGTTCGCCTGTCTTCCGGCGAAACCTATGCGAAGATCCGGGCCGAGGCGCGCAACCCCAAGACGGACATCTGGTGGGCGGGCACCGGCGACCCGCATCTGCAGGCCGCCTCCGAGGGACTGACGCTCGAATACAAGTCGCCGATGCTCGGCGAATTGCATGAATGGGCCGTCAAGCAGGCCGAGAGTGCCGACTACCGCACGGTCGGCGTCTATGCCGGCGCGCTCGGCTGGGGCTACAACACGGAGATCTTCAAGCAGAAGAACCTGAAGGAGCCGAAGTGCTGGGCGGACCTGCTCGATCCGTCCTTCAAGGGTGAAGTCCAGATTGCCAATCCCAATTCTTCCGGCACCGCCTATACCGCGCTTGCAACGCTCGTTCAGATCATGGGCGAGGACGAGGCTTTCGACTATCTGAAGAAGCTGAACGCAAACGTGTCGCAATACACGAAGTCCGGGTCCGCACCGGTGAAGGCCGCAGCGCGGGGGGAAACGGCAATCGGCATCGTGTTCATGCACGATGCGGTGGCGCAGACGGTGGAAGGCTTCCCGGTGAAGTCCGTGGCGCCCTGCGAAGGCACCGGCTATGAAATCGGCTCGATGTCGATCATCAAGGGTGCAAAGAACCTCGAGAGCGCCAAAAAGTGGTATGACTGGGCGCTCTCCGCCGACGTGCAGTCCAGTATGAAGGAGGCAAAATCGTTCCAACTTCCTTCCAACAAGACGGCCAAGGTGCCGGAAGAGGCGCCGAAGTTCGAGGACATCAAGCTGATCGATTACGACTTCAAGACCTACGGCGATCCGGCCAAACGCAAAGAGCTCCTGGAGCGCTGGGACCGGGAGATCGGCGCTGCCGCGAACTGATCGCGCAACGCGCCTTTCAAACGGGTTCGAGCCGCCGGGAAACCGTCGGCTCGAATCCGGCAATCTCGGCCAGATGAGCTGTTCCGCTCGCATCGCGTCCTTTGTAACGGCAGCGATCTCGCTTGTATTCGGAAGAACTCATCGTGACACGGCGGGACGGACAGCCCATCCATGAAAACCCACAACCGCAGACTGGATATCGCGCTGGCTCTCGGGCTTGCTGCCTTCCTCCTCCTTCCCTGGTACAGGATCGACGGCGGTTTCTTCGCCTTCGGCTGGCTTTCCGCTTTTCCGGAAGAACCGGCCGCAGCGCCGGGTCTGCTTCAGATCGCTTCCTTCGGTAAATGGTGGCTGATACTTCCGGCGCTGGCCATGATGGTCGCCGCCGCTGCTCGCCTCATCGGCGATCCCGCGCGGCGAGGAAGCTTCCTTGCCTGGACAGGCGCAGGCGGCATCGCCGTTTTGGCTCTTCAGGGCCTCGCCATCGGCTTTTCCGGCTGGAACTGGACGATCAGCGAAGCGCTGTTCGGCGCGCTTGCGGACGGCCAGCCCTCGATGGGCGCGGGGGCGGTGTTCGCGGCGCTCGTCTTCGTCCTCCTTTTCGCCTTCGGGCTGGCCGAACGCGGCGTGATGAAGGGCGACGCCTTCGTCGTCTCGGCCATCTCGATGCTTGTCTTTCTCGTCGCCGTCTTCGTCTTCTATCCTGTCGGGAGCATGCTGGTCGGCGCCTTCCAGGATTTCGACGGCTCCTTCAATCCGGAAGGCTTCACCCGCAATATCGTGGATCCGTCGATCTGGAGTCTCGACTGTGTCGTCGGCGGCGGGCGCTGCGGGATCGCGTGGCGGACTTTCTGGCTGGCGGTGATGACCGCAGGCGGCTCGACCATCCTCGGCCTTGCCTTCGCCCTGGTCGCGACCCGTACCGGCTTCCGTTACAAACGGAGCCTCCGGCTGTTGACGGTGCTGCCGATCATCACGCCGCCCTTCGTGGTCGGCCTCGCGCTCACTCTGCTCTTCGGTCGTTCAGGCGTCATCACCGAAGCCCTGTCCACGCTGATCGGCGTCGAGCCCGGCCGCTGGCTCTATGGCCTCACCGGCATCTGGATTGCGCAGGTCCTGTCCTTCACGCCCATCTCCTTCCTTGTGCTGATCGGCGTCGTCGAAGGCGTCAGCCCGTCGATGGAGGAGGCCTCGCAGACGCTGAGGGCGGACCGCTGGCGCACTTTCTGGCGCATCTCGCTGCCGCTGATGAAGCCGGGGCTCGCCAATGCATTCCTCATCGGCTTCATCGAAAGCATGGCCGATTTCGGAAATCCGCTGGTGCTGGGCGGCAGCCATGGCGTTCTTTCGACGGAAATTTTCTTCGCCGTCGTCGGCTCGCAGAACGACCCCTCCCGCGCCGCCGTGCTCGCCCTCATTCTCCTTTGTTTCACGCTGACGGCCTTTTTGGCGCAGCGCTTCTGGCTTTCGGGAAAGAGCTTCGCAACGGTTACCGGCAAGGGCGACAGCGGCAGCCACGCCGCCCTGCCGCGCACGGTTTCAATCGCGGTCCATGCCCTGGTCATCCCCTGGGCGCTCTTCACGCTCGTCGTTTACGGCATGATCCTCGTCGGCGGCTTCGTGAAGACCTGGGGGCTGGACAACTCGCTGACGCTCGCCCACTACGTCAAGGCATTCTCCGTCGAGTTCCGCGACGGCAGCATCGCCTGGACGGGCGTTGCCTGGAACTCCTTCTGGACGACGATGGAGATCGCCCTGATATCGGCACCGCTCACGGCAGCCGTCGGGCTCCTGACCGCCTATCTGATCGTGCGCCAGAGGTTCGCCGGCCGCGAACTCTTCGAGTTCGCCCTGATGATGAGTTTCGCCATTCCGGGGACGGTCATCGGCATCAGCTACATCATGGCCTTCAACCTGCCGCCGCTCGAAATGACCGGCAGCGCTCTGATCCTCGTTGCCTGTTTCGTCTTCCGCAACATGCCCGTCGGCGTGCGCGGCGGGGTGGCGGCGATGAGCCAGCTCGACGGAAGCCTCGACGAGGCATCTCTGACGCTCCGGGCCGATAGCTTCCGCACCATCCGCAAGATCATTCTGCCGCTTTTGCGGCCGGCGATTACGGCCGCCCTCGTCTATTCCTTCGTGCGCGCGATCACTTCGATCAGCGCCGTCATCTTCCTGGTCAGCGCCGAGTACAACATGGCGACGGCCTATATCGTCGGGCTGGTCGAAAACGGCGAATACGGGGTGGCGATCGCCTATTCCTCCATGCTGATCGTGGTGATGATATCGGTCATTGCCGGCTTCCAGCTTGTCGTCGGCGAACGCAGGCTTCGGCGCGAAAACCGCATCCAGGCCGTTGCCCGCGCGCCCACTCCCCTTCCCCAGGAGAAAACCGCATGACTGTCGTGGCTCCCGGTTCCGTCGTCTTCCGGAACATATGCAAGAAGTTCGGTGCCTTCACCGCCATTCCCGACCTGTCGCTGACCATAGAACCAGGCACGCTCGTCACGTTGCTCGGACCCTCCGGCTGCGGCAAGACGACGACGCTTCGGATGCTGGCCGGCCTCGAACATCCGACATCCGGCCGCATCCTGATCGGCGGCAAGGACGTGACGATGCTGCCCGCAAACGAGCGCGACGTCTCGATGGTCTTCCAGTCCTATGCTCTCTTCCCACACATGAACGCCCTCGACAACGTGGCCTACGGCCTGGAGTCGTCAGGCATGAAGCGCAAGGAAGCGCGCGAAAGAGCCGAGGAAGGACTGGCCCTGGTCGGCCTGCCCGGCATGGGCCAGCGCCTGCCGGCCGAGCTCTCCGGCGGGCAGCAGCAGCGCGTCGCGGTCGCCCGTGCACTGGTGCTGGAGCCCCAGGTTCTTCTCCTCGACGAGCCGCTGTCAAATCTCGATGCAAGGCTGAGGCGCCGCGTCCGGACCGAAATCCGCGAACTGCAGCAGCGGCTCGGTTTCACCGCGGTCTATGTCACGCACGATCAGGACGAAGCCCTCGCCGTCTCCGACCGCATCATCGTGATGAAGGACGGGAGCATAGCCCAGGAGGGCGCCCCGCGCGAACTCTACGAAACGCCGGCCTCCGCCTTCATCGCCGACTTCATGGGCGAAGCCAATGTCGTTGCCTGCGACGTGATCGACGTCGACGGTCACGAGGCCACGATCCGTGTGGAACGGCTGACGCATCGCGTGAGCGGCCGCGGAATGCGCCCCGGACCGGCGAAGCTTGCGGTGCGCCCGAACGCGATCACGCTGGAGCCGTCCGCAGCCGGCAGTTTTTCAGGCGAGATCACCCATACGGCCTATCTCGGCGATCATGTGGAGTACGAAGTCAAGACGGCAGCCGGGACGCTCTTCGTGGTCGACCCGGCGGTGGAGCGGGCACTTGCGCCCCAAACGAATGTGGCAATCGCCTTCAAGGAGCGCGGCATTGCCCTCATCAACGGTTAGCCCCGGCAATTTGCAACCAAGGATTCCCTCATGACTTCTCACGTCGTCCCCGGGCTCGAAGCCCGCCTGGCATTGGCCGAAACCATCGGGCGCGAGGCGGGCGCAATGGCGCTCGATTTTTTCGCTCGCCGCGAAACGCTGATCATCGAAACGAAGCGCGACCCGCAGGACCTGGTTTCGATCGCCGACCGCGAAGTCGAAAATCTCATCCGCGATCGGATCGCCGAGGCGTACCCGGACGATGGCGTGCTCGGCGAGGAGTATGGTCTCGTTCCCGGCCGCTCAGGCTTCACATGGGCGGTCGATCCGATCGACGGCACGAGCCCTTTCGTCAACGGCATGCCCAACTGGTGCGTCTCCATCGCCCTCGTTCATGCCGGCATACCGGTGGTGGGGGTCATCGCCGCACCATGCCACGGTGAACTCTACGCGGCAGCACTCGGCCTCGGCGCGCGTCTCAACGGCAAGGCGCTGACGCTCGATGGTTCGCGCACCATTCGCAACCACGTGACCGGGCTCGGCGCCAACAACTATGTCAAGCCGGCCTTCGTCGGACAGATGGTCGAAAACCTGCTGGAGGCCGGCGGCACCTTCATGCGCAACGGTTCCGGCGCACTCATGCTTGCCTATGTCGCCGCCGGCCGTCTGGTGGGCTATTACGAGCCCTATATGCACGCATGGGATTGTCTCGCCGGCTACTGTCTCGTCCAGGAAGCGGGCGGCTGGCACCTGCCCTTCCCCACTGAGGGAGAAAGTTTGACCCGCGGCTCGATCGTCCTTGCCGCCGCGCCCGGAGCAGTCGACGACCTGAGGAAGCTTGCGGGCGTCTGACACTCGCGACCATGCTGAATTGGGATTGCTACCTGAACGGCACGGCTGCAACTTTGAGCTCGCCACGTTCCTGAACAGCCAAGGCATGCTCCTTGACCCGGGATTCGGCGTCCCCTATTTCAGCTCCATGGATATGACTGACCAGCTGCGGGCGCATTCGAAGTTAAATTCGACAAGGCTGGCGCTTCAGAGATTGGAACGCGGACGGGACCCGTGGGCGTTGCGCTGGCAGGCGCTGCTTGCCATCATCGACCTCAGCATCCTCGCCTTTTTCATCCTGGGCCCCTATCTGAGAGCGGGTCCGTCCTATCTCATCATCGACTACATCATCGCCGCATGGATCGGGTGCGAGCTCATCGCGAGAGCGTTGGCCGCGCCTTCGATCGAGCGTTTCCTCCGGCGGCCGATGACCTGGATCGATGTGGTCATTCTCGGCACGCTTCTCTTCCCCGACCTGCTGTTCAACTTCGCCTTCCTCAGGGTGATGCGCATCTGGGCGATCGGCAAGAGTCCGCTCCTGCTCGAAGGTCTTCGCCGCGCCGGGTGGTCGCATCTGCAGGATGTCTTCCGTGCCTGCCTGAACTTTCTCGTATTCCTCTTCGTCGTCACCGGCTTCGTTTACACGACGTTCTTCTATCACCGGGAAGGCGGCGAAGGTTTCGTCGATGCACTCTATTTCACGGTGGCTACGATCACCACGACGGGCTTCGGGGACATCACCCTGCCGGGCACGCTCGGCAAGCTCACCTCGGTCATCACGATGATCGTCGGCATATCGCTGTTCGTAAGGCTCGCCCAGGCCGTTGTCAGACCCTACAAGGTCAGTTTCCCCTGCCCTCAATGCGGCTTGCAGAGGCACGACACCGACGCCGTCCACTGCAAGGCCTGCGGTCATCTGCTCAACATACCCGATGAGGGTGACTGAGATGTACGAGACGTGAGGCTTTCAGTGTTTCAATGAAGAAGTGAAACGCCTTTAAATATTACACATCTCCGCCCGAAAACCGCTGCACCTAACCCTTCGTCTTGGCTGTCGCGACCGGCTCCGTGGTCAGATGAAAATCAACCATCTCCTTTTCAGTCAGGTAATAGAGCCGGTCCGGCGGTGTTTCGAGAGCATTGATCCAGAGGCCGGGGCCGACTCCCATCGTATCGAGATGGCGGGCGACTCTGGCAGTGGTGGATTGTGCGAAGGACATGGCTTGGGCCGGTGTCGGCCGTTCCTCGCCGCCGCTGAAAACCTGATGCACGCCGATCAGTGCGTCCTTTTCCGCCACACGCGCGACACCCCCTGCAAAAACGATCGGGCAGGAGGACGCGCAGAGCGCCTTCGATGCCACCTTGGTATCGAGCTTCTTCTCGCGGATCAGTTTCGACATCGCGAGCGCATCGTCCACCGAACCACCCGGCGAGTTGAAGGAAACGGTCCTTACATATTCGCCGCGCGCTTCGATCTCCTCGGCGAAGCGCGAACCGGCGCCGAGGTCGATCGTGCCCTCGGCGATAAGTACGCCGCCGGATCGGAGATCGAACCTCATCGGCTGGCGCAGCACTTCGTCGGAGCTTCCGGGTTGGACTGACGGGCCGTTGGGCGCAGCTTCGGTCACTGCCGGAGGCAGGACCGGCCGATCCTCGAGCATCGGATCGAAGCCGGGCAGTCCGGCATTCATCGCGGAGATTTCGCGCAGGTCGATCAGCAGGAAGACACTCGCGGCCGCCAGCATCGCGAAGAAGGCGCCGCGCATCAGCACACCGTCGTCGATCCGGACCAGCGCCTTGATCGCTTCATCGATCCTCATGCGACCGATCCTTTGCACGCGTCCTCGGGTCGAGGCTGGTGATGTTGTTCGGCTCCTCCGCTTCCGCCTGAGCCACTATGTCGCCGAGTTGCCCGCCATTCGCCGTCACGGCGCGCTGCACTTCCAAGGCCTGCAGGAGCTCGGCCGCCGTGATGCGCTCGGCAAAGGGCAGCTTCTCCTCCTGCTTGCGGATGGCGCTGTGAACCGCGGCCAGAATGAAGACCAGCACCCCCGGCAGCAGGTCGATGGAAATGGCGCCTGCCCAGGCGGGAATGAAATCGGTCGCATAGCGCAGTACCGCCTCGGCGGACGAAAGCGGAACGAAACGCCGCTCCGCCACCGGCGCACGCGCCAGTATTTCGTCAGCCGCTTCGGAGAGGACCTTGGATTGCGCCGCCACCGAGGCTCGGACAGTCTCCATCACCCGGTCCTGGCGATTGACGAGATCGGCATCGCCGCCGTCGGCCACGGGTGCGATGAAGCCGAGCGACAGGTCGTCTGCGGCACGGCGGATCGAAGGCGCGATCGAAGTCTGTCCGAGCGACGTTATGACGCCTGTGAGCGCCACCACTTCCGAGGAGAACTGATCGGCGCGCGGTGCGACCGCACCCGGCGCGGAAACCAGCGTCCGCATCGTCTCGAGCCGCTTCTGCCCCTGGTTGAAAAGTACCGTCACCTGTTCGCGGGAGGCGTTGATACCGTTTTCCAGATCCTTCATCTGAGCCGACATTTGCGACAGAAGCTGCACCACGCTTCCGGACCCCGTCGTGCCGGTGAGCGCTCCCGATTGCCGCTCCGAAGCGGCAAGCTGGGCGAAGCGTTCGGATGCGCGCTGGATATCGGGCAGCAGGCTCTGGGCCGCAAGCGCGTTCTGATGCGCCTGGTCCAGGTCGGCGGTATAATCCTCCACCGTTTCCGCAAGATGCTGTTCGAGCGCGGCGGAACCTGCCAGCGCCGCCGCATTGAGCCAGCTCGACATGGCGATGATCATTGCCGCACCCAGAGCCATCACGCCCAGCATGGCGGCCCGGCCCGTATGGTGGGTCACATGCGGATAGAAGCGGGCCATATAGGACCAGAAGGCGTAGATACCGACGGAAACCGAGGCCGAATAGATGATCGCCGCGAAGAAGACCGACGTCGGGGAGCCGTCGAGAATGCTGCGGACGCCGAGATAGGTATAGACGCCCGAGGCAAGCGCCAGCACCGCAAGTGCAAAACGCGTCATGGTTTCCACGGCCGCAACACCGTCATGCAAACGTTGGGATGCGCCGAGGGCCATGAGCACCATCTCCTCAGAGGAATGTATTCCTTAACAGAGAATGAAGAAACGGGCGGAATAAAGGCTGCCCGCAGGGCGAAGAACTGGGATGCCGGAAAGAACCTTCCCGGAAACCGGAGGCGTCATCGAACGAGGTAGCTCTCGACTGCGCCTATGCCCCGTAGCTCCAGCGCGCAACGGCGCTCGAGCGTCCATTGACTGCGCAGCGCGCGCT
Organism: Sinorhizobium sp. M4_45; assembly: GCF_002885915.1. Classification (NCBI taxonomy): domain Bacteria; kingdom Pseudomonadati; phylum Pseudomonadota; class Alphaproteobacteria; order Hyphomicrobiales; family Rhizobiaceae; genus Sinorhizobium; species Sinorhizobium sp. M4_45. The sequence goes on from NZ_NWVE01000011.1 coordinate 37,566, forward strand.
TCGTCGCCTCGGAGATCTGTATGCAATCGGCCACCCCCTGGGATTCGAGCCGGCTCGCTATGTTCACCGTTTCTCCCCACACGTCGTAGACGAACCGGAGCCGCCCGATCAGTCCGGCGACGACTGGCCCCGTATGGATTCCGATCCGAACCCGAAAACGGTCGGGTCCGGCTTCCGTGTCCTGCAAGGATCGAAGCATGGACTTTCCGAGGGCCACGACCCGGTCGGCATGATCCGGCGCAGGCTCCGGGATCCCGCAGGCGGCCATATAGGCGTCTCCTATGGTCTTGATCTTCTCGACACGGTGCTGCTCCGTAAGCAGATCGAACCTCCTGAACATTCCGTCCAGACGCCTGACCAGATCGGACGCAGTCGATCTTGCTGCAATGGGCGAAAAGCCGACGATATCGGCAAATAGAATGGAGACCTCTTCGAAGCGGTCGGCGATGATCTCTTCGCCATCCTGCAGCCGCGCAACGATCTGGTCGGGCAGGATCGCGCGAACGAGGGAATCCGCCCGCAGCTTTTCCGCTTTTATCTCCTGGAGGTAGCGATGCTCCCGGTCGAGCCAGCGCTTTTTCTCGAGCGTGGAATTGATCCGCGCGCGCAGAAGTATCGGATTGAAAGGCTTCGTCAGATAATCGTCGGCGCCGGCCTCGATGCAGCGGGCTACCGCCGTGACATCACTCAAGCCCGAGATCATGATGACCGGGACGTGCTTCCATCGCTCCTCGGACTTCAATCGCGACAGCATCTCGATGCCGTTCATGTCCGGCATCAGAATGTCGAGCAGGATGAGGTCGAACTCGCCCTCGGCCAATTTCGCCAGCGCGGACAGTCCGGATTCGGCGGTGACCACGCGGTGACCTTCGCGCCGCAGCCGCCGGGACAGGAGATCACGATTGCTGGCCACGTCGTCGACGACGAGGATCCTGCCCCCCTGCTCCGGCCATGCAATCTCTTGCGCCTTGAACAGAAGTCGCTCGAGCCCTGCCGCGTCGATTTCGGCGCGTTCCCCCGGTTGAAGCATCTCGACCGTTTCCCCGCGCGAAAGACTGGCGATGGCGTCGACCTGCCTCAGGAGCTCCGCCGCCGCCGACAGTATCACATGGAGGTCTTCCTTCAGCGCGTGCTCCGGCGCATCGCCTGCCTCTTCGAGGATCATTTCGGAATAGCCTATGATGGCGTTGAGCGGGGTGCGCAGGTCGTGGCGGAGTCTTGCCTCCGCCTCCGCTTCTCCTTCCTCCAGGGCGCAGGCCGTGCCCTCGAGAAGGCGATCGATAAAGCCGTTCAGTTGCCTTGCTGCAGCACCGATCCGGTCGAGATCGCTGTTAATGTGGATCAAACCGAGATCCCGCGCCTGCTCGATCAGCAGTTCCTGGAAGCCCAGGATTGCCCGCGCCGGGCCGGCCAATCGCTGGGCCACGTGAGCGGCGATCGCCTGGTGCTGGAAGTCGTTGCCGGTGGTCATTTTCCCACCTATACCGCGAGCAGCTGCTCGATCTTGCGAACGAGTTGGGGCAAGTCGACCGGCTTGCTGTCGTAATCGTCGCATCCGGCTTCAAGGGCCATCTCCCGGTCGCTTGCCATTGCATGCGCCGTCAGGGCGATGACCGGTATTCCGGATGTCAGCGGATTGGCCTTGATCCGTCGTGTCGCTTCCCAGCCGTCCATCACCGGCAGGCTCATATCCATGAGGATCAGGTCCGGCTTTTCGGATGCGGCAAGTTCGACGCCGGCCTTTCCGTTTTCAGCAATCAGCACGTCGAAGCCCCGGCGAGACAGCCGCCGGGAAAGCATGTCGCGGTTCATTTCATTGTCTTCCACCAGAAGGATTCTCGTCATTTGCGGCTCTCCTCCTGCCTATGTTCAGCCGTCCGCGAGGGCTTTGCCGACCGAAGCGCCCGTTCCGATCTGACGTTCGAGTGCCGCGACCAGCTGGGAGCGGCTGTTTGCGCCTTTGTTCACGACAGCGACCGCACGGTCGCGCAACCATTTCAGCTCGTTTGCGGAGAGGTCCTTCGACGTGACCACCACCACCGGAATGTTCTGCAGCTCCGGAATCCTCTGCATTTCGCTGAGCGTCTGGAACCCATCCATTTCCGGCATCAGAAGGTCGAGCAGGACGAGACGCGGCAGAATCCGCTTCATCATTTCCAGTCCGCGGATCCCGTCGCCCGCTTCGTGTACGGTCCACTTTCTCTTGACCAGAATGCGCCTGAGAAACTCGCGGGAGGCCTGGTCGTCGTCGACGACCAGAACGTCGTGCTTGCCGCCCCCGAATGTCTCGATCGTCCGGACCAGCTTGTCGGTATCGATCGGCTTCGTCAGATATTCGACCGCGCCGAGCGAAAGACCCAGCTCGCGGTCTGCCAGGATCGTCGCCAGGATCACCGGGATCGTGCATAATTCGGGATCGTTCTTCAGAGCGCGCAGGACCGACCAGCCGTCCTGATGCGGCATGATGATATCGAGGATGATCGCGTCTGGCCGATGCTTGCGTGCGGCAGCCAATCCTTCCTGTCCGTTCGATGCCTCGATCGAAGCGAGGCCCGCTTCCGCCAGTGCCTTTGCGATAAGGCTGCGGGCAGCCGGCTCGTCGTCGATGATGAGTGCGGTGCGGCCCGACCCGACCTGCGGTACGGGTTCGGCCGGCGGTCCGTCGGCCTCTCTCTCGCACTGCGCCGGCACCTCCATGGTGAACATGGAACCCTTGCCGAATTCGCTTTCGACGGTAACGACGCCGCCGATCATGCGGCAGAAGCTGCGCGTGATGCTCAAGCCCAGGCCCGTGCCGCCGTAGTTTCGGGTGGTTGAGGCATCCGCCTGGGTGAAGGCATTGAAAAGCCGTTCCTGCTGCTCCGGTGACATGCCGATGCCGGTGTCGGAGACCTGGAACACAAGCCAGTCGCGGTCCGATCTTTGCTCGCGCCGGACCCTCAGGGTCACCCGCCCGCCATTCGTGAACTTGGCCGCATTGCTGAGCAGGTTGAAAAGGTTCTGGCGCAGCTTGGTCTGGTCGGAATGCATCTCGCCGAGATCGGCTTCGAAGTCGTGCGTGAACTCGTTTCCGTTCCTGGCCATCAACGGCGCGACCGTCGCCGCAACGTCACGGAGCAGGTCGGCAACGCTGAAGGTCTCGAGGAAAACCTCCATCTTGTTCGCCTCGATCTTCGACAGGTCGAGAATGTCGTTGATGAGCGAAAGAAGATGGCGACCCGCGGACGCTATCTTGTCGAGGTCCGGGACGAGCTCCTCATCCTCGTGGTCGCGTGCCTCCTCTATCAGCATCTCGCTGTAGCCGATGATCGCATTGAGGGGCGTGCGCAACTCGTGGCTCATGGAGGCGAGGAACTGGCTCTTGGCCTCGTTTGCCGACTCCGCGTGGCTCTTCGCGCGCTCGAGTTCGACCTGCCGCTGCTTGAGCTCGGTGATGTCGGTGTAGACGGCGACCGTTCCGCCATCCGGAATCTTTCGTTTGCTGATGCGGACCCACTTGTCGCCGAACCGCTTCTCGTCAACGAGGCCGGCAGGGTCCCGATGCAGCCTTACGCGCTCGTCGACCCACTCTTGCGGCGACTTGCCTTCGAGATCCACCTGGCCCATCTCCAGGTTCTGCTCCACGATTTCGCGGAAGCTCCTGCCGCGGAGCGTATTCGGCTTGTGGCTCGGGAAGATTTCGCAATATTTGCTGTTGGCGACCAGGATTCTGTCCTCGGAATCATAGAGGACGAAGCCATCCGAAATCACCTCGAGCGCGGCTGCGATCGTCCGCCGCTGCCGCTCCGCTTCGTCTTCGAGTTTTTTCTTTTCGATGGCGCTTTCCCGGAAGAGCGAAAGCGTCCTTGCCATCGCTCCCAGTTCGTCGCCGCCCTCTTCGGGGATATCGACGTCGTAACGTCCCTCCGTCAGGTCGCCGATGACGCGATTGAGGCGCCGCAGCGGGCCGACGATAGAGCGCAGGACGAGGAGCGTCAGCAGCGAACCGATCAACACCACGCCGCCCACCAGGATGGCCGCGGTCGTGGCTGTCTTCTCGGTTTGCACGACGACCTCGTTGCGGGCAGCTTCCGCCTCGGCCTTTACCTGTTCCACGAGCCTGTTGAGATCCGCATCGACCTTGCCGCTGTGGGTGCGCGCCTTTGCCAGCAAGGCGTTGCCGACGATGCGGTTGTCCTGGGTGTAACTGTCGGCTGCCTGCAGAGCCGTTTCGACATAGGCGTCGACTTCCGTACGAATTGCCTCCACCGCCTCGGGCGCGTGCTTCGCGAGGCCCGCCAACTGCTCCTGCAACCGTTCGCGGGCCTCGTCGGCGTTGCGCTGTGAGTTCATCAGCAGACTGACGGAGAGATCGGTCAACCAATATCTGAGATCGCCGAATGCCACATGGGCCGATGCAGCCGATGCCGCCCGATCGAAGAGCTCCCTGGTTTCGGCCATGCGCTCGGCACTGCGATAAAGCGCCTGCGTGAGAAACAGAGATGAAAGGACAAGGCTGATCAGGCCGGCCGCCGTGAGCGCGGCCACGCGGGCAGAGATCGGCAGATCGGTGATCCGGCTGTCGAGCCTTTTCGCGGGCCGGGCGGCCTGTGTCGACCCGAGCTCATGCCCAAGCGCGCTCATTTGAACAAGACGATGCTGATGGCACCGCCCAGATCGCCGGCCTTGCCGCCTTCCTTCGGATAGCCGGTGACGTCGATTTCACCCTTAGGCGAACCATGACAGGAAAGACAGGACTCCGTGTAATATTCCGGCAGCAGCATCCGGAACGCCGGGCGGCCGTTCACCTGCGTCACTTCCGTATAGAGTTCACCCTTCGGCCTCTGCGGATCCGAGAAGACCTCGTTGATGACCCGGGCCTCCCAGGCATCGGGAAGCGACTTGCGGTTACGCACCAGAACCTCCGGCGCCGTCACGCGGACCAGCGCCTCATTGCCCGCCTTGACGGCAAATTTCTCGTTCATCAGACGCGCGAAAATGGCCGGGACGAAACCCTTGAACCCGATACCGGGGCGGTTTATGTCGTCCTGCTCTTCATTCACGACTTCCCGCATCGCCTCGATCTGCGCCTGGAGAAGCTTGCGGTCGCGATCCCCGAGATCATCCGAGATCAACGGATGGCCGGTGCGCTCGCCATAAAGGGCGATCGCTTCGGCCGTGAACCGCTCGCCGTCGAGTTTCTTGTCTCCGATTGCCGGGTCATTGATGAGCGACTGGTAATTCGAAAGAACGTTTCGGGCGGCTCGCAATAATTCGGCAAGCCGCGTCCCGGTCGCGACGTCATCGGCCTCCTCGGCAGCAAGCGAAGGTGCGAAGAGCGCGCAACCGCACAATAGCGTGACGATGCAGTTTCGCGCCAGGGCTGCAAGAGCTTCCATTTTCTTACCCCCCAGGAGGAAGCGCAAGCCCAGAGGATACCACAGGAGGGCGCGTGGAAGGAGTCACCAGTAGTCGTCGCTCTCGCGCTTTCGCGCTCAAGCCTTCATCCGACCGACGTGAATCACTGCATATCGATGCGGGCAGCCGCATAAGCGGGCAGGTCGAGGCTGTCGCTTTGGTGCGCTTTCGCCTCCGGTCCCTCCGCGCCATCGCGCAACCAGCTCTCGTCGAGGAGCGTAAGGCTACGCGCGCCGGCCTCGGGAAGCGTCACCCGTTGCAGATCGGGTGTGAGATTGGCAAGCAACAAGATGGCCGTTCCATTCAACGCCGCACCAAGGCCGGCAACGCGTTCGGGCGCGGATGTTTCGACCGCGATCCGCATGCCGTCCGACAGCTGCGCGAGCCAAGTCAGGACATGTGACAGCGGTCTCGTCCGACCGGCTTCGACGGGTTCCCCGGCGCCGGCGATCAGCCCGAATGGTCCGGTAAGCGTTGAAAGCGTCAATAGCTCGGGCTCCGCATCGGCAACCGTCGCGGCATAGGCGAGCGTCCAGGCAGCGCCGAAGAGCGCATTATGTCGGGGGTCCCGCGCCGCCATGGCGATCCGCTTGCCGAACGGATTGTCCTTCGTCGCGCTGCCATAGGGGTTCTGGCGCATGGCAATCGTGGAGGGACCGATGCGATAGGGCTTCGCGCCATAGATCGCGCGGACGGACCGGGTTACGTCCCGCAACGCCTCGAAGGTCTGCATCACGCTCGTGTCGTCGGCCGCATGGACGATCGGGCTGGTGCAGTGGGTGACGTAGGAAAGTCCTTCGGCGGGCACCCGCTTACGGTTGAGCTCGGTGAAATAGCTGAACATGCCGCCGCCAAGCGGTACGCCCGGAAACGCCTTCCGAGCGGCCGCATAGATGTCTTCGAGCGGCGGGCAGTCCGGCCAGACGCTACCGGGCGGCGTCGACTGCCGGTCGACCGAGGGAGAGACGGCCAGGCTTGCGAGATCGAGGCCGCTCTGCAGCACAAGCTGCGCGATCTCGCCGAGTTCCGCATCGAGGGGGCGCTTGCATGGAACGAAACATTCGAGTGTCACCGCACAGCCCGACGCGTCGGCCACGCTTCGGAAGTGCCGAAGGTCAGCCAGACCGTGTCCGGCATCCGGATCGAAATGGCAGACGAGATGCCGTGCGCCGACCTGCTTCAGAAGGCCCGCATTGCCCAGCTCTTCGGCTGCAGCGTCCGGCCGCAGGCCGATGCCGATCTCGGGCAATCTTCCCGCATCGCGCCTGAGCGAAAGGCGAATTTTGCCTTGCCTGCTCTCTTCCGGCTCGACGGTGTCCTCAGCCGCGAGAATCGAAAGCGTCACGCCCTGGTGCACCGTCTCACCCGCCTTCAGCAGATAGGGCCAGGGCAGTTCCAGCGGGCGCACGTAGGTCTTGTAGGAGCCGTCGGTCCAGTTCCGCTGGTCCTCCATCTCGAACACGTCGCCGGCGAAGCGGCATTCGGCCTTGATGCCGGGCGAAACTTCGTGGGTAATCGCGGCGATGTCCATGAACGGCTGCCAGGGCTCGATGAGGTCCGGGAAGACCGACCGTCCGACCGTGCCGTCTCCATGCTCCACCTCGACCGGCCGCCCGGCCAGACCGACGATCGGATGCAGGACGGCGAAGCCGGCGCGCGCCGTTTCGAAATCACGATCCGGCGTGAAGCGCGCGCCGAAGGCGAGGCGGCCGGGCTTCAGGTCGATGGTGGCGCTGCAATCGAGAAGAGCCCCGTTCGGCGACCGGAATCTGGCGGAGTACCGAACGACTGTCCCGGCCCGGCCCTCCTCAACCGTCAGGTCGCCGATTTCCGCCTCGCAGGTGCCCCAATCCCGGTCTCGGACGAGAAAGGAGATGGCCCTGAGTACCTCCTTGCCGGCAAAGCGGATCGTGCGCAGATTGCCGCTAACGAAATCGGCGCTCAAGCGGCCCGCCTCGATCCTGCGCGCCTCCGGCTCCTTCTCGTCGGTGCCGAAGAGGAGAAAGGCACGGGAGACCGTCATCCGAGAACCTCCGCGGGTGAAACGGTCCGCCCTTCCGCCGCGCTCAGATAGGAGGCCTCGACCAGGGCGAAGGTCTCGAGATTGTCGCGGCCGGACGTATCCGGCTCGCGTCCGGCCCGCAAGGCTTCGATCCAATGCTGCTGGATCAGCGCGACGCTCTCCTGAATGTTGTGCCAGGGAGGCGACGCCCAGGAAAGGACGGGCGGTTCCACATTCGTCAGCTTGGTAGCCCCCTTCGCGTGAACGGCAAGGTGATAGCCCTGCGTTAGCCGCAAGGTGCCCTTGCTCCCGTCCACCTCCACGAGGGTCTCGGGAAAGGGCTCGATCGGCAGCCTGGTCGCGTAGCTGCAGTCGACGATCGATGTGATCCCCCCGTCATGGTCCAGGAGCATCGTCGCGACGTCCTCGCCGGCAATCGCCGGATTGACCCGGCGCGTGCGCGCGGTCACCGCCGTCGCATCACCGAAGATGTAGCGCGCGACGTCGAGCGCATGAATGCCGAGATCCTCGATGATGAAGCGTTTGCCCGTTGCGAGATAGGGCTGGCCGGAGAAGACGTCATAACCCGATCGGAAGCTTATCCGCCCCCAGAACACCTCGCCGATCGCGCCGCTGTCGATCGCCGCCTTTACCGCCCGTATCGGCGACTGCCAGCGGAAATTCTCGTGAACCATGAACGCCACGCCTGATTTCGCGCAAGCCGAGACCATTGCCTTGGCGTCCGCCATGGTGGGCGCGATCGGCTTCTGACAGATCGTCGCGACCCCGTGTCGCGCGGCCATTTCCACCAGCGCCCGGTGACTTCCCACGGTCGTGGCGATGTCGACGAAATCGAAGCCGCCATCGGCAAAAAGGTCCTCGGCCGAGGTGTAGCGCCGCTGAATGTCGAACGCGTCGCCGACCGCCTTCAGCCTCTCGGGATCACGATCGCAGATGGCCACGATGCGCGCCCCTTCGGCGTCACGCCAGCCGTGCATCTGGTTGACTGCGAAGAACCCGCAGCCGATCAGCGCGCCTTTGAGGTCTGTCATGCCCGTCACCCCTTTTTCGCAAGCTGCATCAGCGTGACCTGTTGCTGCAGCCGGCGTTGCGCCTGATCCACCACGACGGCGACGATGATCACGATCCCCTTGATGACCATCTGCCAGAAGGACGAGATGCCCATCATCACGAGACCGTCGGAAAGAATGCCGATAACGAAGGCGCCGATGATGGTGCCGCCAATCGTCCCGCGGCCGCCGGACATCGACGTGCCTCCGAGAACCGCTGCGGCAATGGCATTGAGCTCGAAGGAATTGCCCGTCGCCGGGTGCGAGGCCATGAGTTCCGACGATATGACCAGTCCGACGATCGCCGCGCAGAAGCCGGAGAACATATAGACGAACATCTTCACCCGGTCGACCCGGATGCCGGACATGCGGGCGGCACGCTCGTTGCCGCCGACGGCGAAGATATGCCGGCCGATCGGCGTGTACCTGGCCACGTACGCGGCCGCGAGCGCCACGACGATGAGGATCCAGATCGAAACCGGCAGGCCGAGAAGCCGGCCGGAACCGAGGAAGGCAAAGCCCGTCGTCGCGAGTTCCGGCTTGCCGACGAGGTTGGGGAATGTCTGGCCGCCCGATGAAAGCAGGGCAAAGCCACGCGCGACATAAAGCGTGCCGAGCGTGGCGATGAAGGGTGCGACGTTGAGCTTGGTGATCAGGAGCCCGTTGACCGCGCCGATGACGATCCCGACGGCGAGCGTGATGAGGCAGACCTCGACGACGTTGAAATAGACCGTGTAGCCGAACTGCAGATCGATGCCGTTGAGGATGAGCCCGCCGGCAACCATGCCGCAGAGCCCGACGATCGAACCGACGGAAAGATCGATGCCGCCGGTGATGATGACGAAGGTCATGCCCATGGCCAGGAAGGCGTTGAGCGCCACATGCTTCGACATCAGGATCAGATTGGCGGTCGAAAGAAAGTTCGGCGCGAAGATCGAGAAGAAGGCGATAACCGCGAAGAGGGCGATGAACGTCCTGAGCTTCATCAATGTGAGCAGCACCGAGCCGCTCGTCGCGTCGGTTGCGTTGGTGGTCGTCGTTGCCGTCGTCATCAGGCGTGTTCCCTTGTCGTTTTATGACCCTCGGCCGAAGCCTTCACGATCATCTCTTCCGTGGCGTCCGCGCGGTCGATGACCGTGACCAGCCGTCCGTTGCTCATGACGGCGATGCGGTCGGAGAGCGCCATGACCTCTTCGAGGTCGGAGGTGGAAAAGAGGATGGCGAGCCCCTCGCCGGCAAGCCGGCGCATGGTGCGGAAGACGTCCGCTTTGGCGCCGACATCTATGCCGCGGCTGGGTTCGTCCATCAGCAGCACCTTCGGTTTGGTCATCAGGGCCTTGCCGATGACGACCTTCTGCTGGTTGCCGCCGGACATCGAGGTCACCTCGAAGTCCGGGTTGGGTGCCTTGATGGAAAGATCGCGGATGGCCGCAGCGATCGAGGCCCGCTCCCGCGCGCCGACAATATGGAAGCCGAAGCGCACGAAGCGGTCGAGGCTCGCAAGCGTCAGATTGCTGGCGATGGAAAGCGCCTGGACGAGACCCTCGCGCTGGCGATCTTCCGGAATGAGCGCCAATCCTGCGCCGATCCTGCCCGACGTGTCGCTGGCGTCGACCTCCGTCCCGCCGACGAAGATCCGCCCCGAGGAATGCGGGTGCTGACCCATGACGCATTCGAAGAACTCGCTGCGGCCGGCCCCCATCAGCCCGTAGATACCCAACACCTCGCCCGCACGTACCGAGATCGAGACATGGTCGACCGCGAGCCCGCCGGTCCGGCGCGGCAGGCAGATCTCCTCGGCACGGAACGCCTCCTCCCCGAGGCGGTGGTCGACCGATTTGGCGAAGTCCTTCGCGTCCGAGCCGATCATCGACCGGACGATCCATCTGGTGTCGATGTCCTTGACCATGGCGTGGCCGGTGATCTGTCCATCCCTGAGCACGGTGATGTAGTCGCCGATCCGCATCAGCTCTTCGAGCCGGTGAGAAATGTAGACGATCGCCACCCCTTGCGCCTTCAGCTCGCGGATGACCTTGAAAAGGACATCCACCTCCGCCGCCGAAAGGGCCGACGTCGGTTCGTCGAGAATAAGGATGCGGGTATCGAGCGAGATCGCCTTGGCGATCTCCACCAGCTGCTGCTGCCCGATCGGCAGGTCTTCGACGAGCGTCTCGGCATCGATCCCGGCATCGAGCCTGTCGAGGAACCCGGTGGCCCTCTCGACCTGCGCGCGATGATCGATGCCGCGAATGCCCCGGTTCAGCTCACGGGTCGCGAAGATGTTCTCGGCAACCGAGAGGTTGCCGAACAGGTTGAGTTCCTGAAAGACCATGCCGATGCCGTGGCGCTGCGCGTCGGCGGGCGAATGGAATTCCACCGCCTGGCCGTCGAGCAGGATGCGGCCGAGCGAGGGCTTCTCGACGCCGGCGATGATCCGCATCAGGGTCGACTTGCCGGCACCGTTTTCGCCGACGAGCACGTTCACGGCGCCGCGCCGGAGCGAAAGGTTCGCATGGCGCACCGCAACGATGCCCGAATAGACCTTCGTCACGTCTTCGAGGCGCAGGACGCAATTGTCGTCGTCAGCTGGGTGCATGATCATCCGCCCACCGTCAGCTGAGCCGGAACGAACAGCGGCAACTGGCCCTTGGCGGGCAGCGGATAGGCGCCGACAGCGTCGAGCTTCTTGCCGACAAGTCCGTCGCGGGACAGCTTTTCCAGCACCAGTCCGTTGACATGCGTGTTGAAGGCCTTGCCGAACTGCGCCCACTCGATCTGGTTCTTGAATTCGTTGAAGTTGACGAAGTCGAGGCTGTCGCGGATCGCCGTGCCGCGGATTGCCGGGCCGATCTGCACGCGTGCGTCCGCCTTGCCGTCGCCGTTCGCATCGACTTCCACATAGGCCGAACGCGACTTCGTCTCGGCCTTGACGATGGTGCCTGAGAGACGCGCCGCAAAAGTCCAGGGGGCACTTCCCTGCTTTTCCTTGTGGCCGTATTTGGCACCCGCCGCCTGCGGATCGCTCTCGGCGAGAGCTGTCACTTCGACGAACGGACCGGCCTTTCTGTCGAGATAGGGAAGCACTTCTGCGTCCCAGATCTCGGCGACCATGCGATTGGGATTGAAGCCGCCGGAGGCAGCCTCGGCCGCCTCTTCGGCAGTCGGCGTCTTGATGATCTTGCAGCCCGAGAGTGCCATCACGCCCGCAACCACAAGTGCGGCCGCGACCTTAAACTTCGGCATCGAAATTCACTCCATGACAGGACAGGCGCGCAGCGTATCGGCCGCGTGCCCAGCGCATCGCCCCGAAAAACGAAGCCGGTTTTCGGTAAGCACGGTGCGCAGATTCAAAGCCTTAGCGGGTGCGGACGGTTTTCGCCCGCTCCCGCTCCAACCCCCTGGAACCCGATCAATCCGCCAGCGCGAAGGTCTCGAGCTGGTCGGCGTTTTCGCTATTGATCAGCACGCAGTCCATGAGCTGTTTTTCTTCCGCCGGCGCCTTGCCGGTGGTGATGTATTCGTGAGCCTGCTGCACCGCCATCTGCGCCTGGGCGTAGGCCGGCTGCAGGACGGTGGCCTTGATGCCGCCGGACTTGATCGAGTCGCGAACGTCGTTGGAGCCGTCGAAGCCGACGACGATCACGTCCTTGCGGCCGGCCGCCTGCAACGCAGCGATCGCGCCCATGGCCATCGTGTCGTTGCCGGAGATAACGCCCTTGATGTCGGGATTGGCCTGAAGGATCGTCTCCATCTTGCTGTAGCCCTCGGTCTGGCTCCAGTTCGCCGACTGCTGCGCCACCATCTTCATCTCCGGATATTCGTCGATGACGTCGTGGTAGCCCTTCGAACGGATGCCGGCGTTGAGATCGGCTTCGCGGCCGAGCAACTCGACATAATTGCCGGACTCGCCCATCAGCTTCACGAATTCCTCGGCACCGAGCTGCGCGCCCTGATAGTTGTTGGAGACGATCTGCGAGACGGCGACACCGGTAGCATTGATCTCACGATCGATCAGGAAGGACGGCACGCCCGCATCCTTCGCCTTCTGGACGGCCGCAATGGAGGCTTCAGAGCCGGCATTGTCGAGAATGATCGCCTTGGCCCCGCGGCCGATCGCGGTGTCGATCAGCTGCGATTGCTTGTTCGCATCGTCGTCATGCACGAGGACCAGCGTTTCGTAGCCGAGTTCCTTCGCCTTGGCCTCAGCACCCACCGCTTCGGCCTTGAAGAAGGGGTTGTCGTGCGACGGCGTAATGATGGCGATGAGATCGGCCGCATAGGCCGGAATGGCGGAGCTCGCCGCCAATACCGCCGCGAAAGCGGCGATGGTCATTCTGCGTGTCAGTTTCATCTGCTTTTCCTCCCAGGTTGAAAAAACGTCGGAGCTGTCCTCACAGGCTCCGGTATTCCGTTCGCGCGATCAGGTGATGCGGCGGATGCTGTCGGCGATCTCCTGCGGCTCGAAGACGCGTTTCCAGTCCTCGCGCATGAGCATCGGCTTGCCGAATTCGATGGCCTTGTTGCAGGCGTCGGAGAAGACGCCGGGCGCCTCTTCGAAGATCACGGCGCCGAGCACGTTCATGTGGCCGAGCAGGAAGTCGCGCGCGGCCTCTTTCGGGACGCCACGCTTGACGCACTCCTCCATCGCCTCACGCATGACGACCAGCAGCGAGGCGCAGACCGTTTCGGAGAGGCCCGGCTCCAGCAGCGCAATCTGTTCGACCGTCACCCGGTGCGAGCGCATTACCGGCGCCCAGATGACCTTTGCGATCTCCTCGCCGAGCGCGTAGGCCTCTTCCGGCCCCTGCATCAGTGCGGAGACGATGTGCTGCTTGGCCGCGACACCGCCGAAGAAGTCGCGCTTGGCCGCCGGGTCCGTCTCGTCGTTGAAGATCGGCGGGTGGCAGGGATGGGTAACGAAATAGGTAAGATCGCCGCGCTCCGGCAGATGACCGGCATAGGGTGCCGCCGCATCGAGGACGATGACCATCGTGCCGGGCTTCAGCCTATTCACAATCGCAGAAGCAACCTTGCCGATCGCCGTATCCGGCACCGCCAGAATGACCACCTCGGCACCGTCCAGCGCCTCATCGGCAGCGACGGCCTGAAGCCCGAGCTCGTCGGCCAGCCGCGCCTTGCCCGCCTCGCTCACTTCGACATGGCGCACGTCGAAACGCGAGCCTTTGAGGTTCTTGGCCAGGCGGCAGCCCATCTTTCCGCCGGCGCCGAACAGGGCAATCGATGTCATTCGCAACTCCTCAGCTATCTCGACGATCCGAATAGCCGAACTGGTATAATGAGTCAATGAGCATATCAGCAGCCGATAGCCGCAAAGTAGCCAGCGGTTGACAAGTAACGGTGTTCGGATTATTACTGACGAAATTCGAAATTCATCACTCATCAGCAGGAGACAGGATGAGCGATCTCGCAGACAACGCCGCCGATGCAGCCCGCCAGGAAAACGTGACGCGTATTCTTGAAGCCGCGGAGCGGCTGTTCCGCCATTACGGCTATGCCAAGACAAACGTCGCCGATATCGCGCGCGAGCTCGATATGTCGCCGGCCAACATCTACCGTTTCTTCGCGTCGAAGACGGAAATTCATCAGGCGCTTTGCTCGCGCATGCTCGGGGCAAGCTACCAGCAGGCGCTGGAAATCGCGCGTCTGCCGCTCAGCGCTTCCGAGCGGCTGAGGCGCTACGGGCTGGGGCAGCACAAGCTCACCGTCGAGACAATGCTCGACGAACAGAAAGTCCATGAAATGGTCGTCGTGGCGATCGAGCGCGACTGGCACGTGATCGAGAAACATATCGGCCGTCTGGACGAGCTCCTCGCAGCTATTATCCGCGAGGGGATCGAAGCCGGAGAGTTCGCCGAACAGGACCCCGCTATCGCCGCCAGATGCTTCGGCGCCAGTCTCGTCACCCTTTGCCATCCGCAGATCGTCGCCCAGTGTCTCGCCAAGGAAAACCGCGCGACACCCGAGGAGCTCATCGAGTTCGCGATCCGGGCGCTGAAAAATTAAGGCTTGCCGCTCCAACATGTGAGCGGTTTCGGGGCGAAGCCATGCACAAAAACGCCGCGCCGCCGCAGAGCGGCCAAGGAGAGTAAGAGCGATGTTTTCAGGAAGCCCCCTCAACCGACCGTTCGCCGCCCGTCTCCTCACCGCGATTCTGCTGGGTGCCGTTCTCTCCGGCTGCTCGGAGGAGAAAGTCGAGACGAACGAGACCATACGCCCGGTCAAGGTCGTGGAGATTGCTCCGGCCGGCGAGCCGCGGGAGCTTCACTATTCCGGCTCGGTCAAAGCGCGCACGGAGATGAATCTCGGTTTCCGCGTCGGCGGCAAGATCACCGAACGGCTCGTCAATATCGGCGACCGGGTCAAGCCGGGTGACATTCTCGCCCGTATCGACGCCACCGACTATCGGCTTGCGGTCACGAGCGCAGAGGCAGACCTGCTTGCCGCCGAAAAGCAGGTGCGGACGACAGCGCTTGCGAAACTCCGGGCCGAACAGCTCTTCAGCAAATCGTTTTCCTCCCAGGCTCAACTCGATCAGGCAACCCTTCTTTACGATCAGGCGGTCTCGACGCGAGACGCCGCGGCTTCGTCGCTGAGCCAAGCGAAGAACCAGGTAAACTATACGGACCTCAAAGCCGACCAGAACGGCATCGTCACGATCGTAAACGCCGATATCGGCCAGGTCGTCGGCACCGGAACGCCCGTCGTGACCGTCGCGGTCGACGGCGAGAAGGAAGTCGAAATCGCAGTGCCGGAGACGGATATTGCCGAATTCAAGCCCGGCAAACCGGTCGGGGTGCGCTTCTGGTCGAACGACATGCTTGTGCTCGACGGGCATGTGCGCGAAGTCTCCGGCAGTGCCGATCCGCGCTCACGCACCTTTGCCGTACGCGTCAGCCTGGCGAACGACGGGCGCGTGCTTCTCGGCATGACGGCGACGGTCGAGGCGGCTGCGGAAAGCTCGGCGCCGCTCGTTTCCATCCCCCTGAGCGCGCTGTCGAAGAAGGACGGCCAGAATATCGTCTGGATCGTTGACCGTGACTTCTCGACCGTCCATGCGCGCCCGATCAAGCTCGCCGATTTCGCCGATAACGGTGTGCGGGTCGCCGAAGGCCTCGGCGCCGGCGACCTCGTCGTCGCCGCAGGCACACAGTTCATGGCCGAGGATCTGAAGGTGAGACTGCAGGCGGCGAACAGCAATCGGCCGAGCAGCAGTCCGCCCGAGCCGAAACGCCCGAAATTCTCCGTTAGAGCTCGCAGCAAAGTAGCGCTCTGACCCTTTGACTATGCACTTCCCACGGAAAACCGCTTTCCACTTTTCCTGGAAGTGCTTCAACCTCCACCGGTAGAACGGGACGACGGCCATGCACGCCTCCACCGAGGACAAGAAACCGTTCAATCTTTCGCGCTGGGCGATCGGGCATCCGAGCATCGCGCGCTTCCTGCTGGCGCTGATCATCATCACCGGCGGGCTTGGGCTCCTGCGCATGGGGCAACGCGAGGATCCGGAATTCACGTTCCGCGTCATGGTGGTGCAAGCCGTATGGCCGGGAGCTTCCATCCAGGAAATGGAAGACCAGGTGGTCAACAAGATCGAGCGCAAGCTGCAGGAAACGCCGCATCTCGATTTCGTCCGTTCCTATACGCGCGCCGGCAGCGCCATCATCACGGTCCAGATCGAGGGCGATACCGACGCAGACGAGGTCGCCGACGCCTTCTACCATGTGCGCAAGAAGGTGGGCGACATCGCCAACGAGCTGCCCGAGGGCGTGCTCGGCCCCTATTTCAACGATGAGTTCGGCGACACCTTTATCACCCTGCATTCGATCAGCGGCGACGGCTTCAGCTATCCCGAACTGAAGCGCTTCGCGATCGAGGGGCGCGACATGCTGCTGACGACGCCAGGCGTCGAGAAGGTCGTGATCCTCGGGGATCAGCCCGAGAAAATCTATATAGACCTCTCCTCCAAGGTTCTCGCGGAGCGCGGCCTGACGTTCAACGACCTGCGCAATGCGATCGCCGGTCAGAACAATGTCGATCATGCCGGCTCTGTCGACACCGGTACGCGCTCGGTGCGCATTTCGGTCGAAGGAGACGTCACCAAGGTCGAGGACATCCGTGAACTGCGGCTGAGGGCGGGAAACCGGACCATCCGGCTCGGCGACATCGCGACCGTGACCTCCGGGCTGGAAGATCCCTATGCACGTAAATTCCGATTCAACGGCCGCGACAGCGTCCAGATCGGCGTAGTAATGGCAAAGGGCTTCAACGTCACGGACGTAGGCAAGGCAGTGGAAGCGACCTACGATCGCTTTGAGTCCGCCCTGCCCTACGGCGTGTCGGTCGATCAGGTCTCCAATCAGCCGGAAGTCGTCACCGAAGCGATATCCGAGTTCAGCCACGCGCTCATCGAAGCGCTGATCATCGTCCTCGTCGTCTCTTTCCTGTCGATCGGCTGGCGCTCCGGTCTCGTGATCGCGATTGCCATTCCGCTCGTACTCGCGGCCACCTTTGCGATCATGTACGAGCTGGGCATCGACCTCCAGCGCATCTCGCTCGGGGCGCTGATCATCGCTCTCGGCCTGCTTGTCGACGACGCGATGATCGTGGTCGAGATGATGGAGCGAAAACTCGAAGAGGGGCTGGAAAAGATCGACGCGGCGAGCTTCGCCTATTCCTCGACCGCTTTTCCCATGCTGACCGGCACTCTGATCACCACCGCCGGCTTTATCCCCGTCGGCTTCGCGGAATCGACCGCCGGCGAATATGTGCGCTCGCTCTTCTATGTCGTCGGCATCGCACTGGTGGTCTCCTGGTTCGTGGCTGTCTATTTCACGCCCTGGCTCGGCTATATGATCCTGAAGCAGCGCCACCACGCCGGCACCCATCACGACGTCTTCGATACGCGCTTCTATCGCCGCCTGAGGGCGACCGTCGGCTGGGCAGTGCGCCATCGCGTCGTCGTGCTCCTGACGACGCTTGCCATCTTCGTGACGAGCCTTTGGGCATTTCAGTTCATTCCGAAGAATTTCTTCCCGCAGTCCTCGCGCCCGGAAATTCTGGTCGATCTCTGGCTGCCGGAGGGAACGAGCATCAAGGAGGTCGAAAGGCAGGCGAAGGCGCTCGAGGAGCGGATGATGGACGATGAGGACAAGCGCTTCATCGCCACCTATATCGGCGAAGGCGCCCCGCGCTTCTTCCTGCCGCTCGACCAGCAGCTTCGCAATCCGAACTTCGCGCAGCTCCTCGTCATGGCAAAGGACGAGGCGGCCCGCGAGCGGCTGATCGTCAAGCTGCGCACGATACTCGCCGAGGATTTCCCCTCCATCCGCACCAAGGTCGACCGGTTGTTCTTGGGACCACCGACCGGATGGCCCGTGCAGATGCGGGTGATGGGCCCCGACCGCGAGGAAGTGCGTCGCATCGCCGACCAGGTGAAGACGAAATTTCAGGAAAACCCGCTGCTCGGCGCCATTCATGACGACTGGCTCGAACCTGTGCCGGCGATGAAGCTGGTGATCGACCAGGACCGCGCCCGCGCCCTCGGCATTACGTCGCAGCGCATCCGCCAGATGTTGCAGGCGGCAATGTCCGGCGCCCCACTCGATAGCTTCCGCGACGGCGAGGAAACGGTCTCCATCGTGGCGCGGGAACCCGGCGGCAATCGCCACCTGCTCTCTGCCGTCCAGTCGGTCTATGTGCCCACCGATTCTGGCGGCTTCGTCCCGGTCTCGCAGATTGCCAAGGTCGTTCCCGTCATGGAACAGGGTATTGAGTGGCGGCGCGACCGGCTGCCCACGATCACCGTGCGCGGAACGCTGCCTGACGGCGTGCAGCCGAACGACGTGGCGATGCAGCTCTTCGACGAGCTCAAGGGACTGAGGGAGGGCCTTGCGCCCGGCTACAAGGTGGAGATCCAGGGCGGCGCCGAAGACAGCGCCGAGAGCCAGGCCTCTATCGCCGCCAAGGCGCCGATCATGCTGGTGGTGATCGTCATCCTTCTGATGGTGCAGCTCCAGCATTTCGGCAAGGCGATGCTGGTGCTCGCAACCGGTCCGCTCGGCATCATCGGTGCGGCGGCGGCCCTGCTCATCAGCGGAGCACCCTTCGGCTTCGTCGCCATCCTGGGGGTCATCGCGCTGCTCGGCATCATCATCCGCAACTCGATCATTCTGGTGGACCAGATCGACCAGGACATAGGGGGCGGGATGGAACGTTCCGAGGCGATCGTCGGCGCGGCGGTGCGCCGCTTCCGACCGATCATGCTGACGGCGCTCACCGCGGTGCTGGCATTGATCCCGATCTCCCGCGGCGTCTTCTGGGGACCGCTGGCTTATGCGATGATGGGCGGGATACTGGTTGCCACCGTTCTGACGATCCTGGTTCTGCCGGCCGGTTATGCGCTCTTCTTCGGCAAGGAGCCGAAATCGCGCAAAACGGACCCGGAGCCTGCGGACGCGCAGGACGTTTCGGACGAACAGGAGCGCTACCCGGCGCCGCTTGCGGCAGAGTAAGTGGAGATCGGCCACTCTTGCCCAATTCTGTCGAAATCGAAATAATGTGATAATCTCACCGGGTTTCGATCCCCATGATCGGACACAGGATCAGAGGCAGGAGCAGGAATGAGCACGATCATGTTCCCGCAAAGGGACCTGCGCGAAGAGACCGCAGCCCTTCGCGCGCAGATTCTCGAAAGGCTGTCGAAACTGCCCTGGGACGGGCTTTCCTTCGCGCATCCCGTTCCGGGCCTCTCGCTCTATCGCATCGTCGAGCCGGCGGGCCCCTTTTCGAGCGTTTACGAGCCAAGCCTCTCTTTCATCATCAAGGGAAGCAAGAATGTCCGCGTCGGCAACGAGACGCTCGTCTACGATGAAGGCTTCTTCTTCCTGACCGCCATCGGCCTTCCCGTAACTGCGCAGATCTGCGCGGCAAGCGAAGGGGAGCCCTATGTCGCAGCGGCCTTGCGTCTGGACATGGAAAAAGTGCGGCGCATCATTGCCGATCACGACATACACCCGACCGACATTCCCGAGCGCGACCTTGGTGTGGCTGTCGGCACCGCGACGCGCGAGCTCTTCGATGCCCTGTTCCGGCTGATTTCGCTTGCAGGCTCGCCGGCCGACATTCCGTTCCTGGCCGGCCATATCCAGAACGAGATCCTCTATCGGCTTCTCACCGGCGAGCAGGGCGCGCGGCTCCGGCGCTTCGCGCTCGCGGGCACGAACAGCAACCGCGTCGCCAAGGCGGTCCTATGGCTGAAGGAAAACTACACCAAACCGCTTCGCGTGGAAGAACTGGCCGAGATCGCCAATATGGGCGTCTCCACGCTGCACCACCACTTCCGAGCCATGACCGCGATGAGCCCCCTGCAGTTCCAGAAGCATCTGCGACTGCATCACGCACGGGAACTGATGCTCTCCAAGTCGCTCGATGCGGCGACGGCGGCGCTGCAGGTCGGCTACGAGAGCCCGACCCAGTTCAACCGGGAGTATCGCCGGGCATTCGGCCATCCGCCGCTGCGCGACATCAAGGCGATTCTGAATTCCAGCGATTCGACCAGGCGGAACTCCGCGGGATGATTGCTGCCCCACCCGGTGCGATGATCACGATCCCGTCAACCTGGCAGGAATGGGCAATAATTCGGCAGGATTGAATCTACCAGCCCGGCGAATGGTCTTCTAAGCTCCAGGTCTCGTTCATGGTCTTAGGTCAGGTTGCCTGGCTCGTGAGCGTGAGTAATTCCAAGAGCTTGAGCGGCATGTGGGCGGAAGACCTTTCCACATCCGCGCCAGCGGCAGTCCGGCATGTGGCAGCGGCATCCGCTTCACGCGCCGAAACGCGAGGAGAACACCATGGTGACTGTTAAGATCAACGGCGTCGAACACAAGATCGAGGCCGAGGCGGATATGCCGCTTCTGTGGGCAATCCGGGACCTTGTCGGGTTGACGGGCACGAAATTCGGCTGCGGCATGGCGCAATGCGGCGCCTGCACGGTCTATGTCGACGGCTCGCCCACTCGGTCCTGTCAAACCTTCATCGGCGATATCGAAGGAGCCGAGGTGACGACGATCGAGGGCCTGAACGGAAAGGTTGCCGAGACGGTGCAGGCGGTCTGGGCCGATCTCGACGTTCCGCAATGCGGCTACTGTCAGTCCGGCCAGATCATGTCCGCTACGGACCTTCTGGCCAACAATCCCAAACCGACGGATGCCGACATCGACGCCGCCATGTCCGGCAATCTCTGTCGGTGCGCCACCTACCATCGTATCCGCGCGGGCATTCACGAAGCCGCGAAGCGTCTGGAGGCCTGACATGATACCGAAACTGATGCAATCGATCGCCCGTCCTGCCGCCCGGATGGAAACGTCGCGGCGACAATTCCTGCTCGGCGCGCTCGCGGCCGGGACCGGCATTGCCGTCGGATACCGGGTTCTCGCCGCCTCCCCGGCATTTGCGGGCGAGGCGGAAACGGAGAGCGGCTCACACGCATTTTCTCCCTACCTGATGATCGGAGCGGACGGAAAGGTGACCGTGCTCTCGTCCCAGTTCGAAATGGGTCAGGGTTCCTATAACGGCGTCGCCACGCTGGTGGCGGAAGAACTCGACGCCGACTGGTTCACGATCGACGTCAAGGGCGCGGCCGGCAATATACCGGCCTATGGCAATATCGCCTTTGGCGGGACCATGCAGGGCACGGGAGGCTCGACCTCCATGTCCACCTCCTGGGAACGCTATCGCAAGGCAGGTGCCGCCGCCCGGGCGATGCTGGTTGCTGCAGCCGCGGCCGAGTGGGGCGTCGACGCGGCCGAGATCACCGTCGAGAACGGCACCCTTGCCCATCCCTCCGGCAAGAGCGGCGGTTTCGGCGCATTTGCGGCAAAAGCGGCCACGATGCCGGTGCCGACCGACGTAAAGCTCAAGGGACCGGGCGACTGGAAGCTCATCGGCAACGCCAAGCTGAAGCGCTTCGACAGCGCCCGGAAGGCAAACGGAACCGAGCAATACACGATCGACGTGAAGCTCCCGGGAATGCTGACGGCGGTGATGATCCACCCGCCCCTCTTCGGCGCCAAGGTCAAGTCCTTCGACGCTACGGCCGCCCGCGCCATTAAGGGTGTGGTCGACGTGGTGGAAACGCCGCGCGGCGTGGCGGTGGTCGGCGAGCATATGTGGGCCGCGATCAAGGGCCGGGAAGCGGTTACCGTCGAGTGGGACGAAACGGACGCAGAAAAACGGGGCACGCCCGAGCTCATCTCCACCTATCGCGACCTTGCCGGCAAGACACCGGCCGCATTCGCGCGCAAGGACGGGGATGCCGACGCTGCATTCGCATCGGCCGCAAAGGTCATCGAAGCGACTTTCGAATTCCCCTATCTCGCGCATGCCGCCCTGGAACCCCTGAATGCGGTCGCACGCAGGAACGAGGACGGCACGATCGAGATATGGGGCGGGCATCAGCTCCCCGACGTCTACCAGAAACTCGCCAGCGAAATTGCCGGCGTACCGGTCGAAAAGATCCGGCTCAACGTCATGAAGACCGGCGGCAGCTTCGGCCGGCGCGCGGTATTCGACGGCGACGTCGTGGCCGAAGCCGTCCATGTGGCAAAGGCTCTCGGTTTTCGTGCACCGGTCAAGGTGCAATGGACCCGGGAAGACGATACGCGCGCCGGGCGGTATCGGCCGGCCTATGTGCACCGCCTGAAGGCCGGCATCGACGCAAGCGGGAAACTCGTTGCCTGGAGCGATCACATTGTCGGTCAGTCGATCATGGCGAAAACGGCCTGGGACGGGATGGTCCAGAACGGGGTCGACCCGACATCCGTCGAAGGAGCAAACAATCTGCCCTATGCCATCCAGAACCAGACCGTCGGGCTCACGACCACCGACGTTCGCGTTCCGGTCCTCTGGTGGCGCTCCGTCGGCTCGACGCACACGGCATTCGCAGCCGAAGCCTTCCTGGACGAGGTCGCCGAGGCTGCCGGGCAGGATCCCCTGGAGTTCCGCCTGTCAATGCTGGAGCCCGGCTCGCGCCACGCGACCGTTCTCAAGCTGGCGGCGGAAAAGGCCGAATGGCAGAAACCTCTGCCCGACGGCCGCTTCCGCGGGGTCGCGGTCGCCGAGAGCTTCGGTTCGGTGGTGGCTCAGATTGCCGAAGTTTCCATTGATGGCGAGGGCATCAAGGTCGAGCGCGTCGTTGCGGCCGTCGATTGCGGCCTGGCGGTCAATCCGGATCAGGTCCGCGCTCAGGTCGAGGGCGGGATCGGCTTCGGGCTGAGCGCCATCCTGGGCGAGGAAATCACGCTCACGGAAGGCCAGGTCGATCAGGGCAATTACGATATGTACACACCGCTCAGGATCGATGCGATGCCGAAGGTCGAGGTCCATATCCTCGCCTCTGCCAACCCGCCGTCGGGGATCGGCGAACCCGGCGTTCCGCCGATCGGGCCTGCGGTTGCCAACGCAGCCTTCAAGGCGCTCGGCAAGCGGATTCGCGTCCTGCCCTTTGCAAAGTCGCTCAACGCCTGAGCGCTCATGCCGGCCGCCAGCGCGGCCGGCATCTTCCCGCGTGATCCGCGCCGCCCAAGCTACACCGAAGAATTTGCGGAAGCATCATTTCCTCGGAACCATCCGCACCGCAGGCTGTTAGGCGCCGTCGCTTCCTCGAGGCGACACGTTCAGAAGAGCGGGTCGGCTCTCGTCCCGCCGCCGGAGCCGACCCGGGCGGCGTCCCTCCCTCTCTCCCCCTCCCCGGGGGCGCCGCCGAGCGCTGCGGAAGGTGCCTCCTCCGCAGCGCCGCCGCCTGGAAGGCACCGCCGATGCTCATTGCGCGATCGCGGTCGAAGAAATCGCCACGCAGGATGCGGCTCCTGTGGGAAGAGCATCGCATGGCCCTGACCGTTACCGAGCTGGTAGGTCTGGATACCTGAAAGCGTGTCGACTGCCGTGCTGCCCTTGGGCGGCACCCAGCGCAAGCAGCAGGCGGGAACTCGGCCGGCTCGAACCTTGAAAGATGGCGACGAAACGTACCTTATAGGCAAATATGGGTTGCGCATCAGGACGCAACGACACGCATAGGTTGATATGTTTTACTCGCCGTTATGCTGTAAGCGATTTGATAATCGGCGATTTTCCGCTCCGGCGCATTACGCCCGCTCCGAGTGGTGCCGCAAACGGCGCAGGCTCCTCTTCGAGGCGTTGCGAGGCGTCGGGTGATTCGTGAAGCGGACCGGACCCCGCTTCCAGGCGCGCAGGGCTAACCGAAGAACAGGGACGCGATCATGATGGCGGAAACCAATCCGAGGGCGGCGATGAACACGATCAGGTCGATCATGGGGTGATGGCGCAGACCGCGTCGCATGGCGAACTCCTCCACCCGTTGCGGGTCAAGCAGAACGTCCATGCGGCGGATTTGTTCATCCTGCGGTCATTCGATCACGCGCAGCCGGATGCTTCCCGATCAATGTCCGCCCTTACGGCGAGCATCGTGGCTGTGATGGCGGTCGTGCTCGCCTCCGCCTCCGGAAACCTTGCTGCGCGTCCGGCGCTCGGAATCGGCCGGCGGCTTCTCTATTTCGAGCGGAGCTTTCGCATTTTCATGGGAGGCGCCCGGACCGCCCTGGCGGATACTTGCGGGTGTCTTCTTGGAAGTGGACATGCGCTCTGCCTCATCTGTCCTGCTGATAGCCCTGATGGGTCGTGTTGACCTTGGTGTTGCCCTGCTGCCCCTTCTTCTCCGGATTTTCTGCGAGGTCGGGCTTCTTCGCCCCGGCGGATACGTTTCCAGACTCTCCGGCTCCCTTGTGGCTGCGGTTGTCCGACGGGACGGGTGGTGGTCGGCTGCTCATTCGAGACCTCCTCACTGTGCCGTGGCGTCTTTAGCGCCAGCGTCTTGCGGGTATGCGGCCCTAACCTGTCAGGACGGGCGTTGTTCCTGGTCGTCGAAAGGCAGGACCGTGCCGGCAGTTGCGGCATGCAGGTATGTTCCGAGGACAAGGCCGAGACCCATGGCGACATAGGCCATCATCAGGTCCGACTTCGGCAAAGCGAGTTCCCAGCCGGGCGTGAGGCGCTTGGGGACGAGGCCGTAATCGACGAGGGCTGCAAGGGCGGTGGTGCCAGCCGCGGCGGCGACGACCCGAGAGGGTGAAGGCCGCGCGCTGCGCCCGATCATTGCCGAGAACGGGAGCGCCCACCAGAACGAGGCGAGCATGTGCGTTGTAAAGCCGGTGCCGGTGTGGGCGAGATCGGGACGCGATACCGACCCCGAGCGCGGGCCGTGTATCCAGTGGCTCGTCGCGTTGATCGGCCGCCACGGGCTCCTGTTCCGGCGCTCGGCCGCAACCGCCAGCGCCGCAAGGGCGGCGAGGCCCGCGCATAATCCGCTGGCGGCTATGAGTGATACTCGTGCCATCCGTCTCTCCCGAAATCGTGACAGGCCGACGGATGAACCGGCGGCCCGCCTCTTTGTTCCGGCAAGAAGGCGGTGTTCTACTCTGCCGGCTGCGGAACCGCTGCGGGGAGCGCTCCGCCGCCCGCAAGGCTACGCTGGCCGGCCGCTATCGTCACCACGGTCGCCACCCCGGCGGCCACTGACACCCAGAAACCGTTCTGCGCGCCGAAATTGTCGACTACCCAGCCGGAGACGAACGCGCCCAAGGCCATGCCTATGCCGATGCCGGTCATCACCCAGGTAACGCCCTCCGTCAGCATCGACTCGGGTACGCGCCGCTCGATCAGGCCGAATGCCGTGATGAAGGTGGGCGAAATCGCGATGCCGCTGGCGAAAACCGCCAAGGCGAGGAGCGGCACGGTGTTCGCAAAGAGAAGAGGCACCGACGTTATGGCGATGACGCTCACGGCGATCAGAAGCTGCCTGTGCAGGGGCATGGCGGGGTTCAGGGCACCGAGCGCCAGGCCCACCAGGAAGGAACCGACCGCATAGACGCCGATGACGAGGCTGGCAGCCTGCGGCTCTCCGAGTTCCTTGGTGATCGCGACGGCACTGACTTCCGCCGTGGCGAAAATCGAACCGACGAAAATCAGGGCAAGCGTGATGATCTGCACGGGACGCTGACGGATTGCCGAGACCTGCGAGACGCCGGCCTCCAATCGGCGCACCTTCGGCTCGGTCGAGCGCTGCAGGATGAAAGCCGCCGTCCCGAGCGCGAGGAATATCGTGCTCGTCAGCATGCCGGCTTCCGGAAACAGAGCGACGGCGAGGCCGACCGACAGCGAGGCGCCAGAGATATAGACAAGCTCGTCTGCCGACGATTCGAAGGCGAAGGCTGTGTTCAGCTCGGGTTGATTGCGGAAGATCTCGGTCCAGCGGGCGCGGACCAAGGCGGGTATGCTGGGCATCATCGCCGCGAAGAAGGCAGATGCGAACAAAGTCCATTCGGGCCAGTCCCGGTTGGCCGCAATGATCAGCGCCAGGAATGCGGCTACCGATACGATCGTCGTCGGGACGACTACGGCGGTCTGGCCGAGGCGGTCGACCAGCCGCGATATCTGGGGCGCGACGAGCGCATTGGTGAGGGCGAAGGTAGCCGAAACCGCGCCTGCCAGCCAGTATTCGCCATGGGTCTGCGACAGCATTGCGACGATCCCGATCGGTGCCATCGCAATCGGCAGTCGTGCGAAGAAGCCTGCTGCCGAAAAGCCCTTGGCTCCCGGCGCCCTGAAGATTTTCCCGTAGGGATTGGACATGAGACGCTCCAATGAAGGATGGTGCTAGATGACATACGCCGCGTATGTCATCTAGTTAGTTGCATACGCGTCGTATGTCAAATAAAATACGAGGCGTATGCGAAACGGGAGACGATATGAACAGACCGCGAAAGGAAATGATCGCCGAGACCCGCGCAAAACTGATCGCGGCCGCCAGGCATTCCTTCGGCACCATCGGCTATGCGGACTCGTCGATGGACGATTTCACCGCCGAGGCCGGCTTGACCCGCGGTGCGCTCTACCATCATTTCGGTGACAAAAAGGGGCTGCTGCAGGCGGTGATCCGGGAGATTGACGCCGAGATGACGGCGCGCCTGAACAAGGTCTCTTCGGAAGCACCGACGCGCTGGCAGGGATTCGTGGACGAGTGCGTCGCCTATATCCGCATGGCTCTCGAACCGGAAATTCAGCGCATCATGTTCCGTGACGGACCAGCGGTGCTTGGCGATCTATCGCAATGGCCCATGAACGAAGGCTGCATAGCGGCGCTGGCGGGCAGCCTGGCTCGCCTCAAGGCCGAAGGGGCGGTCATCGACGTCGACACGCAAGCTGCAGCCCGTCTTATCAACGGAGCGAGCAGCCACGCGGCGCTATGGATCGCCAATTCCGACGACCCGCAGGAAACGTCGAAAAAGGCTGTCGAAGGCTTTCGGGCGCTGCTCGAAGGCCTGAGGACCGAAAAGGGCTGACTGCCGCGTTTCAGTGTTCCAGCAAAACGCCGGAATGCTTCTAGAGCATTTGATCCAACGCACTTCCGGACGGAAAACCGTTACACACTTTTCCTGTATGTGCTCTAAAAGCGCACCACGAGCCCGAGGATCGGCCCCTGCTCGACGACGTCGAAGACGAATCCGTCATTGCTGTAGTCGACACCCAGCGCGCGGTAACCGGCAAGCGCCGAAACGGTATCGCTGAAGCGGTAACCGATAGCCGCGGCGACATCCCAGTCCAGATCCGCGCCACCGGCGCCGACAAGGCCCCAACCGGTCATGTAGATCTCGGGCGTAAACGAATAGGTCCCGCGAAAGCCGGCGATTCCGTCCACCCAGGTCGCATCGTCGGTTCTCGACACACCATCGAGAACGCCCCCTTGGAAGGAGAGCTCGCTCTTGACGGACCAAACACGCAAGCCTCCGACGACATCGAGCCGTGCAGCGCTGTCCTCATAGATCGCGTAGCCAGCGCCGAGTGTGCCGGCGAAGGTCTCCGTCGAAAGCTCGACATCGTCGGCGAGAACGCCCCTGGGCGTGCCGCCCTGGCCGGAAAGCTTGATGTACATCGCGTCCCCGAAGATGCTGTAGGGTCCGTTGCGCGCTTCGGCGATCGCCATCGCAGCGAAATCCAGGTGGTCGAAGACATCACTGAAACTCGCGTCGACGTCGACCGCAGGCAAGCCGAACTGCTCGATATCCCCCGAAAGCCCCGCCGCCCAGAAGTAGGGCGCGAAGGAAAACGTCCAGCCGCCCTCCGTGGTGACCTGCTGGGTTTGCGGTGCCACCGGAGAATAGATGTCCGCCGCCGTGGCACCGCCGGCAAGCAGGCAGGCTCCGATGGAAGCCAGAGTCGCTATGAAACGAGATGTCATCACATCCTCCGATATTGCCCGCCGGCACGATCGGCCGCGGCTCGACAAAGTCTTTCAATCCTTAGGCGATTCAAACGCCCCAACTCACTGAAACCAGGCAGTTCCGCACGAAAAATCTTCCCGTAATTCGCCGGGAACCGTTCTAAGTCACTGGGTCGGGTCTTCGCTTTTCTCGGCGCTTGTCAGCGTCTCCTCGAGGTTGACCTTCTTGCGGCGCGTCCCGCTCTGTTCGATGATATTGACCGGCGCGGAAATCGTGGCGGCCGCGACGTTCCCGACATTTTTGGCAGTGCCGGCGACTACGGCGGTGATTCCGTCGCCCAGCGTGATTTCGGAATCGGTAAGCGTCTGGCCCTTGATGATCCGCTGCCCGATCAACTGCACGATTTCAGGACTTTCGGCGAACTTGCCGTGATGCAGGCCGTCCTCCGTCTCGACCTTGGTCAGGTCGATTGCGGTGATTCCGGCACGTTCCAGTTGGGTACGGTAGGGTTCGGCAGTCGGATCGATCGCGCCGAGCCGCGACACGTCGCCGGAGATCAGCCGCGAGACCGCCAGCGCGCGGTCGTCCTGTGAAACGAAGACCGTGAACTTCGGCCGCGCCTTGCCCATGTCGACCCATTGCTTGGCGAAGACGTCGAGGTCGATATCGGGCGAAGCAAGGATCACGTTCTCGATCTTCGGCGCGATCTTTCCGTCACGAATTCCCATCTGGCGCAGCGATTCCATCGTCAGCCACGTTCCCATGGAATGAGCGAGGATGGTGACGTCCTTGACATGCGGAGAATTCGCAAGCGTGCGCAGCGTATCTTCGAGCGCTGTGCGGGAGTAGTTGGTGCTCTCCCTGTCGTAATTATAGTCGAACACGCGCGCCCGTGACGGCCAGGTAAACAGGATCGGCGTCGCCTGCGCACCGGAATCGTGCACGATCTGCGCCAGCCGGAAGACCGCATCTTCGTAGCGATTGTTGAAGCCGTGAACGAAGAGAAGCACGTGGCCGCCCTCATTGTGCATCTGGAACCAGCTGCGCGCCTCGTCATCCGATGCCAGCTCGCGCACCCGCGTCACGGCGAAATCCGTCTCCGGGTTGGGCGGCAGCTTGCGCGGCCACTGCACCGTGCCCGGCTTGCGGCGCGAGTCCGGCGGGATCGAGACCGCAACGTCGGTCATCGAAAGCGTCGGACTGCGCTCACCCGAAAACAGGGTCGCCGGGTCTCCCGAGGGCTCGCGGGTCGTGGCCACCAGCATGTCGACCTGAGACGTCGTAGATGGCTGCGCCAGAGCCACCGGAGTCATCACGCCTTTCGGGTGACCTCCGCAGCCGGCCAGAAGGGCGAGCGCGACAAACCCCGACAGAGCCGCGCCCCAGGCTTTCGCAACGCGGAGCCGCCCTCCGCACGAACCTATACTCAGCAAAAACAACGCCTCACACTCCAGGCGCCGTCGCGCCGCCCCTCACATTCGACCTGCAACTTAGACCCTTACACGGCAAGATTGAAGTCCGTGTAACGATCCCATTCTTCAACCTGCGCATCCCCGGCCGGACGCCCAGCCCCGCGTCTCAGCGGACGCGCCTGACACAACGGAAACCGACATGGCTCGTCGTCGTATCCGTCTCCTGAGCGTGGCGGGCTGCGGGACGGTACCGCCGGCAATAGTTGGGCGCGCAGAGATGCGATCCCCCCTTGAGGACGCGGCGCGGAACCTTCACTCTTGCCGCGGGATCGATGCTGGCTTCCATATCCCCGTTGCGCGGATTGCTCGGAATGCAGCACGGTTTCGCAGCCGCCTCCGGGTGGCGCACGGACCAGTAATCCGTGGTCCACTCCCAGACATTGCCGATCATGTCGTAGAGCCCGCAGCCGTTCGCCGGGTAGAATCTCACCGGCGACGTCCGCGCGAAGCCGTCCTCCAGCGAATTCTCGATCGGGAAGCTGCCCTGCCAGGTATTGGCCATGTGATTCCCGCCCGGGGCGAATTCGTCCCCCCAGGCAAACTCGGCCTGATAGAGACCGCCGCGCGCCGCGAGTTCCCATTCGGCCTCGGTGGGCAACTCCTTGCCGGCCCATGCGGCATAGGCCTTTGCATCCTCATAGGAGACATGGACGACGGGGTGATCCAGAATCGCTCCGATGCTGCTCTTGCGCCCGAGCGGGTGCCGCCAGTTGGCGCCGAGGGTGAATATCCACCATTGCGATATGTCGCTTCCCCTCAGCGGGTGTTTCGGCGGCGTGAAGACGAGCGAGCCTGCTCTCAGATTGGACGGCGGCGCGCCGGGATAATCTTCCGCACGCGGCCGCTTTTCTGCGAAGGTCACATGTCCGGTCGCGTTTACGAACTCCAGGAACTGACGGTTCGTGACCGGCGTCTCGTCCATCCAGAACCCGTCGACCGTCACCGGGTGCACGGGCGCTTCCTCGGGATAATGGTCGTTCGACCCCATCATGAAGGTCGCACCTGAAATCCAGACCATTTCCGCCGCGGGTTGAAGTTCGGCCGCGGTGTGCAAAGACGACTTCATTGGCATTCTCACTGAAACCGGTTCCCAGATCTACCGCCGACGGCTAGCTGCCCAATTCATGCAGGGCATCTTGGACCAAGCTCGCGATCTTGTCCGCATTCGCCTTCCGACAGAATGGCTGCAGGCGGCATAATATTTCCCTGCTGTTGCCGACGCATCGCACCCTTTCGCATCACACGGCTGCCGCTGCGGCGCCGTTCCGGCAAGCCCGGCGCACCGGGTTCGCGCCCTCAGTCCTCGGCGATCGCCCAAGCATCGCTCGGATTGAATGTGCGGATGTCGGCGGCAGTTTTCTCAGTTTCTTCCCCGAGATCCGCTTCGTAGACGATGCCGTTGCGGTTGACCACGAAAGTCTTCACCCCCGAGACACCGTATCTCACCGGCCAGGCCACCAGGCCGAAGCCGGCAATCATGTTGCCGTTGATGATATAGTCGAACTTGCCGCCCGTGATGTTGTCGCCCTGACTGGTCAGGATACGGTAGCGATAACCTTGATAGCCCCGGCCGGCCTTCGCCCGTTCCACGGCATCGCCCTCTGCAAGAGCCGCGGCTGCAGGGCTCTCCTCGCCTTCGAATTTTTCTGCAGGCCAATAGAGCCCGTTCTGCGTACCCACGTCGCTGATCAGTTTCTGCGCGTATTCCAGGACGCCGTCGCCGTCGTGGTCGCCGAGCGCATACTCCTCCTGCGCTCCGACATAGGCGCGCATGGTGGCTAACGTCGCAAGTTCGTTGTCACCGACCCGCCGGTTGGCGATCTCCTCCAGTCCGACAAAGGTGTCGAAGGCCCATTTGCCGTCGTCCCCCTTCGAGATCGGAAAGGGAAACGGCCACAGCTCGTCGCCGATCTCGAGGACCTTGCGGCCCTCCACTTCCTCGACGACGACCTTCTCCTTCACGCCCTCCTGTATGTCGGCATAGGTCTCCATCACCCCTTCGCTCGACCTTGTCTTGGCCGGGTCCAGCCCGACCAGCACTGCGAGCTTGTCGAAATCGCCGCCGGTGACGGTCGTCTTGAAAGCGTCGACCGCCAATTCCGGCGTGTCGAAAACGGGCGGATCTTCTGTCGCCGCATAGTCTGCAAGCGGCGTATCCTCACCGGCTTCCTGGGCCAGGACTGCCGGAGCGAGCGCCGTGCCGCCGAGGAGGATCATCCCGAAGAGCGACAGAGCGATCCCGTCACGAATGGATTTGGTCATCCTAGCCTCCCGATCTGATTACCGCCGGCGTCCGCCGCCACGCTTCACCATCTTGTGCCCACCGCCGCCACGATGACCGCCGCCCATGGAATGGTGGCCGCGGCTGGACGACATATGGGTTTGCCGCTTGTTGCCGACCTTGCCGAGCGCCGAGTGCTTGCCGCCGGACGAATGTCGCACGTTGTGTGCACCCGGTTTCGGTGCATGCGCCTTGCGGTGGACGTTCGACCGTGCGCCTGCGGCCTTGCCTGTGCTTGCACGGGCGCGGTTCGCCGCAGCCCCGCCATCGCGACGCGGTGCGTCCACACGACGCTGGGCATTGCCCGCCCGCTCCCGTTCGGCCCGAACGCGGTTCGCATCGACCTTGCTCTTGCGGATGTCGTCGACGGAAACCTTGTTCGGTCTGCGGGCGATTTCGTCTCGGTCGCGGCGCACGTCCTTCGCCCGATTGGCGATGTTGTTGTCGCGGTTTGCCTTGAAGTCGTTCGTAAACTTGTCGCGATCGATATTGGCAAACTGATTCTTGTCGAACTTGATCTTGGACCGGTCGACATTCTTCCAGTCGACATCGTTCATCTTGAATTTGTCGCGGTCGATATCGATGTCGTTGAAGCAATTGTCGCAGTCGATGTCGACGTCGCCGTTCCAATGCCCGCCCCAGACGCCCCAGTCGTCCCAGTCGACGGCCGCCGCCCATATCGCAGCCCCGGTGATCGCGGCGGCGAAATAGGCGGCGGTCGGGTAGTAATAGCTCGGATAGGGATCGGGATAATAGGCGATTGGCGCCGGCGCGTAGCCCGGCTCGTAGAGCATTTCCGGCTCGTATCTCGGGACGTAGATCTTTTCCGGATCCGCCGCCTGGATGACGATGTTGTCGCCTTCGTTGACGACCTTCACCTTGTCGTCGGTCTTGATGACGCCGTCCGCTACCGCCTTGTCGCGCAGAGTCTGGACCGCGATTAGAACGTCTTTCTGCTGGTAGGCGAGCGCGCTGCCGAGCGCCTGCGTCCAGTCTAGATCGTCGCTCATCATCTTGACGATCTCGGGATAGTTGAGAAGCGATATTACGCTGTCGTCCCAGCTCTCCTTCGGCTGCAGCCCCTTGTTCGTCTTCTTCTCTTCGAGGAACCGCGCCGCCTCCACGATCTGCAGCGGAAAGAGCGAAGCGGAGCTGACCAGCGCGACGAGCTCGTCCGGATAGAGCGCGATGCGCGCGACCATGGTTTCGAGCTCTTCCTCGGTCAGGAGATCGGGTTGATCATCGCTCGCCTCGCCCGCCTGAGCCTGCGCGGCCTGCTGAGCAAGACCTCGGGGAACCAGGGCCGGACCCGCAGCCATCAAAATTGCGAGCCCCGCGACACCGATCGGACGGGCGATCAGTCTGAGCAACTCAGTCGGCATAGCCTCACTCCCTGCGTTTGCACTTCAGCTTACGGTCTCGAGCGTCAGCTCGACCTCTCTCATGCTTTGCGGGCCCGCCATGGCGCCGCTGAACTCGTTGCGAAGCGCTCTGGAGCTCTTCGCGGGCCCACCTCACTTCGGGAAAAGGAAGGTGACGGCGAGGCGTGCGCCCCAGCCCTGCGGCCCGTTGTCCGGTGCGGCCGCCCAGTAACGGGCGCCGGCAGTAATACTCACCGGCTGCTCGCCGAACTTGACCAGCTTGGACACCTGGAAGTTGACCGGGACGGACCACTCGTCGCTTTCCCAGTCATAGGTGCTTTCGGTGTTGAGCGCGAATGTCCAGGCGTCCGGTGTCGTGTAGGAGACGAAGGGCTGCAGGAAGGTCGAGTTGACATCGGCCCTGTCGTCATTGCCTGCGAAGGACCAGATGTGATTTGCCAGAGCGCCATAGGTCCATGGGCCATCCTGCTTCAAGACGACGGCCGTCGGTCCGATGCCCCATTTCTCGCTGCCGAGCAGATCGTCCGTGGCTGTCGGAATGAGAAAGACGGGACCGACACCCCAGATGATCCCGCCCGCCGTCGGCTCCTTGGGCGAGAAGAAGAAGCTCTGCACGGTATCGCCCAGTCCGAACTGATCGCCGGAAGGCCCGGCAATGTCGTCCTGAGAGATGATCGGCAAGATCGTTCGCGAAATCAGGTTCCAGTCTTCATTGAGGCTGATCGGTATCACCGGCTGCACGTTCAAGGTGACCCGGTGCCCGTCATCCGGTCCGAAACCACGGTCGTAGTTCAGTTGGAACGGAACGCTGATGAGCGAGGCGATTGGGTTCGACAGCTGCTTGGCGAGGTCGGCGCCGGAGGAATCCTGTGCCTGGGCAACGCCGCAACCCGCCGCGACCGCAATGGCAAGCGCCGCTGCACGCGGGAAGGTCGGCGCCGATGTTCCTGCCCTACGCACCCGACCTGCTCCTTCTGATCGTTTTCTGTCGAGCGTCATCCAAGATGTCTCCCTGCCTGCACGTCCGTCCGATTGCAAGAATAACTACCGGACTTCCCTTGGTAGAACGCTAGCGCGGAAAGTAGTTGCACCACTGGCATTACTTGCGGATACGTGGCGAATTGAACAGCGGCAAGTTGGCCTTTGGTCCAACTATCGCTGCTCCGCAAACAGCCGAATGATATTGTCGGCGTGCGTCTGCGAAGGAATGCCTTTTGCCACTGCGTTCGATCCGCGGCCGGCATGCCGGCGCGTACATTCGGAAGCCTCGACGTCCTCGTCGCCCAGGGCGTTCGTTCATCGTCAACGTCAGTTCAGGAAGATAGATCATGTTCGAGATCAGCCGCCGCTCGGCCTTGAAAATCGTCGCTTTGACAGCCGCGAGCTCCTCGGTTCGTCATGCACTGGCCGAAGGCACCGAGACCTTGCCCTCATGGGCCGAGGGCGACGCAAAGGCGCGTATCCTAAAGTTCGTGGCGGCGACGACGACGAAAGGCAGCCCCGATTTCGTCGAGCCTGCGGCCCGCATTGCAGTGTTCGACAATGACGGGACGCTCTGGGGCGAACAGCCCATGTATGTGCAGCTTGCTTTCGCGCTCGACCGCGTCAGGCAGCTGGCGCCGCAGCACCCGGAATGGCAGACGACGGAACCGTTCAAATCAGTGCTCTCCGGGGACATGGCCGGCGTCGCGGCCAGCGGCGAGCGTGGACTGCTGGAACTCGTCGCCGCAACCCACGCCGGCATGTCCGCCGAGGAATTCGAGAAGATCGTCTCCGATTGGATCGAAGGCTCTCGGCATCCGACATCGGGCAAACCCTATACCGCACACATCTTTCAGCCGATGGTCGAACTGATCGACTATCTGAAGGCGAACGAGTTCGCAGTCTTCATCGTCTCGGGTGGCGGAGTGGAGTTCATGCGCCCGTGGACTGAACGCGTGTACGGGATCCCCCCGGAAAACGTCGTCGGCTCCAGCATCAAGACCAAGTACGAACTGCGGGACGGCCATCCGGCGATCACGCGTCTGCCCGAAATCGACTTCATTGACGACGGTCCGGGCAAGCCCGTCGGCATCCACAAGTTCATCGGCCGACGGCCGATCGCCGCCTTTGGAAATTCCGACGGCGACTTCGAGATGCTGGAATGGACAACCTCCGGCCCCGGGCGCAGCTTTGGCCTGATCGTTCACCACGACGACGCGCAGCGGGAAAACGCCTATGATCGCGACTCCCATTTCGGCCGCCTCGCACGCGGCCTCGACGAGGCGTCTGCGCGCGGCTGGACGATCGTGAGCGTCAAGAATGACTGGAAGGTGGTTTACCCGGAGTGAAGTGAGCGATAACCCAGAAGGCGGAGCTACCGTCTCTCATGCGAAATGCACTTCCGGAGGGAAACACTCATTCCGTTCACCGGGTCTATCGGGAGCGTGGCGCCGATATCGGTCGGCGTTCGTCTCGCAGGTCGTCGATTGCCGCTGACAGCGAGGCGCGGGAGAGCGGCTTGTTAAGGAAACCCGCGGCGCCCGCGCGCATGCAGCTCTCACGCACCCCCTCTTCATCCGCGCCGCTTATGACGATTACGGCAAGCCTTGGCTGCCTTCCCCTGAGCTCGTGCAATATGTCGAGCCCGTTCATGTTCGGCATGTGAAAATCAAGCAGTACGCAGGACGGCTTGGCCTCTTCGAGTTCCTCGAGGAACATCTCGCCGGAGGCGAACGCCACCGGCTTGAAGGACAGCGACAGCACGAGTCGGCAAAGCGCGCGACGAACCAGCTCGTCGTCATCGACAATGGCAATGATACGCTGACCCTCGCTCATCCATCATTCATATATCAAGGCCCTGGCTGATCGTAGTTGGACTTGGGACCAATGCCACCGGCAGGCGGGTCTGCAACAGCGACCAGGCGAACGAGGTCGGCGACCGTTCGTACGCCCAGTTTCGCCATCATACGGCCGCGATGAACCTTGATGGTCTTTTCGACCGTCCCGAGATCGGCCGCTATCTGCTTGTTGAGCAGGCCGGCCACGACAAGATGCATGACCTGCGTTTCCCGGGCGGTCAGGCTTTCGAGCCGCCTCACCACGCTCGCCTTCTTCTCTTCCGTCTCACGCCAGGAGCGTGCGCGCTGGCGCGCCACGTTTACGGCAGCCAGCAGCGTTTCCGCCTCGACGGGCTTCGTCAGGAAGTCGACGGCACCCGCCTTCATCGCACGCACACTTGCCGGAATATCGCCCCTGCCCGTCAGGAAAACGATGGACTGGCTTCCGCCAGCCGCTGCGAGCGCCTCCTGCACGCGAAACCCGTCGGAGTCCGGCAGGCTTAGATCCAGTATGACGCAATCGGCCGTGTGGAGATCCTCGGATGCCAGGAACGCGCCGGCGTCCCGGTACACCGCCACCAGGTAACCCGAAGCCGAAAGCAGCCTCCTCAGAGACCGCAGCACGGATTCGTCGTCGTCCAGCAGCAGTACTTTTCCGGCGTTTTCCCCCATAAGACACCTCTAGGCTGACGGCAGAATAACCACGGCCCGCGCTCCCCGTTTTGCGGCATCGTCGAAGAACAACCTCCCGCCCTGCGCCTCGACGATGCTCCGGCAGATGGCGAGGCCGAGACCGAGGCCGCCCTTCTTCGAGCTCACAAACGGCTTGAACACCTCGCTGCGCATCTCAGCGGGAATGCCGGGTCCCATGTCCTCGACGGACAATTCACAATACCCATTCTTGCCTTTCGCAACCGCTATTTCAACCCGCCGTTGCTTTGGCGGGATGTCATTCATCGCATCCGCCGCATTCACGAGCAGGTTCAGGATCACCTGCTGAAGCTGAACGAGGTTGGCCTTGACGCGCACGCTCGCCCAATCATCCTGGACCTCCACCTCGGTGCGGCGCGCCACCATCTCCGCCCGCGCCAAAGCGACGGTCTGGCGTACGGCCTCGTTGAGGTCGAGGATTTCCTGTGAGGACTCACCCTTCAGCATCATGCTGCGCAACTGCGAAATCACCGAGGAGGCGCGTCTGTCGTCTGCGACGATATCATCGAAGATCGCACGGATTTCTTCCATGTCCGGCGCCGGCTCGCTGGCGATCTTCTGCCCCGACTCGGCGTTGGCGAGAATGGAGGTAAGCGGTTGCGTCAGTTCATGCGCGAAGGCGCCGGAGAGCTCTCCGAGTTGCGACCGTCTGGAAAGGTGTGCAAGCTCGATACGTTCGGAGGCGAGCGTCGCTTCGAGCCTGCGACCCCGCTGGTTCTGGTAGACGAGCGCGGCGATCGTCAGCATTTGCGCCGCCATCACCAGGAGTGCCGCGCTGATGGGCATGCGGTAACGCTCCCAGGCGCTTGGCTCGAAGCCCACGATTTCTGCGCCGTCGGGTATCAGAACATCGTCGATCCCCCAATGCTGGACTGCGCCCCAATCGACGACCGCCGCCTCACGTGCGGGGGTGGTCTGGGGCGCCGAATGATCACCGCGTAGGATGTCGAGCGAAAGCGCCGCCATCTGCGCTCCGATAGACTGGAACGTGCCCACGTGACCGCCTACGACTTTCGGGCCGAAATAGGAACCATAGACCGAGTAGACGGGCGCATTCGATGCTTCCGTTATCGCGGCTGCCGCGTCGCGAGGAACGAATTTCGTGCCCTCGGCAT
This sequence comes from Sinorhizobium sp. M4_45, assembly GCF_002885915.1. Lineage (NCBI taxonomy): Bacteria > Pseudomonadati > Pseudomonadota > Alphaproteobacteria > Hyphomicrobiales > Rhizobiaceae > Sinorhizobium > Sinorhizobium sp. M4_45. The sequence continues at coordinate 75,128 of NZ_NWVE01000011.1, forward strand.
CCTCAAAGACGGTGAGTATGACGAGGGCCGTGTCGGAGGAAAGGCCGGCGGCCGTGCTCCGGAAGCCGTCGAGCGAGAGACCGGAGACATATTCGACGTCGAGGCCGGCGTAACGCTTCCCCAGCACGGCGAACGCGGTGTCGCCCCATCGCCGGTCGAACGGCGCCGAGCCGTACATGACCGTGAGTTTGCGTGCCTGCGGCTGAAGACGACTGGCCAGCTGAACGGTCTTGGCCAGATCGAATCGGCTGATCACGCCCTTGACGTCGGCGGGAAGGCTTCCGGCGGCCGCGGAACTCTCCGTGACCGCACCGAAGACGACGGGGACGTTCCTGGCGAAACGCTCACGAGTCTCCACGACGAACCGCAGCGCCCCGGGGCCTGCGGCCACCACGACATCCAGGTTCAACGGACGGTATTTAGCTTCCAGAAAACCTGCAAGCCGGGCTCGGTGCTCCGCCGTCGAAAAGCGAAGGGTGTCGAGATATTCCGTATAGTATTCGATGTGTTCCGGCGCGTTCGCTTCCATATACTCGTGGAAGCCCGAGGCGATCTGCTCGGCGGCGAGGAGCGTACTTTCGCTTTCATAGACCAGCAGCACGCGCTTGGGATGATCGGCACGGCCACCAAAGGCCATCGCCAACAGCACGAACAAACTAAGAATGACCGCTCGCGGTCGAAGTCGCAGCACCATGCCCCCTGGCCGTACTCCATTCATCAACCAACCGGCCCACCGAATAGTGACGGATATACATGTCAAGCCGGTGACTATTTACCGTTGTGCGGCCTGCTTGGCTCAATTGCAAGCCATGAAGTTTTAGGGGTATTCGAGCCACAATCGGCAGGCGGAAGAACCGGCGGACCCGAGTTGGCCCTTGGTCCATCTATCACTCATCCCGAAAATCGCTGATGGATAAATTACGGGCTCGTCGGCATATGCGAGTGCCGGCCCCGTTTTTGAGCGATGAACTATGGTGGTCATGAGCGTGAACGGTGCTGCACATCCGTCGGCGAATAATGACGCGGTAGGGAACTCCCCATCGGCCAGCCTCGCCAATTTCCGCGCGTCGCATGGCGGACCCTTTTTCGAGTTGCAGGCGCAACTGAGGCTGCTGCGGGAAAACACGCTTCGGGCGGGAACGAGAGCCGTTCTCTTCGTTGCACTGGCCTGGGGCGTGCCATTCCTGCTCGGCATTCCGCGCAGCTTCTCTCTTGACCACAGCCACAACGCCTATCTCGCCGACCCCGGAGTGTGGGCGAAGTTCTTCATCGGCATCGGCGCCTTCGTTCTGGCAGAGCAGCAGGTCGAACGGGGTCTCAGGGCTCGCCTGGCGCAGTTCGTGCGTGCCCCGATAATCGCGCCGACCGCGATGGCCCAGGCCACGCGCGAACTGTCGGAGGCGCTGCGTCAACGTGACTCGCGACGGGCGGAACTCGTATGTCTCGTGGTCGCAATCTTCGCCGCAGCCCTTTCCTACCTCAACTTCCATACGGTCAACGTTTCCTCCTGGGCGGTCGAGCACCGGCCCGAAGGCAACAGGATTTCTGCGGCCGGCTGGTGGTCGATCTGCGTCAGCCTTCCCCTCTTCGTCTTTCTCTTTCTCAGGGGCATGTGGCGGCACCTCGTCTGGGCGCACCTTTTGCGCCGTATCGCCGGGCTCGACCTTCGGCTCGTCGCGACCCATCCGGACGGAAAGGGCGGATTGGCCTTCATCGCCCAATACCCGAACGCTTACGTCTTCTTCGTCTTCGGGATGAGTTCGGCAATTGCGGCCGCAATCGCAAAGAACCTCCTCCAGGAGGGTCTCTCCATGACGACGTTCAGCATGGTCATGACCGGCTGGCTCGCAATCGTGATCGCCTTTTTCGCCTATCCGCTTTCCGCCTTCACACCTCCGCTCTCCCGCCTGAAGCAGGACGGCCTGGCATTGCTCGGCGCCCAGGCGACACGCTACCACCGGGCCGCCGAACGCAAGGCGGTGGGCCGCAATATCTTCGAGGACCCCACGCCAGAGCCGGCAGACGAGATTGCAGATCCGAGCAAGCTGTTCGATGCGACGCAGAAGCTTAAGACGGTGCTGGTCAGCCGCGCGGCGGTGGTGCCGGTGGCCGCAGCGGCGCTCATTCCCTTTGCCGTCGCCGGCGCGACGAAACTGCCCTACAAGGAGGTTTTCTCAGTGATGAAGAAGCTGCTCCTCCTTTAAAGGAGGCGGAGTGGTCTCAAGGTCCCGGGCGCCGAGCCGAGCCAATCCCGGCAGTTTGAGTGTGGTCATCTTACGACGCGTTGCCGACCATTCGTTGCACGCACATTCTATTTTTACCGTTTCCGATGGGAGCATCAGTGACATTCATCCAGTCCCTTCTGCATCAGTCTCCCGAAAATAGCGTTTTTTCTGGCGCTGGCGGGCGGATACTGGATTGGCAAGTTCCAGTTCGGGAATCTCGAACGTATTGCTGCCGCTCATTGGGCCTGTGGTGGTCGCCCTGGCCGCGATGCTGGCAAGTCAACGCGTACCAAGGGAAGCTTGGCGCTTATTGATGCAACCTTCACGTGCACGTGCCGTGCATCGAAACCGACTGCTCGAATGGGTAAAATGCGTACGCGAATGGACAGAGGGGAACGCGATGGGAAACCGGGAAGACATTCAAGCACTCGGCAAAAGGATCGGGCAATCGATCATCGGCCAGGAAGCTATGATCGAGCGTCTTCTGCTCGGCCTGCTCGGCAACGGCCACCTTCTTGTCGAGGGCCTGCCCGGGCTTGCCAAGACCAGGGCGATCAAGAGCCTCGCCAAGAACCTCGAGGCCAGCCTGTCGCGCATCCAGTTCACCCCCGACCTGCTGCCCTCCGACATTACCGGCTCCGAAGTGTATTTCAGCGAAGGCGGCAAGGGCGAGTTCAAATTCCAGCAGGGGCCGGTCTTCGCCAATCTGATCCTCGCCGACGAGATCAACCGCGCGCCGGCAAAGGTGCAGTCGGCGCTACTGGAGGCGATGGAGGAACGGCAGGTCACGGTCGGCGGCAAGAGCCACCCGCTGCCGGCCCTCTTCCTGGTCATGGCAACGCAGAACCCGATCGAGCAGGAGGGTACCTATCCCCTGCCCGAGGCTCAGCTCGACCGGTTCCTGATGCATGTCCGCGTCGACTATCCGGATGCGAATTCGGAAGTCGCAATCATGGAGCTCGTCCGTTCCGAGGAAAAAGCGCCGCACGCAAAGAGCACAGAGGTGCAGAAGCTCGCCGCCGAGGTGGTGCTCGCCGCGCGAAGCGAGATATCGGAGGTTGCCGTCTCCAAGGCGGTCGAGGACTATATCGTCGCGCTCGTCATGGCGACGCGCTATCCTGACAAGATCGATCCGGAACTCGCCAAATGGATCCAGGTCGGCGCCAGTCCGCGAGGCGTGATCGGGCTCGACAAGGTCTCGCGTGCTCACGCCTGGTTGAAGGGTCGGGATTTCGTGACGCCGGACGACGTCCAGGCGATCGTCCACGACGTATTCCGCCACAGGCTCGTGCTCTCCTACGAGGCCCATGCCGGCGGGATCACCGCGGATCAGGCCGTCGACCGGATCGTGGAGAAAGTGGCAACCGCCTGATCGGGAGGACTTGCGATGGCAATTTCTCTGCCCGCATTCGGAAGAACGAAGGAGATCGTATGCCGGGCCGCAGGCGATACGGATGGCGCCTACGTTTCCGTCGACAATCTCGTGGCGCTGGAATCGATCGCCACCGACCTGACGTTCCTGCGCAAGGCCCCCGTTCGCCGCTTCCTCGCCGGGCGCCATGAATCGCGCATGCGCGGTCGTGGCCTGAGCTTCGAGGAACTTCGAACCTATATGCCGGGGGACGATGTCCGAACGATCGACTGGCGCGTCACTGCCCGCACCGGGCAGCCATTCGTGCGCGTCTATAACGAAGAGAAGGACCGCCCCGCCCTCATCGTCGTCGACCAGCGCACCAACATGTTCTTCGGAAGCCGCCGGTCGATGAAATCGGTAGCCGCGGCCGAGGTTGCGGCGCTATGCGCCTGGCGCGTGATGACGCTCGGCGATCGCGTCGGCGGCGTGGTCTTCAACGACGTGAAGCAGGAAGCCATCCGGCCGCACCGGAGCCGCGGGGCCGTCATCCGTTTCGCCGAAACGATTTCGATCCAGAACAATGCGCTCAGCGCAGATTCCGACATCGAGAGGTCGCCCGGTCAACTGAATGCCGTTCTCGGCAGCGTCGCAGCCCTCGCCCGGCACGACCATCTGATCATTGTCGTCAGTGATTTCGACGGGCATGGGCCGGAGACACGCGATCTTCTCTTGCGAATGTCCGTCGCAAACGACGTCATTGCCGTCCTCGTCTACGATCCTTTCCTCCTCGACCTGCCGCGCCAGGGCGAAATGGTCGTGAGCGGCGGCGCGCTTCAGGCCGAGTTGCAGTTCGGCCGCGGCAATGTTCGCGATGCGGTAGACAGTTTTGCGCGCAACAGGGGCCGCGAACTGCTTTCGTGGCAGGAGGAGATGGGGCTGCCCATGCTGCCTGTCTCCGCGGCCGAAGAAGTGGCACCGCAATTGCGCACGCTCCTCGGCCAACTTGCCTGGCGGCAAAGGAGGCGGTAGATGGACCCGACCCCCGCGCCCGATCCGATGCTCGACGCCACCTTGCGGCAGATGGCCGATATCGCCTTGCCGCCGCACGTATCGATGATGCCGGCCACCTGGGGCTGGGCAGCACTCATCACGGCGGTGGCGCTCGTCCTCGCCGCGCTCCTTTGGCGTTGGCTGCGCCGACGCGCACGGAACCGTTATCGCCGGGAAGCGCTCGCGGAACTCTCCTATCTGGAGAAGGCCATCGACACGCCGGCCGGGCGCAGACACGCCCTGCAGAGCCTGCCCGCGCTTCTCAAGCGCACTGCGCTCGCGGCCTGGCAGAGGGAAACGGTCGCCTCCCTCAGCGGTGAAGGCTGGTCCGATTTCCTCCGCGCACATGCCGGCACGGCGAGGCTGGATGACGAAGCCTGTCGTTTCTTCGCCGAGAGCGAATACCGCCCGTCGGCGCTAGCCTCGACGGACGAGGCTACGACGCGTCGGAGCCTCGCGGCGGCACGCCAATGGATCGAGGCCCACGATGTACGTCCTTGACCATCCCTGGCTCCTCGTGCTCCTGCCCGCGCCCCTTCTCGTCTGGTGGCTGCTGCCGCCATACCGGGAGCAGACGCCGGCGGTGCGCATTCCCTTCTTCGAGGATATCACCAGGGCCGCAGGCATCGGCCCGACGGAAGGCTCGGTCGTGCCGCGTGCCAACCTGCTCCAAAAGATCCTCGCACCGATCTGCTGGCTTCTGGTACTGACGGCGCTCGCCCGCCCGCAATTCGTCGAGCCGCCGATCGAGAAGACCGAGCCGCAGCGCGATCTCATGCTCGCCCTCGACCTTTCCCAATCGATGGACACGCGCGACTTCAGCGATCCGCAGGGTAATCTCGAGGCGCGGGTCGATGCGGTAAAGGCCGTGGTCGCCGACTTCGTCGAGCGCCGCCCGCATGATCGGCTCGGCTTGATCGCCTTCGGCGACGCTCCCTACCCGCTCGTTCCCTTCACCATGGATCATACGACCGTCCGATCCATGCTGACGGGCGGCTTGCCCGGAATGGCCGGCCCGCGAACCGCGCTGGGCGACGCGATCGGGCTGTCGATCAAGCTGTTCAAGGAGAGCCGGGCGCCCGACAAAGTGCTGGTGGTCCTGACCGACGGCAACGACACCGCAAGCAAGATGCCGCCCGACAAGGCAGCCGAGATCGCGGGTCAGAACAACATCCGCATCCATGCGATCGGCATCGGCGATCCAAATGCCGAAGGAGAGGAGAAGCTCGACACGGCAGTTCTGCAGAAGATCGCCTCTGCGACCGGAGGGCGATATTTCTTCGGCCAGGACCAGCAGGCGCTTGCAGATATCTACGCTGTGCTCGACAGCATCACGCCGGCGAACCAGAAGACGCTGAGCTGGCGGCCACGCATCGAGCTGTTCCACTACCCGCTGGGTGCCGCCGTTCTCCTCGTGCTCGGCTATCACGGCTTGATGTGGCTGTTGTCGATCCGCGCCGCCCGCAGGCGTAACAGCGAGGCAGAAGCATGATCGCCGATTTCCACTTCCTTCGCCCGTGGTGGCTGCTTGCGGTCCTGGCGGCGGGACTGCTCGTATGGCTCATGCGCCGGCAATCGGATATGCGCTCCCGCTGGAAGCACCTGATCGCGCCCAATCTGCTCGATCACCTCCTCGTCGACCGCGGCCAGGCGCGCACGTTCCGGCCCATCTATCTGGTGGCCGGCCTGATTGCCCTCTCGGGCCTTGCCGCGGCGGGTCCGACATGGGAACGCGAGCCTCCGCCCTTCGTCGAAGACACGGCGCCGCTCGCGATCGCGGTCGACTTGGGCCGAACGATGAATGCGACCGACATCTCGCCGACGCGGCTGGAGCGCGCCAAGCTCAAGGTGCGCGACATCATGGCCAGACGGAAAGGCGCCCGGACGGCATTGTTCGCCTATGCCGGCTCGGCCCACATGGTGCTGCCCCTGACCGAGGACGCGTCGCTTATCGCCACCTATCTCGCGGCCCTGTCGCCAGCCCTCATGCCCGTCGAAGGCAAGGACACCGCCATGGCCCTCGAAGCCGCCGAGGCGGCCCTGGCCGCCGAGCCGGCGCCGGGCACGATCCTGTTTCTGACCGATGGCGTCGAGCAGGGCGCATTTGCCGCATTCTCGCAATATAAGGGGCGCAACGACCTGATGGTGCTGGGCATCGGCACCGAAGAAGGCGGCCCGGTGAAAATCGGCAGCGGAGAATATCTGACGGACGGCAGCGGCGCCCGCGTTCAGGCACGGCTCGATGTCGACGCCTTGAAGGAACTCCAGTCGGCCTCCTCTGCGCAGGTGGCGACGGTCACCCTGGATGATGGCGACGTCGACTGGATCGTCCGGCGCATACAGACGTCCTTCGCACAAAGAACGGAGGAGGGTCTTACCCGTTGGCGCGATATGGGCTGGTACCTGACCATCGCGGTCGCGATCCTGGTCGCGTTCACCTTCCGCCGGGGTCAGAGCGTCCGTTGGCTCGGGGCCGTCGTGTTGCTCCTGTCGTTCGCCATGTCCGGGCGGGGGGAGGCGGCAGATTTCGTGGACATGTGGCTGACGCCCGACCAGCAGGGACAGCGCGCTTTCTCCCGCGGCGACTATGCCGCCGCGGCAGAACACTTCGCCGAGCCGCAATGGCGCGGTGTTTCGCTCTATCGCGCCGGCCGTTATCAGGACGCGATCGACGCCTTTGCCCAATCCACGGCACCGGAGAGCTATTTCAATCAAGGCAACGCCCTGATGCATCTGGACAAACCCGACGAAGCGATCGCCGCCTACCAGCAGGCTCTCAAGCAGCGCGCCGATTGGACCGAGGCAAAGACCAATCTGGCGCTTGCGCAACGGCGCAAGAAGGAGAAGGACAAGCAGGAAGAGGAAAAGCAGCAGGAGGCCGCCGGACTGGACCCGGACGAAGTACAGTTCGACGACAAGGCCAAGCACGGCAAGGAGGGTAAGGTCCAGGCCGGCGCGCAGACGGCGGAGATGTGGATGCGCAACATCCAGGTTTCGCCGGCCGCCCTTCTCGCACGCAAGTTCGCGATCGAGGCATCGGAAGGGGAGCGACAATGATGACACCAGCGTCCCGTTTGTGTCAACTCGTTGCAGCGCTGTTCTGCTGGATCGCTGCCGCCGGTCCGGCGCTATCCGCCGATCCGCTCGCCCGGGCCGCATTGCAGTCGGAGGGAACGCTCTATGCCGGTCAGCAAATTCTCATAGACGTCGACGTGCTTGTCCCGAATTACTTCCTCCAGCCACCGCAGTTCCCCGCGATCGACCTTCCGGGCGCGATCGTGACGCTTGACGACGGGCGGGCGCTCAACCTCAACGAAACGATCGACGGGACCGCTTACTCCGGCATTCGCCGCACCTATATCGTCACGGCTCAATCGTCGGGCGATTTCACCTTGCCTCCTGCCGTGATCACTTTCGGCTATGCGGCAGTACCCCCTCAGGCCACCCGCGGCGAAGTTACGCTTCCACCGCTTCGCTTCACCGTTCGGGAAGCACCCGCGGATGCCGGAGAACGTCCCGGTGTGGTCGCCGCAAAGGTCAGCATCAGCCAGGAACTCGACCGGGATCCGGCAGCTCTGAAGGCGGGGGACACTCTGGTCCGGACGATCGCCGTGCGCGCCGTAGGCCTTCGCGCCATGATGATCCCCGAGCCGGATTTTTCAGCCCCGGACGGGGTACGCCTCTACCGGCAGGATCCCGCACTTTCGGAAGAAACGGACCGCAACGGCCAGTCAATTGCGGGTATCCGCAAGGATGTTGCAAGCTATCTCTTCCGGGAGCCCGGCACCTATGTCCTGCCCGCGGTGGCCCTGAGCTGGTTCGACCCGGCCTCCGCGGCGACGCAATCGGCAAGCGCACCCGCCGTAAACGTGACCGTTGCAGCCGCGGCCTCCCACTCCCCGGCCATCGCGCCTCCGGCGGCCGAGCCGCAACGCCCGCCCTTCGACTGGCTGCGGCTGACTGTGATCGGCGGTGGCGTGTTGCTCACTGCCCTCGTCCTTTGGGCTGCGGCCAACGGACTGAGTCGGCTGGAAGCATGGTGGCAGGAACGCCGCTCGAAAGAGCGGCAATCGGAACCGGCATTTTTCCGTCAGGTGGAGCAGGCCTGCAGGAGCGGCTCGGACGAGGCCATCGCGCGCGCGCTCGACGCCTGGTCGCGCAAGGCGGCAGTGATGCCGCTCGAATTCTGGCTCGAACGATTTGCCGACGCCGAAACGCAGCAGGTCTACCGGGCCCGGCAAGGAAGGCTTTACGGCCTTGCGAAGGCATCTTCCGCGCCGGTGCGCGGAGACCTGCTCCTTCCGGGGCTGAAAAAGGCACGGAAGATCTGGCTGGCTCAAGGAGAGAAGGCGCCCCGACGACGCGAGCCCGCCTTGCACCCACTCAACCCGACCATGCCCTGATGCGACGAATACGAAACCGGGTCGTCTCATCGATGCGTCGGTGCGATGGGCAGGCGTGCTACTATGCCGGAAGGGATTCGAGGGAGATCACACGTGCTTTTCCTCGTCCGCTCGTGGGCGCAGAATCTGTGGGGAGGTGGCATTAAGTGCAGTATCTCAAAGTGAATATGCCGGTGTTCGTGGGTTCGGTAGGCGTCATCGCTCTGTTCGTCGGGATAGGTGTGGTTGCGCCTAAGAGAGCTGAAGCGATTTTCAGCGGAATGCAATCTGCGATCCTGTCCGGTTTCGGTTGGCTCTACCTGCTCGCGGTCGCGATCTTTCTGTTTTCGATGCTCTTTCTGGCGTTCAGCCGCTACGGCGAGCTGAAGCTCGGGCCGGACGATTCAGAACCCGAATTCAGGTACCTGTCCTGGATCGCCATGTTGTTCGCCGCCGGCATGGGCATTGGCCTCATGTATTTTGCCGTCGGCGAGCCGATGACGCATTTTGCTTCGCCGCCGGAAGCCGAACCGCTGACGATCGCAGCCCAGCGCGAGGCAATGAGCGTAACCTTCTTCCATTGGGGGGTGCACGCCTGGGCGATATACTCGGTCGTCGGGCTGTCACTCGCCTATTTCGGATACCGGTACAACTTACCCCTGACCGTCCGATCCGGCCTCTACCCGCTCCTCAAGGAGGGTATTCACGGGCCGATCGGACATGTCGTGGATATTTTCGCGATCTGCGGGACAATGTTCGGGCTCGCAACCTCGCTCGGATTCGGAGTCCTTCAGATAAACTCCGGACTGAATTATTTGTTGGGTGTCCCCCAGTCGATCTACGTCCAGCTCCTGCTCGTGACCGTGGTCACGGCAATAGCGACGGTCTCGGTGGTCAGCGGCGTCGAAAAGGGTGTCCGCATTCTCAGCGAGACCAATCTGTTCCTGGCAGTAATGCTGATGCTCTTCGTGCTCGTGGTCGGACCGACGGGCACGCTCATGCGCGACTTCGTCCAGAACATCGGTCTCTACCTCGATAGCCTGGTTTTGCGAACCTTCAACATCTATGCCTACGAGCCGCGTCCGTGGATCGACAGCTGGACCCTGTTCTATTGGGCATGGTGGATTTCCTGGTCACCCTTCGTCGGCATGTTCATCGCGCGCATTTCCCGTGGGCGTACCGTGAGAGAGTTCGTCACCGCCGTCCTCTTCGTACCCGCCCTGTTCACTTTCCTCTGGATGACGGTCTTTGGAAACACGGCGATCTACGTGGACACGACGATCGCCAACGGCGAGCTGGCGCGCGACGTGAAGGCGGACCTTTCGGTCGCCCTTTTCCAGTTCTTCGAATATCTGCCGTGGCCCGCGGTAACCTCGACGCTCGCGGTTCTGCTCGTCAGCATATTCTTCGTGACGTCCAGCGACTCCGGCTCGCTGGTGATCGACACGATTGCGTCCGGCGGAGAAACGGCAACACCTGCTCTTCAGCGGATTTTCTGGTGTTCGCTCAGCGGTATCGTGGCGGCCGTTCTGCTCTCCACCGGCGGGCTGACGGCACTCCAATCCGCCACGATCTCCACGGCACTGCCGTTCAGCTTCGTGATGCTCATTCTGGTTTGGTCGCTGTTCGTCGGGATGCGGGCCGATCTCGCCCGCACACAATCACCCGGATCGGTCGGTCCAAGAGCCTATCCCGCGTCCGGCGTGCCCTGGCAGCGGCGCCTGGCGATGACCTTGAGCACGCCGGACAAACGGGCGGTGGAGAAATTCCTGCAAGCCTCCGTGCTTCCGGCCCTGGAGGCAGTGGCCAAGGAACTGACGCGCCGGTCCCGGCCGGCTTCGGTCAATCGGGATGCCGAAACCGGAGCACTGACCCTCACAGTTCCGGCCGAAGGCCATCGCGATTTCGTCTACGGCGTGCAAATGTCGGAACACAAACTTCCGGCCTTCACCGCGCATGACGCAACCGTGGCAGATGTCCGCTACGAGGCGCGCACCTTCTTTTCGGACGGTAGCCGCGGCTATGACATCATGGGAATGGCGGACAACCAGATCATCAACGATGTTCTGTTTCAGTTCGAGCGATACACGGGCTTCGTACGGTCCCCGGCGTCCTCGCTGCTGGCGACCTCGCCCGAAGAGCAATAGAGCACTTCCAGGAAAAGTGTGTGACGGTTTTCCGTCCGGAAGTGCGTGGACTAAAAGGTTAGAACATTGCCAGGATATCCGAAAAGGAAAGGCGGAGGCTTACCCCGCCTTTCCCGAAGATCGCAATAGGGCTGGAATATGCGATCCTCGTTACTCGTCTGAATTGCTCACCCTACTGGAGATAGCGGCGGGCTCCGAAGACGTGCATCAACGCGGCGCCAGGCTTTCCAGCTCCTTGAGCCGTTTCAGCGCCGCCTGCTGCTGCAGCAGGCCGTAATTTATGCCGCTTGCGTTCAGCGTGCTGCCGGTCTGGAACGGGAACTGCTCGAAGTCCGCGAACAGCTCCTTTATCTTTCCTTGTATCGGCACCAGCAGCCACATGTTGCGCGCCAGGAACTCGACCGCACCACCACCGTCCTCCATCGCCCTCTCATAGGGATCCATCCGGAGATTGGCGATCAGGGCCCAACTGGATACCTCGCGGGTCGCGGTTGCGATGTTGCCGTGGCTGGCCGTGGCAAAGCTCAGTTTCCAGTCGTTCCAGCGTATTGCGTTCAGATTACCGCCCTGATCGAAATAGTAGACCGTCTCGCGCGGAGGTTCCTTGGCCTCGCCCTTCAGCAGCTCGGTGAGATCATAGCCGTCGAGGTGAACTTTGAACGTCTTCCCTGCGGATTGGAAGCCGTTTTTCATCTGCTCCTTCAGGTCCGGGATGCCGGCTGCCGTCGCGAATGTCGGCATCCAGTCCATAAGGGTCACCGGCTCGTTTATCTGCGTGCCCGGCTTCACCACACCCGGCCACCGGACCATCATCGGGATGCGGAAACCACCTTCCCAAGTCGTGCCCTTCTCTCCGTGGAACATCGTCTGAGCGCCGTCCGGCCACAAAGCGAGCTCCGCGCCGTTGTCGGTGGTGTAGAGCACAATCGTGTTTTCGGTGATGCCGAGGTCGTCGAGCTGCTGCAGAAGCTGACCCACATGGCCGTCGTGCTCGACCATCCCGTCGGCATGGATGCCCTTGCCGGTCTTGCCCAAAGACTCCGGCTTCAAGTGGGTGAACACATGCATGCGCGTCGAGTTGAACCAGCAGAAGAACGGCTTGTCGGCCTTCGCCTGACGATCGATGAAATCCTTTGCCGCAGCCAGAAATTCCTCGTCAACGGTCTCCATGCGCTTCGTGTTGAGCGGCCCCGTATCCTCGATCTTTCCATCGGCGCTCGCCTTGATGACTCCGCGCGGCCCAAACTCCTTCCGGAATTCCGGATCCTTGGGATAGAAATAACCTTCCGGCTCCTCTTCGGCATTCAGGTGGTAGAGGTTGCCGAAGAACTCGTCGAAGCCGTGGTTCGTCGGCAGGTGCTCGTCGCGGTCGCCCAGGTGGTTCTTGCCGAACTGGCCCGTGGCGTAACCCTTGGACTTCATGACGTCGGCAATGGTGGGCATCCAATCCTGAATCCCGTGCGGGTCGCCGGGCATGCCGATCGTCAGCAGTCCCGTGCGGAACGGTTCCTGGCCGAGAATGAAGGAGGCGCGGCCTGCGGTGCAGCTCTGCTGTCCATAGGAGTCGGTAAAGATCGCGCCTTCGGCCGCGATACGATCGATGTTCGGCGTGCGATACCCCATCAGACCCATGGTGTAAGCGCTGATTTGCGGAATACCGATGTCGTCGCCGAAAATGACGAGGATGTTCGGCTGTTTGCCATTGGCCGGCGCCGGCTGCTCCTGAGCCTTCGCCTCGCCGACGGCTGCAGCACCGTTTGCGGCGGCTGCAGCCGCAAGGATCGTCCCGCCCAGAAGAAGGCTTCGGCGATCTATCGAGAAGGAATTTGTCGCGTCTTTTCGCTTTTCAGCATCTGGAAGGCCCATGCTTCACTCCTTGATTAAACTTGTGCGTTCGAAGCCATGCGGGATCCGCGCACTCTGGAGCCCGCATGATTATCGGCCGAAGCATCTGGCAAGAGAAGTTGGACCAAGGGGCAACGCGACGGACGTTGCGCCGCCGTTTTGATTTTCTACAATATCCGAAAGGACGCACGAAGGCGCAGCAGGCGGTCACTGCCGTTTCCATGAGCTGGTCATGCTCTATGGAAGGCCTAGCGGGCGTCAAAACTCCGCGTCTTAATGGATTCCTTGAAACACCCGCGGTTTGCGAGTAAAATTACGGCAGCAATTCAAAGCGTTACAGAACCGTGCGATCGGAGGCGAACGGAGTTGCAACGTAAGCTGCACGCGAGTGGTGACGCTTTGCCAAACTTCATATGTGGAGGTTGTCATGCCCAACACTCTGATGGCAGGAAGAAGAAGCCAGGATTGGGCAAATCTGGTCTTGGCAGCGTGCCTGTTCCTCTCTCCCTGGGTCATCGGCTTTGCGGCTGAAGCCGCGCCGACGTGGAACGCCTGGATCGCCGGCATCGTGCTCGGCGCCCTTGCGATCGCAACCCTTTCGGCCTTCGCCGAATGGGAGGAATGGGCCAATATGGTAATCGGCCTGTGGTTGATCGTTTCTCCCTGGCTGCTCGGCTTCATGGGAAATGTGAACGCGATGTGGACCCACGTCATTCTCGGCGTGCTCGTCGCCGCAATCGCAGCCTGGGCGGTCTGGGACTATCGTCACCATTCACACGCCTAGATGACGATGACTCCAGGGTCGGATCGACCAGGGTCATGAACGTTTCAAGTGGATTTAAAGCGCGCCGCATCGGTTGAACGCGGCGCGCAGGGTCCAGCGGTCCTGCCGCTTATCACCCCACAGCGCGTTCCTGCACCACCGCGTCGATGTCCGGCACGCCGAGTTCGCGGCGTGAGCGCTCCGTCTCGATGGCGAGATCGAGCACTCTCTGCAGGTCCGCGGCATGGCGGAAACCCGGTTCGACGGTTCGGCCGGCCTTCACCGCCTCGACGAAGCGCTGGTAGTTGGTGGGCACGGTGCCGGCGTCGACGGTCCGCCAAACGGCCTTTTCGACATCGGGCCCCATGCAGCCGCGCAGGCTCGAACCATCAGGCGTATGGATTACTTCCAAGGCTCCCCTGTCGCCGTGCAGCCTGAGCCTCAACTCGTTGAGATGGCCCGTCGCCCAGCGGCTGGCATGAATCACAGCCATCGCGCCGTTTTCGAACTCCGCCGTCATGGCGAAGCTGTCATTGGCGTCGAGGTCGTACTCGCCGATACGGTTATCCGGCGCCTTGTCGAAGGCTTTCAGGCGCGCGAATACCCGCTCGACCGAGCTGTTGGCACCGTAGCCGGCGAAGTCGAGAATGTGGATGCCGACATCGCCAAGCACGCCATTCGATCCGTGTTTCGTCGACAGCCGCCATAGCCACTTCGACTCGCTTGCCCAATCGCCCCAGGCCCGAGACACGAGCCAGCTCTGGAGATAGGAAGCCTCCAGATGCCGCACCCGGCCGATTTCGCCGGCAACCACGAGTTCACGCGCCTTCTGCAGCGGAGCGACGTTGCGATAGGTCAGATTAACCATCGTGACGAGGCCGGCCCGCTCGGCTGCGGCCGCCATCTCGGCGGCCTTCTCATAGTTTTCTGCCAACGGTTTTTCGCACAGCACATGCTTGCCGGCGGCAATGAGCGCCAGGGTCGTCGGGTGATGCGCCTTGTCGGGCGTCACGTTGGTGGCCGCGTCGAACTCTCCCCAGGCGATCGCCTCGTCGAGAGAGGTGAAGGTGTTTTCGATGCCGTGCGTGACGGCAAAGGCCTTGGCACGGGACGGGTCCACGTCGACGGCGCCGACCATTTCGACGCCTTCGATCTCAGCAAAGGCTTTCGCATGGCTGTTGGCCATGCCGCCGGTTCCGAGAATTAGCAAACGCATGGGGGTCCCCTTCATCGATAGCCGGCTTCGCCGGCCCGGTGCAGTCTCGGGCCGCGCTCGACGATCGGCTCCAGAGCCTTCTCTACCGGGACGTTCGGCGCATCATGGATGGCCTTATAGGTGCCCTGCGGGTTATACGCCCATCTCACCGCGTTCCGCAGTACCTTGTGGACGGTCGCGTCGTGATAGGTCGGGTAAGTCTCGTGCCCGGGGCGGAAATAAAAGATATTGCCCGCGCCGCGCCGCCAGGTGAGGCCCGAACGGAAGACCTCGCCGCCGGCAAACCAGGAGATGAACACCGTCTCCAGCGGCTCCGGCACCGAGAATTGCTCGCCATACATCTCCTCGTTCTCGATGACGAAGTTCTCGCCGAGCCCTTCGGCGATCGGGTGGCGCGGATTGACGACCCAGACGCGTTCGCGCTCTCCAGCCTCGCGCCATTTGAGCGCGCAGGGCGTGCCCATCAGCCGCTTGAACACCTTGGAGAAGTGGCCGGAATGGAGAACGATCAGACCCATGCCTTCCCAAACGCGTTTGGCGACGCGCTCTACGATGGCGTCGTCGACGGCGCCATGATCCTTGTGGCCCCACCACAGGAGCACGTCGGCGGCGGCGAGCCGCGCCTCGCTGAGCCCGTGTTCCGGCTCCTGCAGCGTCGCCGTCGTCGCATCGATCCCCGGGTCAAAATTGAGTGCGGCTGCGATCGTGTTGTGCATGCCGTCCGGATAAATCTCCCGAACCACCGCATTCGTCTGCTCGTGGATGTTTTCACCCCACACGATGGCATTGATAGACAAGGTCATTCTCCTCGTGATTTGCGGCACCCGCTGCCGGATGCCGACCGTCCGTGACTTGAAGGGTGGGCGCGGAGCCGGGCCGGGAAAACCACACAGGTCCCCGCCCTTTTCTGCCCTAACGTTTGAGGCTTTGGAATGATCCGAAATCCTTCGGATCAGCCTTGGTTTCGAGACTTTCCAAGCGAAATCGGGTGGCTGCGTTCTAGGCCGCACCCCGCATTTCCGTCCGCCCGAGGGCCCGGCCGCCCGCATCGAAGCGGTGAACCTGGCCGGCGGCCGGCGAGATCCTGATCGTCTGCCCGGGCTGATGCTTGGCGATGCCGCTTTCGCGGACGATCACCGGCTCGCCGGCCCCGATGTCGAGATAAATATAGCTGTCGGAACCGAGCATCTCCGAATGGATGACGGTTCCACTCCACTCACCTCCCTGTTCCTCGATCTCCAGGTGTTCCGCGCGGATGCCTATCGTGTCCGCCTTGTATGGCTCTGCGAAGGCGCCGGAAAGAAAATTCATCTTCGGCGAACCGATGAAGCCGGCGACGAACACCGAATTCGGCGTCTCGTAAAGCTCCAGCGGCGTGCCGATCTGTTCGACGAGACCGTCCCTCAGGACACATATCCTGTCGGCGAGCGTCATCGCCTCGACCTGATCGTGGGTCACGTAGATCATCGTCGTCTTGTGCATGCTGCGGTGAAGTTTGGCGATTTCGAGCCGGGTAGCCACACGCAACGCCGCGTCGAGGTTCGAAAGCGGCTCGTCGAACAGAAAGACCTTGGGATCGCGAACGATCGCACGGCCGATCGCCACGCGCTGGCGCTGCCCGCCCGAAAGCTGGCGCGGCAGGCGTTCGAGATAGGGCGTGAGCTGCAGCATTTCCGCCGCCGCCTCGACCCGCTTGCGGCACTGCTGCTTGTCCTTGCCTGCAAGCTGCATTCCGAAAGCCATGTTTTCGTAGACCGTCATATGCGGATAGAGCGCATAGGACTGAAAGACCATGGCGATGCCGCGGCGCGAAGGCGTCAGCCGATTGACGACCTGGCCGTCGAAGGCAAGGGTTCCGGAGGTGATTTCCTCAAGCCCGGCGATCAGTCTCAGGAGGGTCGACTTACCGCATCCGGAAGGACCGACGAAGACCATGAACTCGCCCGACCTGATTTCCATGCTGACGCCCTTGATCACATCGAAGGCGCCGAAGGATTTGCGGATATCGCGCAATTGAAGCTCTGCCATCTTGTTCTCCTATCCTTTGACGCCACCGGCCGTCAGGCCGGAAATGATCCGCCGCTGGAAGATCAGCACGAGGACCACGAGAGGCACGGTGACGATCACGGATGCCGCCATGATGTTGCCCCAGGGAATCTCGAACTGGCTGCCGCCCGAAAGCAGGGCGATCGCGACCGGCACGGTGCGCTGCGTGTTCGACGACGTGAATGTCAGCGCGAAGAGGAACTCGTTCCATGCCGCAATGAAGGCCAGGAGCCCGGTCGTCACCAGCGCCGGCCACATCAGAGGCATGAAGACGCGGGTGATCACCACCCAGGGCGAGGCGCCGTCAACGATCGCCGCCTCTTCGATCTCGATCGGCAGGTCTCGCATGAAGGTGGTCAGCACCCAGACCGTAAACGGCAGCGTGAAGATCATGTAGGAAAAGATGAGCGCGAGCGGCGTGTTGAAGAGCCCGACGAAGCGGATGAGCTCGAAGAGACCTGCAAGAACGGCGATCTGCGGGAACATCGAGACCGACAGGATCGTCAGGAGAAGCAGACCGCGGCCGCGGAAGCGTACCCGGGCAAGCGCATAGGCTGCGGTCACGGCAAGAAGCAGCGATATGGCAACCACCAGCGTGGCGACGAGGAGCGAGTTGCCGAGATTGCGCACGAAGGTTCCGTGCGAAAGAATATCGGCGTAATTGGCGAGCGAAATATCCGTCGGCCAGTAATCGATGCGAAACAGCGCCGTGCCGGACTTCAGGCTCGTCAGGATCGCGTAATAGAAGGGAAAGACTGCGACGAGGATGATGACGGCAACCAGCGCGTAGAACGCGGCCCGCTTTGCGATCGCGACGGCCATCAGCGTTCCCCTCCGCTCAAATTCAGGCGGCCGAGCCACATGTAGAGGATCGTGATCGTCGCGATGATCAGGAACAGCATGGTCGAGGCGGCCGCGCCATAGGCGAACTTGTCGAAATCGAAAAGGTTTTCGCGCGCCATGACCGACATGGTCTTGGTCTGCGCGTTGTTGGGCGTCAGCACATAGATGAGGTCGAAAATGCGCAGCGCGTCGAGCATGCGGAAGATGACCGCGACCATCAGCGCCGGCCGGATCAACGGCAGGGTGACCCGCCAGAAGATACGTACCGGATGGACTCCGTCGATTCTGGCCGCCTCATAAATATCGCCCGGCACCATTTGCAGGCCGGCGAGGATCAGGAGCGCCATGAAAGGCGTCGTCTTCCACACGTCCACGATCAGTACGGCGATCATGGCTGTGTCGGGGCTGGCGGTCCAGGCGATCTTCTCGCCGATCAAACCGAGGCCGAGCAGCATGTCGTTGAGGATGCCGAACTGGTCGTTGAGCATCCAGGCCCACATTTTCGCGGAGACGATGGTGGGGATCGCCCATGGGATCAGGATCGCGGCACGGACGAGGCCGCGGCCGGGAAACTGCGCGTTGAGCACCAAAGCGACGACAAGGCCTAGCGCCGTTTCGATGCTGACCGAAAGAACCGTGAATTTGAGCGTGTTCCAGACCGCATTCCACCAGGCGGGATCCGCAAGCAGGCCCCTGTAAATCGTCCGCCCGCTCTTCAGGGTGACCCATGAGAGATAATTGGCGAAGCCGACGAATTCGGCGCCCGACAGATTGGTCAGCGACGCATTGGTGAAACTGAAATAGATGGTTCTGATGAGCGGCCAGCCGGCGACGAGCGCCAGGACGAGGAAGGTTGGCGCGAGAAAGAGCCAGGCCGAACGGACCCGTTGCGCCTGCAGGTCCGAGCCTATCCTGCCGCCATGCGCAAGCGCAGCCGGCCGATCCGCGAGGGAAAGATCAGTCATGACGTGAGCCTACCGGTTGGCGCGGGGTCCCGCCCCGTGCCGTTTGATCTTGGCCCGGATGGCATAGCTGCCGTCCGGGCCTCGCGATTTTACCAGGCGTCGCCCTTGAGTTCCGTCAGTTCGACTTCGAGAAGCTCGAGATTCTCCGCCGCCGTTCCGTTACCCGAAAGCGTGTTGTGCACGGCGCTCCAGAATTTGGATGACACTTCGTTGTACTTCACCTTTGCCACGGCCGAGGGGCGCGGCACGGCGCTCTGGAAGATCGGCTTCCAATGCGGCATGAACGGCTGGGCGGCCGCGACTTCCGGATCGTCGTAAAGCGCCGCGATCGTCGGCAGGTTCGAAAGCTCGATGGCGCGCACCTTCTGGGTTTCGGCCGAGCCCAGGAACTTGACGAAGGCGATTGCCGCCTCCTGCTCGTCGGAATATTTCGAGACCGCGAGGTTCCATCCGCCGAGTGTCGACGACGGCTGATCGCCGTCGGTGGCGGCCGGAAGCGGGGCCACCTCGAACTTGCCTTTTACGGCGCTGTCGTCACCGATGCCGAGCGCATAGGCATAGGGCCAGTTACGCATGAAGACTGCGTTGCCGGTCTGCCAGACGCCGCGTGATTCCTCTTCCTGATAGGCAAGCACGCCCTTTGGCGCGATCGTGCCGATCCATTCCTTGACTTTCTCGACGGCCGCCGCCGCCTTTTCGTTGTTTACGGAGATCATGCCGTCGGGCTCGATGATCTGACCGCCGCCGGACGACTTGATCCACTCGAGCGCATTGCAGGTGAGCCCCTCATAGGCATTGCCCTGAAAGACGAAGCCCCAGATATCGGCACTGCCGGCGGCACGCTCCTTGTCCTGAATCTCCTTCGCCGTCGCTGCCAGTTCGTCCCAGGTCTTGGGTGGCGTCTTGCCGTATTTGTCGAGCAGGTCCTTGCGGTAATAAAGCGCCGGCGCGTCGGTATAGAAGGGCAGAGCGACGAGCTTGCCGTTGACCGTCTGCGACTGGATGATCGAGGGGAAGTGCTCGCCGATCACATCCTTCGTCGCCTCCGTCAGGTCGACGAACTGCTCGGCGAGCTGCGGAGCCCAGATGACGTCCGTCTGGTAGACGTCGACATCCTTGTTGCCGGCCGCAAGCCAGAGTCGATACTGGCTGAATTGCTCGCTGCTCGAAGCCGGCATGGTCACCAGGTTGACCTTGTGACCGGTTTCCTTCTCGAACTTGGCGATCTGGTCCCGCAGAAAGCTCAGATTCTTGCCGGTCGAATTGGCCGCCATAGACAGTTCGGCGGCCGCAGCCAGGTCGATTGCGCCCACGATCGCTGCGCAGGAAATCAGCGTCCTTACAAATGGCTTCACGTTCATTGGTCCCTCCAAAACTCCCCCCGGTTCCGCAGGCTCCTCAGCAATTCGAAAACGGTTTGGGTGCGCAGAAGCTGTCAGAAGGGAAATCGGCTGTCAAGCCGAGGTCGAAACGGAAGTAAATGCCATGGCTATTTTGAATTTTTTGGCTTATAATCAGAATGTTAATCGAAAACACAACGGGGCATCGCCACGATCCGGCTCGGCGTTCAACCCGTTTACACGAATACTTCATCCACAGGAATTTAAAACGATTTGGATCGTGCCCGACAGCCTTCTCGATCAAGCCCGGGCAGTGTTCGCGACGCAAAGGCACCGATTGTGACTGCCGGCAAACCGGGTATAGTCCGGCGCGAATGTCTGCAGGGCCGCGCATCGAAGCGATGCGCAAAAACGAGCGAACGCAGCTTCTCGATTTGCGGCGTGACTTGCTTCGGAAGCGATCCCCGGACAATACGCAGAAGGGGCGCAGGGAAGAACAGTGAAGCTTAAGGAATTCGCCCAACAGTTGGGGCTCTCTCCCACGACGGTAAGCCGTGCTCTGAGCGGCTATCCGGAAGTCAGCGAGAAGACCCGCAAGCGCGTTGCCGAGGAGGCCGTGCGCCTCGGTTACCGGCCGAACATCAACGCCGTGCGCCTCGTCACGGGCCGCGCAGGCGCGATCGGCGTCGTTATGGGCCGCAACGAATTCCAGTTTTCCGAATTCATGAGCGGCATGGCCGAACGGCTGGACAGCGAGGATATAGACATTCTCGTGAGCCCGGTTGCCGACCATGATATGAAAGCCGAGCTCCAGCTCTATAGCCGGCTGGCGACGAGCGGACGGGTCGACGCCGTGATCATCCATTCACCGAGGCCGAACGACGAGCGCATTCTGCTGCTCCACAAGCTCGGTATTCCCTTTCTGGTCCATGGCCGCTCCGAGACCGACGTGCCGCACGCCTGGCTCGATATCGACAACGAAGGCGCGATCCGCCGCGCCACCTCGCACCTCCTGGACCTCGGCCATAGACGGATCGCACTCATCAACGGCCGCGACGGTCTCACGTTCACGCACCACCGCGACAAGGGCTATCGCGAGGCGCTTGAACAGCGCGGGCTGCCCTTCGATCCACGCCTCGTCACGCATGGCCAGTTCACCGACGAGATCGGTTTTCGCTCGGCCCGTTCCTTCCTCGAGCAGTCCCCCCGCCCGACGGCCTTCGTCGCCGGCTCGATGATGACGGCGCTCGGCGTCTATCGCGCCGTGCGTTCGGTCGGCCTTGTGGTCGGGCAGCACATCTCCGTCATCGCCCATGACGATGTCTTCCCCTATCTCACGGCCGACAACATGGTCCCGTCCCTTTCGACGAGCCGGTCGTCCCTGCGCGCCGCCGGCGCGCGCTCGGCAGACCTCACCCTGCAGCTGCTCACCGGCCGGCCCGCCACGGAGATTCATGAGCTCTGGCCGGTCGAGCTGATCCTGCGCGAGTCGACCGGTCGGGCGCCGGAGGCTTGACCATCCTTCTCTGGCGGGGGCTCTACTCGCGTCCCTTCAACCGGAACAGCAGGTCCTCATGCACGGCCTTGAGGTGGAAGATCAGGAAGCCGGCCGCCTCCTCGAAAGCGCCCGCACGGCAGAGGCGGATCAGCTCGGCATGCTCTTCCATCGCTCGGGTCATCGCTGCGACGCTTGAGAGCTGGACGCGCGTGTAGCGGTCGCTCGTCTGCAGCAGGGACGCGACGATCTGCTGTGTCCGGGGCATCTCGGCGCGCCGGTAGAGGGCCAGGTGCAGTTCGGCATTGAGCTGGCCATAGGAGTCGATTTCTCCTGCGGCCGTCGCCCTGAGGAATCGGCTTTGAACCTCCTCCACCCGTGCGAAATCGTCGCCATCGAGAAGCGGCGCCGATTTGCGGAAGAGCCGCGGTTCCAGAAGCGCCCGCAGCTCGAAGACGTCGTTGATCTCGGCGAGCGACAGTTCGGAGACGATCGCCCCCTTCTGCGGCACGATCCTGACCAGCCCTTCGGCTTCGAGCTGGAACAGGACCTCGCGCACCGGAATGCGGCTGACGCCGTAGGTTTCGGCCAACGCATCCTGGCGCAGCTGACTGCCGGCCGGATAGCGCCCGGAGAGAATCGCCTGCCGGATTTCCTCGATTAATGCCCCGGAGAGGGTGCGATGTTTGAGATGTGACACCATGGACGCTCGCTACAGGATTACCGCCAAAAATGATATTGACTCGAAGAATGTATAAAATCTACTTTATACGGAAACTAGGGAACAGTCATGAACCAGTCAGTCGCGCCGCCGCTTTATGCGCGCGCCATCGTCTCTCTCTCCGAAGCCATGCTCGCCCTCGAAAAGCGCGCTGTTGCCGGATTGATGTGCGTGCTTCTCGCGCTCATCCTTCTGAACGTCGTCACCCGCTACAGCGGACATCCGCTCTATTGGGTCGATGAATCGGCCGTATACGCCATGGTCTGGCTCGCCTTCCTCGGAGGCTCGGCGCTGACCCGTCTTCGACTCGATTTCGCCGTGACGCTGCTGACGGATTACCTGCCGCCCGCGGCGGCGCGCCGGATGCGCGCGGCCTCGACACTGCTCGTCCTCCTGTTCGCCCTTGCGCTTGCGGCATTCTGCTGGATGTGGATGGACCCCGTCGGCATCATCCGCGCCGGCTTCGACGCTAAGGCCTTCGCGGCCGAGAGCTTCAACTTTCTCTATACCGAGCGCAGCCAGACGCTGAATTGGCCGATCTGGGCGATCAGCCTCGTCATTCCGCTCTTCGCCGTCACCATGACCGTCCATTGCGCCGCCAATCTCGTCGAAGACCTGGGTCTGTCGCCCCAGCGTGAGCGGCGCGAACTTTCCAGCGCCGAGGGAGTGAACTGATGGTCACCACCGCCGCCTTCCTCCTCTTCATGCTCGTCGGCGTTCCGATCGGCGTCTGTCTCTGCCTCGGCAGCATCGTCTATATCTTCGCCTCCGGAAATCCCCTGCTCTTCCAGAGCTTTCCGACGCAGCTCTTCGGCGGCGTCGACAATTACGGGCTGATCTCCATTCCGCTCTTCGTGCTGATCGGCGAGATCATGAACGGCGGCGGCATCACCCGGCGCATCATCGACATGACGATGGCTTTCGTCGGCGCGATGCGCGGTGGGCTTGCCTATGTCAACCTGCTCGCCAACATGTTCGTCGCCTCGATACTCGGATCGGCCACGGCGCAGGTTGCCGTCATGGCGCAGATGATGGTGCCGGAGATGGAGAAGAAGGGCTATGACAAGACCTTCGCCGCCGGGCTCACCGCCTATTCGGGCATGCTCGGTCCCATCATCCCCCCGTCGATCATGTTCGTCGTCTACAGCGTGCTCGCGCAGGTTCCGGTAAGCGATATGCTGGCCGCAGGAATTGTGCCCGGAATTCTGCTGACCGTAGCCTTCTGCCTCGTCATCGCAGCGATGGGTTTCGTCTACAACTATCCGCGCGGCGAGCGCATGAAGCTCAAGGAGCGCATCCGTATCGTCCTGGATGCGCTGCCTACGCTTCTCATCCCCTTCGTTATCGTCGGCTCGATCCTCTCCGGCCTCGCCAACGCGACGGAGGCCGCAGCCGTCGGCGCCGTTGCAGCGGTGCTCGTCGGCCGCTTCTGGATCGGCGAGCTCAAATTCTCCGAGCTTCCTCGAATGATGCTGCGCGCCGGGATCTATTCGGCCGTGGTCCTCTTCCTCGTCGCGGCCGCCGCGGTCTTCTCCTGGGTACTTGTCTACGGCATGGTGCCGCAGCAGGTCGCCGGCTGGGTCCAGACGGTCGCCTCGGATCCGGTCACCTTCATGTTGCTCGTCAACGTCATCCTGCTCGTCATCGGCACGGTGATCGACGGCGCCCCCGGGCTCATCATGACCGTGCCCATCCTCCTGCCGATCGCGACCGAGGTCTACGGCATCGACCCGATCCATTTCGGCGTCGTCGTGGTCCTCAACCTCGTGCTCGGCTTCCTCTCGCCGCCCGTCGGGCTCTGCTTCTTCGTTGCGGCCGCGGTGACCGGCGCAAAGCCCGGCAAGATGTTCCTGGTGACGCTGCCCTTCTTCTTCGTCTCCTGTCTCATGCTCGTGCTCCTGTCGCTCATTCCCTCGCTCTCGACCTTCTTCGCCCGATAACCACAACGAACCAGCCAGAGGATCTTCCATGACATTTTCCCGCAGAACCTTCCTTGGCGGCGTTGCCGCCGGCGCAGCCCTCTCGCTCGCCACGCCGTCGCTCGTGCGCGCGCAGGAAACGCGCACCTTGCGCCTCGGCATCGTCACGCCGCCGGGACATCCCTGGAACAACGCCGCACTCAAGGTGGGCGAAGCCCTCAAGGCAGAGACGAACGGTCGCCTGTCGATCTCGGTCTTTCCGGCCGGCCAGCTCGGCAACGAGGCCGCGATGCTGCAGCAGATGCAGAGCGGCGCGCTCGATCTCGGCTGGATCATGACCGCCGAACTCGGCTCGCGCATTCCCGCCGTTGCCGCGATCAACGCGCCCTGGGTCGTCGATTCGACTGCCAAGGTCGCCAAGCTCGTGCGCGAGCCGGTCGCCATGAAGCTCCTCGACGTTCTTCCGGCCGAGACCGGAACAGTCGGCCTTGCCTGGGGCATCACCACCATGCGCGTCGTCTTCTCGGCCAAGGAGATCGCCGGGCTCGACGACATCAACGGCATGAAGCTGCGCATCAATACGACGCCCGCCTATCGCGATTTCTACCAGCTCCTCGGCGCAGCGCCGACGCCGATTCCGACGCCGGCGGTTTTCGACGCCATGTCGAACGGCCAGGTGGACGGTCTGGAGGCGGACCTCGACTTCTCCTGGAACCAGCGCTTCGACAAGGTGTCCAAGACCATGCTGAAGATGAACGCGATCTTCATGCCCTGCGTGGCGCTGGCCTCCGGTCGCGTCTGGCAGACCCTTCCCGAGGCCGACCGGGAGATCATCGCCCGCCTCACCAAGGCAGCGCTCGACGAGCAGATCGACGCTACCGTCGCCAACGAGCCGGCCCTCCTCGAAAAATTCGCCGGCGCAGGCATTCCGATCAAGGATGTCACCGTCGCCGATGCCGGACGGATCATCGCCGAATACGACAAGATCTGGCTGCCGAAGGCACCGGTTCTCGCCGAACTTCGGAAAGTCGGCGCAACGCTCTGAGGCTCTCGGATGGGGAAAGCGGCCCGCGCCGCCTTCCCCATCCGGTTCGCAAAAACCGCGTACCCTTTTCCCCATCCCGCTACCCCGCGTGCACGCAAATCGCCTCAATCTGCTTGCGCCCTGGCCCGCCGCAGGCCAAGAGAGCCTGAGGAGATCCTGGGTGGTCCACAGATGGAAAGAAAAGAAATCGCAATTATCGGCGGCGGTCCCGCCGGTCTGATGGCCGCGGAAGTCTTGTCCCGCTCGGGCCATGCGGTGACCGTCTACGAGGCTATGCCGACCGCGGCGCGCAAATTCCTGCTCGCGGGAAAATCCGGCCTGAACATAACCCATTCCGAAGCGTACCGGGACTTCGCAGCGCGCTTCGGCGATGCTTCGGCAAGCCTGCGGCCGGCCCTTGATGCCTTTACCCCGCAGGACGTACGCGCCTGGGCAGCCGGACTTGACGCGGAGACCTTCGTCGGCTCTTCCGGCCGCGTGTTTCCGAAGGCTATGAAGGCCTCGCCGCTGTTGCGCAGCTGGCTCCGCCGGCTGGAGGCCCAGGGCGTCCGGCTTCTCACCCGCCATCGCTGGTCGGGTTGCACAGAGAAGGGCTACATATTCGATACGCCGGAAGGGACGACGGTCGTTCGTTGCGACGCGGCTCTCCTGGC
Organism: Sinorhizobium sp. M4_45; assembly: GCF_002885915.1. Classification (NCBI taxonomy): domain Bacteria; kingdom Pseudomonadati; phylum Pseudomonadota; class Alphaproteobacteria; order Hyphomicrobiales; family Rhizobiaceae; genus Sinorhizobium; species Sinorhizobium sp. M4_45. The sequence goes on from NZ_NWVE01000011.1 coordinate 101,137, forward strand.
GCTTGGCGGCGCAAGCTGGCCACGGCTCGGCTCCGACGCCGCCTGGGTGCCGTTGCTGCGGGCGAGAGGCGTGCCGATCAGCGATTTCCGCCCTGCCAATTGCGGTTTCGATGTCGCCTGGACGCAGGTTTTCCGCGAGCGTTTTGCCGGCCAACCACTGAAAGGCGTTACCGCAACATCCGATGGGGGGACGATCCCGGGCGAATTCGTGGTGAGCCGCCACGGCATCGAAGGCAGCCTCGTCTACGCCCATGCGGCAAGCCTGCGCGACCGGCTGGACCGGGACGGCAAGGCGGCGCTCCTCCTTGACCTCACACCCGGCCGCACGGCCGACAGGCTCGCGCGGGATCTCGCGCGACAAGACCGCAAGGCGAGCTTCTCCAACCGCCTGCGCAAGGGCGCGGGGCTCGACGTTGTCAAAGCGTCATTGCTGCGCGAACTCTCGACGGAGGCGGCACGAGCCGCGCCGGAGCAACTCGCTGCCGGGATCAAGGCCCTGCCCGTTCCGGTGCTCGCAACACGGCCGATCGCCGAAGCGATCTCATCGGCCGGCGGCATCCGCCTGGACGCCATCGACAACCGCTACATGCTGAAGGCGCTGCCCGGCCTCTTCGCCGCCGGAGAAATGCTCGACTGGGAGGCGCCGACCGGCGGCTATCTCCTTACCGCGTGCCTTGCCATGGGCCGTGCTGCGGCCCGCGGCGTCGAAGCATGGCTCGCCGATAATCTGCGGTAACACTGCGGATGATAGCGTCTTCACATCCGTCAGCGCTCAGCTTTTCGGCCTGATGGAGAACATGGCACCGGCGGCGACAATGAAGAGCCCGATGATTGCAAGTTGAAACGTGCTCGGGATGCCGACGAGGATCAGCACATTGTTGACGAGCGTGATCAGCAGTACCCCGAGCAGGGTTCCGAGCACCGTACCCGAGCCTCCGGTGATGCGCGCGCCACCAAGGACGACCGCGGCAATGACGTCCAGCTCCGACCCCGCCAAATCGAAAGGGTTGGCGAGACGATTGCTCGACACGTGCATGATACCCGCGATCCCGGCGAGCAGACCGGCATAGGCAAAGACGAACACGTGGACAGTGCGCAGGTTGTATCCGAGACGCGAAGCGATACTGGCGTTTCCGCCAACCGCATAGATAGCCCGGCCTATAAGGGTCCGCTTGAGGATATACCAGGTGGCGAGCGCAGCGACGACCAGTACGAGGAAATAGGCGGGCAAAGTCGAGACTGCACCATTCGCCCCCTCGTGCCGTAAAAGCGCGAGCTTTCCGAAAGCGTCCATGGATTCGGGGATGTTCATGAACAGTGCCGTTCCGATGAAGGTCAGCAGAAACCCGCGGATCGCATATTGCGTGCCGATCGTCACGATCAGTGAGGGCGCCTTCAATGCGTGGACCAGCAAGCCGTTGCAAATGCCGAGGATCGCGCCGCCGGCGGCTGCGATGCCAAGGATCGGCCAGATGGACAAATCCGGCGCATAATTCGTGACCAGCATGGTGATGACGTACATCACCAGCGCAGCAATGGCCGTGAACGAGACGTCGAGCCCGCCGGATGCCAGCACGACGAGAACGCCAAGCGCGAAGAGGCCGCGCACGACGGTGGAGCGTGCCATGTCGAACAGGTTGGAAACCTGCCAGAAGTCCGGATTGATCGTGCCCACGACGATGCAGACGATCACGACGAGGAGGAAGGTAACGGCCGGAGGGTGGCGGATAAACCAGCGCATGGTCCGGACTGCGGCGGGCACTCCCTCGGTCCCGCTGACGGGGGTCGCTGCGACATCGGCCATGTTATTGAACTCCCTGGCCGTCTTCGGCCATCATCGACTTGTAGATTGCGTCTTCCTCAAGCCCTTCGGCCGGAAAGATATCGGCGACCCGGCCTTTGCGCATCACCATCACGCGGTCGCAGTTCTGCAGAAGCTCGGGCAGATCATCGCTGATGATGATGACGCTCATGCCGTCTCCTGCAAGGCGCTGAATGATGCGGAATATCGTGTCCTTCGATCCGACGTCGACGCCGACGGTCGGTCCGTGCAGGATGAGCAGGCTCGGCTCGATCGTCAGCCAGCGGCCGATCAGAACCCTCTGCTGGTTGCCGCCTGAAAGGGACATGACGGGGTTGTCGATATCCGGGGTCGCCACCTGCAGATCGTCGACCGTTTTCTGTGCCAAAGCCTTCGCCCGGCGGCTGTCGAGCAGGCCGAAAGCCCCCCGCAGTCGGTCGAGGACCGCCATGACGATATTCTCGCGGATGGATTTCCCAAGGAAAAGCCCTTCAGACAGGCGGTCCTCCGGAACATAGCCGATGCCGGCCTCGATCGCAGAGGCGGGCGACGACAGATCGGCCCGTCTGCCTGCGAGCTGTACCGAGCCCCGCCGCGCCGGTTCCACGCCGGCCAGCGAAAGCGCAAGCTCGTTTCGCCCGGAATCGAGAAGTCCCGTAATCCCGAATATCTCGCCCTTGGAAACCGTGAAGCTGACATCGTCGAAGCCGGCGCCCCCGAGCCGCTCCACCGAGAGCAGCGTCTCGTCACCGTGCGAATCGACGCGATAGCGCGTGTCGTCGAGTTTCTTGCCCGTCATCCAGAAGCCCAGTTCGGTCTTCGACTGATTGGCGACGTCGCATTCGGCAACCTTCAGGCCGTCCCGCATGATGATCGCCTGCCCGCCGATCGCCTTGCATTCGTCGAGCTTGTGCGTGACGAAAAGGACAGACACGCCCTTGGCGTGCAGGCCGTGCACGACGCGGATGAGGTTGTCCACTTCGCGCCGCGTCAATGCGGTCGTCGGCTCATCCATGATGACCAGGCCGGCATCGGAAGCGATCGCGCGGGCAATGGCAATGAGCTGGCGCGTTGCGATGGGGAGTTCTTCGACGGGTGTCGCCAGAAAGGCGGGCTCCGTCGGCAGACCGACGTCCTTCAATGCACGGACGGCCGTCTCCCGCAGACCCTTGAGGTCGAGACGCCGCGCGAGGCTGCCGTTGGAGGCAACCAGCTGCTGCGTCAGCGCGACATTCTCCTCGACGCTCAGATTGGGTAGAAGCGACAGGTCCTGATAAACCGTCTCGATGCCGGCTGCCAGGGCGCCGATCGGCGTCAGCCCCACGACCTTTTTACCGTTGATCGCAAGCTCACCGCCATCTGCCGGCTGGGCGCCGGAGATAATCTTGATGAGCGTGCTCTTGCCGCATCCGTTCTCGCCCATGAGATGGTAGGTACGGCCGCGCTCGATCGTGAAGCTCACCCCCTTCAGGGCGCGAACGCCGCCAAAGCGCTTCTCCAGGTCGCGAACTTCCAGGAAAGGCGTCGTATCGCTCCGCGCCTCTGCGGAGGACATCTTCTTCTCGGCAATGATAGTCGACTGCATTGGCATGGTCCGGAGTTGCGGTCAGTTCGCCGGCAGGGTCATCCCTGCCGGCGGATGCGGCTGCAGCCGCGTATCCCTTCGATGCGCGATCAGAACGGATACTGGCTGTAGTTGGACTTATCGACGTCGACCCAGGCTTCGCCGACAACGATGATGCCGTCGCCAGGGCCCTTCTTCACCGACACCTTGTTGTAACCCGGCACCCCGAGATCCATGCCGTCCGTGATTTCCTTGCCCTCGATCACGAGCTGGGCGACCTTGTTCATGACGTAGCCGGCATCCTTCGGGTCCCAGAAGGAGATGCTCTTGACGGCACCCGATTCGAGATACTTGGCCGTGTCCTTCGGCAGACCGAGGCCGACGACGCAAACCTTGCCGACGAGGCCGGCTTCTTCGACCGCGCGGCCGATCCCGATCACGTCAATGGCCGAACCACCCTGGAAGCCCTTGATGTCAGGATACTTGCGCAGGATCTCGCGCGCCTTCTCGTAAGCCTTGTTGGCGTCGTTGAAGGATTCGTTCTTCTCCGAAACGAGTTCCATTTCCGGATATTTCTTGGCGTTCTCCGCGCCGCCGTCGGCCCACTGCACGTGCGTGAGGCTGCCGAGCGACCCGACGAACGACGTCCACTTGCCGGACTTGCCCATGCATTCGGCCAGCTTCTCGTTGAAGCGCGCGCCGAAGACCTTGTTATCGAAGGCCTCGATATCGACCTGCGTGTTCTTCAGGCTGTCGGCTTCGTGCGTGATGATCTTGATGCCGCGGTTCATCGCCCGCTTGAAGACGCCCTCGAGAGCGGAAGGGTCCATCGGCACGACGGCGATTGCGTTGACATTCTTCGCGACGAGGTCTTCGATGAGGCGAAGCTGCTGGGCCGCGTCGGCCTTGGCCGGCCCGATCTGACTCGTAGACACAGCTGGATTGTCCTTGCCATAGGCAACGACACCTTCCTCCATGCGCGTGAACCAATTCTCACCGGTCACCTTGACGACGGTAACGACGGAGGGGGCGTCCTGCGCGACCGCAAGCTGGGCAGCGCAAAGCGCACCCAAAGCGACCGTGCAGGCGGCAATCTTCTTGTAGACAGACATGAGTGTCTCCTCATCACTTGTTGTTTGCCCGACCAGAAATCGACGGCGGGGGGCATTGCGCCGTTTGGGGACCTCGGGATCAGCGTCGCGGCGAAAGATATGCGCGGAGATCGACGCGCGACGTTGCCAGGAACACGATCAGAAGCAGTCCCCAGGCGCAGTCGCGGAAGAAATTCGAGATATCGAGGAAATTGAACAGGCTGGACAGCATCTGAAGCGCCGTCGCGGAGAGGACGACGCAGACCGTGCGTCCATATCCGCCGTCAGGCCGTACACCCGCCATCACGACGATCAGAATGGCGATGAGAACGTAGGAGCTGCCATAGTCCCACTTCACGCTTGAGGTGCGGGCGGCGATGATGATCCCAGCGACGGAAGCAAGCACTCCGCAGACGGTATAGGTCAGAAGAAGCATCCGGCGCTGCGGAATGCCGGCGTAACGGGCGGCCTTGGCATTGCTGCCCATCAGGTAGAGCTTGAAACCGAAAGGCGTGAAGCGGAGCACGACACCGATCAGGACCGCGATGGCGACGAAGAGCGTGAAGCACATCGGCACACCGAGTACCGGGGTATTGCCGAAATTGTCGAGGGGCTCGATATAGCCGAGGGTGATCGCCGAGCCGTTGGTGAAAGCAACGGCGAGACCTGTGAAAAATAGCTGCGTGCCAAGCGTGGCGATGATCGGCGTGAGCCCGGCGAAGGCGATCAAGGCACCGTTCAGCAAGCCGCCGGCGAGACCGATGATCAGCGCCACCACCGCGAACAGCCACGAAAAAGCGAGTGGCGCTTCATCGGCCGAAACCCAATCGCGCACCAGCAGATAGGAGCCTACCCCGGCAAGATTGGCGAGCGCGATGCCGGACAGATCGATGCCGCCGCCTCCCGCGATCATGGCGAGCATTACGCCGAGAGCCAGCAGCGCAAGCTCCGGTACCTGAGCGGACATCGACTGGAAATTGTAGAGGCTGAGAAAGGTGTCTCCTGCGAACACCGCAGCGAGCGCGACCACGAGAGCGTTGGTCGCCACAAGAAAGTTGAATTGCCGGTCGGCAAACATGCTTTTCATTCAGCCTCTCCCACACCGCATTTCAGGGGCGCTTCACACCCCGTCGACTTCCTGCCGGTCCAGCCGATCGCCGGGGGCGACCGCAGTGGACTGACGAGCAAGTCCTTGAGAAGCCATGGAAATCTCGGAAATAACTCCTTCCATCCCTCTCAAATTTTCGGCAATCTAACGTGAATGTTGACATTTGTCGAGCCATGTTTGAATTATGTAGGAAATTCGCAGTACGGCATGATCCGCTGGTCACCAGGGAGGAGCTCTCGATCAAGATTTTCCAGCCGGCCTGGCACGCGAACCGCGCCGGCAGACCTCGATCTGCTCCGGCAGACGATGTTAGATTCAACGTAGTGTTGCGCTGAGCCGTGTCGCCAGCGACGGACAAAAGAGGACTGCCATGCAGCGTTTCATCAACAATCCGGACGAAGTCGTCGAGGATACCGTGAAGGGTTTCGTCAAGGCGCATGCCGACATCGTTCGCCTCGGAGAAAATCCGCGGGTCATCGTCGCCAGGGGCGCGCCGGTTGCCGGCAAGGTGGGTGTCGTGACCGGCGGCGGCTCCGGCCATGAGCCTGCCTTCATCGGCTACACCGGCCGCAACATGCTGGACGCGGTTGCAGTCGGCGAACTCTTTTCCTCACCGACGGCCAAGAGCTTTCACGACGCGATGCGCGAAGCGAACGGCGGCAAGGGCGTCGTCTGCCTCTACGGCAATTATGCCGGCGACAACATGAACGTGAAGATGGCGGTGAAGCTCGCGGCCAAGGCAGGGATCGAAGCCGCGACGGTCGTCGCCAATGACGACGTCTGCTCCGCGCCGCCCGAAGAGCGGGAGAAGCGGCGCGGCGTCGCCGGAGAAATCTTCATGTGGAAGATCGGCGGGGCCAAGGCGGCCGCCGGGGCGAGCCTCGAAGAGGTCCGTGCGGCTTCCCAGAAGGCGATCGACAATTGCCGCTCGATTGGGGTCGGGCTCGGCCCCTGCACCTTGCCCGCGGTCGGGCATCCGAACTTCCGGATCGAGCCCGGCACGATGGAAGTCGGCATCGGCCATCACGGTGAGCCCGGCGTGCGCGTCGAAGCGCTGAAGACCGCCGAAGAGGTCGCGGTCGACATGTGCAAGATCGTGCTGGACGATCACGACCTGCCGGAGGGCACGGAAGTGGCTGTGCTCGTCTCCGGCCTCGGCGCGACACCGCTCAACGAACTCTACATCCTGAACGACACGATCGAGCGCGAGATCACAGCACGGGGCCTCAGGATCTACCGCACCTTCGTCGGCAACTACTTCACCTCGCTCGAAATGGTCGGAGCGACGCTGACGGTCATGGCGCTCGACGACGAACTCAAGGCGCTCCTCGATGTCGAGGTCCGCTGCACCGCCGTTCTCTGAGGAAATGGACATGCAGACGTTTGAAAATGCAAAAGCCGGCGACATCGTTCTTACGCTTGCCGACCGGATCATCGAAAACCGCGCCTATCTGAGCGAGATCGACGGCAAGATCGGCGATGGCGATCACGGGGTGAACATGGCCAAGGGCTTTGGCCTTGCCGCAGAACGCCTGAAGGGCACAGACGCCTCGCTGTCAGAGGCGCTCGATACGCTCGGCACCGTGCTGATGACGGAGATCGGCGGATCGATGGGGCCGCTCTACGGCGTGATGTTCACCGAATTCGCCGAAAAGATCGAGGGCGCCGATGCAATCGACGCCGCCGCCTATAGCCGCATGCTTCATGCGGGGCTCGAAGGCATCCGGTCGATCGGCTCCGCCAAGGTGGGCGACAAGACGCTGCTCGACACCTTGGTGCCCGCGGTGGACGCCTTCGATGCGGCGGCTGCCGACGGCAAGCCCTTCGCCGAAGCGCTCGATGCACTTGTATCGGCGGCGGAGGCCGGCCGCGATTCGACGCGCGATCTCGTCGCCAAGATCGGCCGGGCGAGCCGCCTCGGCGAACGCTCGCTCGGCGTGTTGGACGCCGGCGCCACCTCCTGTGCGATCATCCTCAGGGAGTTGTCGCACGGGGCTCGCGCCCGGCTCGCCTGACGCCGCGGTTTCGCGATTGCGCGCAAAGGGGGGCAGCGGCACCCAGCCCCCATTGCAAAAGCACGGCGTTGCTTCCATCCTCGCGGTCCGAAAACAGGGGAAGTACAGGACTGCATGACGATCAAGACACCTTCTCCGCGCAAGGGCGCTGCCAGTCGAAGCGGTACGGTCGATGCTTCGGACGCGATCCCCTTGCGCTACGGTGACGACCCCTATGTCTGGGCCTGCTGGCTTTATTACGAAGACGGCATGACGCAGGGCGAGATCGCCGAGGCCATGGGTGTGTCGCGGGCGACGGTAAACAGCTATCTCGCCGACGCCCGCGAAAAAGGCATCGTCAACATTTCGATCGAGCCGGCGCGACTGGCATCGCTCACCATCGCCCAGGAACTGAAGCGGCATTTCGGCCTGACCGACTGTCTCGTGGTCCCGAGCGACGACAATGCGCGTCCTTTGATCGACCGCCTCGGAGCGGCCGGGGCGCAGGCGCTTCCAAAACTCCTGAAATCCGGCGATACGCTCGCCGTCGCCTGGGGCCGCACCGTGCTTTCGGTTGGCGAGCACGCCGGTATCGCTTCCCTTCAGGACATGACGGTGGTTCAGGCGACCGGCGGCACCACGGCCTCATTTGCCTATACGCCGGAGCTTTGTGCCTCGGCGGTCGCACGGGCAATTTCAGCCCGCTGCGTCAACATCACCGCGCCGGCCGTGGTCAAATCGCCGGAACTCCTGCATATGCTTCTGGAGGAACCTCTGGTTCAGGAGCAGTTCGCGACTCTGGCAAGGGCAAACCGGGTGCTTTTCGGCATCTCCTCGCTTCGGCCGAATTCCACCATTCATACCAGCGGTTTCTTCGAATCGGTCTCGCTGCAGGACTATCTGGCAGCCGGCGCGGTCGGCGTCGTCGCGGGCCGTTTCATCGATGAACGCGGCCGTCCGGTCGCCGGCCCGCTCGACGATCGTACGGTCGGCATCTCGCTGGACCTGCTCCGCGAGATAGGCACGCGCATTGCAGTCGCCGGCGGCTTCGATAAGGTGCCGGCCCTGCTCGCCGCGCTACGCGGCGGCTATGTCAACGTGCTCATCACCGACGCGGCGACCGGTCACGGCATCTTGCGGGCCGACGGCGTCAGGGCACTCGACGCCAAGCTTTCGCACCGGCCGAAGCTTGTCCAGACACCGAGCTCCTATCGCACCCACGTCAAGAAATTCCTCAACAACCCGAACGAAGTCGTCGAAGAGATGCTCGAAGGGGTCGTCAGGGCGCATCAGAAATATCTGCAGCCGATCAACGGATCGCACCGGGCGCTCGTCGCGCGCAGCGGCCCCAGGCCCGGAAAAGTGGGCCTCGTCATCGGCGGGGGCACGGGGCACGAGCCGTGCTTCCTCGGTTATGTCGGCAAGGGTCTTGCCGATGCGGTTGCCGTGGGGAACATCTTTTCCTCGCCGCCGCCCGATCCGATCGTGCAATGCGCCGAGGCCGCGTCCGGAGGCGAAGGCGTGCTCTTCGTCTACGGCAACTATGCCGGCGACGTGATGAATTTCGAGATGGCGGCTGAAATTGCCGAAGAAAAGGGCATCAAGGTAAGGACTGTCCTGACGACGGATGACGTCGCCTCCTCGCCGGTCGAGGACCGCGAAGGCCGGCGCGGCGTCGCCGGCAACTTCTTCATCTTCAAGGTCGCGGGCGCGGCCTGCGATCGCGGCCTGTCGCTGGAAGCCTGCGAAGCCGTCACGCGCAAGGCGAACCTGCGCACCTATACGGTGGGCGTCGCGCTCGAACCCGGCTCGATGCCGCAGACGCGACGGCACAATTTCGAGATCGGCCCGGACGACATGGAGGTCGGCATGGGCATACACGGCGAACCGGGCGTGACGCGCGAGCGCATCCGATCGGCGGACGAGATTACCGACAGCATCATGGACCGCATCTTCAAGGAGATGAAGACAGCACCCGGCGAGCGCGTCGCCGTGCTCGTCAATTCCTTCGGAGCGACGCCCCTGATGGAGCTCTATATCCTGTTCCGGCGGGTCCAGCAGCGACTGGCGGCAAAGGACATACTGATCGAAGCGAACTGGATCGGACATTATTGCACCTCGTTGGACATGGCCGGCGCTTCGATCACCATTCTCCATCTTGATCAGGAATTGTCCGATCTGCTTCATCACCCTTGCGAAACGGCCTTTCTGAAGGTCAACTAGAACTGGGCGAAGCCCTGGCGGGTGGTTGCGGATCCACCTAAAGGCCGCGGGAGGAAAATGATGCCGGAGAGCGCGGTGCGCCGCTTAATCGAAATGTTCGAGGCGATCTCCAGTGCCATCGAAGCGGAGAGGGACCATCTGTCCGAGCTTGACGGCGCGATCGGCGATGCCGATCACGGGATCACCATGGCGATCGGCTTTTCTGCCGTGACCGGCGAACTTGCGAGAACGGACGCAGGCAGCGCCGGGCTGAGCGGTGTCATGACGGCGGCGGCAAGCGCCTTCCTGAACGCCGTCGGAGCCTCGACGGGACCGCTTTACGCCACCGCCTTCCGACGTGCGGCCCAGGCCCTGGAAGGACGCGACACACTGGACCTCGAGGCTTGCTCCCTTCTCATCCAGGCGGTTGCCTCCGGCATAGGCGAGCGCGGCAAGGGGCAGCGCGGCGACAAGACGATGCTCGACGTCTGGCTTCCCGCCGCCGACGCAGCGGCGCAAGCGGCCGCAGCCGGCAAGTCTGCCGAGGCATTCTGGGCGGATGTCACCGCAGCCGCCGAGAACGGCGCCAGCGCGACGCGTTCCATGGTCGCAACGAAGGGCCGTGCAGCCCGGGTCGGAGAGCGCTCGCTCGGACACATGGATCCCGGCGCCGCCTCGGCCGTCATCATCATCCGGGCCATGGCCCAAACACTGCGGATGAGTTAAGGCCCGTTCGGTTTTGTCGGCACGCATGGCGATGCGCTCGAATTCCTTGCGTACCGACCGTGCGCCACTGCAGGTGTCCTTTGATCGTAGCCGATCAATGGACAAAAACATGCAGCAGCTCAACGTGCTACAGCGACCTTTGCGCGTCTCATAAGACGCGCGGCGCTGTAGGAAACCTTTCGGAGGACTGCAATCTCTCCTCCGTCCTCATCGTGCTCGTCACAGCGATGAGAGCAGCGCCGCGTCTGCGGCGCGGGAAGCGTTCTTTCAGCCCAAGGACTTGGTCTGGCTGGATTCCTGTGACAAGCACAGGAATGAGGAAATCAAACAAGTGCCTTGGACCGAAGGATTGGAGCATTCCGGTGTTTCCATGAAACATTGAAATGCTCTAGGTCGACCCCACGCTTGATGACACAGTTTTCCTGAGGCGTGCTCTAACCCGCATCATCCAGTGCCGGCGGGGCTTCACCCGTCGTCAACATCTGCATCAGCGCGTGTTCGCTCCTCACGCCTTGCCGGTAAAGGTGAAACAGCATCTTTCCCAACTCCGCACCGTGTTCGCTTTCCGGCGCCAGCTCCCTGGAGGAGCAGGCATAAACGTGAACACGTCGCAACATCAAGATTTCGTCGTCGTCAATGGCGAGATCCGAGAAGCGCACCGACATTTCCTTTGACCCTCTAATCAAAGTGGCTTTGTTGATGATGGCTTAATATCGGTGCGGAGACGGCGCGAATCCAGACCCCCCATCATTCTTCAGTGAAGAGAGTTACGCGAACGCCAAGGCCCTCCACTTGCCTTTTGCTCTGCGTCCCATAGTTGAAATAGAAGACAGCATTTTTCAACGAACGGGGCAGACAACATGTCGGTACTGATCAGCATCCTGATCACCTTTCTCGTCGTCATTCTGGTTCTTTATCTCGTCAACCGCCTTCCCCTCGACGGGCGCACCAAGCAAATCGTCCAGGCCATCGTCATCATCATAGGCATCCTGTCGCTGCTGCGGTATCTTGCCGTGTTCTGAACTCCACAGAGGCCGCGGTCCTCTGTCCTTTCTCGGTGGCCGCAAACATGTGAACGCGGCCCTTGCGTATCCGCGGGGAACCTTGGCCCGGCTTCCCCATTAGGGGCCGAGTGAACAGTCCGGTTCGTGAAACGAACGGAGGCGGCCATGTTGCGAGCAGCTGTTTTCCTGGCATTTGCGGCAATGGCCGCTGCGCGGCACGATCCGGCGATCGCGCAGGATTCGCCGCGTATGCTCGACACCGAAAGCGGGCCCGTCAGCGTCGAAGTCTTGGCGGGCGGCCTCGAGCATCCCTGGGGCGCTGTCCTTCTGCCGGACGGCGACATGCTGGTGACGGAGCGTCCCGGCAGGCTGCGCCTCGTGTCGGCCGAGGGAGCCGTCGGCGAACCCATCGAAGGGGTCCCGGATGTCTTCGCCCAAGGTCAGGGTGGACTCCTCGATGTTGCGCTCGATCCGGATTTCGCCACGAACAGGACTGTCTATCTATCCTTTGCCGAGGAACGCGATGGCGGCGCGGCTACCTCGGTCGGCCGTGGCCGTCTGAACGACGACGCCACCGCACTTTCGGATTTCAAGGTAATCTTCCGGCAGGAGCCGGCAGCTTCAGGCGAGAATCATTTCGGCTCGAGGTTGGCCTTCGCGCCGGACGGCAAACTTTTCATCACGCTCGGCGAACGCTTCGACATGCAAGAGGCCCAGGATCCGGCCAACCATCTCGGCGCGATCGTCCGCCTCAATCCCGACGGCTCGATACCGGACGACAACCCCTTCGTCGGCCGCGAGGGCGCCGACGAGATTTGGTCCTACGGCCACCGCAACGTTCAGAGCGCCGCCATCCATCCGGAAACCGACGTGCTTTGGACGGCAGAGATGGGGCCGATGGGGGGAGACGAGTTGAACATACCCGAGGCGGGCAAAAACTACGGCTGGCCCGTGGTGAGCTGGGGCAGACATTATTCGGGCGAACGAATTCCCGATCCGCCGAGCCGCCCCGAATTCGCTGGCTCCATCCATAGCTGGACGCCCGTGATCTCACCCTCGGGCATGATGTTCTATACAGGCGACCTGTTCGCCGACTGGCGGGGCGACCTCCTGATCGGCGGCCTGTCGGCGGGCGGTATCGTCAGAGTGCAGACGAACGGCCGGAGGGTGACCGGGGAGGAAGTTCTTTCGCTCGAGGCACGGGTTCGCGATCTCCTCCAGGCCTCCGATGGCTCGGTACTCGCGCTGATCGACGCCGCATCCGGCAGGATTCTGCGGCTGAGGCCCGCCAACTAGAGCATTCCCAGGAAAGTGTGTAACGGTTTTCCGTCCGGAAGTGCGTTGGAGCAAAAGGTTAGAGCATTTCGGTGTTTTCATGAAACATTGAAATGCTCTAGGTCCGGGATCGCGTGTGCGGGTGAAGGAAACCGCTCGTAACATCCGGGGCATTGGCCTCGGCGAGCCGGGAGAGGAATTGCTCCATGAGCGCGGATTCGCCGAAGCGGCGCATGGAGCGCTCGCTTGCGAGCGAAAATTCCGGGTCCACTTCGGTCAGGCGCGCCATTGTGCGCTGCGCTCCCTCAACGTCTCCCCGCTGGCTCAAAACCGCCGTCTGTATCAGCAGGCAATCCGCCTGCTGCGGCGCCCGGATGAGGCATTCCCGCAAGACCTCATCGGCTTCATCGAGACGACCGGCAGCATAGAGGGCCTGCCCGTAGACATAGGTATAATATTCCGGCGCCATGGGATGCAGCCGGCGCGCCCGCTCGGCGTTTTGCACCGCCTCGTCATAGCTGCCGAACCGGACCTGCGCCTTTGCCAGCGCCATCAGGCTGTCCGGGTCGTTCGGATTGAGTTCGACGGCCCTTTGTGCCGCCTGCATGGCGCCGGGATAATCGCCGGTTGCCGAGAGGCCAAAGCTGAGGACCTGATAGCCGGCAGCGAGGTTCGGATCGAGACGGACTGCCTGACGTGCTTCGCTGAGGCCGGTTTCCACATCGGTCGTCGTCGCCCTGCCGCTGAGGTTCTGCACGAAGTCGACGATATAGGTCATCCCCAGATTCGCGCGCGCCGCGGCGTAACCGGGGTCGAGCTCGAGGGCGCGATGAAGCAGCGCACGGGCGGCGATCAGCGCCTCCGCATCCTTCGAGCCGTGCTTGTAGCGGTCACGCGCCTGGAGCACGAGGTCGTAGGCCTGGAGGTTCTCGGTCGGCCGTTCCGCTGCATTCGAGACCTCCGACTCGCGCACATAGGAAACCAGATGCGAGACGATTTCGGCCGTCAGGTCGGTCTGAACCGCAAATATGTCCTCGACCCGGCGGTCGTAACTGCGCGACCAGAGATGCGCACCGCTGCGCGCATCGATCAACTGCGCCACCACGCGAAGCTGGTCCCCGGCGCGCCGGGCACTGCCTTCGACCACATAGCCGGCACCAAGCCTATCGCCTATCAGGCGGATGTCTTCTGCTTGACCGCGCAGGGCGAAGGTCGAATTGCGGGCAATCACCTGAAGCTCGGGGTTTCGCGCCAGATTGGCGATTATGTCCTCGGTAAGCCCGTCGGCGAAATAGGTCTGCTCGGCGTCGCCGCTCATATTGTCGAAGGGCAGCACCGCGACTGTCGGCCTTGCATCGGCGAGTTCGCCGCCCGCCAGGCGCGCGAGGCTGCCGGCCAGGTCGGCGCCGACGGCTCTTACCTCCGGCGCCTGCGTTGCGGCAGCGGCGAGGACAAGTGCCGCGGCCCCGATGGCGTAGGGCAATGCCGCGCGCCGGCCACGGGCGATCCGCCCGATCCAGCCGCGACCATTCTTTTCGTCCGCATCGAGCCGCACCGCATAGACGGCGAGCGGCTCGGGAATGTTCTTCGCCTGCCTCCGGCCGATGCTGTAGAAGAGCTTGCTGCGGTTTCGGTCGGCACTGCGGACCACCGCCTCGCTCACGAAAATGCCGCCCGGCTCGGCCATGGCTTCGAGCCGCGACGCGACGTTCACGCCGTCGCCGAACATGTCGCCGTCGGCTTCTATGACGTCGCCGAGGTTGATGCCAAGGCGCATGTCGAAGGGCTGCTCGGAAAATCCGTTCTGGATTTCGATCGCGGCATCGAGCGCCTCGTTGACGCTCGGAAACGTCGCGAGAAAACCGTCCCCCGTCGTCTTGAAGGTGCGGCCGCCGTGCTTCTCGACCGAAGGTATGATCAGTCCGCTGAACGTCGCCCGCAGGGCGGCATAGGTCGAGGATTCATCCTCGGACATTAGGCGGGTATAGCCGACGATGTCGCCAGCTACGATTGCTGCGAGTTTACGTTCCATCACGAGCCTCGACAGTCTTCACGCGCATCTTTATGGGACCGACCCCACCCGTCCACTCACAACTCCGTGTCCGCCGCATCGCCTGAGGAGCCTATCCTGCGGACAACGCGTACGCATTCCAGCTCGCCGCTGACAAGAAACCGGGATGATTGGCCGTAAGGAGGAAATGGCTACGCAGAAGGACGCGAACAGTCGCTCATACACTGCACAGGATTGCGGCCTTTGGGTGGCGACATTCCATTGCAGTCGGTCGGGTGCAGTCGGACGTTTCAGTGCTTCATCAAAACACTGAGACGCCCCAACCTTGAAGCTGCGCAGTTTCGGACGGAAACCGTTACACGCTTTTCCTGGATGCGCTCTCGCGCCACGCGAGGACCGGCCCCACGGCCTCGCGAAGCGCTGCGAGATCCGCCTCTTCGACCTTCCGGAAGGGGCGTCTGGAGGCTCCCCCGGGAAGACCCATGATGCCGAGCAGCGCCTTGGATCCC
Source organism: Sinorhizobium sp. M4_45 (assembly GCF_002885915.1). Taxonomy (NCBI): domain Bacteria; kingdom Pseudomonadati; phylum Pseudomonadota; class Alphaproteobacteria; order Hyphomicrobiales; family Rhizobiaceae; genus Sinorhizobium; species Sinorhizobium sp. M4_45. Next base: position 116,422 of record NZ_NWVE01000011.1, read on the forward strand.
GGCATGACGCCGACCTTGATCAGCACCTGGATCACCCGGTTCGCCATGGCCTGCAACAGCCGGGCCTCCTCGATCCGCCCAGCCGCTACGCAGGCCCTGAGCACGACGAACAGATCGCCCATGAAGTTATAGGTGGTTCCTATCGCACCCTGTGCACCCATCGCGAAACCGGCCAGGCACATTTCATCATAGCCGTTGTAAACGATGGCGTCCGGTGCCGCATCCCGGATGCGTTCGAGCTGGAACATGTCGCTCGACGTATGCTTGATGCCGATGATGTTGGGATGGGAGAGAAGCTCGCCCAGTTCGGGCAAGGTGAAACCGCTGGTGCGGGCGGGGAAGTTATAGACGATGAGAGGCAGGGCCGAAGTATCGGCCAGCTCCCGGTAATGCGCCATGACTTCGGGCCGGGAGAAGTCGTAATAGAAGGGGGGAATGGCCGAGATCGCCTGGTAACCCGATTTGGCCGCGTGCTGCGAAAGCGTGAGCGCATCCCTCGTCGCGATCGTGCCGACATGAGCGATCAGCTTCAGGCGCCCGGACGCGGCGGTGGCAACGTCGGAGAGGTAGTCCGCGCGCTCGTCGAGCGACTGCAGCATCGCTTCGCCCGAGCTGCCGCCGACATAGACGCCATCGATGCCGAGCCGAACCTGAAAATCGAGGAGCGCCCCGATGGCCTGCCGGTCGATGCTTTCGTCTTCGCAAAACGGGGTAAGGAGGGCCGAATAGATCCCTTCGAGTTTCATCTTATGATCGCTTTCACTGGCTCGTGGAAAAAAAGCTCGGGCAATTGGCGGCGGGCGGCGGTGCCAAGCTCGATCACCGCTTCACCGGGGGCGGAACTATAGGGCCAGAGCAGCTCCGGCCCAATCGGGCACCAGCGGCCGGCGGCAGCCATCGCCTTGTCGAGTGCGGCGTTGGAAAGACCATATTCCACGGCAAGAGGCAGGACGTGCTCGTTCATGAAGCCGACGACGCGGGCCTCGAAGTCAAGAGCGCCTGCCGGGTCCTCCCGAAGATGATGCCACCACCTGACGGCGCCGGCGGGGCTCAGGCAGGCGACATTGGAATAGGAGCCGCGGCCGCCTGCGAGGCAGCCGCTCGCCATGAAATGTCCGGGAATGAAGACGGCGAGATCCGGCAGCTTGCGACGAAGCTCCCCATACCAGACTTCGTCGCCGCCCGGCAGTTTCGCCCCGATGAGCATCGGGAGACCGGCCTTTAACCTTGCGATCTCGTCGAGGCTCAGCCGGCACTTGGCATGAGGCGGGTTATAGACGATCAGCGGAATGTCAGGCGCAGTTGCCGCCATGCCGGCGAAGAAGACCTCCGCCTCGTCATAGCTCGGCGCCCACCAGTCCGGCAGGGTGATCTGAACGGCATCGGGTCGCAGAGAGGCGACGCGGGCCAGGCGTTCGCGCGCGACACGCCCATTCGAATGGGAAACGCCGATCTGGAACGGCAGGGCGACGGAATGGCAAAACTCGGCGACCAGCTGGCTCAGCCGGTCGAATTCTTCCTCCGTCTGGCTATGGAATTCGCCCGCAGTGCCGTTGGTGTAGACGCCCTGAAGTCCGCTTTCGCGAAGCGCGGAAAGCTGCTCGTCCAAAGCGGACCATTCGATTTCCCCTCGCCGGCCGACTGGCAGGAGCACTGCTCCCCAGATGCCTTCGGGCGGCTTGGCTTGGAGGCTCATCGGGCGGCTCCGAGCATCTGGTCGGGGATGAAGGTGACGAGCGCCGGAAAGACGGTGATCAGAACCAGGACGACGAAGAGCGGAACGAGAAGAGGCAGGATGCCGCGTGCGAGCACGCCGAAGGGAATGTCGGCAACCTTGGAGACGACGAAGAGCGCAACGCCCATGGGCGGCGTCAATATGCCGATCATCAGGTTGAACACGACCATGACACCGAAATGGACGGGATCCACCCCGAATTGGAGCGCGGTCGGGACCAACACCGGTACGATGAGCAGCAGGATTGCCAGGGCCTCGATAAACGTCCCGAGCGCAAGCAGCATGAGATTGACGAGGATCAGGAATGTCAGCGGGTCGTGCGCATAAGTGAGGAAGAACGTGGCGACGTGCTGGGGTACCTGCTCGCGCGCGATCACATAGCCGAATAGTGACACGCCCATGATGAGAAGGCCGACTGCGGCCGTATGGCTGACTGTCTCGCGCAGTACGGTCACGAGTTTGGCGAAGGTGATCTCACGGTAGACAAAGACACCGAGGAAGAGAGCATAGCTGGCCGCGACCACCGCAGCTTCGGTCGGCGAGAACACCCCTGCAAAGATGCCGCCGATGATGATGAAGGGCGTGATGAGCGGAAGCAGCGCATGCCAGAACGTGGACCACACACGGCGAAAGCCGGCGCGCTGGGCGGTCGCATAGTTCCGGCGCCAGGCGATCGCATAGACCATGATCATGAGCGAGGCCGCGCAAAGAAGCCCCGGTACGATCCCGCCGAGGAAAAGGCCTCCGATCGAGGTATTGGCGATCACGCCATAGACGACGAGGGGAATGGAAGGCGGGATGAGCGGGCCTATGATTGCCGATGCGGCCGTGACCGAACCGGAAAACTGCTCGTCATAGCCGGCGTCGCGCATGGCCTTGATCTCAAGCTGACCAAGGCCGGCGGCATCGGCGACGGCGGAGCCGGACATGCCGGAAAACAGCACGCTCGCCATGATGTTCACATGACCGAGCCCGCCCCTGATATGGCCGACGAGCGCCTTGGCGAAGTCGAAGATGCGCTCGGTTACGCCCGAAAGATTCATCAATTGTGCGGTGAGGATGAAAAAGGGGACCGCCAGCAGCGGGAAGCTGTTGAGGCCGGCGATCATGCGCTGGCCGGCAAAGTTCAGGCCCGTTCCCTGCCAGAGCATGTAGGCAAGCGCAGCCACGATCAGCGTAAATCCGACCGGCATGCCGGCAATCAGAAGGGCAAACCATCCCCCGAAAAGCGTCGCCATCTATAGATACCTTTCGAAGGGGGCTTCGGCCGAAGGGCGGCGGCTGCCGAAGAGCAGCCGGACATCCCGCGCCATGACAAGCATGATCCGGACAGCCGCCAGCAGGCCGAATACGGGCAAGGCGCCGTAAAGCCACGATTCCGGAACGCCGATCGCGATCGACATGACCTTGTGGGCGCGCAAGGTCCCGAAGAAACCGTAGTAAACGAGAACGAGCAGCGCGGTGAGCACCAGGACATCCAAAACGATCCGCAGGAAGAGCTGCGCCCGCTCCGGGAGCATTTGCGGCACGATATCCATGGTGATGTGTGTCCGTGAGGTGACGCCCTCCGCGGCGCCAAGCGCCACCAGCCAGACGAAGGCATAACGCGCAGCCTCCTCCGTCCAGAACATCGGATCCTGGAAGACGAAACGGGTGACGATCTGCAGTGCGATCACGACGAAGGCGAAGACCAGCAGGATCGTGGCCAGTGTCTCTTCGATATGGGCAAAGCTTCGCCAGCGGCTTGGATTGGCCATTTGTTGAACTCCCCGGAATGGAGGGCGCGGCCAGCTCTGGCCGCGCCTGCGGGTGGTTAACGGAGATCGAGCAGCGTCTTCACCGTGCCGGTACCGAATTTAGCGTCGAGATCGGCATAGACTGGCTTCATCGCCTCCTGGAACGCTGCCTTGTCGGGCTCGATCACGGTGATGCCGCGCTCGCGAAAATCGCTGACGAGGTTCGCTTCCTTCTCGCTTACCAGCTTGTCGTTCAGGGCGCCGCCCGCCTCGAATGCCTCCATAACGACCTTCTGGTCGGCGGGCTCGAGCGCATTCCACGTGTCTTCCGACATGAGGATGAGTTGGTCCTGCACCAGATGCCCGGTCAGGGAAACATGGGACTGCACCTCGGTGAACTTCATCGAGTCGATGATGGGTAGCGGGTTTTCCTGGCCGTCCACCTGATTGGTCTGGAGTGCAAGATAGACCTCGGCGAATGCGACCGGCGTGGGGCTCGCGCCCATCGCCTTTGCCCAGGTAAGAAGCGGCGCGGAGTTCGGGACGCGCAGCTTCATGCCCGCGAAATCGGCAGGCTTTTCGATGGGCTTCTTTGCCGTCGTGTGCCGCGTTCCAAAGTACCAGGAGTCGACCATGCGCCACTTGTGCTCGGTCCGCATCTCGTCGACGATCCCCTTACCCCACTCGGAGGCGATGATCTTCTGAAGGTGATCGAAGTCGCCGACGACGTAGGCGGTGCTCGCCAACACGGCCCGCGGAACCCAGGCGTCCATGCCGCCGAACGGATTCAGCGTGAAGTCGAGTTCGCCGAGCGTCACCTGCTCCATCATCTCGGTGAATGTCCCGAGCTGAGAATTCGGGAAGATTTCCAGCGTCAGTCGGCCGCCCGATTTTTCCTTGATGATGCGCGCGGCCTCCGTGACGCCCTCGAATTGCGGGTCGCCGGCCGTACCCTGCATCCCCAGGCGCAAGGTGCGCGCCTCTTGAGCCATGGCTTGCGAACCCATCAGCAGCCCCGCAAGCACGATCGTAATCAATCCCGTTTTCATTGTTGCTCCTCCCACTATCGGCCCGATGCTATGGGCTCGTTTGCCTGTATTTGCGCGCCGCACTCTCCAGGTGCTCGCGCATGACCCGTCCGGCACGCTCCGGATCGCGGGCGCGGATGGCCTCCACGATCACCACGTGCTCCTCGAAACTCTCCCGGTTGGAAATCTCCGGCCTGGTCGGCAGAGGCCTTTGGCCGATCAGCCAATCCACGAACGCATCGTGGACCGCGACGAAAATGGGGTTCGAGACCATCTGGGTCAGCGTGCGATGAAAGGCGACATCGGTGGCGGCAAAGGCGCGGGCCTTGCCGATCGCAGCCTCGTTGCGCGCCAGCGCGGCGTCGATCGCCTCGATCTGCTCCGCTGTCGCATGGGCCGCAAGATGGCGCGCGCATCCCTCCTCCAGAAACAGGCGGGCCTGCTCGAAATTGGCCACACCCTCGGGTTGGCCGAGCAGCATGCGCGCAGCGCCAGCAAGCGAAGACAGGAAATGGTCCGGCGTCGGCCGCGTGACTTTGGCACGCTCGCCCGTGCTGACCTTCACGAGCCCCATCCGCTCCAGGGCATAAAGCGCTTCCCGGATCGAGGGCCGCCCGACCCCGAACAATTCCATCAGGTCTCGCTCGGAAGGGAGCGTCGCACCCAAAGGATAGATCTCGTCGCGGATCATCTCCTCCAGTTTCAACCGGACTTCGTCGGAAAGCTTCTTGCGGACGGCGAGTGTGCTCATGGTGTGATTGTTAAGGTGTTATACCATATGAGTCAAGAGAACTCGCAGGCGCAGTCGACAACCGCGCGCTCACACCGCTTGCAGCAGCGCGGCGCCACCTATCCGCCGCCCGTGCGGACCGCAGCGTTCATCTGGTTCAATGTCTGCGAAGAAGATATCCGATCGCCAGGCCGAGACCGGCAAGGACCAGGATCGTTTGCAGAGGACGGCGAGGCTCGGCGGCGCCGGCGCGTTCGTCCGCGCGCCCGGCATCCGGGGTGTCGACCACCCTGGTATGCGGGCGATCGAAGCCGGACGCGACCTGCTCATGCCAACGTCCGGCGGGATCCTGGAATTCGATGGCCTCGGTAGAGCCGGGAAGCTCATGATGGCGCGCCGCGATCTCGGCTGCGGCCAGTGCATCGTCATGGGTAAGGAAGGTTTCGGAGAAGACGTCGTCTACCTTGTAGGCCCAGCCCCCGTCGTGTTCCACAATCTCATATCGTATCGTCACCATGGCGATGCTCCCGTTTGAAGGAGGAAAACATCCGGCGCCTTGCTTGGTTCCGCAATTATCGGCGTCCGCGAAGGTCGCCATGGTGACGAGACACTGGCTGCTCCGATCACCGGGTATTCCGACCGACCGATTTGCAAAGTATTCCCCTTGCTTGACAAAGCGCAACGATCGTAACATGCCCTGACGTGCCCTTCTGCGTGTAATACAAACTGCCGCTGCGACCTTTGCGCGTCCGACTGGACGTGTGGCGCTGCAGGCATAAATCTCGGAACGGCTCAGTGGCACGCGAAGCATTATGGGAGAAATTGATGAAACATGAACGGATTACCCTGCGCGGAGCGCAGATCGCCGCGCTCTCGGCAGCATTGTTTTTCTCGGGCAGCGCCGCGGCGCAGCAGAAATTCGTGACAATCGGCACCGGCGGCGTCACCGGCGTCTATTATGCCGCGGGCGGCGCCATCTGCCGGCTTCTGAACAAGGACCGCAAGACGCACGGCATCCGCTGTTCGGTCGAATCCACCGGCGGATCGGCGTTCAACGTGAACACGATCAAGGAGGGCGAGCTCGACTTCGGCATGGCGCAGTCCGATGTGCAGTACAACGCTTTCAAAGGCGAAGAGGCATTCAAGGAGGGCGGCGCGCATGCCGACCTCAGGGCGGTCTTCTCGATTCATCCGGAGCCGTTCACGGTGCTGGCGCACCCGAATGCCGGCGTGACGAAGTTCGAGGACTTCAAGGGCAAGCGCTTCAATGTCGGCAATCCCGGTTCCGGAACGCGCGCTTCCATGGAGCGCCTGCTCGGCGCCATGGGCTGGACGCTCGCCGACTTCTCGCTCGCATCCGAACTCAAGGCGGACGAGCATGGCCCGGCGCTTTGCGACGGCAAGATCGACGGCTTCTTCTACGGCGTGGGGCATCCCTCCGCCAATATTCAGGATCCGACGACGACCTGCGCGGCGAAGCTGGTGCCGCTGACCGGCGAAGTCGTCGACAAGCTGGTCGCCGACAATCCCTATTACGCCAAGGCGACCATTCCGGGCGGCCTCTACAACAACAATCCGGAGGACACGGAAACCTTCGGCGTTCTGGCGACACTGGTCACCTCCGCCAACGTTCCGGAAGAGAGCGTCTACGCGCTGACGAAAGCGGTTTTCGAGAATTTCGACGAGTTCAAGTCGCTGCACCCGGCTTTCGCCAATCTCGAGCCCGCCAAGATGATCAAGGACGGCCTCTCTGCACCACTGCATCCGGGTGCGGAAAAATATTACAAGGAAAAGGGCTGGCTGAAGTAAGCTTCGCTTTCTGACGTCTACCGGCGGGCCAAAGGCGGCTCGCCGGCAATATCGGCATGGGAGGGTGTCACGAGCGAACTTCAAGAACGGCAGGTCGATGTCGACCTCGAGCAACTGGTCGCCGAAGCGGATACCGGCGGACGCAACGCCAAAGGATTGACCGGGCAGATCTTGCTCTGCACCGCTGTGGCATGGTCGCTGTTCCAGCTCTGGTACGCGTCTCCCCTGCCCTTCGTCTTCGGCTTCGGCATTCTCAACGATACCGAAGCCCGCGCCATCCATCTCGGTTTCGCGCTGTTCCTGACCTTCCTTGCCTATCCCGCGCTGAAGAGTTCGCCGCGCGACCGGGTGCCGCTCGCCGATTGGGTGCTCGCGGCGCTCGGCGCCTTCGCGGGCGCCTATCTGTTCCTCTTTTATGGCGAGCTTGCCGGACGGCCCGGCCAGCCCTCGACGCTCGATCTCGTCACCGGTACGGTCGGGATCCTGCTGCTGCTCGAGGCCACGCGCCGCGCGCTCGGCCTGCCGATGGTGTGCGTCGCCGCCGTGTTCATCTTCTACACCTTCGCCGGCCAGTACATGCCCGACGTCATCCAGCATCGCGGCGCTTCGCTGGTGAAGTTCATCAACCACCAGTGGCTGACGACGGAGGGCGTTTTCGGCATCGCGCTCGGCGTATCGACGAGTTTCGTTTTCCTCTTCGTCCTGTTCGGAACGCTGCTCGAAAAGGCCGGCGCCGGCAACTGGATGATGCAGATCTCCATCGCCTTGCTCGGGCATCTGCGCGGCGGCCCCGCCAAGGTGGCCGTCGTCTCCTCGGCGCTAAACGGCGTCGTCTCCGGCTCCTCGGTTTCCAACGTCGTGTCGGGTGGCATATTCACCATTCCCCTGATGAAACGCACGGGACTTTCCGGTGTGAAGGCCGGCGCGATCGAGGCAACCGCATCGATCAACGGCCAGATCATGCCGCCGGTCATGGGCGCCGCCGCGTTTCTGATGGTCGAATATGTCGGCATTCCCTATTCGGAGATCGTCAAGCACGCGCTGCTTCCAGCAGTCTTTTCCTACATCGCGCTTCTCTACATGGTGCATCTGGAGGCGGTGAAGCTGAACATGCAGCCGATCCCCCAGCGTCCCACGCCGGCACGCGAAAGGTGGCTGCGCATGGGCCTGGGGCTTGCGGGCAGCGTGCTTGCAATCTGCCTGCTCTATTACGGCATCATTGCCATCCGGGCCGCATTCGGAGCAGGCGCGCCCTTGCTGCTCGCGATTGCGGGCGTGGCGCTCTATCTCGCGACGATCTGGTATTCGTCCCGTTATCCCGACCTGGAACTCGACGATCCGGATGCTCCTATCCTCGAACTGCCGCGCGCATGGGACGTTACACGGACCGGGCTCGATTTCCTCATTCCCATCGTCGTTCTGCTCTGGTGCCTCATGGTCGAGCAGCTTTCGCCGGGCCTCTCCGCCTTCTGGGCCACGCTGACGATCCTCGCAATCGTCGCCACCCGCAAACCGCTGATGGCGATCTTCCGGAAAGAGAATTTCGCAAGCGCGGTCCGTGCGGCCGCCTGGGACCTCGTCGACGGCCTGGCGCTCGGCGCGCGCAACATGATCGGCATCGCGGTCGCAACGGCGACGGCCGGCATCGTCGTCGGAACGATCACGCTTACGGGTCTGGGCCTGATGATGACGGAACTCGTCGAATTCATCTCGGGCGGAAACGTCATCATGATGCTCGTTCTCATTGCCGCGATCAGCCTTGTGCTCGGCATGGGGATCCCGACTACCGCCAATTACATCCTGGTGGCCACTCTCATGGCGCCGGTCGTCGTCGAGCTCGGCTCGCAGGCGGGCCTTGCCATCCCCTTGATTGCCGTCCATCTCTTCGTCTTCTATTTCGGCATCATGGCCGACATCACGCCGCCCGTCGGACTGGCCTCCTTCGCGGCGGCGGCGATTTCCAAGGAAGACCCGATCGCGACTGGCTTCCAAGGAGCATTCTACTCGCTGCGCACCGCGATCCTGCCGTTCGTGTTCATATTCAATCCGGCGATCCTGCTGATCGGCGTCGACACCTGGGCGCATACACTTTGGGTCGCCTTCGTCTCGCTTGCCGCCATCCTCATCTTCTCGGCCGCGACGATGAACTGGTTCGTGACGAAAAGCCGGCTGTGGGAGAGCGCGGTCCTGCTGCTCGTCTGCTTCACGCTGTTCCGTCCCGATTGGTGGCTCAACCAGATCTCGCCACCCTATGAGGAACTGCCCGCCTCAGAATTCCTGCGGTCCGTCGAGGAGGCTCCGGCAAAGGGCCGGATCAACTTCGTGGTCCAAGGCTTCGACCTGATGGGTGACGAGGTTCGCAAGACCGTCAACGTCCCGCTCGGCGAGCCCGGCGAGCCGCTTCAACGGCTGCAATCGATCGGGCTCACGGTCACACCGGCGGGCGACAGTCTGATGATCAGCAACGTCGACTTCGGCTCCTATGCCAAGCGCATCGGCCTCGATGTCGGCTTTGACGTCGTCGCAGTGCTGAGAAAAGCCGAGCAACCGTCAGGCGCCATCCCGGTGGGTATCGCGCTGGCCGTGACCGCGGGAATTGCCGGCTTGCAGTTCGCGCGCAGAAAGGCCGACCGCAGCGGAGCCGGTCTGACGGGCACCGCGCGCAAATAAGCGACAGTCATGCCGCCGAGGATTCCCGCACGACCAGTAGTGGCGGGGCGATCGCGTGCCGTTGGGGCTCATTGCCCTCCATCGCTGCGATCAGCACGTCGATCGCCGCTTCCGCGACCTGATCCAGATGCAGGTTGACAGCCGTCAATTGCGGCGTCGCGAGTTTTGCCCGCATTCCGTCGTATCGCGTCGCCAGTCGTAGACCATGCGGAACGGGACGGTCGAGCAACCGGGCGGCATCGAGCACGCCCCTGGCGAAAGCGTCGACAGGCACGCATAACGCGTCGATATCCGGATTGCTTCGCAGGAGCCTTTCGGCAGCGGCGGCAGCCTCCGATTCCCCGCCGCTTTCGTCGATGCGCACGGCAACCGGTGAAAACCCCCTCTCCGCGGCGTAAGCCGCATAGACGGCCTCGGTCTCGATGTAGGAATTGCGCCGCTGCTCGCCGGTAATCAGGCCGACCCGGCGGCTGTTCGCGCCAAGGTGCTCCAGCATCAGCCGGGCCGTCGCAGTGCTCTGAATATCCACCGACGGAATGTCCTCTCTCCCCGGCGCCCGCCCGATCGAGACAACGGGTACGCCGCGGGCAGAGAAGAAATCCAGTAACCGGTCTTCGACCATGGGTTCGATGATTATGGCGCCGTCGACTTCCAGCGCGTCGAGGTTGGAGTCGGGCTCCAAAGGCGGCACCAGGCAGAGGGCGAGATGCCGCGAAAGAGCCGTAACGGCAGCGGCGGCAGCGATCTCCATCAGGAAGCCCAGCCGCGCAGGGCCTGCAGCCACAGCAAAGGGCATTGACGATGCCAGGGCGATGATCCCCGCCCCGCCCGTTCTGAGCCTGCGGGCCCGGGGATTGGCCCGGTAACCCATCTTGTCCGCCAGCGCCACGATCCTGGCTTTCGTCTCGGGGTCGACATAGCGCCGTCCGCTGAAAGCGTGGGAAACCGTGGTCGGCGATACGCCCGCTGCCTTCGCCAATTCCACGATCGTCGATCTTGCCATCCGAACACCCCGTCCATGAACCGGCCCGGATGATGGCATTGCGGCGCGGCTTTTACAAATCGATTTGCCAGACCGCAAGAATGTGCTATCACACACCATGCAAAACGATTTGCATAGCCAGCGGGAGAGAGGCTGGCGTGGGAGGAGATCAAATGAGCGGGAACAAAATCGATTCTATCGACCCGACGGACCAAGTGCTGCCGCCGCGCAGCCTGCTTCTGTTCGGTCTTCAGCATGTGCTGGTGATGGCTGCTTCGCCGATCACCGCGGTGTTTCTTGTAAGCAAGGCGCTCGGCTTTTCCGATGCGCTGACCGTCTCGCTGATCAGCGCGACGTTTCTGATCTGCGGCCTGGGCACGATCCTGCAGAGTTTCGGACCGGCGGGCTTCGGCGCGCGGCTGCCGTTCATCATGGTGCCGGGTGGCGCGCCGATCGCGATCTTTCTGGCCATCGCCCAGCAGACCGACGTGCAGACCGCCGTCGGCGCGGTGATCCTCACCGCAGTCTTCTATTTCCTTGCGCTGCCGGTATTCCGCCGGCTGCTCCGCTATTTTCCGCCCATCGTGGTCGGGACCATGCTCCTTCTCGTATCGGTGAACCTCGTGCGCATCTACGGCGGCACGATCACCGGCAAGCAGGGGAGCGAAGGCTTCGCCGATCCGATGAATGTCGGGCTTGCCCTTGCGACGATCGCGCTGACGATAATCTTCGCAAGAGTCTTCACGGGCACGCTTCAGCGCATCTCGGTGATGCTCGGCCTCATCGCGGGTTCGGCGATCGCCATGGGAGCCGGGTATATGGATCTTTCCGGCATCTTCGACGGCCCGGTGATTGCCGTGCCCCAGCTTCTTCCGTTCGGAATGCCGAAGTTCGACTTTTTCGCCGCCCTTCCGCTGATCGTGTTCTCGATCATATCGATGGCCGAAGCGACCGGGCAGACCATTGCCACCGCCGAGATCGTCGGGCGTCGGGGCGACGCTCACGCGATCGTGCCCGCGACCATCCGCGGCGACGCCGTCGCCTCGCTCGTCGGCGGTCTGTTCGGAACCTCGCTTATCATCACCAGCGGTGAAAATGTGGGTATCGTCCGGGCAACCAACGTCAAATCCCGCTACGTCACCGCAACGGCCGGCGTAATCCTCGTCCTCATCGCCCTGTTTGCGCCGATCGGTCGTCTGGCGAATGCCCTGCCCGGCCCCGTCGTCGGTGGAACGGCTGTGATCGTGTTCTCGATCATCGGCGTGATCGGGATCGATCTTCTGCGTCGCGTCGATCTGCGCGAGCACGGCCCGATGTTCACGCTCGCGGCGGCGCTTTCCATGGGGCTTCTGCCGATCCTGGTCCCGGGCGTCTACAGCCAGTTCCCGCAATGGAGCCAGATGATCCTCGCCAACGGACTTGCCGCCGGAACAATCACGGCGGTGATTGTGAACGCTTTTTTTCAACACCTGCCTCTGGAGCAATTCCAGGCAAAGTGCGCAGCCGTTTTCCGTCCGGAGTAGCGGCAAAACAAGGATCAGAGCATTTCCGCGGTTCAAAGCGGGAATGCTCTGGACGCCTAAAAGGCAGCAGCCAGCAGCGTCGAAGCTGAAATTCAAAGGAATACAAAAGTGACGGAATTGCGCAACAAGTTACAGGGCAGCGGTGAATTCCTGCTTCACCCCGGCAAGGTTCTCCTGCCGGACGGGCCTCGATCCGGAATGGGGGTAGTGGTCCGCGACGGGCGCTTCACGGACATCGGGGCCGCAGGGCTTGTCGGCAGCCGGAACCCGGATCTGACACCGATCGAGCTGCCGCATCATCTGGTGATGCCCGGCTTCATCGATACACATACCCATCTGACCCAGTCGCTCGGCAAATCGCTTGTCTTCGGCGAGCCTTCCGAGATCTTTCGCCGGATATGGGTGCCGCTCGAAGGCAGTCTCGACGAACGGATGGTCTATCTTTCCGCAAAGCTTGCGGCGCTCGAGTGCCTGCGCGGCGGCTTTACCGCCGCCGTCGATGCGGGCACGCGTTCAGCCGGCCATATCGATGCGCTGATACGGGCGGCGCGGCAAACCGGCCTGCGCAGCGTCATAGGCCTGATCTGCAACGACCTCGGCGGAGCCGCCATCGTCCCCGAACGCACGACGATCCTCAAGAATGCGGCCAGGCACCTGGCCGCATTCGAGGGCGACCCTCTCGTTCATGCCTCGCTCGCCATTTCCATTCCGGAGGCTGCCAGCGACCATATGCTGGCCGACGTTTCCCGAATGGCCCGTGAATCGGGAGCGATATTCCAGACCCATGTCAACGAACACCTCGTCGCCGTCGAGCGCTCGCTGGTCGCAAACGGCCGTCGTCCGCTGGAGCACCTCGCCCATCTGGGCGCCCTCGGCCAGCATGTGCTGATCGCCCATTCCACGCTGGTGACGCCTCACGAGCTGAACCTGTTGCGCGACAGCGGCACGGCCGTCGCCTACAATCCGGTCGCCAGCCTCTGGAAGGGCAATGCCATCGCGCCCGCCCTGCAGATGGCCGCCCTCGGCATTCGCTTCGGACTGGGAACGGACGGGACGCGCGCCGACGGCTTCCGTCTGATGGATGCCGCCGAAGGCCTGCAACGCGCCGGCTTCGGCCTTGCGACAGGCGACGCCTCCTGCGGCGGCGGCTGGCTCTGGGTCGAGCGGGCAACAGCTCAGGCTGCGGACGCCGCAGGTCTCGCCGGAGTGACCGGTGCGATCCGCGAGGGGCTTGCCGCCGATTTCCTTCTGGTCGACCTGGATCGTCCTGAATTCACCCCCTCCCACGATCTCACGTGGGAGCTCGTGCGCTACGGCAATCGCGACCAGATCGATGCAGTCTTCACCGCCGGGCAACTCCGTCTATGGCAGGGCTGGCCGGTTGGATGGGATGCACGCGCTCTTCTTGCCGAGGTGCGCGAGGTTACGGCCGAGGCCATCGCAAGGGCGCCGATCCAACGCGTCCACAAGCCGTCGTCCGAGCATCGGGCGCTGGGGCATTTCGCATGACCCTCGGCCTTTTTGCGATCCTGAGCGCCGTGACGCTCGTCTCGTCCTTCATCCAGGGTGCGCTCGGCATCGGCTTCGCACTGATCGTGGCGCCCGTCGTCGGCATCCTGAAGCCCGATCTCCTGCCGGTGACGCTGCTTCTTCTGATGCTGCCGCTCAATTTCCACGTCGCCTGGCGGGAACGGTCGGCGGTCGATTGGTCCGGCGCGAAATGGATCACGCTCGGCAGGTTCGCCGGCACCTTTGCCGGCGTGTGGCTGCTCGCCGCGCTCTCGACGCAGCAGCTGGATCTGGCCGTCGGCTGGTTCACGGTCATCGCCGCCGCCGCCGCGCTCTTCGCGCCACCCTTCGAACCGGGCCGCCCGAGCGCGCTTGGCGTCGGACTGTTCACCGGTGTGACCGAAACGGCGACCGGCATTGGCGGCCCGCCGCTCGCTCTCCTTTACCAGCACGCCCAGGGGCCGATACTCAGAGCAACCGTGGCGGTGTGCTTCTTCGTGGGCGAAATCATGTCGCTCGTGATACTCGCCTTTGCAGGGCGTCTCGGAGCGGACCAGCTACTGGCTGCGCTCTACCTCGCACCGGCGGTTCTCCTCGGAAGCGCTCTGTCGCGGCTGACGCACGACCATATTCGCGGCCGCGGCCTGCGCTTGGGCGTGCTCACCTTCGCGCTGGCCAGCGGGGCTTTTCTGATCGTGAGATAGGCGCACGCCCTGCTTGCCGTCAGGCCGTGAAACCCTGGTCGCAAAGCTCTCTGAGAGCGGCGGGCGAGAAACGGTCGAGCGCAAGCTCCGGCAACAGGTCGTTATCGGCCGCGAGGTTGCGGTTCATGGCAGCGGAAAACAGGCTCGTTCCCGCTTCGTGCAGAACAGCGGGCTGGCCGGCGATCCTTCCAAGCAGACTGGTGGGGACGAGCCCGAAGGGCACGTCCTCGTAGATGTACCGGCTGTCGGCTGTCGCCGGGCCGAAACCGCCCCGTCCTTCGGTGTGCATCTGCTGATTCATGTCCGAGACCGTGCCCATCGGCACATGGAAAGACAGGGAGAAATGTTCGCGTACGGTTCTGACCGACAGACCGAAGGTTTCGGCGATCTTCAGCCGCTCCGCGTCGAGCGCTTCGATCAATTGTCCGACAGCCGGCGTCACATGCTCGCCCTGTCCCCATTTCTCGCCCTTCTCCATACGGGTCAGGTTGAGAAGCGCGATGCCCAGGTGGTTCTGCGGGTTGAGGTTGGAAAGCGAGATGGCCAGAAGTCCGTCGCGCTCGACGAAGCGGTCGCCGAAGAGTTCCGTGCACAGCGCCTTCCCCTCGGCTGCGGCAGCCTTCGGCAAAGTGGCGACGTCGATTTTCTGGCGGACGGTATTGACGGAAACGCTTGCGCCGTCCGGCTGCTGGCGGCCGGTCAGTAGGGTCGTGCCCCAGACGATGATGGGCAGGGAAACGCCCCGTTCGGCCAGCCGCTTCGAAAGATAGAGCGCGCCGAAGGAGCTGTGCGAGCTGACGATCACGGGCTGGCCGGACTTCAGGTGCGGCAGCGCCGCATCGAACGCCACGCGATGACCATTGGCTGGCAGCGCAACGATGACCGCGTCGACGTCGGCGACCGCCTCGCTTGCGTCACGGGCAACCGCCACCGGGCCGGAAAACTCGACGGCGCCTGTCGCCGTCAGCGGCTCCCCTTCCGACAGTTTGCGCGTGCGCGCACCCGAAGGAGACCACAGAACGGGGTAATGACCGGCTTTTGCCAGGAAAGCTGCCATGCCGAAGGCGATCGCCCCGGCGCCGAGAATACCAATACGCATCGTGGTTCTGTCTTCCTTTCTCAAATGGCGACGTGCTTTGCCGCCTTGCAATCGAGGTCGCCCAACACCGCTCTTCGCGAAGCATCCAGCGGGAAACCGGAGATTTTTCACTGGATAGCACCGAAAAGAAAAATTGTCCTTTGTCACTGGCGCTTAAGATACGTTTTATGCAGTATGAGACAGCTATAATGCACTGGGCGCATGATTGTGATGGAGATACGGGAACTCGAGGCCTTTCTTGCGGTGATGTCCACCGGCAGCATCACCGCCGCCGCCCGGCTGCTCGATCGCTCCCAGTCCCAGGTCACGCGCCTCATCCAGGACCTCGAAACCTCCGTCGGCTTCGCGCTCTTCGACCGCAACGGTCCGAAGATCGCACCGAGCGAAAAGGGGATCGCCTTCCACGCGGAAGCCGAGCGCTTCCTGAGCGGCATCGGCCATTTGCGGGAGCGGGCAAGGACGATAGCGGAAAAGGAGCCGCAGCCGATCGAGATCGTGGCGATCCCGGCCTTCGCCAGCGGCATCATCCCCTTGGCGCTCGCGGCGTTGCCGGAAAGGCTGCTGCCGCGAAAAATCCATCTGCGCAGCCTGCCGGCAGAGGCGGCGGTGCAATCGGTTTTGGCCCGCACGGCAGATTTCTGCGTCACGTCTCTGCCGGCCGACCAGCCCGGACTGGAAGTGCACGGGGTGTTTCAGGGACCTTGCGTTGCCGCCGTGGCGGAAGGTGATCCCCTTGCCGCCTGCGAAGTGATTTCGATCGCAGATCTTGCCGGACGCAACATTATCACGATGGCCAATCCGTTCCGCCTGCGCCACCGCGTGGACCTGGCGTTGGAGGCAGCGAATATCCGCCCGGCCAGGATCATCGCGACCAGCGTTTCGGTCAACGCGGTACAGATCGCATCGACGGGGCTCGGCGTGGCAATCATCGAGCCTGCGACAGCCTACGGCTTGAAGCTGGCCAATGTCGCGGTCCGTCCGCTCGACGTCGACATTCCTTTCCCGTGGGCGATCTTTTCGGCCGCCGCGCGTCCGTTATCCGACAGCTCGCGCGAACTGATCCAGGCGATCATACAGATTGCTTCCGCCCACATCCCGGGATTTACCGCTCACGACCCGCGCAACGTCAATCGCGTCGCCGATATGATCTTGGGAGGAGACCAGACCGACGCACGCTAGCCCGCGCCCCCCCTTCCAAATGCCAGGAAGTATCCAATGCATAACAACGAAACTAAGAACCAAAAGAGGAGAATGACATGAAAGACTTCACCGCAACCCGCCGCTCCACGCTGAAGCTTCTGGCCGCCGGCACGGGCGTCCTCGCGGCACCGGCAATCATTCGCCCGGCATTTGCCCAGTCCAAGGTCGTGAACATCACCACCTATGACAAATTCGTTCCGCAATCCTTTATCGACCAGTTTCAGAAGGATACGGGCATTGAAGTGCGCATTCGCCTGACAGACGACCAGGGCAAGCAGTACAACGTGCTGTCGGCCGAAGGCGAGACGCCTACGACGGATATCGTCACGGTCACCGGCCATCGTCTGCCGCAATTCATCGGCTCCAAGCTGCTCACGCCGCTCGACACCGGCCGGCTGAAGAACTGGGACAAGCTCGCCTCCGCCTACAAAGGCGCACCGCAGCTTACCGTCGACGGTTCCGTCTACGGGGTGCCGCTTTTGGCCGGCTTCGAGGGCCTCGCCCGCAACACGGATTATACCAAGGCCTCCGACAGCTGGGCCATCATGTTCGATCAGGAATACAAGGGCCTGACGTCCTACATCATTTCCGACTTCCTCCAGATTACCATGCGCTATCAGGGCAATGACGGCGACTTCGTCGCCTATGAAGGCAAGCCGGAGGAGGCGCAGGCCGCAACCAACAAGGCGCGCGACTACCTGATTCAGAACAAGGACATGGTTCGCAAATACTACGACGCCGGCTCCGAAGTTCAGCAGATGTTCGTCAACGAGGACATCTATGTCGCCCATAGCTGGTCGGGCCCTGCGTCGAAGCTGATCATGGACGGACATCCGATCGAAATATCGGTTCCGAAGGAGGGGACCTATGGTTTCCTCTACTCCTTCAACGTGGTGAAGAACGGCCCGAATACGGATGCGGCCTATACCTTCCTCGATGCCATCCTCTCGTCTCCGGAGATCGGCGCGGCGATGAGCCGGCAGTCGGGCTTCGCCTCCGCATTCGACGGCGTGGACAAGGTGCTGAACGACAAGGAGCGTGCTGCGATGACCCTGCCGCAGGAGCAGACCGAGCGCATCCAGTTCTTCAGCTCCGTCAACCGCGACATGAAAAACGAGATGGTCGACAAGGCGGTCGCCGAGATCAAGGCCGCCTGATCGATCGCCGAGGCCCATCCGACGCGGCCGGTCCCCATGGGATCGGCCGCGAGTAAGAGCATTTCCTGAGCCTGGAACGACGACAATGGTAGATACGACCACAATGCAAGCCCGATCCGCCGGTTCTCTACGGGTGCCCCGTTATGCCGGATGGATCGGCAAAGCCGTCGGTTCGGGCCTTTATCGCCACACCATCGGACGTCTTGCGGACAGCCGCCGTGCCCGCCTGGCGCTGCTTGCCGGCGTCCCTCTCTTCTGGATCGCGGCGCTGCACATCGGGCCTATCTTCCAGATGGGGCGGATCAGCTTCATGACGGATTACCCGCAAGCACCGGACGGAGGCCCCGCCTATACGCTGGCCAATTACGAGCTGTTCTTCTCCGACCAGCTCTATTTCATGCCCTTCATCCGCAGCCTCATCTTCGCGGCCGTCGTCACGATCTCGACCCTGGTGATCGTTTATCCGGTCGCTTACTACGTCGCGAAGATCGTTCAGCCGAAGAACCGCATGCGCGCGTTGCTGCTCCTGCTCATCCCCTTTTGGGCTGGAGAACTGATCCGCACCTTTTCGGTCATCATGCTTCTCGCCAATCGCGGCGCGGTCAACGTAGCGCTACGCGAACTCGGCTTCATCGATCGGCCGATCCCGATGCTCTACACGTCGTTCTCGCTGAGCTTCGGCGTCATCTATCTGCTGGCGCTCTACATGTTGCTGCCGCTCTATTCGGCCATCGAGAAGATACCGACACCGCTCATTCATGCGGCGGCCGACCTCGGTGCCGGCCCGTTCCAACGCTTCCGCCGCGTGATCCTGCCCTTATCGAAGGACGGCATCGTCTCCGGCTGCAGCCTCGTCTATCTCACCTCCGTCGGGGTCTTCGCGGCACCGCTCCTGCTCGGCGGCCCGAATACGGTCATCTTCCCCGAGGTGATCGCGACGCTCTTCCACTCCTCGAACGACAAATGGCCCGAAGGCGCCGCCTTCGCCATGCTGCTGCTCGCGGTTTCGCTCTCGACGGTCGGCCTGTTCATGCGGGTGATCGGCGGCCGTTCGGTCCGGCTGATGTAAGGAGGCCACGATGCGACCATACTTCGCCGATCTCCCGAAAACCGCCCTCGGTGCAGCCTACTGGCTGTTTGCGGTCTATCTCCTGCTGCCGCTGGCGCTGATGACGGCAATGAGCTTCAAGGATGCGAGCTTCGTCGCCTTTCCGATCACGGACTGGACGCTCAACTGGTATGCCCAGGTGCTGCAGGACAAGCAATTCATCGAAGCCTCGCTCTATTCGGTCGGGATCGCGCTGGCGACCACCGCCGCGGCGACCGTCATCGGCGTGTGGATCGCTCTTCTGGTCTCGACCGAGGGCATCTGGGGCAAGGCCATCATCTTCGCACTCGCCTGCCTGCCGGCGGTCGTCCCGGGCCTCATCAACGCAATCTCCATGCGGATATTCATCCGCACCGTCGACATCCCGACCGGCACGGCGGCGATCATCCTGTCGCATGCAGTCCATGCCGTGCCCTTCGTGGTGATCATGGTGCTCACGCGCCTGCGTTCCATGCCGGCCAATCTGGTCGACGCGGCCCGCGATCTCGGCGCCGATCGGTTCGTGGCCTTCCTCAGAGTCACGATCCCGTACCTGATGCCGGCACTTCTCGGCGGCATGATCTTCTGCGTGCTCACCAGTATCGACGACTTCGTCCGCACCTTCTTCCTCGGCGGCTACAAGCCCACGCTGCCGATGCTCATCTTCGCGAAGGTGCAGGGCGGCATGTCGCCGGAGATCAACGCCATGGCGACGATCGTGCTGGTCGCGACAGCCGCTGTCGGCGTTTACGCCGAGCACCTCACCCGCCGTTCAAGGAACTGACGATGCAGCCTGTGGTCCACTTCAAAAACGTCAACAAATATTACGGCGGATTGCCTGCGGTCGATGGCCTGGACCTCGCCGTAGAGCCGGGACAATTCGTGACGCTGCTCGGCCCCTCCGGTTGCGGCAAGTCTACGACGCTCAGGATGCTCGGCGGTTTCGAGCAACCCTCGTCGGGGGAGATCTATCTCGAAGGCGAGCCGATCTCGCATCTGCCGCCGAACAGACGCAACGTCAACATCGTCTTTCAGGACTATGCGCTCTTTCCGCACCTCAACGTCGGACGCAACATCGCCTTCGGACTGGAATTGAAAGGACTGGCTTCGGACGCGATCCACAAACGGACCATGGAGCTGCTGGCCCTCGTCAAGCTCCAGGATTTCGCCGACCGCATGCCCGACCAGCTTTCGGGCGGCCAGCGCCAGCGCGTCGCGCTGATGCGCGCGCTCGCCCCAGACCCGAACGTGCTCCTGCTCGACGAGCCCCTTTCGGCGCTCGATGCGAAGCTGCGCCAGCAGATGCAGATCGAGCTGAAAACCATCCAGCGGACCACCGGCAAGACCTTCATCTTCGTCACCCACGATCAGGAGGAGGCGCTGACCATGTCCGACGTGATCGTGGTGATGAACAAAGGCAGGATCGAGCAGATGGGCGGCCCGAACGAGCTCTATTCCCGGCCGCGCAGCCGCTTCGTCGCCAACTTCATCGGCCAGAGCAATTTCCTCGAAGGCAAGCTGCTTTCCGACGACGGCGCGACCGCGGCCATCGACTGGAACGGAAGCATCATCCACGCCGACCTCAACGGGACGAAGCTGGCGGCCGGCAGCGGCGCGACCGTCGCGCTTCGTCCCGAGGCCCTCTACTGCGTGGCGGAACAGCCGAAGGACCGGTTCGCCCTGAAGGGGCGCATCGTTCAGCGCGTCTTCAAGGGCGCCCATACGTCCCTGACCGTGCAACTCGAAAATGGCGCGGAGCTGGCCTTGCAGCTCGATCCGGTAGCGCTTTCGCACATCGGGACGGACGAGGTGTGGCTCGGCTGGCGCGAGCGCGACGCGGTCGTTCTTGCCGACTGACGCGCCTGTTTGGCGCAGACTTTTCAGGGGGCCGCCGGCAGCGGCGGTCCCGAAAGCGGATTTCAGGAGCAAAGGCTATTATGACGGATGAACAGCATGGGCGGCTCGCGGAACTGAATGCGAGGGTCAAACAGGACCTGGACTATCTCAATTACCCGCCTGCCAACTGGTCGAAGCCGGTCACGACGGCTGACGGACAGCCGGTGAGCGATGTCGTCATCATCGGCGGCGGCATGTGCGGCATGGTCGCCTGGCTTGCCCTGACCCGGGCAGGCATCGCCAATCTGCGCATCCTCGACCGTGCCCCCGAGGGCCAGGAGGGTCCCTGGGTCACCTTTGCCCGCATGGAAACCCTGCGCTCGCCGAAGAACCTGCTGGGCCCGGCGCTCGGCATGGCCTCGCTCACCTTCCGCGCCTGGTACACCGCATGCTTCGGTGAAGCGGCGTGGGAAACGCTGTTCCGCATTCCCCGCCCGATGTGGATGGACTACCTGAAATGGTACCGCGGGGTTCTGTCCATTCCCGTCGAGAACGACACGCATGTCACTCGCGTCCGCCCTCGCGAGGACGGTCTCCTGGAGCTGGAGATTGCCGGCGGCGGCAAGCCTTCCATCGTCACGCGCAAGCTGGTTCTGGCCACGGGCCGCGAAGGCCTTGGCGAGCCGGTCGTTCCGGCTTTCGTCAAAGGCATGAAGCGCCACGCGTCCTGGGCTCACTCCGCCGACGACGTCGATTTCGAGGCACTCAAGGGAAAGCGCGTCGTCGTCATCGGTGTCGGCGCATCCGCTGTCGACAATGCGGCCGAGGCGCTGGAGTCCGGCGCGGGCGAGGTCCGCCTGCTCGCGCGCCGCAAGGAGATGCCGACCGTCAACAAGCTGATGGGCATCGGCTCCTACGGGGTAACGGCGGGGTTTGCCAAAATCGATCCGGAGTGGCGCTGGCGGATCATGGACTATTCGGTCAAGCAGCAGACGCCGGCGCCGCACAATTCGACGCTGCGCGTCAGCCGCCATCCCAACGCCTTCTTCCACTTCGATTGCGCCATCGGCTCGATGCGGGAGGAAGGCGGCGAAGTGCTGATCACCACCACGAAGGGCCGCGTCTTCCGGACCGATTTCGTCATCCTCGGAACCGGTTTCACGGTCGATCCGCTCAGCCGCGACGAGCTCGCGCCCTATCAGGACCGGATCGCCTGCTGGGAGGACCGCTACACGCCGCCGGCCGGAGAAGAGAATTCAGACCTTGGCCGTTTTCCATGGCTCGATGACGATTTCTCCTTCACCGAGAAGGAGCCCGGCACCGCGTCATGGCTCAAGGACATCCACTGCTTCAACTATGGTGCCTCGATAAGCATCGGCAAGGTGAGCGGCGACATTCCGGCAATCAGCGAGGGCGCGCTCTGGCTGGCACGCGGGATCGCCGCCTCGCTCTTCATCCGCGACATCGACTACCACTGGAAAGCCCTGCTCGCCTATGAGAAGCCCGAACTCGACGGCTCCGAATGGACGGACGCGGACGCGCCGCAGCCGGCACACAAAACTGCTTGAATTTCTCGATGACGATTGCCCAAGCTGAAGGATTACGATGACCGTTTCCCCGAAAACAGATGTGATCGACGCCGTGCTCGGCCTGGATCCCTCCTCGCCCGTTCAGGCGCTGCGCGAACGGCGCGAAAAGCTCAAGCATTTCACGCAAACCAGTCATGACGCGGCGCTTCTCCCCGCCGAACCAGGTAATTTTTCCTACGCCATGAGGGCGGCTCTCGCGGCGCGCATCGCCGGCCTCTGGAAAGCGGCAGAGCTCCAGGCCCATTACAAGGCGCAGCTCGAGGAGAAGGGATCGACACCCGACCTTCGGTCAATTGCCGATCCGTCCTTCAGGCCCGAGGGCGACAAGCGGCTCGCAACGATGCTTGCGCATGTCGATCTGGTGACGCTCAAGCCGAAGGAAGCGACGCGCGCGAATATCGAAGCGCTCTACGCCGTCGGTCTCGACGACCGCGATATCGTAACCCTCGCGGGTCTCATCGCCTTCGTGAACTATCAGGTGCTGGTCGTGGCCGGCCTCAAGATGCTGAGGGACAACTAACATGTCGGAAGCCGTACACGAATTCACCCTGGAGCCGCTCGACTGGCAGCCCTATGTCAAACCTGTGAAGCTCGACGAGGCGACGCCGGAGCAGCTCGACGCTCTGAAAGTGACGCCCTCCAACACCAAGGTTTCGAACTATGTCCTGGTTCTGGCCAACGACGCCGAGATGCTCGCCGAACGTACGCCGCTCTTCAACGACATCATGTACAGCGAAGGCGGGCTCTCGCGCGGCGGGCGCGAAATCGGCGCGCTGGCGGCTTCCTTCGTCAACCGCTGCATCTACTGCGCCTCGGTGCATGCCAACCGCTACATCCAGCTGGAAAAACGGCCGGAGGTGGTGGACGAAATCTACAGAAGCGGCCTCGACGCCGACCTGCCGGATTTCGAGCAGGCGCTCTTCAATTTCGGCGTGGATCTGACGGCGCACCCGGACGATGTCGGCGTCTACCAGTTCTACCACCTGCGCGAGATCGGGCTCGACGATCTGGAGATCCTCGACCTGATCCATTCGATCGCAATCTTCGGCTGGGCGAACCGCCTGATGCATACGCTCGGCGAACCGCATCTGAAGGAGTGAGACGTTGGGCGTTGCGTAACGTAGAGGCCTTCAGCGCCGGCCTTCGTTCCGAATTCAACCGGTTTCGATGCCCATTTCTCCGATCAGCCTCTCCCGCGCGGCAAGGGCAGCGATGGCGCGTTCGCCCAGTTCGCGAGCCACGAGATTGAGTAGCCCTTCGCAAAAGACGATATAGGCTCCCATGCTGTTGCTGAAGAAACTGCTGGCGTGCGGGATGAAGAAGGCGTGCCGGGCGGGGGGAACGAGCGGCGAAGAACGGCTGTCCGTTACCGCGATCACCTCCAGTCCGGCTTTTTCTGCCACCGCCGCCACTTCCGCCACGCTGCGGGTATAGGGCGCGCAGCTCGCGACCAGAACCAGGTCTCCGGGAGAAAGCTGCGACAGCGCCTCCGCCTCGCCGAGACGCGGTGCGTCCAGCAGAGCGACGTCGCTGCGCAGCATTCCGAGGCCGTAGACCATAAAGCTCGCGAAAGCATGGAACTGGCGTACACCGTGCACGCGCACACGCGGCGCGGTCGCGAGCAACGCCGCCGCCCGCTTCAGCGTCTCGGCATCCGTCTGACCCAGAAAGCCGTCGATATTCGCCTTCGTCTCCTGGCCGATGCGTTCGAGGACATGGACCTCTTCCCGCTCGCCGCGCGTGACCGACATCAGACGGCCAGCCTGGCGGCTGTAGAAGTAGCGCTCGTCATCGGCGATCGCCTGGCGGAAGACGCTCTGGAAATCGCTGAAGCCGGCATAACCGAGCCGCTTGGCAAGCCTGGTAAGTGTCGAGGCGTTAACGCCCTGGCCGTCGGCGAGCTCTGATATGCTGCGCACCGCCGTCTGTTCGGGCGTATCGACCAGGCGTGCCAGCACGTCGAGCGCCTTGCTGCCGAGAGCCAGGTCGATTTCCTTGCGCCTGATCCTGAGCGTCAGGTCGCGCAGTTCCTCGATCGTGCCTGGCCGGGCGGATGCAGGGGGATCTGTGGGCGGTGCCATCGTGAACCTCAATCGAGCAGCGACCGCCTTTCCTCGAAGCGAAAGAGCGGTGCGGCATGCGCCCTGTCGTAGATTTCGCAGGCGATTCTGTCCATGTCGACGCGAAAGACCGCCGTCGCCAGCGTATTCTCGCTGTCCGGATCGTCAGGCTGTTCGCGATAGATCGGCAAGGCCGTCCGCTGCCGGTCCCAAAGGACCGCAAGAGGTTCGACGCCAGTCACGCCGCCGGCCAGAATTTCCTCTCCACGTTCCTGTCTGGAGCGGGAAGAGGCGGTGACGCGCTGGCGCTCCTCGCGCGTGCCGTCGTGAATCAGATGGTTGGCGTGCACTTCGGGCGCATCGACCTGCCGGACCGAACAGGCCGAATGGGTAAACTCGACGCTGGCTATGCCCCGATTTCCGGGCTGCGCCAGAGAAATATGGAAGGCGGCGGCGCGCTGCGAACTGCGCAGCATGTCGAGTGCCTCGCGGACCGTGCCGCAATCGAGCACGGCGCGGCAGAGGACCATGCGCGGCATTCCTGGTCCTGTCTGACGCGAGCGGATATTGTTGACGGCCATGGCGAGCCCGGCATCGTTGAGCGCGAATGTATGCCCCGGAAGCGAACCGGGATAGACGAAGCCGAAGAAGGCGCGGCCCCCTGCGGAAGCGATACGGACAATGGCGCAGCCCGGACGAAGGCCCGGATCTCCGTCTTCGTTATGAGCCAGCGTGAGCCTCTGGCCGGGCAGCATGACGGTGGTGCATCCGTCGGGGGCGATCGCCCGGATATCGCCGCGGCAGTTCCAAGCAAAGACCTCGTCAAAGGGCAGTTCGAGGCCTTTTGCGAGACCGTGCAGTTCCTCGAAATAGCGGGGAAAGTGTGCTTCGACCAGTGCCCTCGCCGCGACTATGCGTTCATGGCCGGCGAAGGCGATGACACTTGCCCAGCCGTGCGTCCTGATCAGATGGCGGTGGACGATGTCTCGGCCATGGCGGCCAAGCGCAACGCCGACCTCGAAGGGCGATCCGTTGATCTCGACCAGGGACAGGCTGCTTGGAACCTCAATGGACATGCTGGAGAAACTCACGAAGACGCGGATTTTCGGGATTATCGAGAAGTTCGGTCGGATCGCCGTCGACGGAAATCTTGCCGCCCTCCATGAAGATCAGCCGGGAGCCTACCTGGCGTGCAAAGGCGATCTCATGCGTGACGACGATCATCGTCATGCCCTCCTCCGCAAGCGATTGCATCACCCGCAGAACCTCATGGCGCAGTTCGGGGTCGAGCGCGGAGGTCGGCTCGTCGAAGAGCATGAGTTTCGGCTTGACGGCCAGCGCGCGGGCGATGGCGACGCGCTGCTGCTGGCCCCCGGAGAGCTCGGAGGGATAGTGATGGCCGCGGTCGGCCAAACCTACTTTGGCAAGCAGCTCGCGGGCTTGCCCGATCGCCTCGGCCTTGCCGACGCCACGCACGCGCCGCGGCCCGAAAGCGACGTTCGCGAGCGCCGTCATCTGTGGGAAAAGGTTGAATTGCTGAAACACCATGCCGGCTTCCTGCCGGATGAGTCTCACCTTGGAGCGCCCTTCGCGCACGCTGATGCCGTCGACCACGAGGTCGCCCCCATCGATCTCCTCGAGTGCATTGATGCAGCGCAGAAGGGTCGACTTGCCTGAGCCCGAAGGGCCGATGAGCACCACGACCTCACCGGCCTCGATGTTGAGGTCGACTTCCTTGAGCACGGTTACGTTGCCGAATGCCTTGGTGACGTTCCTGAATTCCACAATGCTCATAGGATGCGCATCCTCTTTTCCGTCACGCGCAGGATCAGGGTCAGCGTGCTCGTCATGATGAGGTAGAGAACGGCGACGGCGGACCAGATCTCGACTGCGCGGAAATTCGCCGCCATGATTTCCTGGCCCTGGCGGGTCAGCTCGCCGACACCGATGACGATGAAGAGCGATGTGTCCTTGAGGCTGACGATGAACTGGTTGCCAAGCGGCGGGATCATTCGCCGGAAGGCGATCGGGCCGACAATGTAGGCGAGCACCTTCCAGACCGGTAAGCCGAGCGCCAGCCCCGCTTCCTTCAGTCCCTTGTTCACCGAGAGCAGCGAGCCGCGAACGATCTCGGCAATATAGGCGCCCGCATTGACAACGATCGCCGTCACCGCCGCGGTCATCGGATTGACACGAAAATCCGCGAGCAGCGGCAGGGCGAAGTAGATGAACATCACCTGCACGACGATCGGCGTGCCCCTGATCACCTCGACATAGGTAAAGGCGACGGCGTTCAGGATAGCGTTGCCATAGGCACGCATGAAGCCGGCGACGACACCGACGACCAGGCCGCCGACGAGGCCCGCCAGTGCTATCAGAATGGTCAGCCGTGCACCACCCAGGAGAGCGGGCATGGCCTCCACGACCACAGACCAATCGAATTCCATTGAATTGCTCCGCTGCGTCGCGATCTGCCCCTGCGGCGATGGCGACGCTACCGATAGAGGTTATGGACGGCTGCAGTGGCAGCCGCCGCGGCTTTGTGGAAATGCTCTCGCCATTCCTGCGGGCGGGCTGGATCGATCCGGCCCGCCTCGATGCAGGAAACTCAGCTCTTCGGCTCGACGCCGAACCATTTCTTATAGATTTCAGCGTAACGGCCATCGGCCTTCAACTTGGCGAGCGCCTCATTGACCTTGGCGACGAGTTCGCTGCCTTTCGGGAAGCCGATGCCGTATTGGTGCGCCATCATCTGTTCGCCCACCGCCTTGACCTTGCCGCCGCCGGCAGTCGCCACGTAATAGAGGACGTTCGGCGTGTCGTGCATCGCGGCGTCGACGCGGCCGGTCTGCAGTTCGAGATAGGCGTTGTCGATGTTCGGGAACTGGCGAAGCTCGGTCTCCGTGAAGTTCTCCTTCGCATAGTCGGTGGCCGACGTGCCGGTCTTCACGGCCAGCGTCTTACCCTTGAGGTCCGACGAACCGGCAATGGCGCTGTCGGCGGGCACCATCAGCATGAATCCGCTGTCATAATAGCCATCAGAGAAGTCGATCACCTTCTTGCGTTCGTCCTTGATGGTGATGCCGGCGAGGGCGGCATCGACCTGCTTCGTCTGCAGCGCCGGGATGATGCCGTTGAAGTCCATCGGCTGCAGCGTGTAGGTAACCCCGATCTCGCTCGCGATCGCGTCCCAGAGATCGATGTCGAAACCGACATATTTCTCGCCCTGCTTGAACTCGAAAGGCACGAAGGCCGTGTCGGTGGCGACGACCAGGTCTTCGGCAGCTGCCGGGCCGGAAAGCGAGAGTGCCGCGGCGAAAAAGCCCGCGGAGATGTGGCGAAGTCTGTTTCTCATGGTGGCGTTCCCCTGTTTTGCATTCGGGCATCCAGCGTTTGCAGCCGGGCCCAATGCGCAAATATAGAATGCTTTTATGTTTTGTCGCCACGAAAATTTGCATTATCCGGATCTGTTTAGCGTCACGGCTGAAAAATGCAGCGAATAGTGGCCTGTTGCGAGGTCTGTGAAAGCAGATGCCCCTCTGGCCTGCCGACCAGAGGGCGCATTAATCTATAGCTCTGGTCCGCTTGCCCTAACCGGCAGCTTCAGTGAGCGAGGCAATGGCCGCATCCACGGCATCGCCCAGGCGCTCCACGATCTGGTCGACATCTTCCCGTCCAAGGATGAAGGGGGGCGCCAGGAGGACATGATCGCCGCGTTGCCCGTCGATCGTGCCGCCCATCGGATAGACCATCAGGCCCCGTGCCATGGCTTCCTTCTTGATCCGGGCATTGAGCTTCAGGCCAGGATCGAAGGGGGACTTCGTCGTCCTGTCGGCGACAAGCTCGACGGCACGGAAGAGCCCGCGGCCGCGAATGTCGCCGACGTGATGGTGATTGCCGAGCCGCTCGACCAGGCATCTTTCGAGATAGTCGCCCATCGATACGACGTTCTCGAGCAGCCCGTCGCGGCGGATGACGTCCTGCACGGCAAGGCCGGCCGCCGCGGCCATCGGATGGCCCATATAGGTATGGCCGTGCTGGAAGAAGCCCGACCCCTCGGCAAATGCCCGGAAGATTGCGGAGGACAGCAGAACCGCGCCGACCGGCTGATAGCCGCCGCCGAGCCCCTTGGCGATGGTCATGAGATCCGGGATGACGCCGTCCTGTTCGCAGGCATGCAGAGTCCCGGTCCGGCCCATGCCGCACATCACTTCGTCGAGGATCAGCAGCACTCCGTATTTGTCGCAGATCGCCCGAACGCGCTTCAAATAGTCCGCGACGGGGGGCACCGCACCGGCCGTGGCGCCCACCACCGTCTCGGCGACGAAGGCGATCACCTGATCGGAGCCCAGGTCGAGGATCTTGGCCTCGAGTTGGGCCGCGGCACGCGCGGCATAGTCCGCATCGCTCTCGCCCGCTTGCTGCAGCCGATAGGCGAAGCATGGATCGATGTGGTGGGTTTCGACGAGCAACGGCCGGAATTGAGCGCGCCGCCACTCGTTGCCCCCGGCCGCCAATGCGCCAAGCGTATTGCCGTGATAGCTTTGGCGCCGGGCGATGATGTGGCGGCGTTGCGGCTCGCCCTTCTCCACGAAGTACTGCCGAGCCATCTTCAGCGCCGCCTCGACGGCTTCCGATCCACCGCTCACCAGGTAGACGTGATCGAGCCCGTCAGGTGCATCGGCAACAAGCCGGTCGGCAAGCCGTTCCGCCGCCTCGGTGGTGAAGAAGCCGGTATGGGCATAGGCCATACGGTCGAGCTGCGCATGGAGGGCGGCGAGCACATCCGGATGAGCGTGACCGAGGCAGGAGACGGCGGCTCCCCCGGAGGCGTCGATATAGGCCTTGCCCTCGGCATCGAAGAGCCGGATGCCTTCGCCGCGGACGGCGACCGGCAGTTTCGCATGAATGGCGCGGTGGAGAAGATGGGTCATGGCGCTCTCTTGGAGTTGCGGGATTGGAGATGGGTGTTCAGCGCCGCGAGCTGTCCGTCGAAGCGCTTCAGAGCCGCGAGCGTGGCTTCGCCGCCCCGGCCTGCGATAAGCGCGCCGAGCACTTCGGCGACGGCGAAGGCCGGCGACATGGCGTGCAGGAAGGAAGGACTTTCGGTCGGCACCACGATGATCGTCTCGGCGATCTGCGCAAGCGGCGCCACTTCGCTGTCGGTCACCGCGACGACCGGTACGCCGTTGTCCCGAGCATATTCGGCAAGTTCGATCGTCGCCCGTGTATAGGGAAGAACGCTGGCCACGAGCAGCACGTCTGCACTCGTGGCACGGGCGACGGCATCCGCGCCGGTGCCGCCGATGCCCTCCAGCATCACGGATTTTTCGCCGACCAGCGAGAGGATATAGTGGAACTGCCAGGCGACCGCGTGGCTCGAGCGCAGCCCGAGGCAATAGACCCGCCGGGCATCGGCAATCCGCGTTGCCGCTGCAACGATGCGATCAAGCACCGCCGGTTCTGCGAGCCGCGAAATCTGCGTCCCGATGGCGCTCAGCATATCGGCTGCGAGCGCATGGTCGCCCCTGAGCTTCTGGCTTCGGGCCTGCTCGCCGGCCTTTCCGGCAAATCCTGCATCACCCTCCCGCAGCGCCTCGGCATAGCGTTCGCGGATGGCATCGTAACCATCGAAACCGAGCTGCTTGGCAAGGCGGGTCATCGTCGCGGGCTGTACCCCCGCCTGGCGCGCCTGCTCGCGCATGGAGAGAAGAGCGACGTCGCGGGGATGGTCGACGATATAGCGGGCCGCCGTCCGCAATTGCGACGAAAGCCCGTCGAATGCAGTGATGATCGCGTCGCTGAGCGGCCCCTTGTCCATGCTTCATTTAACAACGATCCCATGACCATTGCAACGAATGTTTCAGTGTGCAATTTTATGATTGCTGAAAATCATAGCTCGATGGTGCCCACATGAACGCTGGCGATGCTTTGCAGGGGATTTCGATCGCGGTCGCGCCGAATGGCGGGCGCCGGACGAAGGCCGACCATCCCGCCATACCCCTGACCCCGGAAGAACTCGCGCTTACCGCACGCGACTGCCTCGATGCCGGCGCGGCGATGATCCACGTTCACGTGCGCAAGGAGGACGGAAGCCATCTTCTCGATGCCGACGCCTACCGCGCCGCGATCGCAGCGATCCGGGCTGCCGTGGGCGATCGCATGGTGATTCAGATCACCAGCGAGGCGCTGGGCATCTACTCGCCGGCCGAGCAGATCGCAGTCGTCAAGGCGGTCCGGCCCGAGGCCGTGTCTCTGGCGCTCAGAGAACTGGTCCCGGACGAAACGCACGAGGCTGCCTTTGCGGATCTTCTGTCGTGGGCTGCCCGGGAGAAGGTTTCGCCGCAGATCATCCTCTACGATCCGGAGGAGGCGGTGCGATTGGACGGCATGCGGCGACGAGGTCTGCTTTCCCGCGACGATATTCCCGTGCTTTACGTACTCGGTCGTTATACGCCGGCGCAAAGATCCCTCCCCCGTGATCTGCTGCCCTTTCTGGCGCCGGGCATGCCCGCCTACACCCATTGGAGCGTCTGCGCCTTCGGACGCCACGAGGCGGCCTGCGTCACAGCCGCAGCGCTCCTCGGCGGCCATGTCCGCGTCGGCTTCGAAAACAATCTCTGGCTTCCGGAAGGAACGGCCGCCGGCTCCAACGCCGACCTCGTCCGCACGGTTGCAGCTGCGCTTCTGCCGCTGTCGGTCCCGTTGCTCCAGGGGCCGGCGCTCGCACAGATGCTTACCCGTATCGGTTCTGCGGGCCTGCCGAAAGGCTGACGCGCGCCCATTTTCCGTCGCCCGCCTTTTGGAACCGGTGAACGCCGGTTTCGTTCTCCCATGATGACAGCGCCTCGCGCCTTGTCCGGCGCGCAAGGGCGCCTGTAACACTTGGAGTGCTGCTTGCTTTCATCCTGATCGCCGGATTTACGGAAGCATGCAGCCGTATGGGAGTGCACCATGTTGACCCATGAAGATCGCAACATGCCCGAAAGGCGCGCCACAGCGGCATTTCCGATAGGCCTCATACTGCTCGCGATATGCGCCATCTTCGCCTATCTGGCGATCGGCGGCGCCATGTTGGAAGGTGAAACCGAAACGGTCGTCTACACACCGCCGATCGCCGACGCGCCGGCACCTCAATGAGAGGGAGACCTTCAATGACGCCCGATCCTATCGGTCCCGGCCCCGGGCCGGGAATAATTCCGCCGAACCCGGTTCCGCCACTCGGCATTCCCGATCCGCCGCCAAACGAGCCCGAGCCCGATAAGGGGCCCGAGGACGACACGCAGAATCCGCCCGACGAAAAGGAGCCGCCTCGGACCGACGTGCTTCCCCGGTGAGGCTTGACTTTCAGGAACGGCGATGAGAACATACCATGAACATTCTGGAGAGTCTCTCATGACCCATGCAGAGGAAGTGATCGAGCGCGCTATGGCCGCCGTCGCCCAGGCAAGACGCCGGCGGGAGCGCGAACAGGAGTGGCGCAGAAAAACCTTCGGACGGATTCAGGTCGGTATACCGCTCCCGCCCCTCAAGCGCGGCGTGCAGCTTTCGCTGCAGCTTGACCGTCCCGGTACGCAGTGAAGCCCGAAGCCGATCGGCTCATTCCGACAGGGCGACGAGGAAAACCGTAGCACGATTTTCCTCGCGATCGCCTCAGGCGGCAGCCAGTTCCGGCCGTTCCCTGGGGAAGGGCTTGAAGGTCAGTGCGATCAGGAAAGCACCGATGCCGAGACCCCAGGCGCCGATATAGAGCCAGCCGTAGCTGGCAAAAACGTCGTAGATCACCCCCCCGGCAACCGGGCCGATCGCCATGCCGAGACTGCCGGCCATTGCCGTGCCGCCGATGACGGTGCCCATCATGCGCAGCGGGAAATTCTCGCGGGCGATCACGGCGTAAAGCGGCATGACGCCTGCATAGATGAAGCCGAACACTGCAGCCACCGCGTAGAAGGCGCCGAGGTCGCGCACGAAGAAATAGGCGAGCGCACCGAAGGCCTGCAGCAGCAGTCCCGATACCAGGATGCGCTTGGCGCCGTAGCGGTCTCCGAGGATGCCGAAGGCGACACGGCCGCCCATTCCCGCCAGACCCTCGAGGCTGTAGATGGAAACAGCGGCCATCATCGGGATCCCGCAGCTCACGGCGTAGCTCACGGTGTGAAAAATCGGGCCCGAATGAGTGGCGCAGCAAAAGAAGTTCGTCAGCAGCAATATGACGAATTGCGGCGACCTCAGCGCCTGTCCAAGGGACATGTCCGGCTGCCCGTCACTTGCAGAGACGGCATTCGGACCTTCGAGGACAGGCGGGCGGCGCAGGAGCAACGCAGCCGGAATCATCGTGACGGCGGCAAGGGCGGCTATGATCTGCAGCGATGTCCGCCAGTCGTAGATCGTAACCAGCCACCCGGCCAGCGGCGACATGGTCATGGGCGCCATTCCCATGCCGGCCGATACAAGAGATACGGCAAGGCTGCGATGCGTATCGAACCAGCCTGTCACGCAAGCCATCATCGGCGCGAATATCGCCGCGCAGGCACCTCCGACGATCACCCCGAAGAGGAGTTGGAATGCGATCAGCGATGGCGCAAGGCTGGAAAGCGCAAGGCTCGCCGCAAGGAGCGCGGACCCGACCAGCACGACCGGGCGCGGCCCCCAGCGGTCCGAAGCGCTCCCCCAGACCATACTTGCCAGGGCCATCGCGATGAAACCCACCGTCATGGCACTCGATATGCCGGTCACGGACCATCCGGTATCCCGCGAGATGGGCACAAGGAAAACCGGCAATGAAAACATGGCACCGATTGCAATGCAGCCGAGCAGGCCGCCGGCAGCAACGATCACCCATCGATAATGCGCATCGATCATTCTCGTGTCTCCGCTCAGGGCAGTCCGGCGCGGCATTCATTGTCAGTCCACGCCCGGATTGCCGATCAAATCAAGGGCATTCTCCCGTTCGCGGCTGTGCCGCGCATACGATAGGACGAACGGCGCCTAAAGGCGCCGACATGGGGGTGGAAAATTTTCAGGCTGCATTGCGCTGGATGCGGTTGAACCATGTGGCCCTCAGCGGAATTCCCGAAGCCCCCTCTCCCCGCAGGCGGGGCGAAGGGACTCGCGGCAAGGTCCAGACCGAAGAGGATGCGAGGAGCGGCCCGCTTGTTCCGTCTCCCCGTTAAACGAAGAGGAGGTGCCGGCAGGCGGATGAGGGACGGAGGCGCCCGATCAGGCCACCGTGTTCGACGTGTCGACGACCTCGAAATCATGCGTGATGGTCGCCGTCTTTGCGAGCATCGCGGATGCGGAGCAGTATTTCTCGATGGAGAGGGCCACCGCGCGCTCGACCTTCTTGGCGGCCAGACCACGGCCCTTGACGATGAAATGCATGTGGATGCGGGTGAATACGCGCGGGTCCTGATCCGCCCGATCGGCATCCATCTCGACTACGCAATCTTCGACGGCCTCGCGGCCCTTCTCGAGGATGTGGACGACATCGAAAGCCGAGCAGCCGCCGGTGCCGATAAGCACCATTTCCATGGGGCTCGGCCCCGGTGTCGGGCTATCCGGGCCGGCGGCCGTGCCGAGCACGACCTTGTGGCCGCTTCCGGATTCTCCGACGAAAGTCCTGCCTTCGACCCATTTGATGCGTGCCTTCATCCGATTCTCCTTCCTGTCGCGATGCGTTCATCTTCGTTCCAATGACGCAAAACGCTCCCGATTTCCACCCACGCGCCAATCCGCTCAGCGCGCACCCCAGGTGTCGGTCAGCCGGTAGCCCTCGGGCCACGGGTCCGACGGGTCGAGCATGTGCTGATGGGTGCCGGTAATCCAGGCGCGGCCCGAGATTTCCGGCAGCACGGCCGGCCGGCCGCCGACTTCGGTGGTGCCAAGGATGCGGCCGGAGAAGGTGGAGCCGATCAGCGAAACCGCCGTCAGCCGGTCCGAGAGCCCCATCTGCCCTCGGGCATGCAGCACGGCCATGCGTGCCGAGAGCGCCGTGCCGGTCGGAGAGCGGTCGACCTTGCCCGGCTGGATCGCGACCGCAGCACCCGCCCGCAGGCCTTCCGCGGTACGTTCCACGGGGCCGGCAAAGAGGCAGAAGGAGAAATGCCGCCAGTCGGGGTTTTCCGGATGATGGAAACCGAACTGGGCATTTGCCGCGTTGGTGATCCTGACGCCAAGCCGGGCGATGTCGTGCGCCTCGTCCGGCTTCAGGGCGAAGCCCATTGCGGCAGCATCCACGATTACGAAGCTATCGCCGCCATAGGCGGTGTCGACTGTGAGGGTCCCGAGCCCCTCGACCTCCAGCTTCGCGTCCAGCCGCTCGGCAAAGCTCGGCAGGTTCTCGACGAAGATGCGTTCGGCCTTGCCGTCACGGCACTCCGCGCGCACGCGAACGAGACCGCCGGGCGCCTCGAGCGTGATCTCCGTCACCGGCTCCTTCATCGGCAGGATGCCGCTGTCGAGCAGCACGGTGGAGACGCAGATCGAGTTGGAGCCGGACATGGGCGGCGTATCTTCCGGCTCCATGATGACGAAGGCGGCATCCGCGTCCGGATGCTTCGGCGGCACCAGGAGATTGACATGGCGGAAGACGCCGCCGCGCGGCTCGTTCAGGACGAAGTTGCGCAGGGTCTGATCGCGGGCGATCCAGCGGCTCTGTTCCCAGATCGTGTCGCCCGGCGGAGGTGCGACACCGCCGACGATCACGTCGCCCACTTCGCCCTCGGCATGGGCGGAAATGACATGAATGGTCTTGGTGCTGCGCATCGCGAACTCCTCGTTTCAAAAGCCAGCGCGGTTACGAACGTCCGCCGCGCTTCAGGGAAGCCAGCCCGGCATCCGGGCCGGGACGCGCCCCGTCAAGGCCGCGGCGACGCAATCGGCAAGGCTGCCGAAGCGCACTGCGCGCCCGGAAAGACCGGGACCGTAATGGGCGTATTTGCCGGAGTTGGTCATGACCGCCCGGGTACGCGTCGGGAACACGGGCTCGGAGATTGAGCACCAACAGAGGTCCGGCAGCACCTGGACGCCGCTCTCCTGAAGCCGCGCGAGAATTCCCTCGCGGCGCGCCGCCGCAATGACCTCATGTCCGGCCGTGACGATCACCGCCACGTCCGGATGCCGCTTGCGGCCGTCGAGCGCCTCGGCCAGCGCCCGGCACTCGGCAAGGGACGCGTGCGGGCTGCCGATCGCCACGAGTTCGATTTCATCCGGACCCTCGTTCAGGGCGGACCACGCAGCCGTCAATTCGTCGCGGGTGATGGTCGCATGATCCGCGTCCTCAACCGCAGCACCGCCGGCCTCCGGCGTCACGCCCTCCACATGCAGCATCGGCGCGGCCGAGGTGGTGCCGAAGGCGGCGCAAAGCGCCTTCAAGTCGTCGCGCGAAGGCTCCGCCGGAGCAAGCCCGCGGATGAGCGGAATGCGATCTGGCGCCGCCCGCCCGGCGAGGTAGCCGATCAGCGGCCAGAAAGCGTCGTCGGCGCCCGCGGGCAGTTCGACGTCTATGATCCGCCGTGCCTTGCGGTGTTTGTCGAGATAGACGCCGGAGAGCGGCGCCCGTCCGGTAAGCGCGATGCAAAGGTCGAGGAAATCCGGGTGCTTCGCCGTCCGCGCACCGAGGACGCTGTTGGCGAAGATCACGGCATTGGACTCCGCCCAGGCGACGGCTTCGCCCGTTCCAGGCGCGCTGTCGAGCAGATAGGGCGAACAGGTGAAGGTCGGCCGGCAGCCCATGCGGACATAGGCATCGGCGAGCCGAGCCGCAGGGTCGCCGAAGGATGGCGGCACGCCTTGCCTCTGCCAGTTGGCGCGGTCCACGGAAATGGCGTTCATCGTCGCCGGGATCCGCACCTTCGCGCCCATCTCCGCCATCTTCTCGGCAAAGATCAGGTTCGCGGGACTGGCATAGATGCAGCCGTCGATATGCGCCTGCGTCACATCCACGAGGCCCTGTGCCCCCTGCTGCGCCGCCATGGCCGAAATGATGCGCATGGCCTGCGCAACCGCGACGCCTTCCTCTCCGTCGAGCATGGCGCGGTCGCCATCGGTCAGGTCGAGCGCGGCCGTAGCGGGCGGAACGACGGGGATCGTCAGCCCCTCGGCTTCAATCGTCCTGTCACCGATCCGCGCCGTCTTCGCGCGAGCGAGCGCCGCAAAGGCTTCGGGAGCAAGACGCAGCACCGGCAGCGGGCTGGCGAACATCTCGGAAGCGATCAGCGCGCCGAGGGTCAGCACATCTTCCGGTTCGGAAAATATGAGTGCGGCCGGGCCGCGACCGGTCAGCACGAGGTCGAGCAGCACACCCGAGCCCGTGCAGGACCCGCGGCTCGACGGCATCATCAGGATGGAGCCGGTGAGCGGGACGCCATGCAGCGGGTGGTGCACGTCGATCACGCAGCCCGTCGCGGGATCGACCCCGCCCCAGAAACTCAGCGCCTCCCCGGTCGCGATGACCGGGCCCTCGGCCGCCCCCTGAAGGATGCTGCGGGCGGGATCGAGGCCGCTCATTTCACGACGAAGCCGTGGGCGAAGGGATCGCGGTCATCGATGAAGATGGTGTTGATGCCGGTCATCCGCGCCCAGCCGGCGATCGACGGGATGATCGCATCGCGGTCGGCGACCTTCGCGGCCGCTTCGACGCGACCCTTGAAAAGCGAGCCGATGATCGACTCGTGGACGAACTCGTCGCCGACATTCAGCTTGCCCTTGGCGGCAAGCTGCGCGATCCGGGCCGAGGTGCCGGTGCCGCAGGGCGAGCGGTCGATGGCCTTCTCGCCATAGAACACCGCGTTGCGGGCATGGGCCTCCGGCTGCGTCGGCTTGCCCGTCCACTGGATGTGGCTCAAGCCCCGGATCTCCGGGTGTTCGGGATGGACGAACTCATATTTGGCATTCAGTGCGGCCCTGAGCTTGGGGCTCCAGCCGACCAGTTCTCCCGCCGTATGGTCGGCCATGTCGCGGAAGTTCTTCTGCGGCTCGACGATGGCGTAGAAATTGCCGCCATAGGCGACGTCGACCACGATCTCGCCCAGCCCTTCGACCTGCGCCGTCAGGCCTTCCGCATAAAGGAAGCTCGGCACGTTGGTAAGGCGCACCTCCTCGACGAAGCGGCCCTCCTGGCGGTAGGTGATGTCCACCTTGCCCGCGGGGGCATCAATCGACAGCTTTCCCGGCTCGCGCGGGGTGATCAGGCCGTTCTCGATGCCCATGGTGATGGTGCCGATGGTGCCGTGACCGCACATCGGCAGACAGCCGGAGGTCTCGATGAAGAGCACCGCCACGTCGCAGTCGGGCCGGGTCGGCGGGTAGAGGATCGAACCCGACATCATGTCGTGGCCGCGCGGCTCGAACATGAGGCCCGTTCGGATCCAGTCGAATTCCTTCAGGAAATGCGCGCGCTTTTCCAGCATGTTCGCGCCTTCGAGACGCGGGCCCCCGCCCGAAACGAGGCGGACGGGATTTCC
Source organism: Sinorhizobium sp. M4_45 (assembly GCF_002885915.1). Classification (NCBI taxonomy): domain Bacteria; kingdom Pseudomonadati; phylum Pseudomonadota; class Alphaproteobacteria; order Hyphomicrobiales; family Rhizobiaceae; genus Sinorhizobium; species Sinorhizobium sp. M4_45. The sequence goes on from NZ_NWVE01000011.1 coordinate 154,339, forward strand.
GCAGGTGTGGCCGTCGATGCAGGAGAAGGTGTGGGTGGCCATGGTCGAAACCTCTGTCAGAATCTTTGCGGCGAAAAGGGTGCAATGTCGATGGCCGGAGTCCGGCCCGTCAAGAGATCGGCGACGATCCTGGCCGTCCCCGCCGATTGGGTGAGCCCGAGATGGCCGTGACCGAAGGCGAAGATCACCCGCGGCGTCGCGCGGGCGCGGCCGATGGCCGGCAGGCTGTCGGGCAGCGACGGCCGGAAGCCCATCCACTGCACCCCGCCTTCCGGTTTCAAGCCGGGCAGGAAGGCCTGCGCCTTCTTCAGCATCGCTTCCGAGCGGCGGTAGTTCGGCGGCAGGTCGAGCCCGCCGAGCTCGACCGCACCGCCGACCCGGATACCGGTCGACAGCCGTGTCACGACGAAGCCATGGCCGCCGAAGGTGATCTGCGTGCGCAGGTCGAACGCGTCGGCGGGAAGCGTCGTATTGTAGCCGCGCTCGGTTTCGAGCGGAATGCTTTCGCCGAGCGTGCGCGCAACCCGGTGCGAGAATGCGCCTGCCGAGAGAACCACCTGTGCCGCCCGCCGGGCCCTGCCGTCGGCGCTCAGGACTTCAACCGCCCCGTCGACCGGCTTCAGCGCAATGACCTCCGCGCGCTCGATCACCCCGCCGATCGTGCGGAAATGGTCGGCAAGGGCAAGCGTATAGAGCTTCGGATCGGCGATCGAGTACCAGCCGGGCGTGAAGGTGGCGTGGGTGAAGCGCGCCGCCAGGCCCGGCTGGATCTCGGCAACGCCTGCGGCATCGAGATGGCGGAACTCGATCCCATGATCCGCGCGCGCCTTCCAGCCGGCAAGCGACGCCTTGAATTCCGCCTCTCCCTCATAGACCTGGAGGTTGCCTTCCTTGCGCAGCATGGGCGCCGTGCCGGTTGCTCCGAGGAACGGCTCGAGTTCCGCTTTCGACAGGTCCATCAGCGCGGTCTGGGCCGCGGTCGAATGCGCCACGCGGGCCGGCTGACAAGCACGCCAGAAGCGGAACATCCATGGCGCGATCTTCAGCGCATAGGCGGGCGGCACGGTAAGCGGTCCGAGCGGATCCAGGAGCCATTTCGGCGCCTTTTTCAGGATGCCGGGCGAGGCAAGCGGAAGGATATCGGTGAAGGCGAATGCCCCGGCATTGCCGGCGGAAGCGCCGGCCGCCGGCCCCTCGCGGTCCAGAACGGTGACCGACAGGCCGCTGGCCACGGCGGCAATCGCAGCCGATAGGCCGACGACCCCCGCGCCGATCACGATGACGTCCGATTCGGCCATTTATCGTACGCTCGCCAGGAACTTCTGCGTCTCGGGGTTCTGCGGCGAGGCGAAAATCTGATCGGGCGAGCCGATCTCGGCCATGATCCCCTGATGGAAGAAGGCCACGCGATCCGACACGTCGCGGGCAAAGGTCATTTCGTGGGTAACGCAGATCATCGTCATTCCCTCTTCCGCCAGCATCTTCAGCGTGTCGAGCACCTCGCCGACCAGCATCGGATCGAGCGCCGAAGTCACCTCGTCGAACAGCATATATTCCGGCGACATGGCAAGCGCCCGGGCGATCGCCATGCGCTGCTGCTGGCCGCCCGACATGCGGTTCGGATAGACCTTGAGCTTCTCGCCGAGACCGACGTGGGTCAACTGCTTCACCGCAATCTCCTCGGCCTTGTCCTTCGAGAGGCCGAGCACCTTGCGCGGGGCGAGCATGACGTTTTCCAGCACGGTCAGATGCGGGAAGGCGTTCCATTGCTGGAACACGATCCCGACCTTGCGGCGCAGCCTGTTGAGATCGGTGCCCTTGGCATGGACATCGGTCCCGTCGATCACGATCCGGCCGGAGTCGATCGGCTCGAGCCCGTTGATGCAGGTGAGCAGCGTCGACTTGCCGGAGCCGGAGCCGCCGATGATGGTGACCACCTCGCCCTTTTCGACGGTCAGGTCGATGCCCTTGAGAACCTCCAGCGAGCTGAAGGATTTGCGGACGTTTTCGATCTCAATCATTGGGGGACCACCGTTTTTCGAGATACCCGCCAAGCCGGGCGACGGGGAAGCTGAGGAGGAAGTAGATGGCGCCGCAGATCAGCAGAATGAAGAGCGGCTCCTGCAGACGCGTGACCAATATCTGCGAGGCACGCAAGAGCTCGACCAAGCCGAGCCAGAGCACCAGTGCGGAGTCCTTCATCACGCCGAGCGTCAGGCCTATCCACGACGGAAGCGAGACCCGGGTGGCAAGCGGCGCCACGATGTAGCGCATGTCCTGCCACCAGGTCATGCCGAGGGAGCGCGCCGCACGGCGGGTCGTCACCGGCACCGACGAAATTCCGCCGCGCACGATCTCCGCGCAGAACGCCGCCGAGTAGAGCGAAAGCACCACGCCGGAGGTGGTGAATGGGCCCCAGCCGAGCTTGGCGATCGACTGGAAGGCATTGCCGAGCACGAGCTGGATCAGGAGCGGTACCGAGCGGAACACGTCGAGCAGCAAGGTCATCGGTGCCGACCAATAGGGTCCGATCTGGAACCGGATCACTCCGAAGAGGATGCCGAGAACGGTGCCGGCGGTGACGGCGACGGCGGTGACCGCCAGCGTCATTCCGGCGCCTTGCGCAAGAAAGGCGAGATCGTTCCAGGTGAGGGCAGTATCAAACATCTCTCACCCCTCTCAGTAGCGGAACATGCGCCAGGCGAAAGCCCGGGCTGCAAGCGTGACCGCTTTGGCGATCAGGTAGTAGATCACCGCAGCGAGCGCGAAGAATTCGAATGTGCGGAAGGAGCGGGCATTCAGCTCCTGCGTGATGCCGGCCAGGTCGGTGTTCATGCCGACGGTGACGCCCAGCGACGTCATCAGGATGGCCCAGACCATCTGGTTGGTCGCGGGCAGGAAGGCCACGCGCAGCATCTGCGGCAGAACGATCAGCCGGAACGCCTGCAGCGAGGTCATGCCGAGCGACCGGCCCGCCCGGGCCTGCGTATCCGGAATGGCCTTGAGCGCGCCGCGGAAGTTCTCGGCAAGATAGCCCGCATTGTTGAAGGCGATCCCGACCAGAAGCGCCGTATAGGGGCTCAGGTGGATCCCGAAATTGCCGAGGCCGAAATGGGCCATGTAGATCTGGAACAGCGCCGGCGTGTTTCGCGCGACCTCGACCCAGGTCGTGGCGATGCCGCCAAGGATACGGCTGCCGGACAGGCGGAACACGGTGAGCGCGATCGCGCAGGCGACGCCGATGACCATCGACAGCACCGCGACCTGCAGCGTGACCACCGCGCCATCCAGCATCTGCGGCAGCGCCCTTAGCGCCTGATTCCAGTGGAAGGTGTAGTTGAACATTCCCGTCTCACCCCTCGGAATGCAGCGACGGCGCGGGTTGCCCCGCACCGTCAGACGATCCCCGGATCAGCGGTAAACGCCGTTCACCGACAGGGACGGAGCCTCGCCACCGACCCACTTCTCGTAGAGTTCGGCATAGCGGCCGGTGCGGACCTGCTGATTGACGAACAGGTTGAGGTAGTTGAGGAAGCCGTATTCCTCGCGGTTGGTGAAGAGGGCCACGTAGTCGATGTCGAAGGGCGCCTTGTCGACCACGGAGATGCCGGGGAACTTGCCGCCCTTGACGTTGGACTGCGCGACCGTCGAGGTAGAGACGGTGGCGTCGAGCTGGCCCTGGCTCAGCGCCAGGAAGACGTCGGCCTGCGTCTGGTAGGGGCGGAACTCGCCCTCGCCCCAGGCCTTGACCTGGTTTTCGAGTGCGATTGCCTCATAGGTGCCGGCGGTGGCGCCCACCACCTTGCCCTTCATGTCTTCGAAGGACTTGATGCCGGACTTCTCGTTGGCGGTTACCGCCATTTCGAAGGCAAAGTAGGGCACCGTCATCCCGACGGTCTTGGCGCGCTCGAGCGTATCGGAGGTGGAGGCGACACCCACATCGACACGGCCGGACATCAGCGCCGGGATGCGCTCGGGAAACGGCGTCTCGACGATCTCGGCGGTGACGCCGAGCGCCTTGGCCAGATCGTTGCAGTAATCCACGTCGAAGCCGATCGGTTCGTTGTTCTCGTCGCGCGAGCCCATCGGCGGGAAGTCGAGCACCACGGCGCAGCGCAGCGTTCCCGAAGCGATGATGTCGTCCAGCTTGTCGGCATGGGCGGGGCTCGTCAGAGCGGTGGCGGCAACGAGGCCGAAGGCGAGGACCGAGGTCTTCATTCTTGTTCTCTCCCTTGAGTTGGCCGATCGGTGTGACGGCGCGCGCACTATTCCGCGTTGGAGAGCACAAATCAATTTAAAAATACAATTAGTATACAAAACGTATATAACAGGACGCCTTTTCGCAATGAAAAGGGGCTTTCCCTTGTGGAAAAGCCCCTTTCATTGCGCGGTCGACGGACTGGATCAGCCGAGGAAGTCCTCGGGCAGCAGCTCTTCCGGCATGTTCTGGTAAGCCACGGGACGCAGGAAACGTCGAATCGACATGGTGCCGACGCTGGTTGCGCCGAAATTGGTCGAGGCCGGATAGGGGCCGCCATGCACCATCGAATCGACGACTTCAACCCCGGTCGGGAAGCCGTTGACCAGCACACGGCCCGCCTTGCGCTCGAGCACCGGACGCAGACGGCGCGCCGTCTCCAGGTCGCCCGCATCCATATGGATGGTTGCGGTCAGCTGGCCCTGGAAGCCGCGCGCGAGCTCTTCCATTTCGGCCGCCGATCCCACTCGAACCACGAGTCCAAGCGGACCGAATACCTCTTCGCCGAGCGCATGGTCGGCCAGGAATTGCGCGCCCGTCGTTTCGAAGAGATTGGGCGATGCGTCACGGCCGGATGACTCGGTCGCAAGCAGCGGTTTCACGGCGTTGCGCGTCGCAAAGCGCGCCTGACCGTCGCGGTAGGCCTTGGCGATACCGTCCGTCAGCATGGTTTGCGGTGCCACCTTGGCAAGCGCCTCGACGGCGGCGGTGGTGAAGCGGTCGGCATCCGCACCTTCGGTGACGACGGCGATGCCGGGATTGGTGCAGAACTGCCCGGCGCCCATGGTGAGCGAACCGGCCCATCCCTGCCCAAGCGTTTCCGCCCGTGCCTTCAACGCTTCCGGCAGCAGGAACATCGGGTTGACCGAGCCGAGCTCGCCGAAGAACGGGATCGGTTCGGGGCGCGCTGCGCAAAGATCGAACAGGGCACGTCCGCCGGCAAGCGACCCGGTGAAGCCGACGGCTTTGATGTTGGGATGCTGCACCAGCGCATGACCAACGTCGCGGCTACCGCCCTGGATCAGCGAGAATACGCCGGGATGAACACCCGTCTTGCGGATCGCTGCGTCGACGGCCTCGGCGACGATCTCGCCGGTGCCGGGATGCGCCGAATGGCCCTTTACCACTACGGGGCAGCCCGCCGCGAGCGCCGCGGCCGTATCGCCGCCGGCGGTCGAAAAGGCGAGCGGGAAATTCGAGGCGCCGAAGACGGCGACCGGACCGACGGGGCGCTGGACCAGCCGTATCTCCTGACGGGGCGCCGGCTGACGCTCGGGCAGCGCCGCATCGACGCGCCGGTCGAGATAATCACCCTTTTCGATATGATCGGCAAAGAGCCTGAGCTGGCCGGTCGTGCGGCCGCGTTCGCCGTTGAGCCGCGCCTCGGGCAGGCCGGTTTCCTGGCTGCCGATCTCGGTAATGGCCTCCGCCCGGGCCTCGATCTCGTCGGCGATGGCGCGCAGGAAGGCGGCGCGCTCCTTGCGCGAGGAATAGCCATAGGTCCAGAAGGCTTCCTCAGCCGCCTCGCAGGCCCGGTTCACCAGCTCTACGGTGCCGACGGCAAAATCATGCGCCGGGCCATGCGCCGGAGCCGAGGCGAAGGTGCCTGCCCCATCGAGCCATTCGCCCGCGACGAGGTGTTTTCCTTTGGGGGTGAAAATCATCTGACTTTCCTTTCTCTGGATCACAATGACCCTGGTCGATTCGGCACAAGATCATAAAACGCGTCAATTCCCGTAACGAAACGGGGATTGCCGGCGGAAATTCGCATACACTCTCCTCGCCCGTTGCGGAACCGTTACCTTCCGGCGAACAGACGAATTGCACTTGCCGGGGGTTTGTATACTCTATGTATGCAGAACATCAACCGCCTGCCCCTGAATCAGGCCTAGCACGAGAGAGACGACATGAGCGAGACAACCACCCTGACGACCACAGCGCTTCAGGAGCGCGTCGAGGCGATCTTCCGCAAGGGCGGCCTTAACGTGGTGCAGGCGGGCGCTCTCGCCCGGGTGATCGTCGCCGGCGAACGCGATGCCTGCAAGTCGCACGGCATCTACCGGATCGAGGGCGCGCTGCGCACGGTCAAGGCCGGCAAGGTCAAGCCCGAGGCCGAGCCGGAAATCGTCGCGCAGGAAGCCTCGGCGATCGTCAAGGTGAATGCCAGGGGCGGTTTCGCCAATCCCGCCTTCGAACTCGGGCTGCCGGTGCTTGCCGAGCGTGCCCGCAAGCACGGCATCGCCGCGCTCGCCATCAACGACTGCACGCATTTTTCGGCGCTCTGGCCGGAAGCGGAGGCGCTCACCGGAGAAGGGCTTGCCGGGCTCGTCATGTGCCCGAGCTATGCCACGGTCGCACCGACAGGTGGCAACAAGCCGTTGCTCGGCACCAACCCCTTCGCCTTCGGCTGGCCGCGCGCGGGCAAGCCGCCCTACGTCTTCGACTTCGCGACTTCGGTCGCGGCCCGGGGCGAGATCGAGTTGCACCGCAGGGCGGGTAAAGCGCTGCCCGAAGGCTGGGCCATCGATGCGCAAGGCAATCCGACGACCGACCCGGAGGCTGCGCTCGCGGGCGCCATGCTGCCCTTCGGCGGACACAAGGGCTCGGCCATCGGCACGATGATCGAACTGCTGGCGGGCATCATGATCGGCGACCTGACCAGCCCCGAAGTGCTCGACTATCTCGGCACCACGACGCTCGCACCCTTCCATGGCGAACTCATCGTCGCCTTCTCCCCGGAGGCTTTCGCCGCCGGCCGTCCAGGCGACCCCTTCGCCCGGGCCGAGCTGCTGTTCGAAGCGATCGTCGGTCAGGGCGCACGCCTGCCTTCGCAGCGCCGCTTTGCCGCCCGAGCGAAGTCGGAGGCCGAGGGCATCACGCTGAGCGCGGCCGAGATCGAGCAGCTCGACCGGCTGCTTGCGCTCGGACTCGACGCCGTGGCGTGATTCTCGGCGGGCATTCTTCCACCCTCCTGTGGCAAGCATAGGAGGATTCGGGCACAGGAGGGATTCGGGGAATTCAGACATGAAGCGGCTGGAACGGGTACGCCGATGGGCAAGGGGCATCAAGCGAGACGTCGTCGTCCTGTGGCTCGCGGCGCGTGACCGCCGCGTGCCCTGGTATGCGAAGCTGGCGGCAGGCGCGGTCGCGGCCTATGCATTGTCGCCGATCGACCTGATACCCGACTTCATCCCGGTCCTCGGCTATCTCGACGACCTCATCATCGTTCCCGTCGGCATCATCGTCGTGCTGAAGCTCATCCCGGTCGATGTCCTTGCGGACCTGCGCGCCACCGCAATGAAATACACCGCGCAGCCGGTGAGCCGGGCCGGGCTGGTGGCCGTCGTTTCGATATGGGTTCTGCTGGCAGTTCTGCTCTTCTGGGCGGTGCTCGGCCCCCCTGCCGCCGCACGGTAAAAGAAAGAGGCCCTCCTGATGGAGAGCCTCCTCCGTCTCCGGCCCGATCAGGCCTTGTACTTTTCGACGGCGCCCGGGAGCTTGCTCCACTCGGCATACCAGGTGTTGAAGAGCTTGAACTGCGCCTCGACATAGCCGCGCTGGCTTTCGGTCAGCGCGTCGGTCTCGTTGAAGTGGAGCGTGTATTCCTTGTCTCCCTTCAGCACCATCATGTGCTTGAAATAGAGGACGAGGTCCGGCCCTTCATCGAAGGAGGAAAGCACCGCAAGCGCCTGCTCCAGTTCCTGTGCACGCTGGCGTGCATCGACATCGCCGGCAGCAGCGGCCTGGGACAGGTTGCAGAGGTGGATCACTTCCTTCGGCAGCACGTTGCCGATACCGGTGATGGCGCCGGTCGCGCCGCAGTTCACGAAGCCGTGGAAGACGGCCGTATCGACGCCGATCATCAGCGAGACGCCGTCGTCACGGCTGGTGATGTGCTCGGCCGCGTAGCGCATATCGGCATTGCCGCCGAATTCCTTGAAGCCGACGAGGTTCGGATGCTTCGCGCGCAGCGCGAAGAAGAGGTCGGCCCGGGTGGCGAACCCGTAATAGGGGCTGTTGTAGATCACGGACGGCAGGTCCGGGGCGGCAGCCAGGATCGCCTTGAAATGCGCCTTCTGTGCCACGATCGAGGGACCGCGCGACAGCACCCGCGGGATTACCATCAGGCCCTGCGCTCCGACCTTGTGGGCATGCGCCGCATGCGCGACGGCCGAGGCGGTGTTGACGGCACCGGTGCCGACGATCACGGGGACGCCCGCCTTGACCAGGCGCTCCACGCCTTCCATGCGCTGCGCATCGGTCAGAAGCGGCCAGTCGCCCATCGAACCGCAATAGACGACCGCCGACATGCCGTCGGCAATCAATGCCTTGCCCTTGCGCACGAGGGCATCGAAGTCGGGCGTGCGGTCTTCCCTGCAAGGGGTCATCAGGGCGGGGATCACGCCCGAAAAAATCTTGGCCTTCATTTCAAACTCCTATTGGCCTGACGGATGGCAGAGACAGGACGCCATCGCGGCGATTGCCTGTGCTTCGATATGAAAATACCATTTGTATTTTATTTGTCGACAAAAATCGTGCTCAGCTCACAGGGCAATTTCAAGCCGGTCGTTGCGGGCGAAAAGCTTTTGAATTTGCTGGACGATCTGCTCGGCATGAGTGCGGGCCAGCCGATCGGCCGCCTCGACATCACGTGCGGCGATAACGGCGATCATGTCCTCGTGCTCGTCGACGAAGCGCTGCGGCAGCCGGTCGTCATAGGACTGATAATAGAGCCGGAGGATCCGCCGGCCTTCGTCGAGAAGCCGGTTGAACAGACCGATGAAATAGGGATTGCGGCCTGCCTCGGCGATGGCCGAATGGAAGGCGGCATTGGTGGCGATCATCGCCAGCGCATCCTGCGCCTGGACCGCTGCGGCGAATTCCGCCTGACGGGCGCGGATCACCTCAAGATCCTCCGGACGGTGATGTTCGGCCGCCAGGCGCGTCGTGACGCGATACATCAGCACCAGCGCGTCGAAGAAAGTGTGCAGGTTCAGGAAATCGATATTCGATACCATCGTCGATCTGTTGGGCAGCGTAGCGATCAGCCCCTCTCCCGCCAGCCGTACCAGCGCTTCACGGATCGGCGTGCGCGACATCTTGAACCGTTCGGCAAGCTGCACCTCGTCGATCGGACAGCCCGGCGGCAGAACCAGATCGAGGATTTCGTCCCGCAAGAGGTCATAGACCATCTTCACGCCGGAACCGCGCTTGCGTTCGGGAGCTGAATTGGTGTCCGTATCCTTGTTGGTCATGCGGTCTCCTTCTTGTCGACAAAAGAAATACTTCTCCGCGACGATGGGATCAACGGGCTTGCCCGCATGTTTCGCGGTTTTCAGGCCCTTTTACCGATAATCTTTCAGGTCTCCGGCAGGGTAAAGACGGCGCAGGGCGCCGCGATGCCGCGCAGCGCGTGTTCGCCCAGCGGCACCAGCGGGGTTCGGGTCTCGGCGGCAAGTGCGCCGGAAATCAGCACGGATCGCCCGAGCGGCCGGCACAGGCCCTCCAGCCGGCTCACCAGATTGACGGCCGGACCGATGGCCGTGAAGTCCAGCCGGTCGATCGATCCGACATTGCCCCACAGTATCTCGCCAAGATGCAGCGCCGCGCCGAAGCGCAACGGCGGCAGTTCCTGTTCGTGGCGCAGAGCCTCGAGATGCGCCATTCCCGCGCGGGCGGCAACGACCGCGCGCACGGCCCGGTCGCAGGCCTCCGCCGGCAAATCGTTGACCGGGAAGATTGCCAGCACGCCGTCGCCGATGAACTTGAGCACCTCGCCGCCGAAGGCGTGTATCGCTCCTGCAAGCCGGTCGAACCAGTCGTTGAGCGCCGCGATCACACGGGCAGGCTCATGTTCCTCGGAAAGGCCGGTGAAGTTGCGCAAGTCGGCATAAAGCAGCGCCGCCCGGATGCTCTCTCCGGTGCCGCGGCTCAGCGCCCCGGCCTGCACACGGGCAGCACTGCGGCGGCCCAGATAGGCTTCGAGCAGCGCCGCGCGGGTCGCCCGCTCCGCCAGGACGGCCAAGGGAGCGGCTGCGAAGCGGGCGGTCTGACGCAACCGCGCGATCTCGGCCGGATCGAACCGCCTCGTCCCGGCCCAGCCCAGCACCACCTTCTCTTCCGTCTGGCCGACCACGTCCTCCTGCACCGGACCGAACCCCGCCAGCCAGTCGCGACCGGCGTGATCGACCGGCCCTTCGGCAAAGCCGAGCGCCTCGATGACCGCGCCGTCCTCCGCCCGCCAAAGCCAGGTGCGCCGCGCGATGATCGGATGCGGCACCGCCAGCGTCAGGGCACCGCCGGCCAGCGGAAGGCCGTCTGCGCGGAGCCGGTTTCCGAGCTCTGCCAGGAACGGGTCGGGGCCGGACGAGGTACCGGCCTCATCCAGAAGCCATGCGAGGGGTGCGGGCAGGTCCATTCGTTGATCATAGAGCAGTTGCAGGAAATGTGTGAACCGATCTGGCCTCGCGGCACCGATCCGAAAATCGCCCCGGCTCCGCAGGCAGTGGCGCGGGCGCTCCCCTCGGGATATGATCGTTCCCGTCCGGATCCGGCGCGCGGCCTTCTTTCTCGCCGGCGCTCGACGGCAACCGAAGGGGAGTCCGATGCAAGAAGCTCTCGTCGTCCGCCGAAGCCCGAGGGGCTTTATCTCGTCAATATTACCGGGGCCCGCTTCGCCCGCGGCTCCTTCCGCGAGGTGGTGCCGGTGCACCGCCTGGCTTACAGCTTCGGCTGGGACGACAGCGATGTCGTGCCGCCGGGCTCGAGCCTTGTCGAGATCGATCTGATCGAGCAGCCGGATGGAACGCTGGTGCGACTGACCCATTCGGGCCTGCCCAATGCCGAGCAATGTGCCGGCCATGCCGAAGGTTGGGCGCACTATCTCGATCGGCTTTCGGAAGTTGCCGCGGGACGCGACCCGGGGCCCGACCCGTGGCACGGCCGTACTGGGTGAGCCTGGGCCCCGGCCGCTGACCTGGGAGCTTCCGCCTCGTCCTTCTCGCGCGGAACTTTGCGGAGCCTGACGTGTTTGCCGTAGCCGCCGGCAACAAGGCGGCCCACAAGGTGTCGCGAGTGTTCGAATGGAATCGAGAAGGAACAGAACCGAGGAAAGATCGTCCGCCGCTCGAACCATGCCGAGGCTCGAGCGCAACATAAACGCCATCCTGAAGCGGCGCGAGGAAGACGAACGCGGGCGGAGGGCTCACGACAGGGTCGCCCAGGCGATCACGAACTTCGCAGGCTCCATGACTTTCGTCGGCTTGCACGTCCTGGCGTTCGGCGCCTGGATCGCTCTGAACCTCGGCCTGGTTCCCGGGATACCGGTGTTCGACCCGACCTTCGCCGTCCTCGCCATGGTTGCTTCGGTGGAGGCGATCTTCATTTCCACTTTCGTTCTGATCAGCCAGAACCGGATGGCCGAGAAGGACGACGAGCGCTCCGACCTCAATCTGCAGATTTCGCTCCTTGCCGAGCAGGAGGCGACGCAACTGCTCGCGCTTCTTCGTGAGATAGCCGGCCGGCTGGGCGTGAAGGTGGACGGTGAAGAGGACATCCGTGAACTCACCAAGGAGATCACCCCAGAAGAGGTCCTCAATCGGCTTGAGGACCAGAAGGTCCGGTCGGGCGATTAGAACCACGCCCGTTTGCCGCAGGAACAATCGGCCGGGCCCGTCATTTGACGACTGACAGCAAAAGGAGTCCGAGATGGAGGAGTCACAAGCTATTTCCCGTCCGCAACGCGCTTCCGACTATTCCGGTCGCCAGATGGACTGCATCGCCGCTCTGCGGCCGGCCGTGTCGGACCTGGCGGCGACATCACAGGAAAGCATCGTGGCGGCGATGGGCGGGGAGTTGACCGACGATCTGCTGGCGCTCGCCCATCGGGCCGAGGCGGCCGGTTGGACGTTCGAGGAGGCATCGGCGGCGATCGAGGAGCTTGCGCGCGAATATGAGGGCGCCAAAGGAACCATCTTCGATTGAAACCGGTTGAACCCGGCGATCTGCTTCCACGATAAGGAGATACAGGCCGTTGGCGAAACTCGGCGTTTTGACCTTCCACCGCTGCATCAATTATGGATCGTTCTGGCAGGCGCGATCTCTTGTCCACGGTCTTCGTTCGCTCGGCACCGACCCCATTGTCCTCGATCATCATTCCGCCCGCGTCACCCGGGCCGAGTGGCGTTGCGCGATGCAGCCGCTTCTGCCGGAGAGGACCCCGCGCGCCGACATTCCGCTCTACGCTTCCAAGATCAGAAAATTTCAGAGCGCCCTGGCTTCGGTGCCGATGAGTGCCCCCTTCGCACTAGACGACCCGGCCGGCGCCGAAGAATGCGACATCGTCGTCGTGGGCAGCGACGAGGTGTGGAACTTGCGGCACCCCTGGTACGGCGGTTGCTCGCTTTTCTACGGGGAAGGTCTCTCCGCCAAGAGAACCGTTTCCTACGCGGCGACGTTCGGAAACCACCCCGCGGCCGATGGCCTCGAACCATACTGGGCTGAAAGGCTGCGCAAATTCGATGGAATTTCCGTCCGCGACGACAATTCGAGGGCGATCATCGAAAAGGATGTGGGACGCGAGGCGACGCTCGTTCTCGACCCATGCCTGCAGTTCCCAGAGACGATTTCCTTCGGCCCCAATGCTCTGGCTTCACGCCCCTACATAGCCGTCTACGGACATTCGTTCCCGTCATGGTTTCAGCACACGATCCGCCATTGGGCGACGACGCACTCGCTGCCTCTCGTCAGCATAGGCTATCGCAACGAATGGGCGGACGAGCAGTGGCTCGATGCCGGGCCCTACGAGTTCGCCGCCTGCATGGCGGGTGCCGAGGCCGTCGCGACGAATTTCTTTCACGGCTGCGTCTTCTCCCTCCTCAACGCCAAGCCATTCGTCACGGTCCTTTCCGACTATCGTTCCAACAAGATCGCCGATCTCGCGCGCACCGCCGGCGCGGAACGGCACGTGGTATCGCAGGAGACGCCGCAAGCCGACTACGAGACACTTCTCGCGCAATCCCCGAGCCCGGCTGTCGCGCGAAGGCTCGCCGAACTCCGCCGGCAATCACGGATCTATCTGACAGATGTCCTCGCCTGAGCGACCCGCACCCGCCTCGGCCAGCGCCTCGCTCTCGCCGAGGCAGATGGCGAAATCCGGGCTCTGCATCGGTTGCGGCACGTGCATGGCGCAATCGAGCGGCAGCGCCGCGATGCGTCTCGACCGCTACGGCCAGCTCAAACCGGCCGCTGCACCTCGCCCCGACGGTTTCGCCGAGCTTTGCCCCTTTTCGCCCCACGCCCGAAGCGAAGACCAGATCGCCGAGGCGCGCTTCGGATCGGCGCGATTTTACGACCCGCGGATCGGCCGCTTCGAGGCAGCCTATGTCGGCCATGTCAGCGAGGGCAGCTTTCGAGCGGAGGGCAGTTCCGGCGGCATGGCCAGTTGGACCGCCGCGGAGCTTCTGAAGAGGAACCTGGTCGACGCGGTTGCGCATGTGGTTCCCTGTTCAGGCCCCGGCGAACGCCTGTTCCGGTATCAGGTCTCGCGGACCGCGGATGACCTGCGCAAGGGCGCCAAGTCGCGCTATTATCCGGTGGAGCTCTCCGGCGTCATCGCCGAAATGAAGCGGCATCCCGGCCGCTACGCAGTCGTCGGAATTCCCTGCTTCATCAAGGCGATCCATCTCCTCTGCCTCAACGACCCGGTGCTTGAGGAGCGCCTTGCCTTCACGCTCGGCCTGTTCTGCGGACACATGAAGAGCACCCGCTTCGTGGAAAGTTTCGCCTGGCAGATGGACACGGAAATGAACGCCGTCGCGGGCGTGGACTACCGCCTGAAGGATTCGGCAAGACCGGCAAACTGGTACACGGCCCATCTGCGGCTCAGGGACGGAAGCACGAGAAGCAAGGATTGGTGGCATCTGGTCGACGGCGACTGGGGAGCCGGGTTCTTCCAGAATTCCGCCTGCAATTTCTGCGATGACGTGGTTGCCGAAACGGCCGACATCTCCTTCGGCGACGCCTGGGTCGAACCCTATTCGTCCGACGGCCGCGGAACGAATGTGGTCGTCGTCCGCTCGCCCCTGCTGCAGACGCTCGTGGCCGAGGCGATCGACGCGGGAAGGCTCGACCTGAGCGCGGTCGACAGTGCCTTCGTCGTGGAGACGCAGGCTGCCGGTTTCAGGCAAAGACGGGAGGGGCTGGCCTTCCGGCTGGCCTGGCCGCGTTCCGGCATTCGACCGAGGAAACGCGTTGCGCCGAAGTGGAGGGGCTTGCCTGCACGGCGGATGCTGGTTTACTGGCTGCGCAGCGCGATCAGCGCAAACAGTCACCGTGTCTTCTGGCTTGCCAGAGCCCTGAACATGCCGGCCGCCTATCTGCGCTGGGCGTCGGCGATGCTCGCTCTCTACCAGGGCGTGACCTATTCACGCGGCTGGATCGGCAAGCTCGCCGATGCCATCGCGACGCCTTGGCGCAAGGGCTCGAAGGACGACGGGGCGGGCGCATAGCGCGCCGTCATTTCGGCACAGAATTCGGCAAATTCCTCCGGTACGAGGGGCGCGCTCGTGTGGTGCGGAGCGAGCCCCCGATGCTCGGGCGTGAAGCAGTAGGTAACGGTGACGTCGAAATCCTCGAGCGCCTCCATCTGGCGATCGAACCAGTCGAGCGCATTCGGCCGGAAGCGGTCGGCCCAGGAGAGCCCGGTGCGCAGATATGTGACGCCTAGGCGTTTCATCCAGGCGACGGCATCGTCGAGGCGCGGGTCCTCGAAATGGAACCATTGTACGAGCCCGATCTCCGGGGTGTGGCGGGCAAACTCCTCGAGCGCCAGTTTCGGCGTTCCGTCCTCGCGCAGAAGACCCATGTAGAAATGCCGGTAATAGGAAGAACCTTCGGCCTCCCGATGCCGCGTCGTCGCCGGCCAGGCCCGCGGCAGGTCGTAAAGGCTGTACCATTGGATCCGATCCGCCCGGCCCTTCAGGAGTTCGGCGGTTCGCTTCAGTCCCCAAAGCTGCACTTCCTCGGCGCCGAAGGTGGAGACGCCGACCTCGCTTACCCAGACCGGCAGTTCGGTGACGCTCTTCAGTTCATCGAGCTTCTGCGGCCATTCATGGATCTGCCAGAGGTTCCAGTCGAGCGGGAAACCATGGGCCGCGACGGCGTCGACATGGTCGAGCACGCCCTCCGATTTCATCAGAGCGAGGAAGTTCGGATCGATCGGCGAAATTCCGCCGAGCACGCGCGTGAGCCCGGGATTGACCTCCCGGATCGCAGCCGCGGCCAGCTTCGCCATATGGGCAAAGCGGCTCCAGTCCGGATCGATCTCCGGATCCCAATGCGACTTGTTGTTCGGCTCGTTCCAGATCATGGCGGCTTCGATCATGAGTACCTCCGAATTGCCGGAAACGCCGGCCGGCTCCCCGCATTTGCGGCACCGGGCGGACGCGGCCGGCCGGCTACGACACGTTTTCGTTCAACGTCAGGATTTTCGCGCCCCAATCGCCCATCACCAGCACCGAGACGGAGGCAGGGGCGATTTCGAAGCGCGGCCAGGCGTCGGCGGAAAGGCCTAGAATATGACAGACCAGGGTTTTGATGACGTCCGCGTGGCTGACCAGGGCGACCTTCTCCTGGCCGTGGCGCTGCGCAAGCGCCGCCACAAGTCCCACCGCCCGGCATTGCACGTCCAGCATCGTCTCCCCGCCCGGGGCACGCACGAGGCTTCGCATCGCGTTCCATCGCCGCCAGAGCGGGTCGGTATCGAGGACGTCGAAAGTCTTGCCCGACCAGTCGCCGAAATCCACCTCGTCGAGAGCTTCCGTGGTCGCGACCTCCGCGACTTCCGACGCCGCGGCGATCGCCGCGGCCGTTTCCTGCGTGCGCTTGCGCGGGCTCGCATAGATCGAGCCTATGCCTTCGCCGGCCAGACGGGCCGCGAGCCGCTGGGCCTGCTCGCGGCCCGCGGTGCCGAGCGGCACGTCGCCGGTCCGCCCGGCAAGAAAGCAGCCGACCCTGTCATGGGCGGCATGCCGCACCAGAAGGAAAGTGGTCGTCACTCGGCGGCCCCCAGGAGTGCGTCGGTATCGCCGGCGATGAATTCCTCGAGGCGTCTGCGCGCTTCGGCATCGGTGAACTGCCGCGGCGGCGACTTCATGAAGTAGCTCGAAGGGGCAATCAGCGGACCGGCGATGCCGCGGTCGATTGCGAGTTTGGCGCAGCGAACCGCATCGATGACGACTCCTGCGGAATTCGGCGAGTCCCAGACTTCGAGCTTCAGTTCCACGTTGAGGGGGACGTTGCCGAATGTCGTGCCCTCGACGCGAATATAGGCGAACTTGCGGTCGGCAAGCCAAGGGACGTGATCGCTCGGGCCCACGTGGATGTCGCCGGCCGCGAGCGGAATATCCATCTGGCTGACGACCGATTGGGTCTTGGAAATCTTCTTCGATTCGAGCCGTTCCCGCTCGAGCATGTTGAGAAAGTCGGTATTGCCGCCGAAATTGAGCTGGTAGGTCCGATCTATGCGCACCCCCCGGTCGCGAAAGAGGTTGGCAAGCAACCGATGCACGATGGTCGCGCCGACCTGGCTCTTTATGTCGTCGCCGATGAGCGGCAGGCCGCGCTCGGCGAATTTGCGCTGCCACGCCTTGTCCGAGGCGATGAAAACGGGAATGCAGTTGACGAAACCGCAGCCGGCGGCAAGCGCCTGCTCCGCATACCAGCGCGTGGCGACTTCGGAACCGACCGGAAGATAGGAGACGAGCACGTCCGTCTCGGTCCGCCGCAGGACCTCCGCGACGTCGGCGGCGGGCGCATCGGATTCCTCGATCTCCTCGCGCAGATAGCGGCCGATGCCGTCGAGCGTCCTGCCGCGCTCGACGAGCACGCCGGTGGCGGGAACATCCGCAAAGCGGAACGTGTTGTTGGGAGCGGCGAAGATGGCCTCCGCGACATCGCGCCCGACCTTCGAAGCGGTGACGTCGAAGGCCGCGGAGACCTCGATATCACCGACGTGGTATCCGCCGAGACTGGTATGCATCAGCCCCGGAACCGGCTCGTCCTCCTTCGCGTCGCGATAGAATGTCAGCCCTTGGACGAGGGAGGACGCGCAATTGCCGACGCCGACCAGCCCGACCCGAATGGAGTTCGATCGCATCTCACCACTACTCCTGCGCAGTATCTACAATGCTTGCCAAACCCGCGCGCAACCGATTGGTTCCTTCTTCTTTCTCCCGTTTCTCGCGCATCGCGGATCGAATTCAGCCGCAGCGCGTTGAAGGGGCGGACAGGAAAGTGAGCGAGACTTCATGCTCGTATATGGTGACGCAAAGCGCCTGGAGCGCGCCGACACGCTATGCGCAGAGATCGCCTCGCGCCTGCATACGGCCCAACACCAGCCGCCGGGCATCGCCCGCCACACCGAGCTCGTCGCCATCCTGCTCAGGGCCGGGGAACTGGTGCAGGGGCTTGCCGACCTGGAACTGGCGCGGATGGGAGCCGACGACATCTCCGCATCGCGCCAGACCGGCGAGTGCCTCCTCCTCGACCTTGCCGGGCTCGTCGCCCGGTCCTGGCGCCAGGGCTTCGCCGGCCCGGTGGTCGTGCCGGCCCGTGTCGCAAGGTCGCTGGCGGACAGCCAGGCACCGCTTTCCCTCAGCATTCGCGAGCCGGAAGGCTATGCCTTCTATGCTCTTTACCCGGAGAGCTATCTCGAGGCCGCGGCAGGTTCCGGGCTTGCTGCCGACACGGTGGTGATCGGCCTGCGCAGCATCGGGACCACGCTCTCGGCGATTGTCGCGGCTTCCATCGGTGCGGCGCCTCCCATCACACTGCGGCCGGTCGGCGATCCGTTCCGAAGGCGGCTTGCAGTCGCGCCGCAACTTGCGGAACGGCTGCTGCGCGACTGGGCGGCGGATTTCGCGATCGTGGACGAAGGACCCGGCCTTTCCGGCAGCTCGTTCGGATGCGTCGCGGATTGGCTGGAGGATCACGGCGTCAGCGCCAACCGCATTCACTTCTTCCCCGGCCACAAGGGCGGACTTGGGCCGCAATCCTGCGGCCGCCATCGCGAGCGCTGGGCGGAAAGGCCGCGCCATGTCATCGACGTCGACGATCTCCTGATCAAGCCGTCGCACTCTGCCCGCCACCTCGCCGATTGGGTCGCCCATCTCGTCGGCCCGCTCGAGAAGCCGCTCGAAGACGTCTCAGCCGGCCTATGGCGCAAGAAGCTTCCCGGCGATCGCTGGCCTCCCGCAGACGGCAGGTTCGAACGCCGGAAATTCCTGGCGCACACCGCCGGCGGCCCGTGGCTCGTCAAGTTTGCGGGACTCGGCGAAGCCGGGCAGCGCAAGCTCGTCAAGGCGCGTCTTCTTGCCGAGGCAGGCTTCACGCCACCGGTCGCCGGATTATGCCATGGCTTTCTGGTTCAGAAATGGGTTTCGGCGAAGCCGATGGCGCCGCCGGAATTCCGCCGGCCGGCCTTCATCGCCCATCTCGGCCGCTACCTGTCCTTCCGGGCGCACAGCCTGCCGCCGCCTGCGGCGCAAGGGGCATCCATGGCCAAACTTTGCGAGATGGCAGTGATCAACACCGAAGAGGCATTGGGCAGAGCGGCAGCGTCGCGGCTGAAGAGCCGCCTCGGCGATGCGGAACGATACGATTCGACGATCGTGCCGGTCGATACGGACAACCGGCTTCACCGGTGGGAATGGCTGGTCGCAGGAGAGCGACACATTCTCAAGACCGATGCGTTCGACCACAGCAGCGCCCATGACCTCGTCGGCTGTCAGGACATCGGCTGGGACATTGCGGGCGCGAGCATAGAATTCGACCTCACGGGCGAGGAGCGGGCGGCGCTGCGCGCGGCCGTATCCGAAGGCTGCTCGCGCATTCCGGATGCCGGGCTGCTGGAACTCTTCGAACTCTCCTATCTCGCCTTCCAGCTGGGCATGTGGATGTCGGCAAAGGCCGTGGCCACCCCCGATGAAGTCCCCCGGCTGGAGGCCGCAGCCGCCCGCTATGCAAGGTTCCTTCGGCGCCGGATCGAGGATTAGGATAGGAGCCGCAGCGGACGGCGCGCCGCCCTACCGCCCATAAATCCTGTCCAGCACATCCGCCACTGTGACCAGATATTCGTTGTCGGGATCGAAGCCCGCGCCTGCGGCCAGCCTCTCGGCCCAGCCCGCCGCCGCGCGTCCGCCCCAGGCATCGGGGGGAACCGCAAGCACCTCGCGCTGCGTGCCGCGATACCGTTCGGCCGTGAAGTCCAGATAAGAACCGTTGACGTTTCTCAGGCTGGCGCCGCCTTCGGTGCCATAGAAGTCGGCGCTGATCACCGCATCGCATCCGGCCTGCAAATGCCATGAGCATGCGATCCTGGCGAGAGCGCCGTTCGCCAGTTCGACCGTAGCGACGGCGTAATCCTCGACCTCGTCGCCGTCGCGGCGGATGGGCAGACCTTTGGCGAAGAGCCTGCTTTCCACGCGGGCGACGTCCGGGAACCCGAGGACCCAGAGAAGGAGGTCGACCAGGTGCACGCCGAGATCTATGACGCAGCCGCCGCCGGAAAGCGCCTTGTCGTAGAACCACGGCTTGCTCGGCCCGTAGGCATTGTGGAAGGTGAGGTCCACGGCGAACACGGTGCCGAGTTCGCCCGACGCGATCAGGTCGCGAATCTGCCGCATGCCGTCGGTGTAGCGATAGGAGAGATCGACGCTCAAAAGCCTGTCGACGTGCCGGGCGGTTTCGACCACCGCCGCGGTCTCGTCGCGCGTGCGGCCGAGCGGCTTCTGGCAGAAAACCGCCACGCCCTGCTCCAGTGCCACGATCGATTGGGCGGCGTGGAGCGCGCTCGGCGAGGCGATCACGATGCCGTCGAGCTCCTGGTCGAGCAGTGCCTCGAGCGAGTTCACGACGGAGGCCTCGGGGGTCAGCTCGCGGGCCGCCGCCGCCATTTCCGGCGAAGGATCGAAGATCGCGACGGTTTCGACGGATCCGGTTTCGACCACCGCCTTCATCCGGTGGAAGCCGATTCTTCCGACGCCGAGAAAGCCGACGCGGGGGCGAATGACGGCCTTCGGGCTCGTTGAAAGCTGCATTGCGTCACTCATGGCAGATCACCAGCGCTTTGATGAAACCTTCCGGCCGGTCGCGCGTCATGTCGAGCGCGGCGCCGAGTTCTTCGAGCGGAAACCGATGGGTGTAGAGCCGCGAGGGAGAAAAACCACCCGCTGCCGTCGCTTCGATCGCCTCGTTCATGCCGCGCATATAAACGGCGGGATCGCGTTCATGCGCGTTGATCACGTCCAGGCCGCGCCAGTTCCAGAGCTGCATGTTCACCTGCCGGGGGCCGTCCTGGTGGTAGCCTGCGACGACGAGCCTGCCGCGCTCCTTCGTCAGTTCGCCGGCAAGATCGAGCGGCCATTGCTTGCCGACCGCCTCGATGACGCAATCGCAGAAACGCCCGTCGGTCAGTTGCTTCACCTCTTCGATGATCCGCCAGTGATCGTCCATGGGAATCACTTCGCTTGCACCGGCCTGCTTGGCCGCGGCGAGCGAAGACGGCCTGCGCGATATCGCTATCACCCGCGCGCCGGCAGCGCTTGCGAGCTCGGTCAGAAGAATCCCGAGAAAGCCGATACCGACGATCGCCACAGTCTCTCCCGGACTGATCGCGCTGCGCCGGAAGATGTTGAAGGCACAGCCGAGCGGTTCGCCGGGAAAGGGCTGATCTGCAAGAGACGCCGGCAAGGGCGCGATCGCGCTCTGATCGGCGATGTCGTGCGTGGCATAGGCATGGTAGGAAAGTGCCGCCACGCGATCGCCCGGCGCGAAACCCTGCACGCCCTCGCCGACCGCGTCGACAATGCCCCAGCCCTCGTGTCCGAGCGCGCCGGGTTCCGTCGGAAACTGCATCCATTCCGGACCCGCCCAGGGAACGAGATTTGAGGCGCAGACGCCGCAGCCTTCGAGCCTGATCCGCACCTGGCCGCGACCCGGTTGCGGCAACGGCAACGTCTCTATGCGCACCGCGCCCGGCCCGGTGACGATAGCGGCGGACATCGTGTCCGTCCGCTGAGATATGCTGATGTTCATGTCAGCTCCTTCCCTCGGTGGCGACCTGTCCGGCAGCCCGAAAAGGGTGTCGCGAGGTCCGCCGGACCCGCCCCTGCCCCCGGCCCAAGAAAGCTCTGAGCAATGTTCAAGAGCCTCCCGCCCTTAACTTGATGTTGCAGCTTTTGTTCCTGATGCCCGCAGTTCGCGTGGAACACTCCCGCGAAAGAGAGGTTTGTACCTTGGCACGGGGCGACGCCCCCGGGGGATCAAAGAAGAACATCAAAGAAGAAGAAGTCAAAGAAGAAGGAACATTTGCGACGCACGTTTGTTGGAGGTTTGTCTCTATCTCTGATTGGTCATCATCAGGTGCATTATGACAAAAGTACTTGTTACCGGCGGCTGCGGCTTCATAGGGCGGCATGTTGTCGAAGAGCTTCTTTCAAGGAACTACGACCTGCGCGTCCTCGATGCGTTGAACGATCAGGTCCATGCGGATGCGCAGGTCACGCTGCCACCGGAAGTAGACATGCGGCGCGCCGACATATGCGACGCAGACGCGGTGAAAAGCGCGCTGAAGGACGTCGATCACGTCATTCATCTCGCCGCGGAAGTCGGCGTCGGCCAATCGATGTACGAGATTTCCCGCTATGTCGGCGTCAACGACCTGGGCACCGCCGTCCTGCTCGAGGCGATGATCGGCATGCCGATCCGGCGGATCGTCGTCGCCTCTTCCATGAGCGTTTACGGCGAAGGCTTGTACGAGACGACGGCCGGCGAGCGTCGTGCACATATCCGGCGATCCCCCGCCGAGATCAAAGCCGGTGCCTGGAACCCGTCCGGTCCTGCCGGCGAACGCCTGAGGCCAATCGCCACCGACGAGAACAAGCCGGTCGACCTCGCTTCCATCTACGCGCTCACCAAATATGCACAGGAGCGTCAGGTCCTTATATTCGGGGAAGCCTATGGGACGGACGCGGTGGCGCTGCGGCTCTTCAACGTCTACGGCGCCGGCCAGGCGCTTTCCAACCCTTATACGGGCGTGCTTGCCAACTTCGCCTCCCGCCTTGCCAACGCGCAATCGCCGATGGTCTTCGAGGACGGCCGGCAGAAACGCGACTTCGTGCATGTCCGCGATGTGGCGCGTGCCTTCCGGCTGGCGCTCGAACAGCCGCACGCCGCCGGCCACGTCATCAATATAGGCAGCGGCAACGCCTACGCCATTGCGGACATCGCCTCGCTGCTTGCCGAAGCGATGGATGTACCGGAGATCGAGCCGGAGATCATGAACAAGGCCCGCTCAGGCGATATCCGCAATTGCTTCGCCGATATCGCCAAGGCACGCGACCTTCTCGGCTTCGAACCGGCCCACCGGCTCGAGGATTCTCTTGCGGACTTCGCCCAATGGGTCCGCAGCGCCGGCGCGATCGACCGCGGCGCCGAGATGAAACGCCATCTGGAAGCACGGGGGCTGGTCCTATGAGCGGCCGGACGGTCGGTACGGACCGGCATCTGGCGGCGCCCGCTCTTTCCGGCAAGACGGCGCCGATCCTGGTCGTTGGCGGCAGCGGCTTTCTCGGCAGCAATCTGGCCGACAGCTTTCTGCGCGACGGCGAGCACGTGATCGTTCTCGACAATCTCAGCCGTCCCGGCGTCGAGCGAAACCTCGAATGGCTGGTGGACGGCCACGGCCGTGCCGTCGAGGCATTGATCGCGGATATCCGCGACCTCGGCGCGATCGAACCCGCCTTCAGAGAAGCCAAGGCAGTGTTTCACTTTGCGGCCCAGACGGCGGTTACCACCAGCCTCGAGCAGCCGACGGACGATTTCGAGACGAATGCCCGCGGCACGCTCAACGTGCTCGAAGCCGCACGCCTGGCCGGGCGCCGTGCGCCCGTCATCTTCGCCAGCACAAACAAGGTCTATGGCGCGCTCGGGCACATGGCGATGCAGGAGATGCGGGGCCGTTACATGCCGGCCGACGAGGCGACACGCGAGCATGGCGTCGGCGAGGCCCAACCGCTGGATTTCTGTACGCCCTACGGCTGCTCGAAGGGCGTCGCCGACCAGTATGTGCTGGATTATGCCCGCTCCTTTGGCTTGCCGACGGCCGTGCTCAGGATGAGCTGCGTCTATGGGCCGAGGCAGTTCGGCACCGAAGACCAGGGCTGGGTCGCCCATTTCCTCATTCGCGCACTCGCCGGCGAGCCTGTTTCGATCTATGGCGACGGCAAGCAGGTCCGCGACATTCTTCATGTCACCGATGCGGTCGCGGCCTATAGGGCGCTCCTGAATTCGATCGACCGCCTGAAGGGGCGCGCTTTCAATCTTGGAGGCGGACCCGCCAATGCCGTCAGCATTATGGACGTGCTGAGCGAGATCGAGCTTTTGACCGGCCGCACGCTCTCGAAGGCAAAAAGCGATTGGCGCGCAGGCGACCAATTGTACTTCGTCGCCGATACGCGCGCGATCGCCGATGCGCTTGGCTGGAAGGCCGCAATGCCCTGGCGCGAGGGCTTGCGCGACCTCTACGCCTGGCTTCACGACGATCGGGGTGCGGTCAGCAGGATCCGGCGCCAACCGCGGAGGGTCACCGCATGAGCCTTCCCGCCGTTTCCGCCGCTCGATTTGACGGCCGCCGCAGGGCCCCGGGCCCACTGCCGCGGCGGGTGTTGATGACCGTCGATGCCGTCGGCGGCGTCTGGCGCTATGCGATGGATCTCGCCGCGGCCATGCGCGATTGCGGCGTGGAGCCGCTGATCGTCGGCCTCGGCCCGCAACCTTCCCCGGAGCAACGGCGCGAGGCAAACGGCATCGGCCGGCTCGAATGGACGGCTCAGCCGCTCGACTGGATGGTCGAAGACGAGAGCGAGCTCGACCGCGTGCCGCACCTCCTGTCCGAACTCGCGCTCAGGCATTCCGTCGATCTCCTCCATTTCAACCTGCCGTCCCAGGCGGCGCGAATGACGGCGGAACTACCGCTCGTCACCATGTCGCATTCCTGCGTCGCCTCCTGGTTCGCTGCGGTGCGCGGGTCCGGTTTGCCGGAAGCCTGGGCCTGGCAGAAGCGATTGAACCGGTTGGGATTCGACCGCGCCGACCTGGTGCTCGCGCCGAGCCGAAGCCATGCCGCGACCCTGACGCGCACTTACGGCGCAATCCCCGATCTCGCAGTCGTCTACAATGCGAGCCGGAATGCATGCTCCGTCAGCACCAAGGAAAACTTCGTCTTTGCCGCCGGTCGCTGGTGGGACGAAGGCAAGAACGGCGCCGTGCTCGACAGGGCCGCCGCCGACATAGGCTGGCCGGTCGTGATGGCCGGCGCCTGCGAAGGCCCTAACGGGCAGCACCTGGCGATCATGCATGCCGATCACGAAGGTGAACTCAGCCACGACCGGACGATGAGGCTGATGTCGAAGGCCGCTATCGTCGTCTCTCCATCGGTCTATGAACCCTTCGGCCTGGTGGCGCTGGAAGCCGCGCGTGCGGGCGCCGCACTGGTCCTCGCCGACATCGAAACCTATCGCGAGCTCTGGGAGGGCGTCGCCCTGTTCGCCGACCCCGGTGATCCCGCCGCCTTCGCCGAAGCCGTCAACCGGCTGACGGAGGATGAAGGGCTCAGGGCCGACCTTGGCCGGCGGGCGCAGCTGCGCTCAGCCGATTTCACGGTCGAGGCTCAGCGCGACGCGGTGCTCGCCGCCTACCGGCGGGTGATGAGCGGGTCCGATCAATTGACGGCAGCGGAGTGAGCGGATGCGATTTCTCTTCTACACCCACTCATTGGTGTCCGACTGGAACCACGGCAATGCGCATTTTCTGCGCGGTGTCATGCGCGAACTCATCCGGCGAGGCCACGAGGCCGTAGCGCTCGAGCCCGGCGATTCCTGGAGCCGGCTCAATCTCGTCGCAGATCAGGGTAACGGAGCGATCGCTGCCTTCCGCAAGACCTTCCCCGATTTGAGGGTCGGTATCTACGGTTCCGATTTCGAGCATGAAGCGGCGGCCTGCGAGGCCGACATGGTCATCGTGCATGAGTGGACCGATCCCGCCCTCGTCGCCGAGCTCGGCCGTATTCGCCTGAAGGGCGGCCGCTTCACGCTCGCTTTCCACGATACCCATCACCGCGCCGTCAGCGCCGAGCGGGACATCGCCCGGCTCGACCTTTCCGGATACGACTTCGTTCTGGCCTTCGGTGAGGCGCTGCGGGAGCGTTATCTGCAGGCGGGCTGGGGAAGGCATGTCCATACCTGGCACGAGGCTGCGGATACTTCGCTGTTCCACCCGATGCCGGACGTGGAAAAGCGGGGCGAGCTCATCTGGATCGGCAATTGGGGCGACGACGAGCGCAGCAGCGAGATCATGTCCTTCCTGGTCGAACCGGCGAAAAAGCTGAAGCTCAGGACCACCGTCCGCGGCGTGCGATATCCCGAGACCGCGCTCAGGGCTTTACGGTCCGCGAAAATCGACTATGGCGGCTGGCTCGCCAATGCCGCTGTTCCGCGGGCTTTCGCCGAGCATCGGGTCACCGTGCACATTCCGCGCCGGCCTTATGTCGAGGCCCTGCCGGGCATACCGACGATCCGCGTCTTCGAGGCGCTTGCCTGCGGCATTCCGCTGATTTCGGCGCCTTGGACCGATGCCGAAGGACTTTTCCGGCCGGGCAGGGATTTTTGCATTGCCAAGGACGGCAAGGAGATGACGCGCCTTCTGCGCCAGTTGCTCGCCGAACCGGACTTCGCCGCGGAGATGACCGCCGCCGGGTTGGAGACGATCCGGGCGCGCCACACATGCAGCCATCGCGTCGACGAGCTGCTCGCCATCGTGGCCTCCTACAGGCCGCGCTCCGGCGCGCGACAGATCATTTCGGAGGAGGTCGAGGTATGAGGCTGGCATTTTACGGATCGAGTCTCGTTTCGGCCTACTGGAACGGCGCGGCCACCTACTATCGCGGCCTGCTCCGGGCGCTTGCCGAACGGGGATATCAAATCACCTTCTACGAGCCCGATGTCTACGATCGGCAAAAGCACCGCGATATCGATCCGCCCTCTTGGTGCAGGGTCGTCGTCTATGACGGGACCGTCGAGGCGTTGAAGCGAGTGGCGCGGGAAGCAGCCAAAGCGGACATCGTCGTCAAGGCAAGCGGCGTCGGCTTCGAGGACGACCTGCTGCTCGCCGAGGTGATGGCCGCGGCGGACCCGGCGGCGCTGAAAATCTTCTGGGATGTCGATGCACCCGCCACTCTGGCCGATCTCAGGGCCGCGCCCGACCACCCGCTTCGCCGCGCGCTTTCCTCCCTGGATCTCGTGCTGACCTATGGCGGCGGCGATCCCGTGGTCGAAGCCTATCGCGCGCTGGGCGCCCGCGATTGCGTTCCGATCTACAATGCCGTCGATCCCGAGACACACCACCCGGTGCCGCCGGATCCGCGCTTTGCCGCCGATCTCGCCTTTCTCGGCAACCGCCTGCCGGACCGGGAGGAGCGCGTGGAGGCCTTCTTCCTCGAGCCGGCGCAAAAGCTCTGGCAAGGGCGTTTCCTGCTCGGCGGATCCGGATGGCACGATAAGTCTCTGTCCCCGAATGTCGCCTATATCGGGCACGTACCGACCGCCGACCACAATGCCTTCAACACGACGCCGAATGCCGTCCTGAATATTTCACGCGCCAGCATGGCCGAAAACGGCTTCTCGCCGGCAACCCGCGTCTTCGAGGCCGCGGGCGCCGGCGCCTGCCTGATCACCGACTACTGGGAGGGCATCGAGCTCTTCCTGAAACCCGGAGAAGAAGTGCTGGTCGCCAGAGACGGCCGCGACGTCGCCGAACTGATGCAGCAGCTGACGGCGGCCGGCGCCCGTGAGATCGGCGAGCGGGCGCTCCGCCGCGTTCTCGCCGAGCATACCTATGCGCATCGTGCCGAGGAGGTGGACCGCGTCCTGCGGCAGGCGCGCCGCATGGAGGCTGCCGAATGAAGCGACCGCTCGACATCGTCATTCTCGGTCTCTCGCTGTCCTCCTCGTGGGGCAACGGTCATGCGACGACCTATCGCGCTTTGCTTCGCGCGCTCGACGCTGCCGGGCACAAGGTGACGTTCCTGGAACGGGACGTGCCCTGGTATGCGAGCAACCGCGATCTGGCCGCGCCGGATTTCTGCGACCTCGTGTTCTACTCGAACCCGGACGAACTCGTCTCCAGGCATGCGCACCGGCTGGCCGGCGCGGATGCCGTCGTCATCGGCTCCTACGTGCCTGATGGCGTGGAGGTCATCGACGCGGTTGCGGATCTCGCACCGAAACGTCTGTTCTTCTACGACATCGACACGCCTGTGACGCTCGCCAAGCTCGAGCGCGGCGACGAGGAGTTTCTGGCGCGAAGACAGGTTGCGGCCTTTGACATTTATTTTTCCTTCTCCGGCGGCAGAACGCTCGACCGGCTGCGGGACGAGTTCGCGGCGCGGCGGCCGGTGCCCCTCTATTGCGCCGTCGACCTCGACGCCTATCGCGATACCGGTGCGGCCACCGAGTGGGACCTCGGCTATCTCGGCACCTTCAGCCACGACAGGCAACCCGCGCTCGAACGCCTGTTGATCGAGCCGGCGCGGCGCTTGCCGCACATGCGCTTCGTCGTGGCCGGGCCGAGCTATCCTGAGGACATCGACTGGCCGGAAAACGTCGCGCGCATCGAACATCTGCCGCCCGGCCAACATGCCGAGTTCTACAGCCGCCAGCGATTCACCCTGAACGTAACGCGGGCCGACATGGTGGCCGCCGGCTGGTCCCCGAGCGTTCGCCTCTTCGAGGCCGCCGCGTGCCGCACGCCACTCATCAGCGACTGGTGGGAGGGGATCGAAAGCTTCTTCCCGGCCGGCGAGGCCGTGATCATCGCGCGAAACAGCAGCGATGTCGTCACGGCATTGACGCGGCTCGACGAAGAACAACGCAAAGCACTTGCCGATTGCGCCTATCGACGCGTCGCCGCCGCGCACAGTTCCGCGGCGCGCGCACGGACCTTTGTCGAGGCAATCGAAAGCGTCGCCGCCAGGGCCGGTCTCGCCACAAGGCGTTCCGAGCGGCGGCTTCCGGTTTAACCCGAAAGGAGAACGGCCGATGGCTAAAAGAAACAAAGCAAGCCGAGGAAAGATCATCCTGGTTGCCGGCGGCGCCGGCTTTGTCGGGTCGCACCTTTGTACAGCACTTCTAGGCTCCGGCAACCGGGTGATCTGCCTCGACAGCTATCTCACCGGCTCCCCTGCCAATCTCGTCGGCCTGCAGGACGACCCCTATTTCGCAATGGTTGAACAGGACGTCTGCGAGGAAATCGACATAGATGAACCGATCGACCAGATCTACAATCTGGCCTGCCCCGCCTCGCCGCCCTCCTACCAGGCCGATCCCATCCACACGATGATGACAAGCGTGACCGGGACGGGAAACCTCCTCCGGCTTGCCGAAAGGCACGGGGCCACGTTGCTGCAGGCCTCCACGAGCGAGATCTACGGCGATCCCGAGGAGCATCCGCAGCAGGAGAACTACTGGGGCCACGTCAATTGCACCGGGCCGCGGGCCTGCTACGACGAAGGCAAACGCGCGGCCGAAGCCCTCTGCTTCGACAGTCTGAGGGCGGGAAGCGTCGACACGCGGGTCGCCCGCATCTTCAATACCTACGGTCCGCATATGCGCCCCAATGACGGCCGGATCGTATCGAACTTCATCGTCCAGGCGCTGAGGAACGAGCCGCTCACCGTTTACGGCAGTGGCGAGCAGACGCGCTCCTTCTGCTACGTGTCCGATCTCGTGGACGGACTGATCCGGCTGATGAACCGCGAGGAGAATCCTGCCGTGCCGGTGAACCTCGGCAATCCCGGAGAATTCACCGTCATCGAACTGGCGGAACTGGTCCTCTCCAGGATCGAGACGGCCTCGACGATCGTCCATGAGCCGCTGCCGGCGGACGATCCGCAGCGTCGCCGTCCCGATATCGCGCGCGCCAGGAAGCTTCTCGGCTGGGAGCCGAAAGTTCCTCTGGAGGACGGGTTGACCCATACGATCGCCTGGTTCCAGAGCGCACTTGCCGAAAGCCGCGCTGAACGCCGGTCCGGCCGCACCCGGCGCCGGCCGCAACTTTCCGTCGTCACTCAGGATCTGTGATCATGGTTCAGCAGACGAAAGACCGAACGGTCATCGCGCAAGAGATTGCGGCGCTCGGTCCCTGGTTCCACAACATGCGGATCGGAGGCATCGAGACGGCGCCCGGTCACTTCCTAGGCGACTATCCCGCGGTGAAATGGAAGGCCTTCAGGCATGTGGTGCCGGAGGACCTCGAAGGAAGGAGCGTCCTCGACATCGGCTGCAATGCAGGGTTCTACGCGCAGGAGATGAAACGCCGCAATGCCGGACGCGTACTCGGCATCGACTCGGACCCGCACTATCTGCGGCAGGCGAAGTTTGCCGCGGAGCAAGCGGGGGTCGACATCGAGTACAGGCTGATGTCGGTCTACGACGCAGCACGGCTGCGCGAGAGATTCGATCTGGTCATCTTCATGGGCGTTCTCTATCACCTGCGCCATCCGCTGCTGGCACTCGACCTCCTCTACGAGCATGTCGTCGGCGACCAGATGCTCTTCCAGTGTATGCAGCGCGGGTCGGAATCCGTGGCAACTCTCAAGGGTGATTACGATTTCCGGGAGTGGGAGATCTTCGACCGGCCCGACTATCCGAAGCTGTTCTTCGTGGAACACCGCTTCGCGGATGACCCCACCAACTGGTTCATCCCCAACCGCGCCGGCGTCGAAGCGATGCTGCGAAGCGCCGGCTTCGTCATCGAAGCCAATCCCGAGCGGGAAGTCTATCTCCTGCGGCGCGGCGAGCGCCCGTATCTGGACGAGCCGACCTTGAGGATCCTCGGAAATTCAGCAGATATCGGGAACTAGTGGCTGCGGCGAACCTCCGGCCTGCAGGCCAGAGGGGCAATTCACCGTCGCCTTGGCGTTGACGGTCCGTCGCTCACGGACCTCATCCGAAGCGGCGCAGCTGCGCAGCTTCCTTCTCGAGCAGGTCGGCGACTTCCTGAAGCGTCATGTGCGTCACGCAGAGATGAATCGCACATTCGAGAAAGCGCGTCGACGAGCGCCGCAAATACATGGCTTCTTCGCGAGCGGCGAGTTCCGATAGAGGATCTTTCGATGGGCGTCGGCGGTCAGGCATTTGGAGACTCCTTCGATTCGCTTGTTTGAAGAACCGCTTTCACGGCGAGAGAAGCCCGCCGGCGTAGATCAAGGCGCCTATCACGACGGCCATGGCTATGATGGCCAGGCTCAGCCCCAGCCGTTGCCTGTTCGGTGCGGCGGTCTCCGCCGCTGCAAGCGGCCGCATCGCGTCGTTGTACTCGGTAGAGGTATCGGCCGGCCTCCCCGCGGCCTGCCCGGCCCTGGCGTTTCGAACCGCTTCACTGCCGGGCGGCATACCGCCTGCTTCGTCGTCGGTCTCGAGCGGCGCCGCCGCGGGGTCGAAGCCGCGCCTCTTGTCGCCCGTCCTTCCATGCTGGATGTCGCCGCGCACCTGCGCAGAATTGCTTGCCGGCTTGGACATGGTCGCTCCTTTCCGCTTCGCGACTCAACCGGCTTTCAGGATATTTGTTCCCTGCTCCTCCGCGGCGTCGGGGCTGACGTGATCGTCGCCTTCCGCTACGGCGATGCGAAGCGTTCCGGACGAAATGTGGCGAGCATCGGATGCTCAGCACCGGTTGCGATCTCATAAGCCAGAAGCTCACCAACGATAAGGCCAAGCGTCGCACCGCTGTGGCTGAAGGCGACGTAGTAGCCGGGAATGGCCTTGAGCGCTCCCAGCACCGGTTCGCCGTCGCCTGGGATGGGTTTGCCGCCAACGCCGATGGAGGCGATCTCGAGCTTCGGATTCCCCTCCATCACCTTTGACGCCTCGGCCAGGAGGGCATCTACGACCGCCGCATCGATGTCGCGACAACCGTCCTCGTGCATCTTCACGCCTTCATCCGCCGCCCAATCGGCATCCAGCGAGAAGGTGCCGCCCGGCGCGGGGCGGACGGCGACACGCGGCGTGTTCAAGACGGCGCGCAAAGGATGGGCAAGCGGCTTCGTTCGCACCAGAAGCGCGACCGGCGTTGCATCGTCGATGGTCTCGCCGGCTTGCTCCACCATCTTCGGCACGGCTGAGCCGGTGGCCAGCAGAACGGCATCCCCCAGGAAGCGATTGCCCGCGGCCGTTTCGGTGCCGACCGCCCTACCGCCTTCGACAACAACCCTTGCCGCACCCTCATCGGTCACGAGCGTGCCGCCGAGCTTGGCAAACTCTTCGATAAGCAGGTTGATCAGGATCGGCAGATCGACCCACCCTTCACCCGGATTGAAGATCGCGCCCTGAGGCGTGATCGCGCGCGCGTCGAGACCTGGCGTCACTGCCGCGACTTCGCCCGGCGCGAGGCGCTTTGCATCATAGCCGAGCGAGACTTCATGGCGATAGGCTGCGTCGATGCCGTTGCTCGAGTCATCGGCATCCCAGGTCAGGCCACCGTCGAAGCGAAGCCAGTCCGCATCGGGGAAGCGAGCCGAGAGCGTGCGGTAGCGATCGATGCCCGCCATGCGCAGCCGGTGATAGGGTTCGGAGCGAATACGCGACGAGTTCAACCAGGAGAGCGACCGGCCGGAAGCGCCGCCGGCCGGCGGGCCATCGTTCAGGATGGTCACGCGAATGCCCCGCCGGGCAAGCTGCACGCCCGTTGAGACGCCGAAAATGCCGGCCCCGATGATGATCGCCGAAGTGATGATGTTATCCGTCATGGTTAATTGTCTTTCGATCCGTTGGACAGGTCAGGTGATGCGAGGATGGGCCCTCATCGTCGTCTTCTCCCCTTGCCTTCAGAGCACTTCGGCAAGGAAACGCTGAAGGCGTGGGCTCTGCGGATAGTCGAAGATCGCCTCGGGCGTGCCTGCCTCGACGATGCGCCCCTCGTCCATGAAAACGACCTGGTCGGCGACACGTCGGGCAAAGCCCATCTCGTGCGTGACAACGACCATGGTCATGCCGCCTTTACCGAGATCGGCCATGAGGTTGAGCACACCCTTAACGAGCTCGGGGTCCAGCGCACTCGTCACCTCGTCGAATAGGATGACTTCGGGTTCCATGGCCAGCGCCCGGGCTATCGCGACGCGCTGCTGCTGTCCGCCGGAGAGACCACCGGGGCGATGATGCTGGCGGCTGGCGAGACCGACATCGGCAAGCCGCACCTTGGCGATGCGTTCCGCTTCGGCCCTCGGCAGACCCTTTATCTTCGTCAGCGACAGCATGACGTTTTCGAGAGCCGTGTGATCCGGAAAGAGATTGAAGTGCTGGAAGACCATACCCACCCGGCGGCGGAGCCGCTCCGGCTTCATTGTGAGAATGCTGTCGCCGTCGAGCAGGATGTCGCCGCACTTCGGCTCCACCAGACGGTTGAGGCAGCGCAGAAGCGTCGACTTGCCCGAACCGGAAGGGCCGATGATGCAGGTGACGCTGCCGGACCTCACCGAGAGGTCGACGCCCTTCAGCACGTCGAGCTCGCCATAGGCCATGCCGAGATCGCGGACTTCCAAACTGCCGCCCTTGAAGGCGATCTGCGAGGCGTGATCGGCGCGATCGAGTTCGCTAACCTCCTCCAGCCCGCTCGTAATGGCCGCCGATTGCTGCTTGCCAAGCCTGAGACGGCTGTCGATGGCGTTGACGAAATGCGTGAGCGGCACCGTGACGAAGAGATAGAAGACGCCCGCGAGAAGGAGCGGCGAGAGATTGCCGGTCACCACGGCCTGATCCTGGCCAACGCGGAAAATCTCGCGTTCGGAAGCCAGCAGGCCGAGGAAATAGACGAGGCTCGAATCTTTCACGTTGCCGATGAATTGGTTTACCAGTGCTGGGAGGACCCGACGCACGCCCTGCGGCACGACGATAAGGCGCATGCCCTGGCCGTAGCTCATACTGAGCGCCCGGCACGCCTCCATCTGGCCGCGTTCGACGCTCTGGATGCCTGAACGGAAGATCTCGCCGATATAGGCGCCCGCTATGAGGCTGAGCGCGAGAACGCCGAGAGGATAAGGCGACGGGCCGAACAGTTCGCGGCCGATGCGCGCAAAGCCCTGTCCGATCAGCAGGATGGTGACGATGGCCGGCAGACCGCGGAAGATGTCCGTATAGATGCGGGCCGGGATACGCAGCCAGGGCGACCGCGAAATGCCCATGATGGCGAGCACCATGCCGATGACGATGCCCAGTACCGTCGAGGCGGCCGCCAGGATCAACGTGTTTTTCAGCCCGACCGTGATCATGGTCGGCAGGACTTCGGCCATCGCGCCCCAATCGAGGAAGCTGCGGCGAAGGTTTTCAAGCCAGTTCATCAGGCGGCCCCCTGAAGGAAAGGCCGGTCCGACCGACGACGATCGGACCGGAAAGCGGGATTAGGGCTTCGGGAGATAATCGGCTGGCATCGGCGTGCCGGGGAACCATTTTTCGTGCAGGGTCTTCCAGGTTCCATCCTGCATCGCGGCCTGCAAAGCCTTGTTCAGTGCCTCCCGCAGGGCATCGTTGCCCTTGCGGATGACGAAACCGGCCGGCGCGTCGAAGCTTGGTATATTCACCGCCACTTTCAGGTTCTCATACCGGCCGGCATAGTCTTTTGCCGCCTCGTAATCGAGGAAATGCGCATCGATCGTGCCGTTGTTCAGTCCGGATACGGCAGAGTTATTGTCTGGGAATTTGACAAGATCGGTGCCCGTGAAGTTCTTCTGTGCATAGATCTCCTGGAGCGTGCCTTGCACGACCCCAAGCCGCTTGCCCTTTAGGCCTTCGGCGCCGGTGATATCCGCGTCCGCGGTGAGCACGGAAAGGTAGCCTGCCAGATAGCCGTCGGAAAAGTCGACCGTTTCCTTTCGCTTTTCTGTCGTTCCGATCGCGGCCGCCGCCACGTCGAATCGGCCGTTGGCGACCGAGGGCATGAGGGCCGAGAAATCCTGTCCGGTGAAGATCACCTGTTCCCTCTCGAAGCCGATCCGCTTGGCCACGTCGAGCAGGAGTTCGATGTCGAAGCCGGTGAAATTGCCGTCAGCAGTTGAGAACGCGTATGGCTTGGCATCACCCATCGTACCGACGCTGATGGTTGTCGGGTCGATCAGACCAAAGGGATTGTCCTGAGCGGCGGCCGGTGCCAGGGCACCTGCCGCAAGGCCAAAGACTATCGCAGCGATGGCCGCGCCCAATCTGGCGAGCGGCACATACAAGACTTGGAATGAGTTCATCGGTTTTTCTCCTCTGGTGGTGTTTTTGCAATGTTGAAAGGACAAGGCCCTCCCCGCACGGCCGGATCACCCGCGCGTTCGGTAGCTGCCATCGCATGCCCCTATTAGGAGCTTTTTGTTCTTGGAGACCGGTCTCACTCCCGCTGAGACCGGTCTCATTTCTTGTTGCAATTGTTATCTTCGTGTTTGCCAGTCGTCAATATGTCTTGTAAGGCTAGCGATTATGGACCAGAATCCGTCCCGACCCACCTCCGTCACCGTTGCCGACGTCGCGCGTCGAGCCGGCGTCTCAAAGGCGACGGCAGCACGCGTTCTGGGCGGCTACGGAACGGTCAGCGATCGGGTGCGCGAAGCCGTGACCGCCGCCGCCCGTTCGCTCGATTACCGGCCGAACGAGCTTGCCCGAAGCATGACGACGGGCCGATCGGGCACGATCGGCGTCGTGGTCGGCGACATCGAAAACCCGTTCTTCAGCCTGGCCGTGCGGGGCATCGCCGACGTCGCCCGGCAAGCGGGCTTTACCGTCATCCTAATAAACTCGGGCGAGGACGTCGCCGCGGAGAAGGCGGCGATCCGTACCCTGCTTGCCAAACGGGTGGACGGCCTGATCGTGTCACCCGCCAAGGAAGGTGAACTTGACCACCTGCAGGAAGTGGCGCGCTCGGGCCGCCCGCTGGCACTGCTCGACCGCGGCAGCGAGACACTCGACGTCGATACCGTTATCGCCGACGACAGAGACGCTGCCGAGGGCGTCACGCGTAGGCTTCTTGCGCTCGGCCACCGACGGATCGCCTATCTCACCGCCTGCGACACGCCCGATCATCTATTCCGCACGCCGGCCGATATCAATACTGGCTCGGTAAGGCGGCGTATCGAAGGATTTCTCGCTGTTTGCCGAGAGGCGAGCCTGGGCGAGATGGAAAGGTGGGTGCATGTCGGCGCATCCTCGCCGGAGCATACGCGCCGTATCGCCACCGACATGTTGCGGGCGAGCGTGCGTCCGACGGCGATCATAGCCTCCGATAGCTTGATCGGACTCGAGGTCTTCAAGGCAAGCCGCGCGATCGGCCTTGATATTCCCAGCGACCTGTCGCTCGTCTCGTTTCATGACGCTGACTGGACGTCCGTGACATCGCCGCCTGTCACGGTGGTCAGGCAACCGGTCTACCGGTTGGGCGAAAGGGCCGCCCAATTGCTTGTTGAGCGCCTCAACGGGAACGACATGGAGGCCCGCCTCGTCGTTCTGCAAACGGAAATCGTCGAACGTGCCTCGGTCGCTGAAGCGCCGGCGTAATCCTTTCGACGCTTGGCTGGGGAAGTTCCGCGTTCAACGACGGGCGGAACTTCCAGGGAGGTTACTCCCGAACCGACTGCTGCAGGCGATCCTTGGCCGCGTCGTGCGCTTCCAGCGCCGCATCGCCGGCCTTCTCGAGGATTTCCTGCCCGGCCTCCATGGCTTGCGCCACGCCGGCATTCGCCCTGGCCGCGAGATTGGACCGCACATCTTCCGCCATTTCGCCCAGTGCCTCGTCCTCGGCTTCGCTGTGGGGCAGCGCCGCCCCGATTGCTGCACCGACGGCAAAGGCGAGCGCTCCGCCGACAAGCGGCTGGTCGCGGAAATGCCTCAAGATGGCGGCGTTGAGCTGCGCGCCCTGTTCTTCGAGTGACCGGCCGGCACCCTGCATGCTGCCGGCGAGAGATCTGCCGGCTCCCGTCACCGAATCGGACATACGGCCCGCCGCGGCGCTCACCTGTCTCCAGGTCCGGGACGCCCAGCCGGACGCCTCGTCGAACAGGGCGCCGGTCTCGTCCCTGATATCTTCGATCTGCTTGCCTGCCGCGTCGGTAAAGCCGCGATAGATCTTCCCGGCCGGGTCGACGAAGTGCCCGGCCCGCCGGCCGGCATCGTCCGTCAGGGCGCGGAAGCGGCTGCCGCTTTCATCCGTGAAGTGACTGTAGCGCTCGCCGAAGCTCGCCTCCACCGGACCCACTCTCCGGACGGAGCCCGTTACGGGTGCAAGCGGGTAATCATCCGCATCGTCATTTCCCTCCCCGTGGCGCGGCGCGCGCGAGGCGGGGTTGGCGATCAGCCAAGCGAGGCTTACCCCCATCAGGGCAACCGGGATCGGGTTTGACTTGAGCGCCACGCCGAGATTGCTCAGATATTCGGATCCGCCGCTCGTTTTTGCATATTCGAGCAGTTCGTCCATTAGTTCTCCCGGCGACATGCGCTCCTGAATTTCGTGGAGCTTTTCCTCGATTCGCTGGCGATCGGCCTCTATTTCGCGCTGCAGTTCGGCAGCGGAGTGGGTGTGTGCGGAATCGTTCATTGCAGTCTCTCCTTCACCACGTTCGCGTCGCGCTGCAGGGAGGCGGCCGTCCGATCGAACTGGATGCTGCTGCCCTTGAGCGCCGAGAGGCCGCGCGAAATCATCACCCAGGCAAGCAAGGCGACAACCACGCCGACGATGGCCGCCGACAACGCATCGGCATTCGCTTCGGTCATGCCCTGAGCCACGAGGAAGGCGCCCAGACCCTGGACGACGGCACTCAGCAGCACGCCGACTGCGCCTATGGCAAAGATCAGCCCGACGAGGAGAGTCTCGAGGCTGCCGACCGCCCGATTCAGATTCTCGGATGCCTCGGCTTTCGCGAGGTCGATTTCCTTCCGGAAAAGACCGGATATATCCGCCACCAGACCGGTCATCAGTTCCGTCAGGGGGCGCTCGTCCCGATGATTAGCCATTATAGCGTTCCTTCTCGCTTGATTGACGGGTCCGTCCCGAAGCATCCCGTCCGTCGCGGCGTGGAGGCGAAGCGGTGAGGAACCGACTTGCGGCCAGTCCTGCGATCGCGGCCATGCCGAGGAAGGCGAGTGGCTGCTTTCGGCCGAAATCTTCAACCATTCCGGCGATCTCGCCGAGATTGCGGCCCTCTGCCTTGCGTGCGAAACCCTGGAGCGACGTGCCGATCTGCTTTGCATAGCGGCCGATGGCCCGTTGATCCGATTGTTCGAGTTCGTTTCCGACCTTCTCGAGTGCGTCAGCAACACCGCTCAACTGGCGTGCTGCCACGTTTTTCTCATCTTCGACGGCGCGGCCGACCGCCGCCTTTGCCTGTTCCGTCTGTTCACTGGCGAACTCTTTGAACTCGTTCACGTCTTCACGCACGGCGTTCTCGAGGCTGCGGTCACCCGCCTCCCCCTGTCCGCCGGTGTCACCGGCTTGCACGCCGCTCACGCGCTCGATGCCTTGCGCGGACGTCAAAGGCCTGCCCAAGGGATCGCCGGACCCGCGGCCGCTTGTGTCATTGGTCATTGTCGGTTCCTCCCATGCATAACGGGGATCGTTATCGTCTACGCAATCAAACGAGCCATTTGGAGCCTTGTTCCCTGCAAAGCACCGCAGGCCTTCCCCTTGCGTGCTTCGCTCGTTCAGGAAGCCTCCGTTGCAGCCATCTCGCCGCCCGGCGATCAGCGGGGTCGGTTCTCCGGCGACTGTTCGTAAAGTTCCTCGACCTTCCGCTTCTGCGCCTGCTTTTCGGCACGCGAGAGTGGCCTCTGCTTCAAGATGGCATAGGCGACCGCACCGCCGAGTATGAAGGCGCCACCGCCGGTGACAAAAAGCCAGAAATAGTTCGTCAACATCGTCGTATCTCCTCAAATGCAGCCAACTGTGTCGGCCGCCGAAGGTTCCGGGCGGTCCTGTTTCCGCGGCATGCCCGGGCCTGTGCCGGAGCGCTCATTGCGCCGGAACCGAGTGTCTGCTCGCGGGTTTGACCGACGTCGACGAACCAAGTCAAGGAGGAGATCATGGCCAGGAACAGGAGATGGAGCCGCGACGTCTACGAGAGCTATCCCGAATCGGACCGGCGCCGGCGCGGCCAATCCTACGAGGACGAGAGGCGCCGCGCCTTGACTGCCGGTCCGCGGCTTACGGACTACGAGAGCTCGGCGTATTTTGCCGGTAACGAGCCGGGCCGCTCCGGCACATATCGCGGGCGCGATGACAGCTGGGAACGGGAACGCGCATACGGTCCAGGTCACTTCGGCGGTGGAGGCTTTTACCGCGACGACGACTACGGCGAGGAGTATCCCCGTCTTGGCAGGGGCTACGGAGAGCGCGGCTTTATCGAACGCGCCAGCGACGAAGTCGCGTCCTGGTTGGGCGACAAGGGCGCCGAGCGCAGACGCGAAGCGGACCAGTATCGCGGCAAAGGTCCCAAGGGCTACATCCGGTCGGACACCCGCATCCAGGAAGATGTGAGCGATCGCCTGAGCGACGACGGAATGCTCGACGCCTCCGATATCGCGGTCTCGGTCACCAATGGCGAAGTCCAACTGAGCGGTTTGGTCGATTCCAAATGGGCCAAACGCCGCGCCGAGGACTGCGCCGAGGCCGTCTCCGGCGTGAAGCATGTCCAGAACAGCCTTCGCATCCGACCGTCCGGAGGATCACCCGGCTGGAATGCCGGCAACACCGACCGAAACATCGCTTGAGAGGCGGGCATCCGTGAAAAAGGGCTCAAGCGCTTCCAGGAGAAGTGTGTAACGTTTTTCCGTCCGGGAGTGCGCCAGCTCAAGCCCGTCGGGAACGCTCACTGAGATGTCATGGACTGAATCTGGAGCAAATGGGTTCTGACGGTCGGATAAGTGGATTCGGCAAAGGCTTTCAACGCGCCGGCATCGCCCTCCTCCGCGTATTTCTTGAGAAGCTCCAGAGCATCTTCATGCGCAGTGACTTGGGAGGACAGATAGGCCGGATCGAAGGCGGCACCGCTCAGCGCCCGCAGCGCGGCAAGCTTCTCTTCGCCGGCCTTGTCGAGCGACTGGGAAAGTTCAACGCCATCCTTGCCTGCGGCTTCGGCCAGTTCCTTGCCGGCTCGCGCGTGATCCGCAAGCATCCGCTCGGCGAATTCCAGTACCTCGCGCCCTTTGCCGCGCTGCCGCGCGAGTTCTGCCGCCTCCATCTCGAAGAGGTTCGACATCGACATTTTCCGCGCGAACTCCTGGCGCTGCGAAGGCTCGCCCTGAGCGGCGGCGGCCTGCAACAGCGCGAGGAACAACACTATCGCGGCGAGGGTGGCGTTGATGGCTCTCATGGGGATACCTCCGGAGGCCACCTAACCTGCGGCCTGAGTGAATCGTTCCGCACAACCGGATCAACGAACAAGGCGCCCAACAGTTCCTGGCGTGAAAGGTTCCCCATCTGCTCGCATCGAAGATTTCGCAGCCGCCCCGGCAGGCATGTGCACTGCAAGGAACTTTCTTAGAACCATCCGGTTGTAAGAATCGATAAGCCGCAGAACGGCCGGTAGGAGCGGTCACCCGCGTGACCGACAAAGCTTATGCAAACGGCATTGTTCATCGCGATCCCCGCCCTCCCGCTCGGAACGGCGCTCGTGCTTCTGTGGTTCGGTCCGTTGTGGCGCCAGCAAGCGAGCCCATGGAACCGCTCGTCGATCTGGTGCCCCGGATCGACCATCCTCGACCGCCAGGCGCCGCGGCGGAGCCTCGATCGGATTTGATGCAGGCGGGGCCGACCAATAGCGTGGCCATCGTCGGCGTCGTGCGGCGAAGGCCCACACCTTCGCCGCAGACACATGCCGTTACAAAAGTCCCGCCCGGCCGACACATCGTCAATACACGCGGTCGTTCAAATAACCGCACTGGCATCGAGGACGAGCCTCTGCCAATGCGGAAAGGATGACCTCTATGAAGAAGACGTCTCGGATACTGGCGGCCGCGCTGCTGGTCGTTGGAAGCGGATTGGCATTGCAAGCGGCCAAAGCGCAACAGGCGGGACTTCACCGCACCGATCTCTTGCAGCACGATCTCGGCCAGCCGGGCCGCGAAACGATCCAGGTGCGCGTCGATTTCGATCCCGGTGCCGTCTCCATCAAGCACTCCCATCCGGGCGAAGAGGTGGCCTATGTGCTCGAAGGCTCGCTGGAATATCAGCTCGAAGGGAGAGCGCCGGTCACGCTTCATGCCGGCGATGCCCTGTTCATTCCGGCCGGGGTGGCTCATCTCGCGAAGAATGTCGGCAGCGGCAAGGCATCGGAACTCGCGACATACATCGTCGAAAAAGGCTCCCCGCTTGTCGTTCCGGCCAAGTGAGCGTCCGTCATGGATGCCGAGAACCGCGGCGCGACAACAAACCGGCGGCTCCGTGCTCCCGCCGGTCTTAACCGCGTGGACAGAGGCGGACATTTCGCCGCGTGGGGAGGGCCGGATCTCTTCGGCGCCGAGCTGCGTGCCGCTTTCCGGTCCTTGCGTTGACCCCCGCATTACGGCACAGGCATGAGCCGGTGAATACTGCTGTCACGGTATTCTCGTTCTGATAAGAAATGGCGGTCAAAGGGGTGTCTTGCCATGGAGCACATCGATCACATCCTGATCGTCGATGACGACCGGGAAATCCGCGAGCTTGTGTCGGCTTACCTGAAGAAGAACGGTTTGCGGGTGACCCCCGTCGCCGACGGGCGGCAGATGCGGACCTTCCTGGAGGCGAATACGGTCGATCTGATCATTCTCGATCTGATGATGCCGGGCGACGACGGCCTCGTCTTGAGCCGCGAACTGCGTGTCGGCAGACACAAGGCGACGCCCATCGTCATGCTGACCGCCCGCTCGGACGAGATGGACCGCATCATCGGGCTGGAAATGGGCGCCGACGACTATATCGCCAAACCGTTCTCGGCGCGCGAACTGCTCGCCCGCATCAAGGCGGTCCTGCGGCGCGCGCGAATGCTGCCGGCGAACCTGCAGGTCTCGGAGGCGGGTCAGCTGTTGCGTTTCGGCCAATGGAGGCTCGACACGACGGCAAGGCATCTCATCGATGCGGGCGGTACTGCGATCGCGCTCAGCGGCGCCGAATACCGGCTGCTGCGCGTCTTCGTTGATCACCCCCAGCGCGTCCTCAACCGCGATCAGCTCCTCAACCTCACACAGGGGCGCGAGGCCGAACTCTTCGACCGATCGATTGATCTCCTGGTCAGCCGGGTTCGCCAGCGGCTCGGCGACGATGCCCGGGAGCCGACCTATATCAAGACCGTCCGCAGCGAAGGCTATGTTTTTTCGGTGCCGGTCGAGATCGTGGAGCTCCGCTGATGGCGGCGCGGTCGACTCTCCATGGTATTCACCTGTGGCCGCGCACACTGAGGGCGCGGCTTTTCGTTATCCTTCTCGCCGGCTTGGCGGTCGCCCACGCCATGTCCTTTGCGGTTCTGTTCTCGGAACGCTACATCGCCGCCAGGTCGGTGATGTTCAATACGCTCGAAACCGACGTCGCGACGTCTATCGCCATTCTCGACCGGCTCCCCGCGAGCGAACGCGCCGCCTGGCTGGGCCGGCTCGCTCGCGGATCCTACCGCTTCGTCCTGGGGCCGGGCATGCCCGGCAGTCCCGTGCTCAATGAGGCCGACGCCGAGGTCGCCGACAAGGTCCGGGCTGCAATCGGTGCGAAATATCCGATCGAGGTCGAATCCATCCCCGGCGGCGTCCGCCGTCTTCAGGCGCATCTTCGCTTGAGCGACGGCGAGCCGCTGACGATAGACGTCACGCCAAGGGGCGTCATGCCGGTTGCCGACTGGCTGCCTTACGTGCTCGTCGCTCAGCTTTCCCTTCTGGTCCTGTGCAGCTGGTTGGCAGTGCGGCAGGCCACCCGCCCGCTCGCGGATCTGGCGAAGGCCGCCGACACGCTCGATCCGAACAGCAAGACGCCGCGCCTCAGCGAGACCGGACCGAGGGAAGTCGCCTATGCGGCGACGGCATTTAATGCGATGCGGGATCGCATCGCGCAGTATCTGGAGGAGCGCGTGCAGATACTGGCCGCGATCTCGCATGACCTGCAAACACCGATCACACGGATGAAACTCCGAGCGGAAATGGCCGAAGCGTCCATCGAGAGAGACAAGCTGATGAGGGATCTGGACGAGGTCGAACGTCTCGTCAGGGAAGGTGTCGCCTATGCACGCAGCGCCCACGGCAAGGACGAAAAGGCTACCCGCATCGATCTCGCCTCGTTCATCGAGAGTTTGGCCTATGATTATCAGGATACCGGCAAGGCCGTCACTTTCGGCAAATTGGCGGACGGCGCAATCGTGACCCGGCCGCACGCCTTGAGACGGATTCTCACCA
The DNA here is from genome assembly GCF_002885915.1 of Sinorhizobium sp. M4_45. Lineage (NCBI taxonomy): Bacteria > Pseudomonadati > Pseudomonadota > Alphaproteobacteria > Hyphomicrobiales > Rhizobiaceae > Sinorhizobium > Sinorhizobium sp. M4_45. The sequence continues at coordinate 197,080 of NZ_NWVE01000011.1, forward strand.
ACCTGATCGACAATGCGCTGAAGTTCGGGGGCAGCGCCGAGATCGAGGTTCAGCGCCGCCCCGAGGGCACAGTGACCATAAACGTCCTCGATCGCGGTCCCGGCATCCCGGAAGACCAGCTCGAAGCGGTTCTGCAGCCCTTCTTCCGCCTGGAGCAATCACGCAGCCGGGATACCGGCGGGACCGGGCTCGGCCTCGCAATCGCCCAACAGCTCGCGACGGTCATCGGCGGCTCCCTGACCTTGCGCAACCGCGACGGCGGCGGCCTTGCCGCGGAGCTTTCCCTGGAGCGTTTCACTGTTTCATCAAAACAGTGAAACGCTCTAATCTTTGAAGCGACGCACGTCCGGACGGAAAACCGTTACGCACTTTTCCCCGGAAGTGCTCCAAGCGCTGCCTGAGGAGCTATCGACCGTGTCTGGTCCGCAGACGGGCAGCTTACCAAACGAACGGGGCGGTCTGGACCGCCCCGTTATGCATGATCGTTTCAGGTTGCAGTGTCTCAGGCCGGCTGCGGCTCGCCGGACTGCTCCCGGACAATGTAATCGGCGTACCAGATGGGCCAGTCTTCGTCCCGGTGTCCGAGCTGCTTTTCGTACTCGCCGTGGGCTGCTTCGGCGCGGCGGAACGCGGCTGCGAGATCTGCGGCCGAACCGAACGCCGTCGCGTCCGCGTCGACGCGGCCGGGCAATCGAGCGGTGACCTCCTGGAAAAGCCAGCCATTGCCGTCCGGATCGCGGAACGAAGCGTAGGAGCGATAGCTGCGGCGCTCGGGATCAGGGCCGTCGACACGATGCGTTCCGAACAGATACGGTTCGTCGCTCCCGGCATTCACGTCGCCCGCATGGAACACCTCGCTGATATCGACGCCGCGGCCGCGCAACTCCTCGCGGGCGGCCTCGATGTCGGAAACGATGAGGTACAATCCCTGCGCAGATCCCGGTTCCGCATCGGTCACATGCCTTCCGAAGATGACCGAGGCACCCGATCCGGGCGGGGTAAACTGTATCACGCGGTAGTCGTCGGCACCGGCAAAGTCGGCGTCGAGCCTCCAGCCGAGGCTCGCGTAGAATTCCTTTGCCCGATCGACATCCGACACGGGCACGACGATAACTTCGAGCTTCATATCGACCGGCCGGGCTCTTTCGCTGTTGATTGTGGTGGTCATGTCATTCTCCTCTTGTCTGGGAGGCGCAAGGCGCCATGTGCCTTCTCGGTTGACGATCCGGGACGGAAGCTGCACGCCTCGTCCGACTGTCGAGACACATATGCCGCCCCGCACGTGTATGGGATGTTTCGCAAGGGGCGGAATTTGTAAGCCAATCCGCACGGGACCGCCGGCGGATACAGTTCGATACGAGACATTGCTGCGCAGGCGAAAGCGATCAGAAACGATCGACGTCGACGACCGCCTGGGCAAAAGCCTGTGGGGCTTCCTGCGGCAGGTTGTGACCGATACCGCCCGAGATCAGCCGGTGCTCGTACTTGCCGGAGAACTTCTTGGCATAGGCCGCGGGCTCCGGATGCGGAGCGCCATTGGCATCGCCTTCCAGGGTGATCGTCGGAACACCGATCACCGGCAGTTCGGCGAGCCGGGCTTCCAGCCCATCATATTTGCGCTCGCCGTCGGCAAGGCCGATCCGCCAGCGGTAATTATTGATGGTGATGTCGACATGATCCGGGTTGTCCAAGGCCTCAGCGCTTCGATTGAAGGTGGCGTCGTCGAAACCCCATTTCGGCGATGCGAGCTGCCAGATGAGCTTCGCGAAGTCCTTCCGGTACTGTTCGTAGCCCGCGCGCCCGCGCTCCGTGGCGAAGTAGAACTGGTACCACCAGGCAAGCTCCGCCTTCGGGGGCAAAGGCTTTTTATTGGTTTCACGGCTGCCGATCAGATAGCCGCTCACCGAAACCAATGCCTTGCAGCGCTCCGGCCAGAGTGCGGCGACGATATTGGCGGTGCGTGCGCCCCAATCGCAGCCGGCGATGACGGCCATCTCGATGCCGAGCGCATCCATAAGGGCAACGATGTCGGCGGCGATCGCCGCCTGCTGGCCGTTGCGCGGTGTGTCGGGGGATAAAAATCGCGTCGTGCCGTAGCCACGCAGATAAGGAACGACCACCCGGTAGCCCGCGTTCGCGAGCAGGGGCGCCACATCGACATAGGTGTGGATGTCATAGGGCCAGCCATGCAGCAGGATGACCACGGGCGCATCGCTCTCGCCCGCCTCGGCATACCCGATGTTGAGGACACCCGCGTCGATCTGCCTGATCTTAGCGAAAGATGTATTGGTCCCCGGCGTTGTCGCCGGAATGCGAGCCTCGCTCGTTGATTTTGCGAGGGCGCCGCGTCCAACGCCGAAATGCGCCGCAGCGACGGTCAATGCCGCCACTCCCATGAACCGCCGCCGCCGCAGATTGAATTCCCCTGTCATCGAACTTCTCCGGATAGTGTGAACCACAGCCGTGAAATGCGATGGTGATGTATCTCGAATGTGAGCCCGCCCGACCGCAATTGAAAGCCCGTGTACCGTTTCACGGCCGTCGATACAGTAGGCTACAATTCACACGCGCCAGACCTCACGGCACCGACGCGCGCTCTCTTCTTTCATCCGAATGTAAAAACGAAGGCTTCGACGCCGGGATCGAGAAAGCGTATCTCGAACGTCCGTTCCCGCACTTCTCCCGACTGCCTTACGAGCTGATAGAGGCGCGTCTCGCCCACCGTTCCATTGCCGTCGGAATTGATGTCCGAACCGTGATCCGGGCCTGGTGCTGCACCGTCGACTTTCACCTGAAAGCGCACCCTGCCGCCGTTTTTCGCAGGGCCGAGGACAAGGTGCAGATCGCGCGCGCTGAACCTGTAGGTGATTGCGCCCCCGGCCCGATTGAGTGTCGCCTGCTCTGCACCAACCGTCCAGTTGCCGGCGAGACTCCATTGATTGAGCCGAGGCTTGCCGGCGGTATAATCGCGCGCCGCATCGGCCGCGACACGCTCCGGCGACACGAAGTTCGAAGCGCGCATGTAGCCGACATAATCCTCGCCCGACTGGAGGTGGGCGAGATCGGGCGCGGCTTCGGCGCCCGTCGCATCCGGCCGCACGAAACCACTGTCGCTCCGGTTACTCCCTGCCGCTTCCGCGAGCAGCTCCTGTATGACGCGCTCCGACCGCGCATAATCGCCCTCACCGAAGTGATGGTGTCTGATCCGCCCTTCTGCATCGATGAAATAGTGCGCCGGCCAGTAGCTGTTGCCGAAGGCGCGCCAGATCGCGAAATCGTTGTCGATCGCAACGGGATAGCGGATATCGAAGTCCGTCACTGAGCGCTTGACGTTGTCGATGCGCTTTTCGAAGGCGAATTCGGGCGCATGCACGCCGATCACCACCAGCCCCTGGTCCCGGTACTTCTCGGCCCAGGCGCGGACATAGGGGATCGTACGGATGCAATTGATGCAGGAGTAGGTCCAGAAATCGACGAGCACGACCTTGCCGCGCAGCTGTTCCACGCTCAAAGGCTTCGAGTTGACCCACTCGACGGCGCCGTCCAGCGGCGGGAACATGCCTTCCACCGGCAAGTCGCTTCGGTAGGCCGGTCGTTCGCCGTCGGCGGCCGTTGACGCGCTCGCCCTCTCCTCGGCGGGATCGTCCCGTACACGGTCGAGGAGCGACTGCTCCAGGGCTGCGGTGCTTGCATAGGAGAGGCGCGCAAGCTGCCCCGTATCGAGCCCCAGCGCGATTGCGGCAACGCCGGCAAGTACGGCAATGCCGAGGCCCTGCCGGAGCCGCTCGCCAAGGCCGAGTGAGCGCTTCATCGCCGCGAACACTCTCCCCCCGACAAGAACGGCCAAGGCGAGCGAAGTCGCCGCGCCGGCAGCATAGGCCGCCAGCAGAAGCGTGGTCTCGACATTGGCACCATGAAGGGCGGCGCCGGTCAGCACCAGGCCCAGAATTGGGCCCGCGCAGGGCGCCCAAAGAAGTCCGGTTGCAACACCGAGAAGGAGAGACGCTCCGACGCTCGGCTGCTGACCGGCCACCCTTTGTGAGAGCCGGCTGCCGAGTGCGACGGCCGGACGAGTGAACAGGGCCGCGGCCCGCGCCGAAAGCACGGTCACGCCGAAACCGGCGAGCACTGCGATCGCCGCATACCGCCCCGCCACATTCGCGTTCACCGCCCAGTCCCCGCCGAGCGCGGCGAGCGTGGCCACGCCCGAGAATGTGAGAACCATGCCGACGAGCATCGGTAGAACGCTCCTGGCGAAGGGCTGGCCGGCCCGCGAAAACACGAAGGGCAAGACCGGGAGGATGCAGGGGCTGAGGATGGTCAGCACACCTGCAAGATAAGCTATCGTGAAAAGGATCATTTTCGTCCCTCTGCATTGGACCTGCGCCTCTCGCGGCGGCGGTCGCGCTTGACACGCGGAGCATGGGACCAGAGCGAGGTATCCCGATTGTGTCTCGTAACGAGGGGATCTGTATCGAAGTGCAGAAAGCCTCACGGGCCTTCTGCAGCATCATGCCAGCCGGCAAGGATGACTACTGTAGAAGCTTCAGTAGTTCTCTGGCGGCGGATGTGGACGACGACGGGTTCTGGCCGGTGACCAGCCTGCCGTCCACAACCGTGAAGTCGGCCCAATCCTCAGCCTTCTCGTAGCGCCCGCCGAGGCGCTTCAATTCGTCTTCGACCAGGAAGGGCACGACATCGGTCAGTTGAACGGCCTCCTCTTCGGAATTGGTGAAGCCCGTGACGCGCCTTCCCTTGACGATGGGCTCGCCGCGATGCGTGACCTGCGTCAGGACGGCCGGGCCGTGGCAGACGGCGGCGACCGGCTTGCCCGCGTCGTAGAAGCCTTCGATAAGGGCGATGGAATTCCTGTCGTTGACGAGGTCCCACATCGGACCGTGTCCGCCCGGATAGAACACCGCGTCGTAGTCCTCCTGGTTGACTTCACCGAGCTTCAGAGTATTTGCCAATGCTTCCCTGGCTGCGGGGTCCTCCTTGAAGCGCTCCATCGCTGCAGTCCGGCTGGCTGGCTCATCGCTCTTGGGATCGATCGGCGGCTGGCCCCCCTTGGGCGACGCGATCGTGACCTCCGCCCCGGCGTCCTTGAACACGTAATAGGGCGCAGCAAACTCCTCCAGCCAGAAGCCGGTCGGCTTGCCTGTATTGCCGAGCCGGTCATGCGAAGTCAGAACCATCAGGATCTTCATGGTCATTCTCCTTCGTTGAAGCGCTTCCAAGCGCAGGATCGCGCGGATACGCAGCCTATTCTCGAGCCGTGACCGTATGTTGGCGAGGCTCTCGCAGGTCTGCCGGCCAGTGCAGCCTTGCCACCATCATTTGCGTATTGCCGTCTTCGGGTGAATACTCGCTTTGTGGCAGTCACTGTACCGGGGAACGGCAGAATAATGGACCGCATCGATGCAATGAAAGTTTTCGTCGCCGCGATCGACGAAGGCAGCCTGGCCGGGGCGGCCCGCCGGCTGAAGCGCTCGCCCACGGCGGTGAGTCGCGCCTTGAGCTTCCTGGAAGCGCATGTCGGCGTCGAACTTCTGCATCGAACCACCCGCACCCTCAAACTGAGTGAAGCAGGCCAACGCTATGCGGCCGCCTGCCGACGGGTGCTAACCGACCTCGAGGAAGCCGACATGCTCGCAGGAGGCGAGCGCTCCGCACCCCGTGGGATGTTGACGATTTCGTCGCCGCCAATCCTCGGGGAGGAAATACTTCGTCCCATCCTGGATGATTTTCTCGATCTCTACCCGACCGTTTCTGTCCGGCTTCTTCTCCTCGATCGCTTCGTCAACCTGGTGGACGAAGGCGTCGACATAGCGCTGCGCATCGGCCAACTGGCAGACTCGTCGCTCATCTCTACCCGGCTCGGCGGCGATGTGCGGCGCGTCGTGGTCGCCTCGCCTCGGTACCTCGCCAATCACCCCCGCATCGAAGAACCGGCCGATCTCGCCAAGCACCAGATACTGGCCTTCACCAATTTCGGTCTGGAATCCTGGAGCTTCACACCGGCGAAGGGCTCGTCCCTCCCCAGGACGATCCAGTTTAAGCCCAGGTGCATCGTCAACAGCGTGCGCGCTGCCGCCGCTTCGGCGGCTGCCGGGCGCGGCCTGACGAGGCTTTATTCCTATCACGTCGCGGAATATGTGAAGGACGGGCGCCTGGAGATCGTGCTCTCCGACGCCGAGCATCCGCCCCTGCCGGCGCATTTGCTCGCGCCGCAGGGCCGAATGTCGGTCCCCAAGGTCCGCGCCTTTGTCGACTTTGCGGCGCCGCGTCTGCGCTCCGAATTTGCGCGCATGGCAGCGGAGGCGGGCACGCTTACCTGATTATGCCGGAATACGGTCGAGTGTCTGTCAAGTACCGGCAATTCTCCCAAAGATCGCACCGATCTAATTTCGCTTGCACCAACGCCGAGGGCGGAGGGCGGACGCAGGAAGCGGCCGCTGCGATCGAGAAAGGATCACATCAATGCGTACCGAACAGAAAGTCGTCGTCATCACCGGCGCCTCGCAAGGCATCGGCGCCGGACTGGTTCGCGCCTATCGTGACCGGAACTACCGCGTCGTCGCGACCTCCCGGTCCATCAAGCCGAGCGCCGATCCGGATATCCATACAGTCGCCGGCGACATCAGCCAGCCGGAGACCGCCGACCGGATCGTGCGCGAGGGGATCGAGCGCTTCGGCCGCATCGACTCTCTGGTGAACAATGCCGGCGTTTTCCTCGCCAAGCCGTTCGTCGAAATGACCCAGGAGGATTACGACCACAATCTCGGGGTGAATGTCGCCGGTTTCTTCCATATCACCCAGCGTGCCGCAGCGAAAATGCTGAAGCAGGGTTCAGGCCATATTGTCAGCATCACCACCAGCCTGGTCGATCAGCCGATGGTCGGCATGCCCTCCGCACTCGCGTCGCTCACCAAAGGTGGCCTGAACGCGGTGACACGGTCGCTGGCGATGGAGTTTTCCAGGAGCGGCGTCCGCGTCAACGCGGTCTCCCCAGGGGTAATCAAGACCCCGATGCATCCGGTTGAGACGCATTCGACGCTCGCCGGCCTGCACCCGGTCGGCCGGATGGGCGAAATTCGCGACGTCGTGGATGCCGTCCTCTATCTCGAAAATGCGGGATTCATCACCGGCGAGATCCTTCATGTCGACGGCGGTCAGAACGCGGGACGCTGGTAAACGGCATATCGCCCTGCGACGACACACGAACCAGATCCGCAAAGGAGACTGCAATGCCTATCGTCACCGTACAGGTTACCCGCGAGGGAAGCGCACCCGGCCGCAACTCGGTCACCGCCGAGGAGAAGGCCGCGATCATCAGGGGCGTCAGCGAAGTGCTGCTCGATGTCCTGAACAAACCGCTTGAATCCACCTATGTGGTTATCGAGGAAGTCGATCTCGACAACTGGGGCTGGGGTGGCCTCCCGACGGTGCAATACCGCCGGCAGCGCGCCGAGGCGGTACAATTCTGAAACCGGCTCATCTGCCCCGCCGCTCGTGGCACGCTTCACTTTAGAAGCGTGCCGACACTTTTAACGGTCATGCCCGGCCGCGATAATTCATGGCGACGACCGACAGCGCCGAAAGCTGTTCCACTTCAAGCGTCAGGCGATCGCGAAGCGGAGACCGGATGCAAACCGGGTCCGTTGCGCTCGCGTCCCCGGCAAGCGCCATCGCCTGGCAGCGGCACCCACCGAAATCCACCTTCTTGCGCTCGCAGCTCCGACAGAGCTCCGGCATCCAGTCCTCGCCGCGATAGGCATTGAACGCATTGCTCTCGTACCAGATGCTGGAAAGTGATTTTTCGCGCACGTTCTCGAAGGAGAGGCCCGGAATGGTTTCCGCGGCATGGCATGGAAGCACCCGCCCCGACGGAGTGACGTTCAAGCCGACGCGTCCCCAGCCGCCCATGCAAGCCTTCGGATACTTCGAATAATAATCGGCGGGCACATAGTCGATCACCAATAGGCCTTGATATTTCTCGCGTGCTTCGGCGACGGTTCGCGTAGCGCGCTCGACCTGCTCGCGGGTCGGCATGAGAACCTCTTTGTTGCGCTCGGCCCAGCCGTGGAACTGCACGGTGGCGACTTCGATGCGTCGCGCCTTCAGCCGGATCGCCAGCTCGATCATCTCATCGATCTCGCCCATGTTCTGCCTGTGGCAGACGGCGTTCAGCGTCAGCGGTATAGCGGCATCGGCCGCCCAGCCTGCAACCGCCATTTTCCGTTCATAGCCGCCTTTGTACCCGCCGATCCGATCGGCGCTTTCGGGAGAAACGCCCTGAATGGAAAGTTGAATATGGTCGAGCCCCACCTCGGCGAGACTGTTCATCCTCGCCTCCGTCAGTCCCACGCCCGAGGTGATCAGGTTGGTGTAAAGGCCTAGCGAACTCGCCGCCTGCGTCAATTCGACGAGGTCCCGGCGCGCGGCAGGCTCCCCGCCGGACAGGTGCAGATGCAGAACGCCGAGATCGGCGGCTTGCGCGAAGACGCCTGTCCATTCCTCGGTCGACAGTTCTTCCTTGGCTTGCGTCAGGGCGATCGGGTTGGAGCAATAGGGACAGGCGAGCGGGCAGCGATGCGTCAGTTCCGCCAGCATGGCCATCGGTGGGGGAACACGCGGGACGGCGCGCACAATATCGGCTGGTCGGGCGATGGTGTCGCTCATTGGACGATCTCCAGCATGCGGCGGACCGAGAGCTCCTGGACGAAAGTCCTGACATCCTCCGCGATCTCTTCGACCGGGGCGTCGAACTTCTCGGCAAAGTCGGCGGCGATCCGGTCAAGGTTCCGTTCGCCATCGAGCGCCTGAACGATGGCGACGGCGATGTCGTCCACGGCCATGGCACGCTCCGGAGCCAGAAGCACAGTCTGGCCGCGAACCGGATCCTCATGCAGCCGGACCCCTCGTGCCAGCTTGACGACACTCGACCCTGAAATCCCCGGCGCGTCGGCCGTCATTCCGCCGCCTCCCTTGCTCTCGGCTCACGGATCACCCCCTCCCGGCCGTCCCAGGCCCCCGGCGGAATGCGCCCCGGCGTGACATAGGCCGAATAAAGTGCATCGAGCTGGGCCCAAAGAACATCCGTCTTGAAGGTGAGAGCCTGAGCGGCAGCGTCCTGCTTTTCCCGCGTGTCGGCATGGTCGAGGACATAAGCGAGGCCGAACTCGACATCCCGGGGCGCCTCCGCCAGCCTCTGGCGGAAGTAGGCGAGCGCCACGTCATCCGCGAAGGCGTAGTGCTCCAGCAGCCCGGCAATGCGCTCCGAGTGGATCTTCGGCGCAAAAAGCTCCGTCAACGAGGAGGCCACCGCCTCGAGGAGCGGCTTCTCACGCACGAAGGAAACATAGGCGTCCACGGCAAACCGGGTCGACGGCAGAACGCCCCTTGCCGAGCCGACATAGGCTGGATCGAGTCCGACGGCCTCGGCCAGACGCAGCCAGCGCCGGATGCCGCCGCCCTCTTCGACGCCGCCGTCGTGATCTTCGATGCGGGAGCGCCAGGCCCGGCGCATATCAGGATCGTCGCAACGCGACAGAAAGGCCGCATCCTTCATGGGGATGCGGCTCTGGTAATAGAAGCGGTTGATCACCCAGGCGCGGACCTGCGTCGTCGTGCAACCGCCGCCATGGAGCATCGCATGAAACGGATGCTTGTCATGATAGCGCTCCTTGCCGATCTCCAGCAGGCGGGCATGGAAAGCTTGTCTGTCAGTTGCCGTCGTCACAGCCGGACCTCCATCCCGTCATAGCCGATCTCGAAGCCGCGGGCCTCGACGCGCTCGCGCTCGGTGCCGGCCCGCCAGATCGGGTTGGTGTTGTTGATATGGACATAGATCTTTCTGCGGATGTTCAAGAGATCGAGCGCCTCGAGACTGCCGCCCTCCCCGTCGATCGGCATGTGGCCCATGCGACGGCCTGTCTTGCGGCCGGTCCCTGTCAGGATCATCTCGTCATCGGAGAAGAGCGTGCCGTCGAAGAAGACGGCATCGGCATCGCGCAGGCGCGCGGCGAGGCTATCCGTCATCACGGCGCAGCCCGGAACATAATAGACCCGCCTGTCGCCGGCCTTCAGTTCGACACCGACCGTGTGCTCGCCCTCAATACCCAGATCGGGCTCGCCGTCCTCGAGAAAGAGCGGCACTTTGCCCGGAACGGCGAAGAGCCGTGCAACGAGGCCCGGCAGCGGAGAGAACGCCTCATCGATTTCGATGGTTTCTCTTGAAACCAGTTCCGGGTCGAGGACCTGGAAGACCGGATTGTCGGCGACGATCCGGCCGACCGCGCCGGTCGAAAACAGGGTGAATGCCTGCTTCTCGCGCAAGACGAGAAGCCCTGCCAGATGGTCGATGTCGCCATTCGTCAGCACCACGCTCTCGATGGGGCTGTGACGAAGGCGGCGCGGCTGAAGCGGCCTATTGTTTTGAACCTGCTGGCGGATGTCGGGGGAGGCGTTGAAGACGGCCCAGCTCTCACCGTCGAGACTCACCGCGAGCGACGACTGCGTTTGCGGTCTGAGGCCGGAGGCCGGATCGCGCGCCATCGCGCAGTTGCGACAGCCGCAATTCCATTGCGGGAGACCGCCGCCGGCGGCGGCCCCCAAGACGATGATGCGAAGATCGGACGTTTTGTTCACCGGGATACCTGATGCCTTACCGATCCTCGTCAAGCTGGCCTTCAGAAGAGGATCGGTTCATCCCCGTCCGCAGGAGCATAGCGGGTGATTTCCATAGCGCAGCTGACTTCGATGAATTTCGGTTTATGCCAGGCCATACTTCCTCCATTCGCCCGTGGGGTCGTTGTGCTCGCTCCCGTTCCGGCAGGCGCCCTTGCGGTCGGGGCGGGCATGAAACCAGGCAGGACCTATAGCAGTCGCTGCCCGGGTCAAGGGCCGGAACGGCAGTCCGCTGCTCCGGCAGAGCCCGGCGGCGCCGTAGCCGGGCTTTTAGGCATCGTAAAGTCTCCTCTTGGGGCGCATGGTAGCAAGCGATGTGGTGCCCCACAATTACGACCTAGGTGTCGGTCGCCGCCGCCTTCCGCCCACATGAAGCTCACCTCTAGCCGAATGCGTTGGCTGGATAAGGCTTGCTGACCACAGGCAAATAGCGCGCTCCGGACGCCAGCACGAACCGCTCGAAAGCCTGCATGGCCGGAGTGGCGGCACGGTCCAGGCGCGACACGGTAAACCACTGCCGGCGGATCGGCGTGTCGACCACGTCGAGGATCACGAGCCTGCCGAGCTTTACCTCCTGTTCTATCGTATGGGCCGAGATGAAGGCGATTCCGAGACCGGCGATTACGGCCTGCTTGATCGTCTCGTTCGAGGCGATCTCGGTGCCGAGCTCCTCGAGCTCGTGCGGCGTGTCGCTCAGGAAGATCTCGAGGGAGATACGCGTTCCCGATCCTTTTTCGCGCACCAGGAACTGTTCCTGGGCGATCCGCTCCCGTGAAACCTCCAGCACGCCCGCGAGCGGGTGACCGGCGGGGGCGATGAAGACCAGTGGATGATCGCCGAACACCTGCGCCCGCACCTCGAAATCGCGCGGCGGCCGCCCCATCAGAGCGATGTCGATCTCGTGGTCCCGCAGCTTGGCGATGATCTCGGCCCGGTTGCCGATGAACAGATTTATCTCCACGGCAGGAACCTGATCGCGAAAGGCGGCAATCAGCTGCGGCGCGAAATATTTCCCGGTCGACACGACTCCGAGGCGCAACCGTCCGGTTCTGAGCCCCTTGATGGCATCTATCGAGTCCTCGAGGGCAATGAGGCTGTCCTCGATCGCCCGCGCCGCTTCGAGAAAGGCAAGGCCGTAAGCCGTCGGCACCATGCCGCCGCGCGTGCGGTCGAAGAGCGCAATGCCGGCATCCCGTTCCAGATGCTGGATCTGCAGGGTGAGCGCCGGTCCGGTCAGTCCCAAGGCTTCGGCGGCGAGGTTGATCTTCCCCAACCGGCAAACGGCTTCGACGGTGCGGAGCTGGCGAAAGGTCACATTGCGCATGGGGTAGAGTAAGTAAATTTAACTTATGAAGTCAAATGAATAAATTTTACAAACTCCCCTTTTACGCCATCCTTCCCTCGACAGCGTGCGGAGGAGACATCATGTCAGGCGCAACTCTCGAAGCTTACCTCGCTTCATGCACGGCCCGTGGTGACGACCTTACGCGGGACGTGGCCGCCGTGATCCAGAGGCTGGCGAAGGCCGCTCTCGACATCCGCAAGCTCGTCGGCCAGGGAGCGCTCGGCACCGCTTTCAACGGCACCCACGGCAGCAGCAACACGGATGGCGATCTGCAGAAGGACCTCGACATCCTGTGCGACGACCAGTTCCTGTCGTCGCTGCAAGGCGCGCCCGTCGCATGCTACGCCTCGGAAGAACTGGAAAATCCCGTTCTGCTCGACCCGGCTGCGCGCCTCGCGGTTGCCATCGACCCGCTCGACGGCTCTTCGAACATCGATAACAACGTTTCCATCGGCACGATCTTCTCGGTGCTTCCCGCCGCCAAGGGGCCGGACGTGGACCCCTCCCAGTCCTTCCTGCAACCTGGAAACCGGCAACTGGCGGCGGGCTTCTTCATCTACGGGCCGCAGACCGCTCTGGTGCTGTCGCTCGGCAAGGGGACGGAGATCTTCGTCTTCTCCAGCAGGCTCGGATGTTTCGTCGAGGCCTGCAAGTCGGCCAGCATCCCGGAGCGCGCGCACGAATTCGCCATCAACATGTCGAACTACCGGCACTGGGAAGAAGCCATCCGGCTCTATGTCGACGACTGCCTGGCAGGCTCCGAGGGGCCCCGGGAGCGGGATTTCAACATGCGCTGGATCGCCTCGCTCGTCGCGGAAACCTATCGCATCCTCATCCGCGGCGGGATCTTTCTCTATCCCGCCGACGGCCGGAAGGGATATAGCCAGGGCCGGCTGCGGCTGGTCTACGAGGCGAACCCCATCGCCTTCATCATCGAGAATGCCGGCGGCGCGGCCACCACGTCCATCGACCGCATTCTCGATCTCGTTCCGGAAAATCTGCACCAGCGCGTGCCTCTGGTTTTCGGCTCCCGCCGCGAGGTGGCGCGCATCACCCGCTATCACGTCGACCCGAACATGATTGGCGAACGCGCTCCGCTCTTCGGCAAGCGCGGTCTGTTCCGGGCCTGAGGAGAAAAATATGTCGGCCAAATACCCCATCATCTCCATCACAGGATCGTCCGGCGCCGGCACCACGACCGTCAAGGACACTTTCGAGAAGATATTCAAGCGCGAGAACATCTCGGCGTCCTTCATCGAAGGCGATGCCTTTCATCGCTTCGACCGGGAAACCATGCGCAGCAAGATCGCGGAGGAAAAAGCCCGAGGCGTCGACTTCACGCATTTCTCCGCCGAGGCGAACGAACTGGAGATCCTCGAAAGCGTCTTTGCCGAATATGGCCGGCGCGGGGTCGGGCGCACCCGTCACTACGTGCACGACGAAGCCGAGGCCGCGAAATTCGGCTCGGACCCAGGCACCTTCACCGACTGGGAAGAATTCCGCGACAGCGATCTTCTCTTCTACGAGGGGCTGCATGGCTGCGCCGTCACCGAGACGGTCAATCTCGCCCAGCATTGCGACCTGAAGATCGGCGTCGTGCCCGTCATCAATCTCGAATGGATTCAGAAGATCCATCGCGACAAGGCGACCCGCGGCTACTCCACCGAGGCCGTGACCGACACCATCCTGCGGCGCATGCCCGACTATGTGAACTATATCTGCCCGCAGTTCTCCCTGACGGACATCAATTTCCAGCGCGTGCCGATCGTCGACACGTCCAATCCCTTCATCGCCCGCTGGATACCGACGCCGGCCGAATCCATCCTGGTCATCCGCTTCGCCAAGCCGCAAAGCATCGATTTCCCCTACCTGCTGTCGATGCTGCACAACAGCTACATGTCGCGCGCCAATTCCATCGTGGTGCCGGGCGACAAGCTCGATCTCGCCATGCAGCTGATCTTCACCCCGCTCATCCACAAGCTGCTCGAGCGCAAGCACCGCATGTCGTGAGGAGGACATCATGAATGTTTCGCAGCAGATCGGACCCCGCGCCGCCGCCTCGGAGCGCAGCATGGCCGATGCCATCCGGTTTCTTTCCATGGACGCCGTCGAAAAGGCCAACTCCGGCCACCCCGGCATGCCGATGGGAATGGCCGACGCGGTGACGGTCCTCTTCAACCGCTTCATCAGGATCGATCCGTCACGCCCCGACTGGCCGGACCGCGACCGTTTCGTGCTTTCGGCCGGCCATGGCTCGATGCTGCTCTATTCGCTCCATCACCTCATCGGCTTTGCCGATATGCCGATGGCCGAGCTTTCATCCTTCCGCCAGCTCGGCTCGAAAACGGCCGGCCACCCCGAATACGGCCATGCCCTCGGTATCGAGACCACCACCGGACCGCTGGGCCAGGGGATCTCGACCGCTGTCGGCATGGCGATCGCCGAACAGATGATGGCCGCCCGCTTCGGCAGTGCGCTCTGCAACCACTTCACCTACGTGGTAGCCGGAGACGGCTGTCTGCAGGAGGGGATCAGCCACGAGGCGATCGACCTTGCCGGACATTTGAAATTGCGCAAGCTCATCGTGCTGTGGGACGACAACCGGATATCGATCGACGGCTCCACCGATCTCTCCACCTCGATGAACCAGCTTGCGCGTTTCCGCGCCGCCGGCTGGGATGCGCAATCCGTCGACGGCCACGACCCCGGCGCGGTGGCAAAAGCGATCGAGCGGGCGCGCCGGACCCGAAAGCCGTCGCTGATCGCGTGCCGCACCCGCATCGGCAAGGGTGCCGCCAGCATGGAGGGCTCGCACAAGACCCACGGCGCGGCGCTCGGCGAAAAGGAGATCGCTGCCACACGCGAAAACCTCGGCTGGCCGCATCCGCCCTTCTTCGTTCCATCTGAGATCAAGGGTGCCTGGGAAAAGGTGGCGGCGCGGGGCCGCTCGGCCCGCGAGGCCTGGGAAATCCGCCTCGACTCTTCGCGCTCGAAAAAGCGCTACGAGCAGACCATAGGGAGGCTGCTCGACGGCGAGGTCGGCGATCTGCTTGCAAGATTCCGGGACGCGCATCGTACAAGGGCTACGAAGGTCGCGACGCGTCAGGCCTCGCAGATGGCTCTGGAAGTCATCAACGGCGCCACCGCGTTGACGATCGGCGGCTCGGCGGACCTGACCGGCTCCAACCTGACGCTGACCTCGCAGACCCAGCCCATTTCGTCGGGCAATTTCAAAGGCCGCTACCTGCATTACGGCATCCGCGAGCACGGCATGGCGGCCGCCATGAACGGCATCGCACTCCATGGCGGCTTCATCCCCTATGGGGGCACTTTCCTGGTCTTTTCCGACTATGCTCGCGGTGCGCTGCGCCTTTCGGCCCTGATGGGCCTGCCCGTCATCTATGTGCTGACGCATGATTCCATCGGGCTCGGCGAAGACGGACCGACGCACCAGCCGGTCGAGCATCTGGCCATGCTGCGCGCCACGCCCAACCTCAATGTCTTCCGGCCGGCCGACATCATCGAGACGGCAGAATGCTGGGAGATCGCGCTTGGCGAGAAGAACACGCCGAGCGTCCTCGCCCTTTCGCGGCAGGCCCTGCCGATGCTGCGCCGGACAAACGGAAACGAGAACCTGTCGGCGCTCGGGGCCTATGTCCTGAGGGAAGCGCGCGGCGACCGGGACATCACGCTTCTTGCCACGGGATCCGAAGTCGAGATCGCCGTAGCCGTAGCGGAGCGCCTGCAGGCCGAAGAAGGCATAGCAGCGGCAGTGGTCTCTATGCCGTGCTGGGAGAAGTTCGAGGCTCAGGACGCGGCCTATCACCGGCAGGTCCTCGGAGATGCACCGCGCATCGCCATCGAGGCGGCGGGCCGCCTCGGCTGGGACCGTTGGATGGGCCCCGACAGTGCCTTCGTCGGCATGACGGGCTTTGGTGCCTCGGCACCGGCCGGAGACCTCTACCGCCATTTCGGCATCACCGCCGACCATGTCGTCGCAGAAGCCCTGGAGCTTCTCCGCCGGGCTTACCCGCAAACGCCGCCAGCAGATGCCCGGACCGGCAATCCGATCGCCCACATCGTCAGATCATCCGAGGAGGCATGACAATGGCCCGCATCACGCTTCGCCAGTTGCTCGATCACGCTGCCGAACGCAGCTATGGCGTGCCGGCATTCAACATCAACAATATGGAGCAGGGGCTTGCGATCATGGAGGCGGCGCGTGCCTGCGACGCTCCCGTGATCCTCCAGGTCTCGCGTGGTGCCCGCTCCTACGCGAACGACGTCATGCTCGCCAAGATGATGGAAGCTTTGGAAGAGATGTATCCGGACATTCCGCTCTGCATCCACCAGGATCACGGAAACAATGTCGCGACCTGCCTCACGGCGATCCAGCACGGCTTCACCTCGGTGATGATGGACGGCTCGCTGAAGGAAGATGCCAAGACCCCTGCCGATTACGACTATAACGTCTCGATCACGGCAGAGGTGAGCCGCCTCGCGCACATGGTCGGCGCCTCGGTCGAAGGCGAGCTCGGCTGTCTCGGTTCGCTCGAGACCGGCCATGGCGAGGCCGAGGACGGCCACGGCTTCGAAGGCGCGCTCGACCGTTCGCAACTGCTTACCGATCCGGACGAAGCCGCCCGCTTCGTCGCCGAGACCGGCGTCGATGCGCTGGCCGTCGCCATCGGCACCTCGCACGGGGCCTATAAGTTTACCCGCAAGCCGACCGGCGAGGTCCTCGCTATGGACGTGATCGAGAAGATCCATGAGCGGCTGCCGAACACCCATATCGTCATGCACGGCTCCTCCTCCGTACCGCAGGAATGGCAGGACGTTTTCAACGCCCATGGCGGCCAGATGCGCGAGACCTACGGCGTCCCCGTCGAGGAGATCGTCCGTGGCATCCGCTTCGGCGTGCGCAAGGTCAATATCGACACCGACCTGCGCCTTGCCGCAGCCGCCGCCTTTCGCCGCGTCGCCGACACGAGCCGCACCGAATTCGATCCCCGCAAATTCCTGAAAGCCGCCATGGAAGCCATGTCGTCGGTCTGTAAGGCCCGTTTCGACGCCTTCGGTACCGCCGGAAACGCATCCCGCATCAAGGTCGTGCCGATGCCGGAGATGGCCCGCCGCTACGCAAGCGGCTCCCTGAAACCCCAGCCTGCGCGGTCGGAAGCCGCCTGATCGCATCCATTCAGAGGAAAGGACCCAACCATGAACGCCGACGCAAAGACAGAGATCAAGGGCCGCGAACGTTACAAGGCCGGCGTGCTGAAATACGCCCAGATGGGCTATTGGAACGGAGACTACGAGCCGAAGGACACCGATCTGATCGCGCTCTTCCGCATCACGCCGCAGGACGGCGTCGATCCGATCGAAGCGGCCGCCGCCGTCGCCGGCGAAAGCTCGACGGCCACATGGACGGTCGTGTGGACCGACCGCCTGACGGCCTGCGATCAATACCGCGCCAAGGCCTACCGGGTCGATCCGGTGCCGGGAACGCCGGGGCAATATTTCTGCTATGTCGCCTACGACCTCATCCTCTTCGAGGAGGGGTCTATCGCGAACCTGACCGCATCGATCATCGGCAACGTCTTCTCGTTCAAACCGCTGAAGGCGGCAAGGCTCGAGGACATGCGCCTGCCTGTCGCCTATGTGAAGACCTTCAGGGGCCCGCCGACCGGCATCGTCGTGGAGCGCGAACGGCTCGACAAGTTCGGCAAGCCGCTGCTGGGTGCCACGACCAAACCGAAGCTCGGCCTGTCGGGCAAGAACTATGGCCGCGTCGTCTATGAGGGGCTGAAGGGCGGCCTCGATTTCATGAAGGACGACGAGAACATCAATTCGCAGCCCTTCATGCATTGGCGCGACCGGTATCTCTACTGCATGGAGGCCGTCAACCACGCTTCCGCGGTCACCGGCGAGGTAAAGGGGCACTATCTCAACATCACTGCCGGCACGATGGAGGAAATGTACCGCCGAGCCGAATTCGCCAAGGAGCTCGGCTCGGTCATCGTCATGGTCGATCTCATCGTCGGCTGGACTGCGATCCAGTCCATATCGGAATGGTGCCGGCAGAACGACATGATCCTGCACATGCACCGGGCCGGTCACGGCACCTATACGCGGCAGAAGAACCACGGCATCTCCTTCCGCGTGATCGCCAAATGGCTGCGGCTCGCCGGTGTCGACCACCTGCATGCGGGCACGGCCGTCGGCAAGCTCGAGGGCGACCCGCCGACGGTGCAGGGCTACTACAATGTCTGCCGCGAAATGAAGAACGAGGTCGACCTTCCGCGCGGTCTGTTCTTCGACCAGGACTGGGCGGACCTCAAGAAGGTCATGCCGGTCGCCTCGGGCGGCATCCATGCCGGCCAGATGCACCAGCTGCTCGATCTTTTCGGCGACGATGTCGTACTGCAATTCGGCGGCGGCACGATCGGTCATCCGATGGGCATCCAGGCAGGGGCCACCGCCAATCGCGTCGCCCTGGAAGCCATGGTGCTTGCCCGCAACGAGGGGCGCGACATCGCCCACGAAGGTCCCGAGATCCTGCGGGCGGCGGCGAAGTGGTGCAAGCCGCTGGAAGCGGCCCTCGATATCTGGGGCAATATCAGCTTCAACTACACCCCGACCGATACGTCGGATTTCGTGCCGAGCGTAACCGCGGCCTGACAGACACGAGGGCCTGACAGACCCGAACTGACGGACAAGAAGAGAAGGAGAGACGACATGCGTATCACCCAGGGATGCTTCTCGTTCCTGCCGGACCTGACCGATGAGCAGATCACGGCGCAGGTGGAATATTGCCTCGGAAAGGCTTGGGCTATCGGCGTCGAATATACCGACGACCCGCACCCCAGAAACACCTATTGGGAAATGTGGGGCAATCCGATGTTCGACCTCAAGGACGCCAAAGGCGTGATGATGGAGCTTGAGGATTGCCGCAAGGCCCACCCGCAGGACTATATCCGCCTCAACGCTTTCGATTCCAGCCGCGGCCTGGAGACGGTGACGATGTCGTTCATCGTCAACCGCCCCGAAAACGAGCCGAGCCTCAGAATGACCCGGACGGAGAGCAACGGCCGCAGCCAGCATTATATGTGGGAAACGCAGCGATAGGAGGAGCGACAATGCTGATGCCGGATGCTCCATCGAACACCGAAAGCCTGCCGACCTCGGTCGACCTCGCTGAGGAATACCAAGCCTCCGGCGTCGCCGAGATCCTTGACGAACTGGACCGGGAACTCGTGGGCTTGAAACCCGTGAAGCAGCGTATCCGCGAGACGGCGGCGCTGCTTCTCGTCGAGCGCGCCCGCCGTGCAATGGGCCTCAGCCATGAGCCGCCGTCGCTGCATATGAGCTTCACCGGCAATCCCGGCACCGGCAAGACCACGGTGGCGCTGCGCATGGCCAACCTGCTGCACAGGCTCGGCTATATCCGCAAGGGCCATCTGGTCTCGGTGACGCGCGACGACCTGGTCGGGCAATATATCGGCCACACCGCACCCAAGACCAAGGAGATCCTGAAGAAGGCAATGGGGGGCGTGCTTTTCATCGACGAGGCCTATTACCTCTACCGTCCCGACAACGAACGCGATTACGGCCAGGAGGCAATCGAGATCCTGCTGCAGGTGATGGAGAACAATCGCGACGACCTGGTCGTGATCCTCGCCGGCTACGCCGACCGCATGGACCGGTTTTTCGAGAGCAATCCCGGCTTCCGATCGCGCATCGCCCATCACATAGACTTCCCCGACTATGATAACGGGGAGCTTCTGTCGATCGCCGAGAGCATGCTCAGCCGGCAGGGGTACCGCTTCGACAGCAAGGCGTCTGCGGTGATGAGCGACTACATCGCGCGCCGCCGGCGAAAGCCGCATTTCGCCAATGCGCGCTCCATCCGAAACGCGCTCGACCGAGCCCGGCTGCGGCAGGCGAACCGCCTTTTCGAGGAAAGCGCCGGACCGGTCGATGCCGAACAACTGTCGACCATCACGGCTCGTGATATCGCCGCGAGCCGCGTGTTCGCCACGGTCGAACCCAGTCATACGGAGACATCGCCATGAATGAGAAGACCATCATAGCGCCTTCGGTTCTGTCGGCCGATTTCTCACGGCTCGGCGAAGAGGTCGAGGCCGTGTGCCGGGCCGGTGCGGACTGGATCCATCTCGACGTGATGGACGGCCATTTCGTGCCCAACATCACCTTCGGCCCCCCGGTCATCAAGGCGCTGCGGGACCGCACGGACAAGGTGTTCGACTGCCATCTGATGATCGCACCGCCCACGCCCTATCTCGGCGCTTTCGCCTGTGCCGGCTGCGACATCATCACCGTGCATGCGGAGGCGACGACGCATCTCGATCGCTCGCTGCAGGCCATCCGCGACGTCGGCTGCAAGGCGGGCGTATCGCTCAATCCCTCGACGCCGGAGAGCGTCATCGAATATGTGCTGGACCGACTGGACCTCGTCCTCCTGATGACGGTCAATCCGGGCTTCGGCGGCCAGGACTTCATTCCGGCCGTGGTCGACAAGGTGCGGCGGGTGAAGGCGATGATCGGCGGCCGTCCGATCCACATAGAGATCGACGGCGGCGTGACGGCGGAGACCGCACCGCTGGTTGCCGCCGCAGGCGCCGATGTGCTGGTTGCCGGCTCGGCGGTATTCAAAGGCGGCAGCGAGGAGCACTACGCCAGGAACATCGCGGCCATCCGCTCCGCCTCCGATGGCGCTATCAGGAAGGCAGCGTGAGCCATGGCCGCTACACCACCCCTTTGTGATTTCGGCTGGCCAGCGATCGACGCCACGCTTCCCGGCGTCGATGGCTTCACCCGCACCATATTCGGCCAGGCCGGCCCGAAAGGGCTGGTCGTTGCCTTCATATGCAATCACTGCCCCTATGTGAAAGCGGTCATCGGCCGGATCGTCCGGGACGCCATCGACCTCAGGGCTCACGGGATCGGCTTCGTGGCTGTTAACTCCAATGACGCCGGTAATTACCCGCAGGACTCGTTCGAAAACATGAAGCGCTTCGCTTCGCAAAACGCCCTACCCTTTCCCTATCTCCACGACGAGGACCAATCCGTCGCCAAAGCCTACCGCGCCGTCTGCACGCCCGACTTCTTCGGCTTCAACAAGGACATGAAGCTGCAATATCGCGGGCGGCTGGACGCATCGCGCAAGGAGATCGGTCCCGCCGATCTGAGACGCGATCTCTACGAGGCCATGGTCATGGTCGCTATGTTCGGCAAGGGCCCGGCCGAGCAGCAGCCTTCCATAGGCTGTACCATCAAGTGGAAGATTTCGGCTTTTCAGGTTTGATGGAGCCGTCTACCATCGCGCCACGCGCCTTCTGACATGCCACGATGCACGACAGCCGACCAAAGACTTGCCGCTCCGTCTTCACTGACCGCACGAACCCTGTCGAGGAACTGCATCGGTCCCTCCTTTCACCTCATCCTGTGCTCGTCGCAGAGATCCAGCAGCGCCGCGTCGGCGGCGCGCGGAAGCGTTCTTTCAGCCCAAGGACTTGGTCTGGCTGGTTTCCTGTGACAGGCACACAAGGGGCCGGGGATGTGCGGCTCCTCAAATGCGGACGCGGAAACGCCTCAGCCCCCGCCCGTCGAAATGCCTCTGCAATAAGAGGCGACGGGCGGGGTCCGAGGGAGGAGACGGTCGGCTGGTGGAGCGGAGTCCCCAATGTTCAACAGGTCAGGCCGGCAGGGCGCCGGTCTGTTTGGCGATATGCGTGGCGATCGCGTCCATCAGCGGCGGAGACAGGCAATCATAGGGCTGCAGGCCGAGTTCGGTCAGCCTTGCGCGTATCTCCGGCATGCTCTCCGGGTTCACACCGCTTTCGATGATCGAAGAAACGAAGGCCGCGAATTCGGGCGGCGACCAGCCCGTTTCGTCGCTGAGTTCGGTATGGACGAAATCGAGGCCATAGAAGGGATGCTTGGTGTTTTCGATCCGGCCATACATGTGCGTGCCGCAATCGCGGCAGGCGTAACGCTGGATCGTCGCGCTCGGATCGACGACCTGCAGTCTCTCCGCACCTGAGGTGACGTTCACGTTGTCGCGGCCGACGACGGCGATCTGGGCGAAGATCGCACCCTCGGGCTTCCAGCATTTGGTGCAGCCGCAAGCATGATTGTGCGCCGTCTGCGAGCCGATCCGCACGGTCACCGGATTTGTGGCGCATTTGCATTTCAGCGTACCGCCGGCAAAGCCCGGACTGGCAGGCGGAAAGCCGTTGTCGATGGACGGATGTAGCTTGAGCATTGGTTCCTCCTCGGCTTTGAACGTCCTTCGTTCACAAGCAGGATCAGTTGAAATGCGGCTCGCGGCAATATAGCGGAAAGTGTCGGTTTTCGGCGCCGAACACCCGAGCAAGGGCAGGGTTCAGCCTTTCGACCGGAGCATGGCGCGGGCCGGATTATAGCCCCAAAGGGCGGCGAGCATGAACAGGACGAAGCACGCGCCGACCCAGGCGAGAGCCGTCAGGTTGAGTTCGCCGTAAAGCGCGAAGCGTATCAGTTCGACCGCGTAGGTGAACGGATTGAGGGCGCAGATGTCGCGCAGCAGCGGCGAACTTTCGGCCATCTTCCAGAGCGGATAAAGTGCCGACGAAAGGAAGAACATCGGAAAGATCACGAAGTTCATGACGCCGGCAAAGTTCTCGAGTTGCCGGACGGTCGAGGATATCAGCAGACCGAAGGCGCCGAGCATCAATCCGCTGATGAGGAGGGCGGGCAGCACCGCGACGTAGCCGACGGGCGGCACGGTGATGCCGGTCAGCGCAGCGATGGCCAGGAACACCGCCACTTGCAGGATGGAGACGATCACACCGGCGAGAAGCTTCGAGAACAGCAGCCACCAGCGCGGCAGGGGCGAGGTCAGCAGGAGGCGCATGGATCCCATCTCCTGGTCATAGACCAGCGCCAGCGACGACTGCATGCCGTTGAAAAGCTGGATCATGCCGCAAAGCCCCGGAAGGATATAGACCTCATAGGTGATATAGGTCTGGTAGGGCGGGATGATCGACACGCCGAGCGCCGCGCGGAAGCCGGCGGCAAAGACGATCAGCCAGACGAGCGGGCGGACGAGTGCCGCCAGAAACCGCCCGCGCTGGCGGACGAAGCGCAGGTTTTCGCGGGTGACGATTGCGCAAAGCGCGACCAGCCATGCCTTCATGCCGGAACCTCCCGGTTCTCGGCCGTCATCGACAGGAACGCCTTGGCGAGCCCCTGACCGCCCGCAAGTTCCGCGGCGGTGCCGTCGCTCAGCACCTTGCCGCGATGCAGAACGACGATCTGATCCTCCGGCCGGATCTCGTCGACCAGATGGGTCGCCCAGAGGACCGCAAGGCCGCTCGCGGCAAGCAGATGAACATGGTCGGTGATCGCCTGCCGGGAGGCAGCGTCCAGTCCGACCGTCGGCTCGTCGAGCAGCAATATCTGCGGCTTGTGGATCAAGGCCCGCGCGATCTCCATGCGCCGCCGGTGACCGCCGTTGAGCGCACGCACCTGCTCGTCGGCCCGCTCGGCCATGCCGAGCCGTGTCAGCGCCGCTTCGATCGCCACAGCGGCCTGCCGCCCCGACAAGCCATGAAGCCCGGCGAAATAGCGCAGGTTTCGGCGCACCGACATGTCGAGATCGAGCGTAGGCTGCTGAAACACCACCCCGATGCGCGCGAGCGCCGCACGCGGCTCGCGCGCAATGTCGAAGCCGGCCACGCCGATCGTGCCGGCCCTTGTCGCGAGCAGCCGCGTCAGAAGGGCGAACAGCGTCGATTTGCCGGCGCCGTTCGGCCCGAGCAGCGCGCAGAACCGACCGGTCGTGACGGAGAAGCTGACATCGTCCAGCGCCCGTGACTTTCCGTAGCTGTAGCTGACATGGCTGATGTCGAGCCCGTTCATGATGCCCTTCCCGGCGCGGCCGCAAACTCTTCTATAATCGTCGCCGGTTTTCCGGCAAGGCGGAGGCAGCGCCGGGCAAGCCGCCGCGCCTCGGCTTCCGAATGGGTCACGAGAATGACGGCAGGTGCGGTTTCCGCGATCAGCGCCTCGGTCAGGGCCAGCATGTCCTCGGCCATCGCAGGATCGAGCGACACATAGGGCTCGTCCAGGACGAGAAGCTCCGGCCGACCGGCAAAGGCCCGCGCCAGCGCCAGCCGCCGCTGCTGGCCGAGCGACAGCTGGCCGGGAAAGAGCGCGGCTCTGTCGGCGATGCCGGTCCGCTCCAGCGCTGAGAGTGCAGCTTGCATCCCGAGTTGCGGATGCACCAATGTCAGATTCTCGATGACGCTTCTCCACGGCAGAAGAACAGGCTCCTGAAAAACCATGGCAATGTTTTCCGGCCGGGTGATCTCGCCGTCGAAAGCGGTGTCGATGCCGGCGACGAGCCGAAGCAGCGTCGATTTGCCGATGCCCGACGGACCGAGGATGGCGACCGTCTCGCCGATCTCCATCTCGAAGCGGATGTCGCGCAGGATCTCCTCTTCGCCGAATGCCTTTCGTCTGACATCGATCCTGATCACGCCGTCCTCCAGCGCCGCACCCGGCGTTCGGCCGGCTGCAGGAAGAATGCCTCCACCAGCAGCATCACGCCGATGAAGGAAAGCGCATAGACCAGCACCATGGCAACGTTGAAAAGCTGGAAATAGAAATGGATCTGGAACCCTATCCCGCTGGAGCGGCCGAGAAACTCGACCACCAGCACGATCTTCCATATCACCGCAATGCCGGATCGGGCGGCAGCGGCAATGAAAGGCGCAAGCTGCGGCATGATCACATGTCGCAGCCGCGCCAGCGGACGCATGCGGTAAACCGCCGCCATGGAGTCGAGATCCGGGTCAAGCGCCCGCGCGCCTTCGCGCAGAAGCGTTGCGACATTGGGGATCTTGTTGAGCACCACCGCGGTGATGGCGGCCGTCTCGTTGAGACCGATCCAGATGTAGCACAACACGATGAGCACCAGTGCCGGCAGATTGAGAAACACGACGAGCCATGGGTCGAGCCATCGATCGACCGCGGCAACGCGCCCCATCAGAAAGCCGATCGCCACGCCGATCACCATGGCCGGCACGAATGCGCAGATCACGCGCCAGAGCGTCATGCCCAGGTGATAGGGCAAGGCGCCGGAACTGACCGCTTGCACGAAGGGTGCCCAGAGCGTCCAGGGCTGGGGCAGGACCGACGCGTCATCCGTGAAGCCGGCGGCCGCTATCCACAAGAGCAACAGCAGCCCCAGCGACAATGCGCGCACCAAGGCAGGATGTTGCAGCGTTCTATTCAAGGTGCAGAAACAATCCACTAGGCAGGCTTGTCGCCTTGCCGACGAGCTCTTCTCCACCAAGTTCCGCCATCAGCCGCAGAAAACGGTCGGCGGCCGCCTCGTCGATCGGCTTGCCGCTTGGGATGCCGGCGCGATAGCCGTCGCGTAGCGCAATGAATTCAGCGTCGTCGGCCGCATTCATCTTGTCCCGCAATTCCTCCCACACCTCGTCGTTCTCGCGCAGCAGATCCTTGGCCGCGCGCGAGGCCTTGTAAAGCCCTTTCACGATTTCCGGATGGGTCGCGGCATATTCGCCCTTCAACACGTAGCCGAGGAGCGGCGTATCGGGATCGAGCTTGAGCGCCGCCGCCGCATCCGAGACGGAGACCAGTTCATGCATGCCCTTGGCCCTCATCTTCGCGAGGAAATGCCAGAAATTGATGGTACCCGCCGTCTCGCCGGCAAGCGCCGACTTGAAGATCAACGGCGGAGCGCCGAACACCTGCTCGGTTTCGGCTGCGAGATCCATGCCATGCTGCTGCTTGGCATAGGCGCGCAGAATCAGCCAGCTCTTGTCGAGCGGACCTCCGGCAATGCCGATCTTCTCGCCTGCAAGGTCCGGCAGCGCCTTGATGCCGCTTTCATCCTTGACCATCAGGCCGCCGACTGCGCGCGAATAGGGAATGAAAACATAATCCTTGCCGGAGGCACGCTGGTTGGCCACCCAGATCCAGTCGGCCACCATCGTGTCGGCCTCGCCGCCCTCGAAGGCGACCCGCGTCGCGCCGTTGTCCGCATAGTCCTGAACGGCCAGTTCGAAGCCGTTCTTGCGGTCGAATTCGTGGGTCTTGATGGTCGATATTTCCCAGTTGACGGTTCCCGATGCCAGCATGGCCGCCCGCAATTGCGGCAACTCGTCGGCCGAGGCCGCAGCCGGTCCGAACGCGAACAGGCAAGCGGCCATGAACAGTCGAATAACTTTCATCTCTTCCTCCCCGGAACCGCCGCCTTCGGGCACCCTGTCCCGCGGACTTTCTCGGGCACCGTTTCACTGTATGGAAATCGACACTTTCTGGCTGTCGCCGGAGGATTCCGGAATCTTCACTTCGTAGCTGCCCGGTTTGACGGCGATGAAAGACAGCGTTGCAGTTCCGGCCTCGTCGAATTCCAGGCTGTCGATCGCCATGGGGCGCACCTCGATGCCGTTGACGACGATCTCGTTCATCCAGATCGCACGGAAGAACGGCGCACCGGTGATCGCCAGCTCCGCCGATCCGTCCGCCGTGATCTGCATTTCGTAGTATGCGCCTGACTGGAGCGTAATGGCACCCTTGCCGAGCGGCTTTCCGGACGCAAGCGTGATCTCGATCGGCTCTCCCCGATTGCATTTGGCCAGCAGCCCGGCAAAGCCGAGGTCGCTGCAAAGCGGCGCGGCAACGGCCGGACTCGCCAGAAAGAGCGCGGCGAGCGCCGCAAGAACCGATTTATGCACGATGAATCCTCCCCATTGGTATTTACCCATTGCTCCGCTTCAATCCGGCGCGACCACGACGCCCCAGGGCTGCTCGCCCACCTGAACCGAGCGGATCACCTTTTCCGCCTTCACGTCGATGATGCTGATATCATTGGAATTGCCATTGGTGGTGATCAGGAATTCCTCGCCCGGCGTGAATGCCATCTGCCAGACCCGCTGCCCGACGAGCAGATAGTCGAGCACTTCGTCCGTCGCTCCGTCGATCACTGCAACCCGGTTTGCCGGTCCAAGCGCCACAAAGATGCGCGAGCCGTCCTTGGTGGCCTTGACGCCGACCGGCTGCAGCCATTCCGGCAGGACGCCCGGGACTTCGAACGTGATCTTCTTGGTGATTTTCGGTTCGGCCGCCGACACGTCGATCACCGAAACGGTACCGCCGATCTCGGCGCTGACGTAGAGCTTCTTGCCGTCTGCCGTGAACTCCGCATAACGCGGCCTCTGATCCACCAGCACGTTGTGCACGATCTTGTAGGTCGAGGCGTCGATGAAATGCGCCATATTGGTGGTTTCGGACGTATTGATGATCGTCTTGGCATCCGGGCTGACCGCGACGCCTTCCGGCTCGACCCCGACCGGCACCTCAGCCAGTACCTGGCGCGTCTTGACATCCACGACGGTCACGAGATTGTCGTCCTCATTGGCGATGTAGAGCGGATTGCCGGAAGGATCGAGGGCGAAAAGTTCCGGATCCGGACCCGACGGCAGTGTGTGCAGTTCCCTATAGGTCTCGGGATCGAAGACCCTGACGGTGTCGTCATCCGACGCGCAGACGTAGAGTTCCTTGCCGTCCGGACTGATGGTGATGCCGCGCGGCCTGTTTCCGGCCGGAAACGTGGCGATCACTTCCCAGCTTTCACTGTCGAGCACGGTTATGTTGTTGCCGCGCTCGTTGCTCACGAAGACCTTGTTGGCCTCGGCCGAACCGGCAGACAGCAGAACGGCGGACACAATCGCCAGTGCGGGTCTGAGCATCTTATCCTCCAAATGCGTGACAGGCTGTCTCGGGCGCATCGATGCCCAGCGTGTCGAGCGGCGAATGCTGGTGCAGGTAGCCGTCCTGCGGCGATACGGAAACGGTCACCCGGCCCTCGGTCAAAAGGACCGGCTGCCGCAACTGCCCGTTCCAGGTGCGGAAGGTCAATTTCTGGCCCTTGAACGCGGCCAGTTCGAAATCATTGGAAAGGGCATAGGCCCGCACGCTCCCCGGGTCGGCCTTGCCGGACCGCGTCACCGCCTCTCCGATCACACGCATTGCAAGCCATGCCTGGTAATCTTCCTCGCGCATGTAGCGGCCGGTGAGTTTTTCGAAGCGGCGCTGGAACTGGGTCGCACCCCAGGCCTCGTGGGCGGGATGCCAGGAGACCGGACGCAGGCCCGCAGAGCCCGCAACCGGCCTCGGGTCCCAGCTGTGATAGGGCAGATAGGGCGCGAAAACGCCAGCCTCGTCGGCCGCGACGATCACGTCATATTCCTCGGCCTCCTGGGTGAAGACGGGAATCTGCTTTTGCACCAAGACATGACCGGTATCCGTGCGCCGGCTGCCGCCGGTGTCGACGAACTCCCGCTCCTCGACGATCTCCGCACCGAACTTGGCGGCCGATTTGCGGTAGCTGTCGGCAAGCAGCTTGTCTTCGGGATGCGAGCCGTGGATCAGCAGGATACGCGGCCATTTCTTCCACATGAGAAACTGAACGATGCTGTCGCTGAGCATCGAACGGCTCGGCGAGACGTGCAGAACATTGGCCCGGCAATCGGCATCGCGCAGCCCGTCGTCGCGAGCGCCGGCATTGAAAAGCAGCACGTCCGGTCCGGATTTGTCAGAGAGCGCCTTCAGTACGTCGCCCTCGGCGATCACCGCGATGAGGCCGATGCCTTCCGCCTTCAGCCCATCGAGCGCCGCCTCCGCCTCTTCCGGCGCAACCGCCTGCGTTTTCACGGTGTAGTCCATGCCGGTGAACGCGCCGGTGGTCCGGTTGTCCTCGTTGCCCAGCATGGCGCCGGCAAAACCCAGATCGGCGGGCGGCGCATCGAGCCGCGAGATCGGCGGACCGACGACACGATCGATCCGCAGCACAGCCGTCTTCACCTCCGCCGCCTGCACGGGAGACGCAACCAGCACCGTCACCCAGAAAACGACAAGCAAAAGCGATAGGATAGGCATTGCCGGAACGACCTCCCAATCTCCCTGACACTCCCTCGGAGATGGAGACTAACAGCGCAGTAGGTGTGGCAAAACCGATACTTAAGGAGCGTAGTTTAGCGACATGCGTGTGCTAGGCTGGCTGTCATGCGGCACATCCTGACAGTCCTCGTCTCGATCCTTGTTCTGGCCCTGTCGCCGGCGCTCGCTCGTGCTGCGCTGGACAAGCCGCTGGCGCCGGGCGCCAAGGTCGCATTCCTCGGCATGACATTCATCGATCTGTCGACGGAGGGCGCCTATAACGGAGTGCGCGCCGACGAGACCGCGCGGCTCGAGCTCATGGAAGACGCGGCGCGCGACCGCTTCGTTCAGGAAGGCTTCGTCATTCTCACGAACGAGCCGGTGGCAGCCGACCTCGCCAGTACGGTCAATCCGGCCGACTGCAACGGCTGCGACCTGAGTATGGGGGAGCGGCTCGGCGCCGACTATGTGCTGGTCGGCGAGGTGCGGAAGATCTCCAACCTTATCCTGTCGGTGGAGCTCGTATTGCGCGACGTGGACTCCGGCGAGATGCTGCGCGGCCTTGCCGTCGACATCCGCTCGAACACCGACGACAGCTGGCTGCGCGGCGTCCGCTACATCCTGAAAAACCACTTCTTCAAATCCTGAAGGATGCCCGATTAAGGCCTTTTAAGATTGGGATACCCGCCGCCTGTTTGAGCGCTCGTCACAGGGATGACGCGAAGAGGAGAGATTGCAGTCCTCCGATACGTTCCCTCGTTTCACCGGCCGCCGGGCTCCGGCTCGATGCGCTCCGTGGGGTAGCCGGCCGCCGTCCAGCCATCTGTGCCCTGCGGATACCAGAAGACATGGGTGTAGCCGTATTCGAGGGCGCGCTTTCCGGCATTCCAGGACATCCAGCAGCCGTCGAGGCAAAAGAACAGCACCGGCCGGCTCTTGTCGCCACCGGTGGCCTTTTCCAGGCCGGCGCGAAAATAGGCGTGCATGACGTCCGCCAGCCGGCCATAGCCGACATTCGGCAGCCATAGGGCAGACGGAATGGACAGCCGCGGCTTCTCGTTCCAGACCGTTCCCTCGGGCAGGTTGGCGGGCTTCGGCGGCTGCGGCAGGACGTCGATGAAGGACACCTGACCGGTTTTCCACAATGCATGGGCGGCTTCGGTCGATACGACGGTCGCGCCGGAAAGCGTCGCCGGCACCTCGGCGCGGTATTCGCTCTCCCGGTAGCCGGCAGGCTCCTCGGCCGCTGCCGTCGGGAAGGCGGCAAGCAGGAGCAGGACCAGAGAAAAGCGCTGGAGGCGGGTCATTGCTGCGCCTCGAGCGGGCCGGTCCCCATGTCGTTCAGGAGCGGCACGCCGGCCTCGGCGAGGATCGCGTTGATCTCGGACTGATTGCGACGAATGAGGGAATTGAGCTTGCGCTCCCAGACCTTCTCGCCTTGCCGCACGCCCATGGTGATGCGGTAGAAGAGCCTTGGCGGCGTGGTCTCCGACAGGAGCGGAGTCGCCTTCAGCTTCGGATGACTTGCCTTGACGAGCGGCCCGCCGATCGGCCCCCAGAGGATGGCTGCGTCGAGGGCGCCGGATTCCAGGTCGGCGAGCATGTCGTCGGCGGGATCCTCATAACGCCGGTCGACCATCAGATGATACCCCTTCGCCTTGGGCAGCAGTCCGTTTCTCGCCATATGGGTCGCCGGCGGCGTTCCCGCGACGATACCGATCCGCTTGTCCTTGAGAAGCGGGTCGGCAAGCGTCGTGACGCCGCCCAGCGGACCCTCCGACGCAACGATCAGCACATAGGACGAGGTATAGTAATGGTTGGTGTTCAGGACCAGCTCGTCGCCCTGGGCGAAACCGATGACCACATCGCAGGCATTGGCCTGCAGGGTCTTGCGCACGAAGCCGGTCGCCATCGGAAACCAGGTGTACTCCACCGGCAGCCCGAGCTTGGATGCCATCAGTTCGGCGATCCTGTTCTCGTATCCCTTACCCGAACGATCGGACATCGGCAGATTGGCCGGATCGGCACAGACTCGAAAAGCCGTCTTCGACACCAGGTCCGATGTCTGGGCTACCGCCGGCTGAGAGCCGGCGACCGCCAGCAACAGAGCGCCGGCGCCTGCCAGGAGGCTACTCGTGACCGAGACAAGCCGTTTCAGCTTCCTTGATCGCATCGGATTTCGCTTCCTTCTTGGCCGGACGTCCCCGCGGCAGCGCATCGGCTCCGCGCGCTTTCAGATAGACGTAGATGTCGTCGAGATAACACATCACGTTGACGTTCTCGCCGAAGGCAGGCATCACCGAGTTCTCGGCAGCGTTCACCTTCTTGCGCCCATTCGTGACGACATCGACGAAATCGTAGTAGTCCATGTTTATCGCGGAGGTCTTCAAGGCCGGCGCATAGCTCGACCCCTCGCCCTCAGGGCCATGACAGACGTGACATTCCGAGTGATAGCGGCGAAAGCCCGAATAGGTAAGCCAGTCGACCGTGCCGTCCTCGGCGATCTTGAAAGTGGGAACGTCGTCAGCGGTGTAGTAGCGCCCGTTTTCGTCGCGCACAGCGGTGATGTTGTCCTTTGGCGCATCTTCTGCGCCTGCGGCGCTCGCCATAAACGTCAAAAAGGCGAGGATCATCGGTATGGCTGGTCTTGATCTGGTCATCTTGCGTCCTTTTGGGGGCTGATATGAGTTGGCGCGGGCTTGTGAGCCCGCGCCAACTCCCGGGCGAAGATTGCCTCTTATTCCGGCAGCTTGAACACGGTAAGCGTGCCGCCGAGTGCGGTGTAGTTGCTGAGGGCAGAGTAGCCGCCGACGGCTCCGAGACCTTCAGTCGGGTTGGTCAGGCCCGCTGCCAGACCGATACCGGCCCAGCCGCCGACACCCGAGAGCACGGCCACGTACTGTTTGCCTTCACGGGCATAGGTCATCACGTTGCCGATCACCCCGGAAGGCGTCTTGAAGCGATAGAGCTCCTTGCCGGTTGCCGCGTCGACCGCCTTCAGATAGCCCTCGAGCGTTCCGTAGAAGACCACGTCGCCGGCTGTTGCCAGAGCGCCGGACCAGACCGAGAACGGCTCCGGCAGAGACCACTTGATCTTGCCTTCCTTGTTGTCCCAGGCAATGAAATTGCCCATGCCGCCGTGGCTGTCCTTCGGCGGGTACATCGACAGCGTGGCCCCGACATAGGGCTGGCCGGCGGTGTAGCTTACCCGGAACGGCTCGTAGTCCATGCAGACGTGGTTGGTCGGCACATAGAACAGCTCGGTCTTCGGCGAATAGGCCGCAGGCTGCTGGTCCTTGGTGCCGAGTGCCGCCGGGCAAACGCCGGTGGTGTTGGTGTCTTCGCCGTTTTGCTCCGTCGAATACTGTGCCACGACCTGAGGCCGACCGTATTTGTCGGAATTCGGATCCATGACCACTTCAGTTGCCCAGTTGACCGTGGGGTCGTATTTCTCGGCCACGAGCAGCTCGCCGGTGACGCGGTCCATCGTATAGCCGAAGCCGTTCCGGTCGAAGTGGGTCAGCAGCTTGCGGTCCTTGCCGTCGATCTGCTGTTCGGTCAGGATCATCTCGTTGACGCCGTCATAGTCCCATTCGTCATGGGGCGTCATCTGGTAGAGCCATTTGGCCATGCCGGTATCGACATCGCGCGCAAAAATGGTCATCGACCACCGATTGTCGCCCGGCCGCTGGGTCGGGTTCCAGGTCGAAGGGTTGCCGGTTCCGTAATATACCAGATTTTCTTCCGGATCGTACGAGTACCAACCCCACGTCGTGCCGCCGCCGATCTTCCACTGATCGCCTTCCCAGGTGGTGAGGCCGGAGTCCTTGCCGACCGGCTTGCCCAGATGGGTGGTCTTTTCAGGATCGATCAGCGTATCGCTGTCGGGCCCCATGGAATAACCGCGCCACAGGAGTTTCCCGTCTGCGATCGCGTAGGCCGTCACGTGACCGCGGACGCCGAACTCGCCGCCGGATATGCCGACGAGAATCTTGTCCTTCACCGGCATGACGGTGGCGGTATTCGTCTCGCCCTTGGTGGCATCGCCGTTCTTGACGCTCCAGATGACCTTGCCGGTCTTGGCGTCGAGTGCCACGACCGTCGTATCGGCCTGATGCAGGAAGATCTTGTTATCCGCATAAGCCACGCCGCGATTGACGGTATCACAACACATCACCGGGATCACGTTCGGATCCTGCTTCGGCTCGTACTTCCAGACGATCTGGCCATCCTTGCTGAGATCCAGCGCGTAGACCGTGTTCGGGAACGGCGTATGGACGTACATCAGGTCGCCGATGACGAGCGGCGAACCTTCGTGACCACGCAGAACGCCGGTAGAGAAGGTCCAGGCAACCTGAAGTTTGCCTACGTTGTCCTTGTTGATCTGGTCGAGCTTGGAGTAGCGCAGGTTGGCATAGTCGCCGGTCTGGATAGCCCATTGATTGGGGTCATCGATGAGCTTCTGCAAATCATCGTTGGCGAAAGCGACCTGTGCACCGCCGCCTATCGACATAATGGCAAGCATTGTAAGAAGTCGTTTCATTTCATCCTCCTCTTGGGTGCTGCCGATAGGGCCGTTGAACCCGCTCGCTCCGGGAAAACCTCGCGGTCTCCTCATCTCCCGGTATCGGCTTGCGACTCTGCCCCTGCCGCTGGAGAAAGCTCCGTCTGCTTCAGGGGTAACTTGCTTCTGTCCTTGTTTTCGCTTCCTCCTCTTCGGTCAGGGAAAGGTTGCCAGATACGCGATTATATCGGCGCGCTCCTGATCCTTGCGCAGACCCGCAAAGGTCATCTTGGTGCCGGGTAGGAAGCCCTTCGGACTGGTCAGAAACTCAGCGATCTTCTCCGGCGTCCAGGTAAGCCCTGCCTCCGCCGCCTTGCTCATCGCCGGCGAGTAGGCGTAGCCTTCGGCTTGGCCGGCCGACCGGCCGATTATCCCGTTCAGCAAGGGTCCGGTCTTCGACTTGGCATCCGGACCGACGGCGTGACAGGCCTGACACTTGCGGAAGACTTTCTCGCCTGCACCGGGATCTCCGACCGAAGGATCCAGAGCAAGAGCCGGCGCAGCAGCGCCAAGAATTCCACCGAACAGGACGAAAGCGGTCAGTAGGGTACCAAGTCTAAAAGCCATTCTTTCCTCTCCCTTACGCGGCGTTCAGCCGCTCTGCATGCCAGCGCACGTGGTCCTCGCCGAAGCTCGCCACGAAATAATAGCTGTGATCGTAACCCGCCTGCAGCCGGACGACGCCGGCCTGCCGCCGCTCCGCCAGCAAGCGGGCCATCGCCTCGGGCTGCAGCTCGTCCAGAAACTGATCCGCCGCGCCCTGATCGATCAGGATATCGCCATGCCAGCCGAGTTCGCCGAGAAGCAGGCAGGCGTCATAGCTGCCCCAGTCGGCCTCGTCGTCGCCCAGATACGCGGAGAACTGCTTGCGCCCCCAGTCCGACCGGGTCGGATTGACGATCGGCGCAAAGGCCGAAACGGAGCGGAACAGTTCCGGGTTGCGGAAGGCGATCGTCAGCGCGCCGTGGCCGCCCATCGAATGCCCGGTGATCCCGTTGACCCCGTTCAGCGGCAACTGATCCTGCAGAAGAGCGGGCAATTCGGTGACGATGTAATCATACATGCGATAGTGCGGCGACCAGGGCTTCTGCGTCGCATTGACATAGAAGCCCGCACCCTGACCGAGATCGTAGGCCTCGTCGTCGGCCACGCCCTCGCCGCGCGGCGACGTGTCGGGGAAAACCAGCGCCAGCCCCTGCTCGGCCGCGTGCCGCTGCAGACCCGCCTTGATCATGGCATTCTCATGCGTGCATGTCAGGCCCGAGAGATACCACAACAACGGCACCGAACGCGTCCGCGCCTGCGGCGGCATGTAGAGGCCGAATGTCATCTCGACACCGCAAACCTCGGAGGCGTGGCGGTACACGGACTGGGTTCCGCCGAAACATTGGCTTTGCGTTACGAGTTCCATCTTCGCGCTCAATAGAGGACCACGCTCCGAATGCTCTCGCCGGAATGCATGAGCTCGAACCCCTTGTTGATGTCCTCGAGCGGCATGGTGTGGGTGATCATCGGATCGATCTCGATCTTGCCCTCCATGTACCAGTCGACGATCTTCGGCACGT
>NZ_NWVE01000012.1:0-232164 GCF_002885915.1 Sinorhizobium sp. M4_45
GACGGATTTTACCAAGGATCCGGTGGTCATCGCAAAGCGCCAGCAAGCCCTCGCGCAGCTGAAAGCGGCGGAGTGACCGGCGTGTCAAAGCTAAAGTTTATCTTGCACCTCAAGCCATCCGCCGCCGACCGGGCTGCGCAACCCTGACCAGCTCCACCCGGCCGGCGGCTTGCGTCTCCGTACTTTGTAAATATAGCAACTTGCAAATGCAGTAGTAATGGATAGGATGTTGTCGCGTTTCTAAGTTGACTACTTTGTCTCATCTTTAAATAGCTGTGACAATGCATGTAGCCGGGTACATTCTATTTCCAAGTGCGACATGGCAAGAAAAACAATGGCTTGCCTCTTGGAGATTTTTGGATGTCGCTCTGCTATTCGCAGCTCACCCTTTCCGATCGCCGACGTTTGCATCAGCTCATGGAACGCAAGGTTCCTGTCGGTGAGATCGCCCGCCAACTCGGTCGGCATCGATCAACGATTTATCGTGAGCTGAAGCGCAATAGCTTTCATGACGCCGAGTTTCCGGAATACAGCGGCTATTACGGCGGCATCGCCAACGACATCTCGAAGGAGCGTCGGCAACGGCTTGGCAAGCTCAGGCGCCACCCGCAATTACGCGAACTTGTCATCGAGCAACTGAAGGCGCTTTGGTCGCCGGAGCAGATCGCCGGTCGCCTGCTTGCCGATGGCGTAAGCGCCGTCCGTGTCTGCACCGAGACGATCTATCGCTTTATTTATGGCAAGGAAGATTATGCGCTGGAGCTCTATCGGCATTTGCCGGAAGGCCGCCGCAAGCGCCGCCCACGCCGCGCCCGCAAGCCCCGTGACGGCTTGATCCCGTTTGACTGCCGGATCGGTCAACGTCCTGATTTTATTGCCGATCGTTCGCAGTTCGGCCATTGGGAGGGCGATCTCCTGATCTTCCAGCGCGCGCTCGGGAACGCCAATGTCACCTCGCTGGTCGAGCGCAAGAGCCGCTACACGGTGATGATCAAGAATGGCAGCCGCCACTCGCAACCGCTCATCGGCAAGATCGTCGATGCCCTTGCACCGCTGCCCGCCTTTGCTCGGCAGAGCTTCACTTTCGACCGCGGTACCGAGTTTCGCGGCTTCAGGGCTTTGGAAGATGGACTCGGCGCCAGGAGCTGGTTTTGCGATCCGAATTCACCTTGGCAGAAAGGCGCCGTCGAGAACGCCAACAAGCGGTACATTCTATTTCCAAGTGCTACATGGCAATAAAAACAATGGCTTGCCTCTTGGACATCTTTGCACGTGCCTCAAGAGACAGTGATCTCGGCTTCCGTATCGGATTCCAACTCTAAACAGGCTGTCCATAGAGGTGTTTTGTAATAGGTACCGTCCTGCAGAAAATCTAGCCCTTCGCGCTCTTCCTGCAGCAATCCCAGCCAGCACAGGGGCCGAATAATGTCGTAGCGGAACTCCCCTCTGATCGTCGTAGCTTGGATAATCATTTCTGCTTGCGCCAGCGAGTACGACTGCCTCGGGTATAACTCGCTCACCAGGTCGTCCAGCGAACAGCCCTTTCTCGCCTTGATATTGATAAGATTGAGAAAGACGTGCCACCACCGCATCCGCACACGCACATCGTCCCGTGTCTGCCCGTAGTCGATATAGGCATAAAGATAATCCGTCGCGATCTGATCGAAGAAGGTTTGGGGTCTTGCAAGAAAATCCCGACCGCGTTTGGTGGGAAGCAGTCGGTCTTTTTTTCGCCGCACAAGCCTTAGGTGCTTGAGCATGTCGTGGACCACCGAAAGCGGCGGCATGTCAGCTTCGTTCAGAACCTTGTTGACGCTGTATAGATCCTCCGGCGTGTTGCCGGGCCAATCGAAGTGAACAGCGGCCCAGTGCACAAACTTGCGGTTCATCGCACCGGACGCAGTCAGACCGATGCCGCCTTCGGTCTCGGCATAGGAGATGGCCATGACCATGCCGCGAACCAGTGGCGACATAGCCACTACGTCCACGTCCGCAACGAGCTTAATTTCCGGAAGCATTGGGCGCGCTCCTGGCGAATCCGGTCGTTTGAATTTATCCGGAACGATCTCCCAAGAGCGCGGAGATTGAAACCCCGAAAAGCTAAGCAAAGGAAAGAAAGCCCCTCACCCGGCCCGGCTCTTGCAACCCGGACCAGCCCGTCACATTCTACCCGATAGACATGCGACAAGCCGCACCTCTCGGGGTGCCGGACAACGTCAACGCTGAACCGCTTGATTTAAAGGAGACACGGTATGGACCGATTCACAGGCGGTTGCCTGTGCGGCAACTTGCGATTTGTGGCGTCGGGACGACCATACCGAGTCGGTCTCTGCCATTGTCTCGACTGCCGCAAGCATCACGGGGCCCTTTTTCACGCGTCCGCCATTTTCCCTGAGGATTCTGTGACGGTCGATGGCGAGACACGCGATTACGTCGGTCGGCATTTCTGTCCCCGTTGCGGCTCGATCGTCTTCGCACGCACCGGAGACGAAATCGAGGTGAACCTGGGATCCCTGGATGCCCCGGATCAATTGATGCCAACCTACGAAAGCTGGACCGTCCGTCGCGAATCCTGGCTGCCGCCGTTTCCCCTCAAGAGACGATACGAGCGGGATCGTGATGAAACGAGTCGCTTCGAGGATTAGCCCCGCGAACGGACGATGGATGCGCGTCACTCCGGTAGGCCCGCCTTGCGGTAGCCGTCAACGAAATGCGCAAGCGTCACAGGGTCGCGGAACGGCTCCGTACTCGCCCAGTGTCGCGTTGTAAAATGCGGGTTGGCGACGAGGAACAGCTCGACCTCAGCGCGCGCCTCGTCGAGCCGGCCCAGTTGGGCAAGGCTTGCCGCCAGGAAACGTCGCGAGCTGGTGCGATACGTCTCGTCCCTCCGCAGTGTCTCGACGGCGGCTTCGTATTCGCCGGCGGCATATTGGGCCTGGCCGAGCGTCAGATAGTACCAGCTTGCCGGAAACGGGTTCAGCCGGAACGCCTTGCGGATGTGCTCAAGGCCCTCATCCACCCGCCCGGCCAAGACCGCTATGTCGGATAAAGTCGCCCAGGTATCGGCCTCATTCGGGTCGAGCTCGATCGCCTTGGCGAATTCCGCATCCGCCTCGGCGAAGCTGCGCTCATATGCAAGCAGGTTGGCCAGCACCCAATGGCAGCCGGCATCGTTCGGATCGATCGCCACGGCTTTGCGTGCCAGTTCCAAAGCAATGCTACGGTTCGGCTCGACCGGTTCGCCCCAATGCACCCATCTCATCCAGTGGTTCATGGCAAGCCAGCGATTGGCCTCGGCATATTCCGGATCAAGCGAAATCGCGCGCGTGAGCATCAGATGCGCTTCCCGCGCCGTCTGAGGCGAATCATCGATCAGCTTGCGCGCCCGCACGCAGAGATCGTAGGCCTCGAGATTCTTGGGGCGATTGCGCGGCGGCTGTGGGCGCAGCCGGCCGAGCAACGCCTCCACGATCTTGCCGGTGACCTCGTCCTGAACTGCAAAGATATCTTCGAGGCTGCGGTCGAAGCGTTCCGCCCATAGATGATTGCCGCTCACCGCATCGACCAGCTGTGCGTTGATGCGCACGCGCCCTGCGGCGCGTCGTGCGCTACCCTCCAGCAGATACCGCACGCCAAGGTCCGCAGCGATCTCGCGCACGTCCCTCGCCTTTCCTTTGAAGGCGAAGGCCGAGTTGCGCGCGATGACGAAAAGGCCGGAGATCCTGGACAGGTCGGTGATCAGGTCTTCGGTCAACCCATCAACGAAGGATTCCTGCTCCGGATCGCTGCTGAAATTAACGAAAGGCTACACGGCGATCGATGGTTCGTTGGGCAGCGCCAGTGGATTTCGCTTCGCGCCACCGACCTGTTCGACAGGGCCAGTGAAGCGGTAGCCGACCCGCGGAACCGTGGCGATCCATTCTCCGCCGTCGGGGGGCGCACCAAGCATTTTCCGCAGCTGCGCGATCTGGACGGTGAGGTTGCCTTCCTCGACCGCCCTGCCCGGCCACGCCGCATCCATCAACTCGGCTTTTCCCAGGATTTCGCCCGGCCGTCCGGCGAGCGCCTCAAGCAGCTTCAGCCCGCGATAGCCGACGGCGACGGGATCATCGTTCCGGACGAGCGTTCCCGCACCCGGGTCAAGGACGAATGGACCAAAGACGATGCGCGATCGCTGCATAGGCGCATCTATAGTGCGTTTGGAAGTTTTTGAGAACTTTTTGGAGGAGCTTAATTACGACGCTTTTCGTATCCTGCAGAATTCGTCCTCCCCAGGTCGAGGGCTCTGCCCCTCAAACGTATGGAGGTTGCCATGAACGATATTCCCTCCGTTATGACGGAAATGCCGCGTTGCCGCCTCGCGACCCTTCGAAGCATTGTCGCGACGTGGGAGGAGCGAAAGCGCTTTCGCTGCGAACTTGAGCAAAAGTTGAAGGACGATCCGCATCTGATCTGCGACATCGGTCTGACGCGGCTCGAGGCCGAGGCGGAGATCGCCAAGCCCTTCTGGCAAGTATAGGCGTAGTCTGCATGACGACTGAAAGCACGACATTATCGCTCCACGAGCGGATCCCATGGGCCGCCATGGCCGGCATCATCGCGACCGTCACGGTGTTCGCCGTGGCACAGGGGCTTACCTATCCCCTGCTCAGCTTCATCCTGGAGCGGCGGGGGACGACGCCCGGCCTGATCGGCTTGTCCGCGGCGATGACCCCGCTGGGTTTCATCGTATCCGCCCTCTTCATACCGGCACTGGTGCGGCGCATTGGCGGGGCGCGGCTTGCGATCCTGTGTTCGGGCCTGGCCGCGCTCACGCTGCTCGCAATCGGCTGGTCGCGGGAGGTCTGGATCTGGATGCCGCTGCGTTTCCTGCTCGGCTTTTTCGCCAATCCGCTTTACGTGATCAGCGAGACCTGGCTGCTCTCGATCACGCCCGCGCGGCGGCGCGGCCGCATCATGGGCCTCTATTCGTCGATCGTCTCGGGCGGCTTCGCTATCGGCCCGCTCTCGCTCGGTCTTGTCGGCACGCAAGGGTGGCCGCCCTTCATGGTCGGCATCGTGGCCTTCCTTCTCTGCGGGCTGATCGTGCTTGCGGTCGTGCCGCACCTGCCGAAGATGCCACATGAAGGCGAAGCGACATCGGTCGGAGGCTTCTTCGCACTGGCGCCGCTCCTCTTGTTCGCGGTTTTCGCCGCAGCCGCCTTGGAGCAGACCCTGCTTTCCCTGTTCGCGGTCTATGGAGCGGCGCTCGGCAGCACAGAAGGGCGCATCGCCTCGCTCATCACCTGTTTCATCGCAGGCAATGCCGTGCTGCAGATATTGCTCGGGCGGGTGGCCGAACGGTTCGGGTCGCTGCGGACGATGATGCTCTGCGCCCTGGCTTCACTGGGTGGCTGCCTGCTGCTGCCGGCGATCTTCGAATCATGGCTCATCTGGCCGCTCTTTTTCGTCTGGGGCGGAGCCTCGTTCGGAATCTACACAATGTCGCTGATCCAGCTCGGCGAACGTTTCACCGGCCAGGCCCTGATCGCCGGCAACGCGGCCTTCGCCTTCGTATGGGGCATCGGCGGCATCGTGGGCTCGCCCGCGACCGGACTGGCGATGCAAGTGATCGGACATCAGGGGCTGCCATCGTCCCTTGGCCTGCTTTGTTTCGTTCTGGCGGTGCTTCTCGTGGCAGAGAGACGCCGGATCTGACCGGGACTTGCGTCGTGCCGCGGTCCAACATTTTGAAACCATGCACTTCCGGACGGAATGCCGCTATCCCGGAAGTGCTCTAATGTGCCGTAAAAGCACCGTCGACCGGATGATAGCTGCCGGTGATGAAGCTCGCCTGCTCCGACAGCAGGAAACAGACGAGAGCCGCAACTTCCTCCGGTTTTCCCCGCCGGCCGAGCGGCTGCAGCGCTTCCAGGCGTCGTGTCTTCGCCAATTCCGAATGTCCCGACAGAAGCGGCGTTTCGATCCAGCCGGGGCCGACCGCGTTGACGCGAATCCCCATTCTTGCATATTCGATCCCGGCAGCTTTGGTGAGCCCCACCACCCCGTGCTTGGCGGCGGTGTAGGCAGACGCGGTGGGCAAGGCGACCGCGCCGAGAATCGAGGACATATTGACGATGGCGCCCCCGCCCTTTGCGAGCATGGCGGCGATCTGGTATTTCATACAGTAGAAGACGCCGTTCAGGTTGACTTCTATCAGCCTGCGCCAATCTTCGAGCGGGTAGTCCGCGGTCGCTTTGCGCGGCCCCTCTATGCCTGCGTTGTTGACCGCCAGATGCAATCCGCCGCATTCCCGCACGGCGAAGGCGACCATTTTCTCCACCGCCCCCGCGTCGGTGACGTCGACGGTGAAATCTCGCGCCCTACCCCCGGCTGAGCGAATCTCGGCCGCGACGCTGCGCGCCGCGTCGGCGTCGCGGTCGGCGACGATCACTTCCGCACCCTCGCCGCCAAGTTGCCTGGAAACGGCGGCGCCGATGCCGGAACCCGCGCCGGTCACGATTGCGATTTTTCCTTCCAGGCCGAGTTTCATCGTGCCGCTCCTTGTCTCCGCTGCTTCCCCGAACCAGTCGATCAGACGCCGGTTCCGGTCGCAAGAGGTTTCATCCTTGCGGTCGTAACCGTTGCAAGGCTTGGCCGACACGCGCTTGGGTGTTAAACACGAAATCGTAGGGACTCACAATTTACTCAGCAGGTGAGAATGGAGAACGATCGCATTACGCGCCGGGTACTCGTGCTGGGTAGCCTGGCTCTATTGGCCTCCGGTTGCAGTTCGTTGCGACCAGCCGACAGCCCGCAAACGGCCAGGACCCGTATAGACCCACGATACCGCAGGCAGGAGGTCGCCTATTATGGCGGCGAAGCGCCCGGAACGATCGTTGTCAATACGGGAGAACGCTATCTCTATTATGTTCAGGGTGGCGGTTCGGCGATTCGCTACGGGATCGGCGTAGGTGAGGAAGGCCGCACTCTCAAAGGCCGGGCGAAAATCGGCCGCAAGGCGGAGTGGCCCTCGTGGACGCCGACTGCAAACATGATTCGCCGCAAGCCGCATCTGGCACAATATGCCGGCGGCGTGAGCGGCGGGTTGCATAACCCGCTTGGGGCCGCGGCCCTCTATCTTTACCAGGGCGGAAACGACACTATGTTCCGGCTGCACGGGACGAACGAGCCCTGGACGATCGGGCAGGCCGTATCGAGCGGGTGCATTCGCTTGACGAACGACGACATCGTCGATCTCTACAGCCGTACCCCGGTGGGTACGACCGTGCTGATCATATGATGGCGTTTTCCGTTACATTTCGGTATAAATGACTAAGCCCCGTGTGTTCCGACGCGGTTGATAACCCGGTAACCATAAAGCGGTTATCAACTGTGTCCTTTCTGCACTAGGCCCCGGCGCAAATCGCCACTATTACTTGAAGTGTTGCCTTCGATAACCCATTCCGACTATTGAGGAAAGGACTACTTGATGAGCCGAATTCTAGTTGTGATGATTGCGTTGCTTTCCGTTGCCGGCCTCACCGCGTGTGATACGATCGGCAAAGGTAAGGGTAAGGCCCCGCCGCCTGCTGCCGTCGATACGGTAGAGCCGGCGCCGGTATACAAGTAACAGTGACTTTGCGCCGTGGGAGAGCTCAACGAGCGCTCTCCCACGGCGCGTTATTCAGGGTTAGACCGGCTGTGAGACTGACGGCATAGTACGTGTCAAGAACTCCAGCAAGCCGGCCCGAGGTCTGGATTGTCAGAACTCGGAAGACAATCTAAGTGGTGTGATGACGCTTGCACGAGGCCGCATATCCTTTGTGATCTTGGTCGCACTGGCAGCAGCAGCATGCCAGACACAAGACAAAAATCCCGAACCGCGCTACGTTTCCAGCAGCCTGAATGCGCCGGCGAAGCTTGAATCTCAAGCGCGAGAGCAGGGTTATTTCATCGAATTTCGCTCCCGCTACGCGCTGAGCTATGGCCACACCTACGTCATCTACGGGCGCACGAACAAGTCTGGCGCGGTCGTTCAGCGTCAGGTTGCCGGCCTTGCACCCGCCACGCTCGATCCGACGCCGTATGTCCTCGGCCATTTTGTGCCCGTTCCCGCCGAAACCGGCGCGAGCGACGGTGACCTCGAGGAAGAATACCGCTCGGCAAGCTGGCGCGTCATGCTGACGGAGGCGGAATACAAGAAGGTCGTGGCTTTCATCGACAAACTGAAAGCCAAGTCGAAGGTCTGGCACGCGTCGCTCTACAACTGCAACGCCTTCGTGGCCGAAATCGCCCGCTCCATGGGCTATAAGACGCCCGGCATCTGGCTTCGACCGCAGGAATTCATTACAAGGCTTCGGGAGATGAACGGAGGTTGAGAGGCGACGGGCACAGAGCTCGCGATCCAGCCGTCACCGTTCGACATAGAATCACGCTGCGAAGCATCGGCTGAAGAAGGTTCCCGCCCGATCGTTGACGCCAGGCGCATGCTAAGGATTTGGGGAACTAGACATGTCGGTATCCTCCATCGGCGAGATCGCCTGGGTGCTCGGAATCGTTGCCTGGTACTTCATTCGCCGCCCTTATGAACGCCGGGCCAAGCGCGTGCGAGTCGTCAGCCATCGCCGCTCAACCTCCGAGATGCTGGGGCTGGCGGCAGCCCTGCTCGGCCTCGCGATCATTCCCGCTTTTTATGTCGCAACCGGCATCCCGGAAGGAGCCGACCACCCTGCCCGGCTCTGGGCCGTCGTGGTCGGTGCCGCTATTTTCTGTCTGGCCATGTGGGTCTTTCGCAGAACCCACAAGGAACTCGGGCGCAACTGGTCGATCACGCTCGAGATTCGCGACAAGCACGAACTGATTCGCCGCGGTCCTTACGCCCTGGTCCGCCATCCCATGTATACTTCGTTCCTGCTGATGGGCGTCGGCCAGGCGTTTCTTCTGCCGAACTGGGTCGCAGGGCTGGCGGGTCTTGCCGGTTTCGCGGTCCTCTTTCTTCTGAGGGTGGACAAGGAGGAACGCATGATGATGGAAATGTTCGGCTCTGAGTATCGCGACTACATGGCGGACACCAAGCGGATCATTCCGTACATTTACTAGAGGTGCATGATGCGAGGCCGAGCCCTCAAGCTTTCAGCGTCTCGGCGCCTGGTCGGGGATCTCATGCGATTTTCGATGAAGGTGCCGCGGGTGAGCGTGCAGCGGCGGATGAATCTCGGGCCGTTGCTCAAGGCCAGAACATCGCTTGAAAGCAGGCCATCCTGGACGGCGCTCTTCCTCAAAGGATACGCCCTTCTCGCGCAGGAGACGCCCGAGTTGCGGCGCGCTTACGTCAAGTTTCCCAGACCGCAGCTCTACGAGTATCCGGGAAGCATCGCTTCCATCGCGCATGAAAGGGAGTACGAGGGCGAACGAGTCGTGCTTCTGACGACGATCAAGAATCCGGAGCGCCGTTCGATCACGGAGCTGGGCTCCTTGATGCAGACGGCGCGAACCAGCCCCGTGCTGGAGGTCAAGGAATTCCGGCGCG
The DNA here is from genome assembly GCF_002885915.1 of Sinorhizobium sp. M4_45. Classification (NCBI taxonomy): domain Bacteria; kingdom Pseudomonadati; phylum Pseudomonadota; class Alphaproteobacteria; order Hyphomicrobiales; family Rhizobiaceae; genus Sinorhizobium; species Sinorhizobium sp. M4_45. Next base: position 9,512 of record NZ_NWVE01000012.1, read on the forward strand.
CCTTGAAGATCGCCCGCCTCCCCGGCCCTGTCAGATGGCTTCTAATGTGGCTCGGTTTGAATATCGGCCGGCAAAGGGCGCGCCGTTTCGGTACATTTCAGCTGTCGGTCTATTCGGGCCTCGGCGCAGAATCGCTCAACCCTCTCACGCCTTTGACCTCACTTCTGAATTACGGCCCGATCGACAAGGATGGCTCGGTCACGGTGCGTATCCATTATGACCACCGGGTCATGGACGGCGCCAACGTCGCGCGCGCCCTCGAGCGGTTCGAGAGGATATTGAACGGCGAAATCACCGCCGAGCTGGAGGGGCTTGCATTTGGGCGCGACGTGACCGCTGCGGCAGGTTCCGGGGCAGCGCGATGACTTCGGGCGGTCAAAGTCGTCCGGCCGTAGTCATCGTCGGTGCATCGCGGGGAATCGGCAAGGCAATCGCCGAAGTGGCCGCGAGGGATGGCACGCCGGTCGTAATGGTAGCGCGTTCGGCCGAATCACTGGCGGCCGCCGCCGACGGTATCCGGAAGGCCGGAGGCGAGGCGTTCACGGTCCCGCTGGATTTCCTGGCTGATGATGCGACGCTCGGTCTCGAGAACTTCCTGTCCGCAAACGGCCTGTTCTGCGACGTACTCGTCAACAGCGCCGGTTATGGATTGCGCGGAGGGGCGACGGTACTGCCGCTCGATGAACAGCTCGGCCTCGTCGACCTCAACATCCGCGCCCTTACCGAACTCACCCTGCGTTTCCTGCCGGCAATGGTCGCGCGCGGTCGCGGCGGCGTCATCAATCTCGGTTCGGTCGCAAGCTTCACGCCGGGTCCGTATATGGCGCTCTACTATGCCAGCAAAGGTTTCGTCCGCTCCTTTTCGGAAGCGCTGCATCAGGAACTGCGTCGCACCGGCGTGACCGTCACATGCGTGGCACCAGGGCCGGTCGCGACGGAATTTCTGGCAACCTCCGGCGCCAATCGCGTCGCGCTGTTCAAGATCCTGCCCAAGCTCGAATCGGGCTATGTCGCTGAAAAGGCCTGGCGCGGCTACAAAGCAGGCCGCCGCCTCGTCATACCCGGCATTGCGTCCAAGCTGACGATCCTGTTGGCGGCACTGGTCCCGTCGGCGATCATGCTGCCCCTGATCGGCCGATTGCAGCGCAGGAGCAAGGATCCGTGCCCTTGCGGATCCGGAAAAAGTTTCACCTCATGCTGCGGTGCCCGCAGCAATTCGCTCGGAATCACCACGCAGAGTCGATAGCGGAGTATTCGCGGAGTGGCGAGCGATCATGAAACACCGGCGCCTCTACGATCGCTGAATAAACAGATTAAATGGCGTCCATATGCCCTTGATGATCAAGCGACATCGTCAAAGTCCCCCTTCTATAGCGTTTTACTGTGGCATTGAAACAGTGAGACGCTATAGCCCTCTGAAACTACGCGCTTTCGGGCAGAGAACCGCCACACCTTTCTAGCAAGTGCTCTAACAAAGGCCAGTTTAGATTCGGGATTCCCGCAGCGGTTTGTTTTGTTTGATCTCCTCATTCCTGTGCTTGTCACAGGAATCCAGCCAGACCAAGGCCTGAAAGAACGTTTCCCGCGCCGCAGACGCGGCGCTGCTGGATCTCTGTGACAGGCACAGAGATGAGGGTAGAGAGGGTGCGGTCCCTCGGCGCGTTTCAGGAACCGTAAAGATAGTAAGGCGGCGCGGAAGCTCCCGCCCGTATACAGCGTCCCGCTTCGCTTCGATGTAGTGGCCGCACATCTCGGTCCCTCATTCCTGTGCTTGTCACAGGAATCCAGCCAGACCAAGTCCTTGGGCTGAAAGAACGTTTCCCGCGCCGCAGACGCGGCGCTGCTCTCATCTCTCTGTGACAAGCACAGAGATGGCGAAGGAGGAGAGGTTGCATTGAAGCAAGCACGTCCGGCGGGAAACTGCTACGACGCGATCGACTGACTTCCAGATCCGAAACGCATCGTTCGGGGATTGGCCAGGCTCCCATGGACGGCCGGGCGGCCTTTCCCTGACACGGGAAGAACCAGAGCATCCGATCCTGGAAGACCGGATGCTCTGGTCGTGGCTTCAGCACCTCCGTGATGTTGTCAGTCCTTGCTGTAGTCGGCGCCGTACCACTTGGTCGTCAGTTTTCCGAGTGTGCCGTCTGCCTTCATCGCTTTGATGATTTCACCTATTTTGGCAGTCCATTCCGGGTCGCCTTTATCGGCAATGACGACCGCGGGCGACCGAAAGGGATAGACATCCTCGAGGATACGGACGGGATAGTCGTTTCTGACTGCATTTTTTGCGGTCTGCTCGGGGGCGATGACCGCGTCCAACCGAACACCGTTGCCAAGACGCAGGTCGTCGAAGGGCATCATGGAATCGGGAAACGTGCGCACCTCGCCCGGTTCGAGATTATATTGAACCGGTGGCAAGCCCGGCGCATCGATCTCCAGGCGACGGTTGATGAAGTCTTCGGACGCCGTGCCTGTCTCGACGCCGATAACCTTGCCATTCAGATCTTCTTCCGATTGAATGCCGCTTTCGGCATGAACGACGTAGACATAAGGGCTGTAATAGTAGATTCCGGCGAAATCGATGACCTCTGCGCGCGCCTTGGTCGGAGCGACGGAACCGACCCCGAGATCGAAACGTCCCTGCCAGTGCCCCCCGGTCATGGTTGCCCATTCCGGAGTTTCGAAACGCACGCTCACGCCCAACCGGTTGCCGATTTCCTTGGCGACATCAATGTCAAAGCCGACAAGGACGTTGTTTTCATCGAGGAAACCCTGCGGTGGCCAGCCGACATTGGTGGCGACGACCATCTCTTTTCTCTCGTTGACGCGATCAAGCGTAGGGCCCGCCACTGCCGAGCTGCAAAATATAAACAGAGACGCCGATGCTATAGCAGCAATTCTTTTCATGTTTTCTCCTACCCCCCGTTGAACGGTCAACAACGTCCTAGACGTTTTTTTGCTGGGATAGTTCTACAAACGGACGCCGTCCGCAAACCCATTTATTAGAATTGTGCTATCGGAATTTCCGATTCCACCTTCCAAAATCGGTTCTGATAGCTTCGGGTTGTCGAAATGAAACCATCGCCGCCGGCGGGTCCATTTCGTTTCTGTCGGTGGAAGGCCGTCGGTGACGGCCTCGTTCAGGGGGAGCCAAACTTTCGGGCGCGCAGATCGCAGTTACCGGCGGGCCACGCGAAGATCACACCGGTGGCAGATCGCCGCGCTGCCAGCCTTCCATGGTCTCCGCCATGAAATCGGTATAGCGCCCTTCTTCGATCGCCTTGCGGATGCCGGCCATCAACTCCTGATAATAGGCCAGATTGCTCCAGCTGAGCAGCATGCCACCGAGCGATTCGTTTGAACGGATCAGGTGGTGCAGGTAGGCGCGCGAATAGTCGCGAGTCGCCGGACAGGAAGACTGTTCGTCGAGCGGGCGCGTGTCTTCCGCATGTCGTGCATTGCGCAGATTGATGCGGCCGTAGCGCGTGAAGGCAAGCCCATGGCGTCCGGAGCGGGTCGGCATGACGCAGTCGAACATGTCGATCCCATGCGCGACCGACTTCAGGATATCGTCCGGCGTCCCGACGCCCATCAGATAGCGCGGCTTGTCGGCCGGCAGGACGGGGCAGGTCACGTCGAGCATGCCGAGCATGACCTCCTGCGGCTCACCAACGGCCAGCCCCCCGACGGCATAGCCCTTGAGGCCTAGATCCCTGAGGGCCAGGGCCGAGCGTTCGCGCAGCCTGGGAATATCGCCGCCCTGTACGATGCCGAACATCGCCTTTCCCGGCTGATCGCCGAAGGCGACCTTGCAGCGCTCTGCCCAGCGCAGCGACATTTCCATCGCGCGCTCGATCTCGTCGGGTTCCGCCGGCAGCGCCACGCATTCGTCGAGCTGCATCTGAATGTCACTGCCGAGCAGGCCCTGGATCTCGATCGAACGTTCGGGCGACATATGATAGAGCGCGCCGTCGACATGGCTCTTGAAGGTAACGCCCTGTTCGTTGAGCTTGCGCAGGCTTGACAGCGACATGACCTGGAAGCCGCCGCTGTCGGTCAGGATCGGCCGCTCCCAGCGGATGAACTTGTGCAGTCCGCCAAGCCTGGCGACCCGTTCGGCGCCCGGGCGCAGCATCAGGTGATAGGTATTGCCCAGAATGATATCGGCGCCCAGATCGCGCACCTGGTCGAGATACATCGCCTTGACGGTGCCGACGGTTCCGACCGGCATGAAGGCAGGCGTACGGATCGTCCCGCGAGGGGTCACGACTTCGCCACGGCGCGCATTGCCGTCGTTGGCAAGCAGTTTGAATTGAAACGCTTCGGTCATCTAATCTTTCCGGAAGAGCAGGCTCGAATCGCCATAGGAATAGAATCGGTACCCCGTTGCGATCGCATGCGCATAGGCGGCGTGCATCGTCTCGAGCCCCGCAAAGGCCGAGACGAGCATGAACAGGGTCGATCTCGGCAGGTGGAAATTGGTTATCAGCATATCAACCGCGCGGAAGCGATAACCCGGCGTTATGAAAATCCCGGTTGCGCCCGACCAGGGACGGATGCTTCCGTCTTCGGCGGCTGCGCTCTCGATCAGCCGAAGCGATGTCGTGCCGACACAGACGATGCGGCCGCCGCGTTCGCGCACGGCATTGAGCTTCGCAGCGGTCACCGGATCGACGTGACCGATTTCCTCGTGCATCACGTGGTCGGCGGTATCGTCTGCCTTGACCGGGAGGAAGGTTCCCGCACCTACATGCAGTGTGACGAAATACCGTTCGATCCCGGCCTCGTCCAGGCTGGCGAAAAGCCGGTCGGTAAAGTGCAGCCCCGCAGTCGGCGCGGCTACCGCCCCTTCCTCGCGCGCATAGACCGTCTGGTAGTCGGTCCGGTCCCGTGCATCGTCGGCACGCTTGGATGCGATGTAAGGCGGCAGGGGAATGTGTCCGACGGCCATGATCGCCTCATCGAGCGAGGGGCCCGAGAGATCGAAGCGAAGCGTCACCTCGCCGGCATCGCCTTTCTCCTCGACCACGGCCTCCAGCGATCCGAGCAGGCAGGCATTGCCGCCATGACCGAAGCTGATCCGGTCACCCGGCTTCAATCTGCGGGCCGGACGGGCGAAAGCTTTCCAGCGACTGGGCGCGACCCGCATATGCAGCGTCAGCGACACGGGCGTGCTTATGTCCTCACCCCGGTAGCGGACGCCTTCGAGCTGCGCCGGTATGACCTTGGTGTCGTTGAAAACCAGCGCATCGCCCGGCCGCAGGAATGACGGCAGATCAAGGACGCCGCGATCTTCGAGAACCGGTTCGCCGTCGGGGCGAACGATGAGCATGCGGGCGCTGTCGCGCGGGCTTGCGGGCCTCAGCGCAATGGAATTTTCCGGCAGGTCGAAATCGAACAGGTCTACGCGCATCTATGGTATCAATTAAAAGCAAACCCGCCCCGGCGGCTCGCGCGCGATCGGGGCGGGCAGGTCAGTGCGCTACAGCGCCGCGCGTCTGACGAGACGCGCAAAGATCGCCGCAGCACGTCGAACCGCTGCATGTTACGTCCTTGGATCGGGGACGATCCAAGGAAACATGCAGTAGCGCAGATCAGGCGTCGGCGGCAACCCGCATCGAAACAATGGTATCCGGATCGCGGACCGGTTCGCCGCGCTTGATGTTGTCGATATTCTCCATTCCTTCGACGACCTGGCCCCAGACGGAATACTGCTTGTTGAGCCAGGGAGCGTCGGTGAAGCAGATGAAGAACTGGGAATTGGCCGAGTTCGGCATCTGGCTGCGCGCCATGGAGCACGTTCCGCGCACATGTGAAACGTCGGAGAATTCGGCCTTCAGATCCGGCTTCGAGGAGCCGCCCATGCCCGCGCGGGACGGGTTGAATTGCTCGCCGCCGGTCTTGCCGTATTGCACGTCACCGGTCTGGGCCATGAAATCCTCGATCACGCGGTGAAAGACCACCCCGTCATAGGCGCCTTCACGCGTCAGTTCCTTGATGCGGGCGACATGGCCCGGAGCCACGTCCGGCCGCAGCTCGATCACCACCCTGCCCTTTGTGGTTTCCATGATGATCGTATTTTCCGGATCCTTGATCTCGGCCATGATTCTTCTCCTTCTGTTTCAGTCTTACCTGCCGACCTTAACGCTGATCATGCGATCTGGATCGGCAACGGCACCATTATTGGCGTCATCGCCGAGCTTGATCTTGTCGACATTCTCCATGCCTTCGACCACCTTGCCGACGACCGTGTATTGGCCGTTGAGGAAATCGCCCGGTGCGAACATGATGAAGAACTGCGAGTTGGCACTGTTTGGATCCTGGGCGCGGGCCATACCGACCGTGCCGCGCTCGAAGGGAACGTCGGAGAACTCGGCCGGAAGGTTGGGCTTGGACGAGCCGCCGGTTCCGGCGCGATCGGGCTGGTAGCCGTCCTTCACGTCGCCGAACTCGACGTCGCCGGTCTGGGCCATGAAGCCCTTGATGACGCGATGAAAGGCGACATTGTCATATTCGCCCGCCGCGGCCAGTTCCTTGATCTGCTGGACGTGCTTCGGTGCGATATCCGGACGCAGTTCGATGACCACCGGACCATCCTTGAGCTGAACCGTCAGAATGTTTTCGCCGGACTGCGCCAGCGCACCTCCCGTGAAGGTTGCGAGCGCCAAGGCTCCGGCAAAAGCGAATTGGAGAATCTTCATTGGGACTCCTTGCGTGATGTAAAGCTTTATTTGCGCTTTGCCTGCAGCGCCTGGTGAACCGCCCCAGGGACGAAAGCGCTGACGTCACCGCCCATAGCCGCGATCTGCCGAACCAATGTGGCCGTAATGGGCCGTGAGGCGGTACCTGCCGGCAGGAACAGGGTCTGAATGTCAGGGGCCATCTGCCGGTTCATGCCCGCCATCTGCATCTCGTAGTCCAGGTCCGTTCCATCGCGGAGCCCCCGGACCAGCAGCCTTGCGCCGTGCTTGCGGGCGGCATCGACCACGAGATTGTCGAAAGAGACGACGGAGATGTCGGCTGCCCTCTCCGGCAACGTCTCCTCAAGCGCGGCCCGAATGAGATCCGCCCTTTCGTCGAAGGTGAAAAGCGGCGCCTTACCGGGATGAACGCCGATCGCGACGATGACCTTGGCTGCGACGTTCAATGCCTGGACGAGTACATCGAGATGCCCGTTGGTGATCGGATCGAAGGAGCCGGGATAGAAAGCCGTGGTCATCGCGCCTGTTTCCGTTTGGTGAAGCCTTTTGTCACGGACGGCCGCGGACCGCAAGGGTTGTACGATCCTTGCTTCCTGTTCCCCCGGAAACAGCGGCGGCAAAATGGTGAATGCTAGATGAATGCAACGTTCAAGAGGGTTTCACATCGCAAGTCATAGTGTGGAACCAAGTCGACGGGAACTTTTTTCAGTACATGCCGTTTAAAACCACGAAAGGAGACGGCCATGGGACTTGCTCTATTTTCGATGGCGATGTTCTTCGCGATGGTCGTTGCGACGATCCATGCGCTGCGAGACGAGGACCGTGACCGCGCGACCGTGCTGTTGCCGCTGGTCGATAGACGCAGGCGCAAATGACGAATTCTAATATCGTGGCTTGCCACAGTTGAAACCAATGCCTCCAGGAAACTTCTCGCCGGAAGTTTCACAAGCGATCCCATTCTTCCCCTGATGCGATCGCTTCTACAAGCCGGACGGTCTCCCCTGCCCGTCCGGCTTTTTCTTTGCGCAAATGCCCTGCCTTTCTGGCTGGATACCTGTGACAAGCACAGGAATGAGGTAATCGAACAAGACGCCGCTTGTATCCGATCTCGACAGGCCTTAGCCGGCCGGGGCCACGCTCACCCTGCGGAGGAGACGGAAGAAGCGCCAGTTGAGCAACAGCGCCGCAGACGCAAGACCGAGGACGAAGCCGAACCAGACGCCGACGCCGCCGAAACCAAGCGGAAAGGCAAACGCCCAGGCGCAGAAAAACCCGATCGGCCAATAGGCGATCATCGCCAGGATCATCGGTATGGTCGTGTCCTTGAGGCCGCGCAACATGCCGGCGGCAATGGCCTGCAGGCCGTCGACGAGCTGGAAGGCACCGGCGATGACGATCAGCGGTCCTGCAAAGGCGAGAACCTCGGCTGCATCGGGCCGCCTCGTATCGAGGTAGAGACCGGCAAGCTCGCGCGGAAACAGGGCGAAAATCGTGCTGCCGACGGCAGCAAAGCCGACGCCGAGCGTCAGCACGGCGATTGCGGCACGCTTCACGCCTACCATGTCGCCGCTGCCATACGCCAATCCTATGCGAACCGTTCCGGCCTGCGCCAGCCCAAGCGGAATCATGAAAGCGATGGACGCGAACTGGAGTGCTATGCCGTGGGCAGCCAGTTCGATGGTTCCGATCGTGCCCATGAGCAGCGAAGCCACGGTAAACAGGCTGACTTCCGCGAGAATCGTCACGGAGATCGGAATGCCGAGATAGACCACCTCTCCGAAAGCCGGCCAATCCGGCCGCCAGAAGCGGACGAACAGCTCGTAGCGATGCAGTTCCGGCTGCCGGCGGATATAGCCTATCGTCAGGGCCGCACCGAGCAGGGCCACGCCGAGAGCGGCGACGGCCGCTCCGAAGATGCCCAGCTCCGGAAAACCGAAATGGCCAAAAATCAGAACATAGCAAAGCGCGGCATTCAGAACCAAGGTCACGAGGGTCACGTAGAGGATCACCCCTGCCCGCTCGAGCCCGCTCAAAAATGCCCTGAGGACCATGAAAATGAGGCTGGGGAAGATCGCCCATTGGGCGATACGCAGGTATTCTCCCGCAAGCGCAGCAACTTCGGGTTTCTGCCCGGCAAAGAGAAGGATCGGCTCGGCCATCCAGAGGACCGGCGCAGTCAGCACGCCGTAAAGCAGCACCACCCACATGCCCATGCGTACCGAGCGCCGCACGGAGACCTGATCGCCCCGGCCCTGCGCCTGAGCGACCATGGGAACCACCGCATTGGCAAATCCGCTGCCGAAGATGAAAACCGTGAAGAAGACCTGCGTCGCGAGGATGATCGACGCCAGCTGGGTGGCGCCCAGCTGGCCGACCATGAGCACGTCCGTCGTATTGATCGCCAACTGGGCGAGCTGGGCGCCGATAAACGGCACGCCAAGATAGAGGCTCGCGCGAAAATGCGTGGGCCATGAATTGTCGCTCTGCGCAAGCACGAGGTCTTTGGTCGCGGTCAGCATGAGGAATCCTGGCTCTGCACCGGCAATGGGCAAAGGGAAAAATGAAGAAGAGAGAACGAATTAGAGCACCACCAGGGCTTGCGCCAGCGGTAAAGGCCGAACTGCTCGATTTTTCATCGATCGATCAAGAATATTGATCAATCTGGAGGCAGGGAAGCCACGGACCGCTATGCCTCCGTCACGCTCGGAACGGCATCCCGGATGACATTTCCCCGGCCGGCGCGGACCTTGGCAAGGAAAATCACCAGCGCGGCGACGATCAAACAGCCTGCCAGGGCATAGGGGGCGCCTGAAAAGCGATAGGCGGCTGCAGGGTCGGTGAAAAAGGCGAAAATTTGCGTGAACATCAGAGGCCCGAGGATCGTGGTGATGCTGGATATGCTGGTGAGCGCGCCTTGCAGCTCGCCCTGTGCCGAAGGCGGGACATGGACGGAGGCTATGCTGCGGAGCGGCGGGTCGGCGAGGCTTTCGAGCGCCGTCGCGACGATCACCGCATAGACCATCCAGCCTTCCCAGGCGGCCGCATAGCCGGCCATCCCGAGGGCTGTGAAAGTGAGCCCGAGTGCTGCCGTGCGCCTTTCTCCCAGTGCGGGCACGACGCGGGGGAGCACCAGCGCCATCACGATTGCGCCGCCGACGCCGAAGATCCCCAGCGAAAGTCCGATCTGGCCTTCGCTCCACCCGTAGCGATAGGAAGCAACGAAGGACCAGACGGCCGGGTAGACGGCGTGAGCCAGCCAGTAGAGGAAGAAGACGAGGCCTACCCAGCCGATCCCCGGATAACGACGCATCTGCTTGAGCGCGCCGAGCGGATTGGCCCGATGCCATTCGAAGCGGCGCCGGTTGGCCGGGGCGAGCGTTTCCGGCAGGAGAAAGACCCCCATGATGAAATTGACGAAGGAGAGCGCTGCAGCACCATAAAAGGGCACTCTCGGGCCCAATTCGCCAAGGAAACCTCCGATGACCGGGCCGAGCGCAAAACCGGTGCCGAAGGCAATGCCGATCAGCCCGAAATTCTTGGCGCGGTTCTCATCGTCGCTGACATCGGCAATGTAGGCGGATGCGGTGCCGAAGCTCGCGCCGCTGATGCCGGCTAGGCTGCGTCCGATGAAGAGCATCCAATAACTGGTAGCAAGCGCACAGATCAGGTTGTCGACAGCGAATGTCAGCACTGAGGCGAGCAGGACCGGCCGACGCCCGAATCGATCGCTCAGATTCCCGATAAGCGGTGCGAAGAGAAATTGCATCGCCGAATAGACGAGCAACAGCCACCCGCCGTCGATAGCGGCCTCGCCGACATCCGCGCCCGTCAGCTCCTCCAGATAGGTCGGCAACACCGGGACGATGATTGCGATACCCATGATGTCGAGGAAGAGGATGAGGAAGACCAGGAACAGGCCGCGTCTCACGAATTTCTTGTCGAGCATGAAGCTCCCTCCCCGCTTTCCGCCGGAGCGGAGACAGAACGTGAACGACGTTACCAGAATAGGTGTAACGGCTTGCCTGATCCGAAACAATACGTGAACATGTCAAAGTTTAAGATGGTACCGATCGGTTGTGCTGATAGCTCGTATAGCCTCCGCGTGCATCATTGCCCCGCATGCCGCTGCTCCGACTTCAGGAAGTCCACGAAGGCGCGCACGGGCACCGGCAGGTGCCGGCGACCGGCATAGTAAAGGAACGGCCCGGGAAAGCTGGTCTCCCATGCTGCGAGTATGCGAACCAGTCTCCCGGCCTCGATCTGCGGCATCAGGAACTCCTCGAAGGTACGTATCACCCCCAGGCCGTCGACGGCCGCGCCGAGCTCGAGGTCGACCGAGTTGGCGAGCACTGCCGGCGGCGGCGCAATATTCATCGCCATTTCTCCCTCGCCAAATTCCCACGGCAGCGAAACGCCGTTCTGGAATCGGTGGCGGATGGTCGCGTGGTCGAGAAGATCGCGCGGATGCCGCGGTTCGCCGTGACGGGCGAGATAGTCCGGAGCGGCCGCGGTGATGTAGCGCTGCACGCGCGGACCGATGGGAATTGCGATCATGTCCTTCTCGACGCGTTCCTCGTAGCGCACGCCGGCATCGAAGCCCGCGGCAAGCACATCGATGAAGCCATCCTCGGCGGTGACCTCCAAGGTGATCGCCGGATGCGCTTTCATGAATCGGCCGACGAGCGGCGGCAGGATGACCCTTGCGACGATGGTCGGAACGTTCAACCGCAATGTACCTGCCGGACTGTCGCGCTCGCTCGCCACCTGATCGAGCGCTCCGGCAATCTCCCCGAGCGCCGGCGACAGCCGCTCGAGCAAGCGCTTGCCCGCTTCCGTCGGCGTGACGCTGCGCGTCGTGCGGTTGAGCAATCTGACGCCGAGTCTCGCCTCCAGCCGTCGCAGGGCTTCGCTGAGCGCCGAAGCGGAAACGCCGCGCTTGCGGGCGGCCGTACGAAAGCTGCGGTCGCGTGCAACCGCTGCAAAGGCGTCGAGATCGGCAAGCGGCAGATCATGCATTGTGCAAAATTCAGAACAAGTCGTTTGGCTTGTGGGTGATTATCGCACACTGCCTTCCGAAGTAAACATTGCATCGACGCAAGCGGCCGCGGGACGGCCTCATCAAAGGAGAAACGAGATGCATATGGTTTCGCTCGGGAATTCCGGTCCGAATGTCTCGGCAATCGGGCTTGGCTGCATGGGAATGTCGGGCATGTACGGTCCGTCCGATCGCGCGGAAAGCATCGCCACCATTCATGCTGCCCTCGATGCGGGAATCACCCTGCTCGACACCGGCGACTTTTACGGCATGGGGCACAACGAGATCCTGATCGGCGAGGCGCTGAAGGGACGCAATCGAGACCAGGTGCAGTTGAGCGTCAAGTTCGGCGCATTGCGGGATCCGGCCGGCGCATGGCTCGGTTACGATGCACGACCGAACGCTGTACGCAACTTTCTCGCCTATACGCTGCAGCGCCTCGGTGTCGAATATATCGACGTCTATCGCCCCTCCCGTCTCGATCCGAACGTGCCGATAGAGGAGACGATCGGTGCCATTGCCGACATGGTAAAGGCAGGCTATGTGCGCCATATCGGTCTCTCCGAAGTCGGCCCGGACACGATAAGGCGGGCGGCAGCCGTTCACCCGATCTCAGACCTCCAGATCGAATATTCGCTGGTTTCGCGCGGCATCGAGGACGAGATCCTGCCGGTCTGCCGCGAACTCGGCATCGCCGTCACGGCCTACGGTGTGCTGTCGCGCGGGCTGATCAGCGGCCACTGGCAGAAAGATGCCGCAAAGGGCGGCGACTTCCGAGCGATGAGCCCCCGGTTTCAGGAAGGAAATGTCGAGCGAAACCTCGCCTTGGTCGAGGCGCTCAGACGCATCGCCGAGGCCAAAGGCGTTACCGTCGCCCAGATCGCCATCGCCTGGGTCGCCGCTCAAGGTCACGATATCGTGCCGCTCGTCGGTGCGCGCCGGCGGGACCGTCTCGCCGAAGCACTTGGCGCGCAGGCGGTCCGACTGGACGCTGACGACATGTCTGCGATCGAAAGCGCCGTGCCGAAAGGCGCCGCCGCCGGGGCGCGTTATCCGGAAGCACAGCTCGTGCACATGGACAGCGAGCGGCAGAGATGACGAAGGAACGCCGGACCGGGCAGCCCGGTCCGGCATTGTGATCAGATAGCGCCGGAGAAGGTGTCGCAATCCGACATCTTGCCGCTGTCGAAGCCCCGCTGGAACCACCGCATCCGCTGCTCGGACGTGCCGTGATTGAAACTTTCCGGGACGACATAGCCCTGCATGCGCTTCTGCAGCGTGTCGTCGCCGATCTGGGTCGCAGCGTTCAGCGCCTCCTCCAGATCGCCACGCTCCAGCAGCCCCTTCTGCTCGGTGTACTTGCCCCAGATTCCGGCGAAGCAGTCCGCCTGCAGTTCGACCCGGACCGACATCTGGTTCGCTTCGGCCTCGCTCATGCGTTGCCGCATTTCATTGAACTTGGGCAATACGCCGATCAGGTTCTGGACATGATGGCCGACTTCATGCGCAAGCACATAGGCCTGGGCAAAGTCGCCGGAGGCCTCGAACTTCTGGGCCAGCTCGTCGAAGAAGCTCATATCGAGATAGACCTTGCGGTCGCCGGGGCAATAGAAGGGACCCGAGGCGGACGAGGCAAAGCCGCAGGCCGAGCGGACCGAGCCGCTGAACAGCACCAGCCTCGGTTCTTCATATTGCTCGCCGCTTGCCTGGAAGATGCCGTTCCAGGTGTCCTCCGTTTCGGCAAGAACCGTGGCCATGAAGGCCTTCATCTCTTCTTCCTCGGCCGTGCCCTGCGGCGCCCCGGAGCCGTCGCTCTGCTCGAAGCCCGGCATGTTCGCCGGGCCCCCACCCTCGAGCACCTGGAGCATGTCGATGCCCATCGCCTTCAGGACGAAATAGAGAATGACGAGGAAGATGAGCGTGCCGAAGCTCATGCCGCCACCGGCGCGACGCATTCCGCCGCCACCACCGGGCAGGCGGAATCCACCGCCACGACCGAAAGGACCGCCTCCCCGGGGGCCGGCCCCGCGTTGATCCTCGATGTTTCCGGACTGGCGGCGGCCCTTCCATTCCATGATCTGTCCTCCAGAAGGCGTCGCCTCTACTTTAGCGCGCTGAGTGATTTTATAAGCCGGGGCGGCGATCCTTGTAAAACGCAATCGCCGTCACCCGGTTGCATCCGACGCATCGTTTTGTCGAGCGGAGCTGCCGGCGCAAAGGGCAAGGGCCGCAGGATTGACGCTCGCGCCGTGTTCGGCTCCAATGGAAAGCAAGCGACGGGAGGAACAGATGAAGGCAGTGCGTCTGGAGTCGGTGGGCAATATCTCCGTTCGGAACGTCGAGATTCCCGTGCCCGGGCCTGACGATCTGCTCGTCAAAGTGGAAGCCTGCGGCATCTGCGGAACCGATCGTCATCTTCTTCATGGAGAATTTCCGTCGACGCCGCCGGTAACGCTCGGCCACGAATTCTGCGGCATCGTCGTTGAAGCCGGGAGCGGCGTTCGAGACATCGCACCGGGTGCGAGGATTACCGGAGATCCCAACATCTCCTGCGGTCGCTGCCCCCAGTGCCAGGCGGGCCGGGTCAATCTCTGCCGGAACCTGCGCGCGATCGGCATCCATCGCGACGGCGGCTTCGCCGAATACGTCCTGGTGCCGCGCAAGCAGGCGTTCGAAATTCCGCTTACTCTCGATCCCGTGCACGGCGCTTTCTGCGAGCCTCTCGCCTGCTGCCTGCACGGTGTCGATCTTTCGGGCATCAAAGCGGGCTCGACGGTGGCGATCCTGGGCGGCGGCGTGATCGGCCTGCTGACGGTGCAGCTCGCGAGGCTCGCCGGCGCCACGACGGTCATTCTGTCGACACGCCAGGCAGCGAAGCGTCGTCTGGCCGAAAATCTCGGCGCCACCGCATCGGTCGACCCGTCGGCCGGCGACATCATCGAGGCGATCGCGGGTCCGGCAGGTCTCGTCCCCGGAGGGGTCGACGTCGTCATCGAGTGCGCCGGGGTCGCGGAAACGGTGCAGCAGTCGACGCGCCTCGCCAAAGCGGGCGGTACGGTCGTGATCCTCGGCGTGCTGCCGCAAGGCGAAAAGGTCGAAATCGAACCGTTCGACATTCTTTTCCGCGAGCTCCGCGTGCTTGGTTCCTTTATCAATCCCTTCGTCCACAGCCGCGCGGCCGACCTGGTTGCGACAGGCGCGATCGAGATCGACCCGTTGATTTCACGACGCATATCGCTCGATGAGGCGCCTGATGTCATTTCAAATCCCGCCGCTGCCGGCGAGGTGAAGGTATTGGTGATCCCGTCCGCCAAGCGGGTGGCGCAGCAGTAGCGATTCCATAGGAGAACCGTTGGTTCGAGAGGCGGAACAAATATCTTCGCTTTCTTGTCGATTCCCGAATTTTCGGGGTTCCGCTGGCGAAAACATTTGCCTATAAGCCGCTTCTAGCCTGAAAAGACCATCAATGCGCGACCCGGCCGGTGACCTCCCAACCTGGCCGGTTTTTCGCGCAGCTAGAAACGGATGATTGCCCATGCCGAAGCGCCAAGATATCAAATCGATCCTCATCATCGGCGCGGGGCCGATCGTCATCGGTCAGGCATGCGAATTCGACTACTCCGGCACCCAGGCGTGCAAGGCGTTGAAGGAGGAAGGCTACCGCGTCATCCTGGTCAACTCCAATCCGGCGACGATCATGACCGATCCGGGCCTGGCGGACGCGACCTATGTCGAGCCGATTACGCCCGAGGTCGTCGCCAAGATCATCGCCAAGGAGCGCCCGGACGCCCTGCTGCCGACCATGGGCGGACAGACGGCGCTCAACACGGCCCTGTCGCTGCGCCGCATGGGCGTGCTCGACCGCTACAATGTCGAGATGATCGGTGCGAAGCCCGAGGCGATCGACAAGGCGGAAGACCGTGCCCTGTTCCGCGAGGCCATGGCGCATATCGGCCTGGAGACGCCCAAGTCGCGGCTGGCGAACGCCACGGACATCAAGGACCACGACCGCAAGTCACACGAGGCGGAGCGCTCGGCCCTCAAGGCGAAGCTTTCCGGTGACGAACTCGACAAGGCGCTGGACGAACTCGAAAACCAGTGGAACCTGGGCGAAGGCGATCGCAAGCAGCGCTATGTGAACCATGCCATGGCGATCGCCGCACAGGCGCTCGACGATGTCGGCCTCCCCGCGATCATCCGGCCGTCCTTCACGCTCGGCGGCACCGGCGGCGGCATCGCCTATAACCGTTCGGAGTTCTTCGAGATCGTGGGCAGCGGTCTCGACGCGTCGCCGACGACGGAAGTCCTGATCGAGGAATCGGTCCTCGGCTGGAAGGAATATGAAATGGAGGTCGTCCGCGACAAGGCGGACAACTGCATCATCATCTGCTCGATCGAGAACATCGATCCGATGGGGGTCCACACGGGCGATTCGATCACCGTTGCGCCGGCGCTGACCTTGACCGACAAGGAATATCAGATCATGCGCAACGCCTCGATCGCGGTGCTGCGCGAGATCGGCGTCGAAACGGGGGGCTCGAACGTGCAGTTCGCCGTCAACCCTGAAAATGGCCGCCTCGTCGTCATCGAGATGAACCCGCGGGTCTCGCGCTCCTCCGCACTCGCATCGAAGGCCACCGGCTTCCCGATCGCCAAGATCGCCGCCAAGCTCGCCGTCGGCTATACGCTCGACGAGCTCGAGAACGACATCACCGGCGGCGCGACGCCCGCATCCTTCGAACCGTCGATCGACTACGTCGTCACCAAGATCCCCCGCTTCGCCTTCGAGAAATTCCCGGGAGCCGAGCCGACGCTCACGACCGCAATGAAGTCGGTGGGCGAAGTCATGGCGATCGGCCGGACCTTCGCCGAATCGCTGCAGAAGGCGCTGCGCGGACTTGAGACCGGGCTGACCGGACTCGACGAGATCGAGGTTCCCGATTTCGACGACAACGGCGACGGCCGCAATGCCATCCGCGCTGCGCTCGGCACGCCGACGCCGGACCGCCTGCGCATGGTCGCCCAGGCGCTGCGTCTCGGCATGAGCGAAGCCGAAGTGCATGAAGCCTGCAAGATCGACCCCTGGTTCATTGCCCAGTTCAAGGCGATCGTAGACATGGAGGCGCGCATCCGCGAGCACGGCCTGCCCACCGACGCCGAGAACCTCCGCATGCTGAAAGCGATGGGCTTCTCCGACGCCCGGCTCGCGACGCTTACCGGCAAGCGTCCGAAAGAGGTGGCAGAGCTTCGCAACGCACTGAACGTGCGCCCCGTCTACAAGCGCATCGACACCTGCGCGGCCGAGTTCGCATCGCCGACCGCCTACATGTATTCGACCTACGAGACGCCTTTCGTCGGTGCCGCCCGGTCGGAGGCGCAGGTTTCCGATCGGAAAAAGGTCGTCATCCTCGGCGGCGGACCCAACCGGATCGGCCAGGGCATCGAATTCGACTACTGCTGCTGCCATGCCGCCTTCGCACTGAAGGACGCCGGCTACGAAGCGATCATGATCAACTGCAATCCGGAGACGGTTTCGACAGATTACGACACCTCCGACCGGCTCTATTTCGAGCCCCTGACGGCAGAGGACGTGATCGAGATCATGCGTGCCGAACAGGAAAACGGCACTTTGCACGGCGTCATCGTCCAGTTCGGCGGCCAGACTCCGCTGAAGCTTGCCGAAGCGCTAGAAAAGAACGGCATCCCGATCCTCGGCACCGCGCCGGACGCGATCGACCTCGCCGAGGACCGTGATCGCTTTCAGAAGCTCCTGATGAAGCTCGACCTCAACCAGCCGAATAACGGCATTGCCTACTCCGTCGAGCAGGCCCGCCTCGTCGCCGGCGAAATCGGCTTCCCGCTGGTCGTGCGCCCGTCCTATGTTCTCGGCGGTCGCGCCATGCAGATCATCCATTCGGAAAGCATGCTGCAGAGCTATCTGCTCGATACCGTTCCGGGGCTGGTTCCTGAAGATATCAAGCAGCGCTATCCGAACGACAAGACGGGCCAGATCAACACCCTGCTCGGCAAGAACCCGCTCCTCTTCGACAGCTACCTGACGAATGCGATCGAAGTGGACGTCGATTGCCTTTGCGACGGCAAGGATGTCTTCGTTTCGGGCATCATGGAGCATATCGAGGAAGCCGGCATCCACTCGGGCGACTCCGCCTGCTCGCTGCCGGTGCATTCGCTCGGCACGGAGATGGTCGACGAGCTGGAGCGTCAGACGGGGGCGCTCGCCAGGGCGCTGAATGTCGGCGGTCTGATGAACGTGCAGTTCGCCATCAAGGACGGCACCATCTATGTGCTCGAAGTGAACCCGCGCGCTTCACGCACCGTTCCTTTCGTCGCCAAGACGATCGGCGCGCCGATCGCCAAGATCGCCGCCCGCGTCATGGCCGGCGAAATGCTCGACGAGGCGATCGCCGCCTATGGCAAGAAGCCGGATCCGCGCAACCTGAAACATATCGCCGTCAAGGAGGCCGTCTTCCCCTTCGCCCGCTTCCCGGGCGTCGATACGCTGCTTGGCCCGGAAATGCGTTCGACCGGCGAGGTCATCGGCCTCGACACCGATTATGCCCTGGCCTTTGCCAAGTCGCAGCTCGGTGCCGGCGTCGACCTGCCGCGCGACGGAACGGTTTTCGTTTCGGTTCGCGACGAGGACAAGAAACGGGTGCTGCCCGCGATCCGCATTCTCGCCGATATCGGCTTCAAGGTCATGGCGACCGGCGGCACGGCGCGCTTCCTGGGCGAGCAGGGCATCGTGGCAACCAAGATCAACAAGGTCCTGGAAGGACGGCCCCATGTCGAGGACGCCATCCGCAACCGGCAGGTCCAGCTCGTGATCAACACGACCGACGGCAACAAGGCGATCTCCGACTCGAAATCGCTTCGCCGTGCGACGCTGATGCAGAAGGTGCCCTATTACACGACGATGGCCGGCGCCGAGGCCGCGGCACTCGCGATCAAGGCACTGAAGGCAGGCAACCTCGAAGTGCGTCCGCTGCAGAGCTACTTCGAAGCCTGACCATTGCGGATTTACGCTTCTGAACGCAGCCTGAACGTCCGATTCAGGCTGCGTTCCATTGCCGCATGGTTCCATGCCCCGACATGCGGAAACGGATCACCCGTGACGCGCATGGTTGGGGCAACGACATGCAGCTATATTTCTTCGATCTCCATTGGGATGACGATTGTTTCACCGATGACGAGGGCATCCTTCACTTCGATGAGGGATCGGCGCTCTATTACGCCCAGCGTATTGCCGACAGGATCGGCCGCGACGCGGATTATGGTTCCCTGAAAGTCGCGATACGCTCGCAGGCAGGCGCGCTCCTTGCAACGGTCACGCCTTCGCAGGGCCGCGCCGCCGAACAGGAAGCCCTGCTCGGCCGCCGCCCCGGCCTGTTCCCGCATCCGTTCAAAGCCGGCCTTGCGCCGGCCGCCGCTCGGTGAACGCTACCGGATGGCTGCCCTGTCCTCGCATCGCGCCAGCCGCAGGGTCCTGATCCCGAAGAAGAGCGACGCGGCGGCGAGAACGCAGCCGAGCGCGAAAACGCCCAGCATTGCCGTCGAAATCACCCGAGCGCTGACACCTTCGGCGAATCCTCCGGCATTGGCGACCGCTCCGAAAACGGCCGCACCGATCGCGTAGCCGGCGGATTGCAGCGTCGGCAGCAGCGCCGAGGTCTTGTCGCGTTCCTCGATGGTTGAGACGTTCATCAGCAGCTGGCTCAGCGTTCCCCAGCAAAGGCCGAAACCGGCTCCGACCGCGCTCTGGCTGACGAAGACGAGGCCGTATTCGCCGGAGCCGACGGCGAGCGTCAATCCGCCGAGGCCGAGGCAGAGGAACAACGGCCCGGTCCAGACCAGCCGTACGCGCGTCTCGTGAGAGCGAAGGCTCGCGACGATGATTGCCGTCAGGCTCCAGGATATGGCCATCAGGGCGTTCGAGAAGCCGGCGGCGGTCGGGCCGAAACCCCAGAGATGTTGCAGGGTGTAGACGAGATAGACGGAGCCCGAGGCCTGTGCCAGAGGCATCAGCAACACGACCCAAAGCCCCGTTCCAAGCGGGCGGTCGAACGAAAACGCGCCGAAGGGGAGGATGGACTGCGGCGATCGGCGGTCGAAGCGAACGGTCGCGACGAAGACCGCGAGTGCCGCCGCCAGCAGCGCCGACATCCTGTAGCCGTCGGCAGCCGTATTCGAGAGCGAGATCAGCATTATGCCGAAGCCGAACGCCACAAGGCGCAGCAAGGGAACCGGTCCGGCCGCCCTTGGACCTTGTTTTGGCTGACGAAGGATTGCGACGACGAGCGCTATGAAGATTGCGGCTGCCGGTATGTTGACGAAGAAGGCGGCGCGCCAGGACCAATATTCCGTGAGCAGGCCGGATATCAGCGGCCCGCCGAAGGCGGCGGCAGCCCATACGATCGCTTCTGCGCCGAAGATCTTGGGCACCAGCCGCTGTGGAAAGAGCTCCGGTATCAGCGCGTAGCACAGGGCGGCAATGATACCCTCCCCAAGGCCCTGGAGCACCCTCCCGGCCAGAACCTGCGGCATGCTGCTCGCCATCGTCGCGATGGCCGTGCCCGTCGCGAAGACGAGCGCGGCAACGATCAGCGTGTTGCGCGCACCGAACCGGACCTTCAGGCTTGCCGCCAAGGCGCCACCGACGATGGCGAAAACGAGGTAAAGCGTGAAGGCCCAGGACAACAGGGCGGCTCCGCCAAATTCCGCGACGGCTGTCGGCAACGCCGTCGAGACGAAGAACTCGTTGAAGGCAAAAAGCGCGACGCCAAGGCACAGCGTCACGGTTGCGGCGAGGTGGCGCGGCCGAAGGAGCTCGCTCCAGCTCCCCTCCTCCACGTCGATCTCCGTCTGCGGCGCCGGATCGGCCACTTGTGATTCCTCTTCGACTAAACTCATGATTCGGCTCCGTGTGGTTGGTATGGAGCCGGCACTGATACGACCTCAATCGCGGTTGAGGTAAAGAGGCTTGACTGCAGAATCTCACCTTTACCCCAACCCGCCGGAAGCCGCGGATCGATATGACGTGCGGCGCGAGGATCGCGAAAAATCTGGCTTTCGGACTTCGGATTCTGTTATAAGATCGGTTCGGTTTGTTCGGACGGTTCCGGTGCTTGCGCTCCGGAGGCCGTTTTCTTTTGCGCTGGCGCCGCCGAAAGGCGGCGCCGCGTGTTTGATGAAGGATGATGAAATGGTCGACAAGGTGCCCATGACACAGGGTGGATTCGTCAATCTGCAGGAGGAGCTGCGCTGGCGCCAGCAGGAAGAACGGCCGCGCATCATCGAAGCGATCGCCGAGGCCCGCGCCCATGGCGACTTGTCGGAAAACGCCGAATATCATGCGGCAAAGGAAGCCCAGAGCCATAACGAGGGAAGAATTTCCGAACTCGAAGACCTGATCGCGCGCGCCGAAGTCATCGATCTTTCGAAAATGTCCGGATCGAAGATCAAGTTCGGCGCCAGGGTGAAGCTCGTCGACGAGGATACGGAAGAAGAAAAGACCTATCAGATCGTCGGCGATCAGGAGGCCGACGTCAAACAGGGACGCATTTCCATCTCCTCTCCGATCGCCCGCGCGCTGATCGGCAAGGAAGTCGGCGACTCGATCGAAGTCAATGCGCCCGGCGGGTCCAAGGCATATGAGATTCTCGCCGTTCAATGGGGCTGACCTGCCTTTAGGGGCGCGCCGGCCCGTGCCGCCCCTCCTCCCTTGAATTGATTGTCGCAGGCGCAAGGAGAGCGCACAGGTGGTCGATATCCGCGACGTCGAAGTGATCGCGCCCAATTTCAAGCAGCGCCTGTCCGGCGTTACCTCGACAATCATTCAGCTGGTGCCTGTGCAGCGTGCCCTTGGACAGAAGATCGCGGTTCTCGGGCCGGGCCTGCCCAAGAGCCTTCCTTCGGTCCGCTTTCGCGATCTCATTCATCTCTGGAAGAGGCCCGAAGGCCGGCCCTGCCGCGTTTGGCACGCGCGTCGAAACGTCGAAATGCTTCCGGCCATCCTTCTGCGCGACCTGCTGCGCATGAAGATCCGGATCGTCTTTACCTCCGCTTCGCAACGCCGGCATACCGGCTGGAGCAAGTTCCTCATCCGCCGGATGGACGCGGTTATCGCCACCAGCGGCAGGACGGCCGCCTATCTCGATGTACCGAACACCGTCATCCTGCACGGGATCGACACCAAGCGCTTTCAGCCACCCTTCGACAAGACGGAGGCGAAGAAGGCACTCGGCCTCGATCCCGCGAAGAAATTCGTAGGATGCTTCGGGCGCGTACGACATCAGAAGGGGACCGACCTCTTCGTCGACAGCATGATCGCCCTCCTGCCCTGCCGGCCGGGCTGGGGCGCTATCGTTGCCGGGCGGGCCACCGGCCCTCACCTCGCCTTCGAGTCGGAACTGAAGGAACGCGTCGCCAAGGCCGGTCTCGCCGACCGGATCCTGTTCGTAGGCGAACACACGAATATTCCCGACTGGTACCGCGCCCTCGATCTCTTCATCGCCCCGCAACGCTGGGAAGGCTTCGGCCTGACGCCGCTCGAAGCAATGGCGACCGGGGTCCCCGTCGTAGCAACCGATGTCGGCGCGTTTTCGGAACTGGTAACCAGCGGTTCCGAAGAGACCGGCCTCATCATCGCGGCCGACGATCTCAAGGCGATGGTCGATGCGGCAGCCGCCTTCATGGACGACCTGCCGCGGCTTGCCGCCGCCGGCGCCAACGGCCTGGCACGGACCGCCGAAAACTTCGCCATCGAGCAGGAAGCGCGCGCGATCGGAGCGGTTTACGAAAGCCTGATGCGCTGATCTGGCTACGGCTTCGAGGCAAACAGCTGCAGATAGGCGTCAGTGATCGCTTCCCTTGAGAACTGACCGACAAGCGTCTCGTGTCCGCGCTCGGCCAAGCGCGTGCTCAGGGAATTGTCGGCCACGATCTGCTCGATGGCGCGGGCGAAACCTTCGGCATCGCCGATATCGACCATCAGGCCGTTTTCGCCGTCGCGCATGAACCATTGCGGCCCCTCGGAATGGGTCGATACGACTGGCGTTCCCTGGGCCCATGACTCGAGAATGACGTTGCCGAGCGGCTCGTGGCTGGACGACATCACGAAGACATCGGCCGCAGCCAGGAAGGGCCTCGTGTCTTCCTGCCAGCCGGCAAAGCGAACGCGGCTGGAAACGCCTAGGTCCGTCGCGAGCTTGTGCAGATTGTCACGCTCCTCTCCATCGCCAAGCAGCCAGAGATAGATCCCCGGCAGTCTGGCGACCGCTTCGATCAGCGTATGAAATCCTTTCCGCTCGACGAAGCGGCCCATGGACATCACGACGGGCGCATCGGCTGGCGTATCGAGCATTGCCCGGTCTATCGCCTCGACGCGCCCGGTGCCGGTGAAATTGGAGATGACCCTTATCTCCCGTTTCCAGCCGAGACCTCGAACGCGCTCGGCAATTCCCGGCGTGTTGCACACGATGCAGTCGGTGTTTCTGAAATAGCTCAACCGTGTCGGATAATCGCCGAGGCGCGAGATCTTGAGTGCGCCTTTGTAGTTCGGCATCAACTCGCTTGCCCGGGGCGCCCAAGCCATCAGGACATCGGGCTTCTCGCGCCGCGCCATGTGCTTCACCTTCAGCGGCAGCAGGATCCGATCGAGCGAGAGGTTGCGAAAATGGCTTTCCCGGATCGTCGCGGCGCCTTCGATGTCTCGCCGCCAGCCGCGTCCGGGGCGGATGATCGCCGACTGCTCGACGCCGCGTTCCGCAAGCGCATTGACCAGGTGTACGAAGAAACGCTCGGCGCCGCCGTCCTTGCCGAAATGAAAGTGAGTGACTTTCATCGCTTTGCGACACCTCTGTCGAAAAGGTCGAGATAAGCGTCGGTGATCGCTTTTTCGGAGAAGCGCGTGCGCAAGGTTTCGCGGCCGCCGGCGCTCAGCCTCTCGCGAAGTGCCGGATCGTCGCGTAGCCGGCGAATGGCCTCCGCAAGACCCACGTCATCGCCGCGATCGACCATGAGAGCATCGCTCTCATGCGTCATCACCCAGGATGGCCCCTCAGCGCGAGAGGCTATCGTGGGCTTTCCGGCGCCCCAGCCTTCAAAGCAGACATTGCCGAGAGGCTCGTGCGACGAATTGATGACGAAGGCGTCGCCGGCGGAGAGAAAACCATAGGCGTTGGTCTGCCATCCGGTGAAGCGGACGCGATCGCGAAGCCCGAGTTCGTCGGTCAGCTGCTCGAGCTGCTCTCGTTCCGGACCATCGCCGACCAGCCAGAGATAGGTGTTGTCCACCTCCTTCACGGCGCGGATGAGCCCTGCGAAACCCTTGCGTTTGACGAAGCGGCCCATGCCGACCACAACGAAGGCATCCGCCGGTGTCTGCAGGTCGGCCCGCGCTACGGGCGGTGCAGGCTTTGCGCGGGTGAAGTTCGCGATCACCTCGATGTCGCGCTTCCAGCCAAGTTCGCGAACCTTGGCGGCCATATCCGGTGTGATGCAGACGAGTGTCTCGACATTGGTATAGTAGCCGAGATGTTCGGGATAATCCCCCAGCCGGGAAATGCGAAATGCCTTGGCATGAGCCGGCATGAAGCGGCTCGCCCGCAACTGCCAGGCCATTATGACGTCCGGCTCGAACTCGCGAAGGACCCGGTTCATCCGCCATTTCAGGAGGAAGCGAGAAAGCGAAATGCGCCGAAAAACCCCTTCATAGATCGTAGCACTGTTCTCCAGGTCCTTACGCCAGCTGCGGCCCGGGCGGATCAGTGCCCGTTGTTCGACGCCCCTCTCATGCAGCGCATTGACGAGATTGACGAAGAACCGCTCCGCACCGCCCTCCGTGCCGAAGTGAATATGCATGACCTTCATGCCGAACCCCCTGATCGATCAGTGCGAAAGCGCATCATCCACATTCGGGCGCACCTTCAGAGCGTGCCGCTGGTAGATCTTCGCCGCCGTCAGGAAGGCATAGACCGCCCCGGTCATGGCCTCGATGAAGCCCGACAGGCCGCAGCGCCAGAGACCGTTGCGGAAATAGAGCCTGAGAAAATAGATCGGCGGGGTGAAGATGAGCTTGTAGAAGCGCGGCCGTTTTCCGGATTCGACCTGCTGGTCCGCTTTCAGCGTCGAGTAATTGTTTTCCTTCAGGATCTGCTCGTCCATGACCAGCGGGCGGAAATGAAGGAGACTGCCGGTCCGGGCATTGTCGACGTTTCCCTCGGGAACGATGCCTTCATGGACTTTCTGGCTAAGGTCGTAACGTCCCTTGCCGCGCCGGATCAGCCGCAAGTTCCGCCGCTCGCGGACGTTTTCGGGGGTGTAGCCATAGCCGATCAGATAGGGACGGCGCGCCACGCGCCAGCCGACGATTTCGGCCGATGCTGCGAGCAGCTCAGGCAGCAATTCCCGCAGCGCCTTGTCCAATCTTTCGTCCGCATCGATGTTGAAGCACCAGGGCTGGCTGCATTGCTCGAGCGCGAACTGCTTCTGCCCGGCATAGCCGCGCCACGGCTCGTACATGAAACGAATGGGCCATCCCGCGTCGATATAGGATTGAACCAAAGCGGCGGTGCCGTCCGTCGATCCGGAATCGACGATCACGATTTCCGCGCACCGCTCGAGGCTCTCGATGCATTTGCCGAGATAGGCCTCCTCATTCAAGCAGATGATGAAGGCTGAAAGCGGAAGCTTGGGGGTCGTATGGCCGTCCCGCGTCGCCGGAATCGGCAGGGTTCCCTCGCTCTCGTCCTGGTAATTGCTCAATTCATTCGGTCCGCGGGGCGTTTGGTTGCGATGCTCGGCGGCCGGGCCGACCTGCACATCAGATTTCTACCTGACATGCGTCCTTCACTTGACGGATCGTCAGCATCGTCCGCACCGTGTCGACATTCTCGGTGGCGGTCAGCTCTTCAATAACGAAATCCTGAAAGCTCGCAAGGTTTTCGGCCACGCACTGCAGCAGAAAATCCGATTCCCCGGACACCATCCAGGCCTCGCGAACAAGCGGCCACGAGGCGGTGCGGGCGGCAAACGCCTTCAGATTGGCATCGGACTGGTGCTTGAGGCCGACCATGCAGAAGGCGACGAGGTCGTATCCCAGCGCGGACGCGTTCAGAAGCGCACGATAGCCTCTGATGACGCCGGCCTCCTCGAGCTTGCGCACGCGGCGCAGGCACGGAGGAGCCGAGATCCCCACCCTCTCGGCCAGCTCCACATTCGTGATTCGGCCGTCGTCCTGCAGTTCGCGCAGTATCTTCATATCGATGGCATCGAGTTCGACGCGTACGACCATTGCCCAAATCCCCAATCCCTACCGGCCTTGCGGGGAAGGCCCTATTTTATCCGCCGATCACCACAGGCGAAACCGCAGCGCCTATCCGTCCGCACCAGAAGGGCGTTTGGCGGCGGCTGCCCCCCGGGCTGCCTCCGTGCTTGGGTAGCACGTAACCGAATGCCGATACGAGAGCGCTTGCAGGTGCATGCACAAAAACCTTGTGCGCCCGGGCGCTGGAGCGTGTTATGCCGGTGCCGCGGGTCAAAACCGATGCAAATATGCCCGATCTGGTGTCAAATCGACGCTGACCACGCAACCACTTGTGTGTATCAGAGGACGCGCCCTTGAAAGTGCGCGCTGTGAATACCTAAAGTAAGGCAATATTTGCATTAGCGGATTGCACCGGAGGACGCTCCCGGCTCTCTCCGGCGGACGAAGGACAAAAGCATGACTGCGCGCCACACGAAAGTGTTGATTATCGGTTCCGGCCCTGCCGGTTATACCGCGGCCATCTATACGGCGCGGGCCATGCTTTCGCCGGTCCTCATCGCCGGTATGGAACAGGGCGGCCAGCTGATGATCACCACGGATGTGGAGAATTATCCGGGCTATGCCGATCCGGTCCAGGGGCCCTGGATGATGGAGCAGATGCTGAATCAGGCGATCCACGTCGGCACCGAAATCGTCAGCGACCTCGTAACCGATGTCGACCTGTCCGTCCGCCCCTTCCGCATCAAGACGGATAGCGGCACGGATTGGACGGCGGACGCTTTGATCATCGCCACCGGCGCCAAGGCGAAATGGCTCGGCATCGAAACCGAGCCGACCTTCATGGGATTCGGCGTTTCCGCCTGTGCCACCTGCGACGGGTTCTTTTATCGCAATAAGGATGTCATCGTCGTCGGCGGTGGCAACTCCGCCGTGGAGGAAGCACTTTATCTCTCCAATCTGGCGAAGACCGTCACCGTCGTTCACCGCCGGGATGCTTTCCGCGCGGAAAAGATCCTGCAGGAGCGCCTTTTCGCAAAGCCGAACGTCAAGGTGATTTGGGACCACGAGGTTCTGGAATATCTCGGGACGCCTGCAAAGCCGCCGATGCCGGCCTCGGTCAACGGCGTGAAGCTTCGCAACACCAAGACCGGGGAAACATCCGACATGGCCATCGACGGTGTTTTCGTCGCGATCGGTCATGCGCCTGCGGTCGAGCTCTTCAAGGGCAAACTTCGCCAGAAGCCGAACGGGTATCTTTGGACTGCGCCGGATTCCACCGCGACCGACGTCCCGGGCGTCTTCGCCGCCGGCGACGTGACCGACGACATCTATCGGCAGGCGGTTACCGCCGCCGGCATGGGTTGCATGGCTGCGCTCGAAGCGGAGAAATACCTGGCGGGTCATATGCCCGTCGCAATTGCAGCCGAATAGAAGCTGCTAAACAGGGCACGCGCCGGGATCGGGGCGCGGCTCTGCTAGCGCGGGATGAGGAAAAGTGCGTGCGGTTTTCCGCCCGCATCCCGCGCCTTAACTTATTAGAATCGATCACGTTCATGATCTTAGGTCGGTCCGACCTAAGATCATCGTGATCTAGGGAACAGATGCATCGGTCGTCTCCGGAGAAAAGTGGCAAGCTTTTCCGGCTGAGCCTTTATGGGGGATTCTATGTCGCTGGACTGGGACAAACTGCGCATTTTCCATGCGGCGGCCGAGGCTGGCTCGTTCACGCACGCGGCAGACAAACTCCACCTTTCGCAGTCGGCGATCAGCCGGCAGGTCAGTTCGCTCGAGCAGGACGTCGGTATCAAGCTCTTTCATCGGCACGCCCGCGGCCTGATCCTCACCGAACAGGGCGAAATGCTCTATCGCACCGCGCACGACGTGCTGATGAAGCTCGAAAGCGTCAAGGCGCAGCTTAGCGAGACGACGGACAAGCCGAGCGGCAAGTTGCGGATCACGACCACGGTCGGCCTCGGCCAGGGGTGGCTGACCGACAAGATCCAGGAATTCATGTCCTTGTATCCGGAAATCCAGGTACAGCTCATCCTCGACAACGAGGAACTGGACGTGAACATGCGTCATGCGGACTGCGCCATCAGGTTGCGGCAGCCGCAACAGTCGGATCTGATCCAGCGCAAGCTCTTCACCGTGCACATGCATGTCTATGCCGCGCCGTCCTACATCAACAAATATGGCGAGCCGCAGTCGCTTGACGATCTCGACAATCACCGGATCATCACCTTCGGCGAGCCCGCCCCCAACTATCTGCTCGACGTGAACTGGCTGGAGATTGCCGGACGGGATTCCGACAATCCGCGCATATCGCATCTGCAGATCAACAGCCAGACATCGATCAAGCGCGCCTGCCTGCTCGGCATCGGCATCGCCATGCTTCCGGACTATATCGTCGGCCGCGATCCCGGTCTCATTCAACTGCCGATAAGCGCAGACATCCCCTCTTTCGATACCTATTTCTGCTATCCGGACGAATTGAAGAACGCGGCGAAGCTGAAAGTCTTCCGCGATTACATCGTCGCTAAAGCGAGGAACTGGAACTTTTGACGTTCCGTTCAATTGCCCGATTTGTGAGCAATTGCCAGCTTCTTGCGTAAGCCTTTGTTATTGCCTGTCTCTTTTCGAGCCAGAGCGAAGCTCCTCGCGAAGCGCATCCTTGTGCGCTGCAAAAATGAGCAGCGATGCGCAAACGGCATGGCTGTCATGCATATTAAATGATTGCCGACAGCCCAAAAAAGCAGCATACCAAACTCAGCTGATGCATCTTTGGTGGCTTCTCCTCCCAGTGCCACCGCAGCAGCTGTTCCCCTCTGGAGGTTTTAATTACCTTCACAACTACAAGGGCCCAAGTTTTCTTGTGGCCCTCTTTTTTTGCCTGCGGGAGCCCCACAGCCCTCAGTTGCGAAAATCTTGGGAACGGCTATTGAAAGCGGCTACGGCCCTCCCCATATCTCTTTCAGCTGGTGCATCTAGCGGCTTTCTCCTCCCCAGCCGCTGCAGCAGCTGTTCCCCTCTGGAGGTTTGAAACCTTCACAACTGAAAGGGCCCAAGTTTCTTGTGGCCCTCTTTTTTTGCCCGCGTTTTGCCCGGCATTCACAGGTCCTTTGGGCCCGGTATTCACGACGTTGTGACTTCCTGTATCGAATTTTAGCGATATATATATCGAAGAAACTAAATACATCGAAATATGATGGATAGAGACGAAATTCTCAAAGCACTGGCGCATCCGACGCGCATGGAGATTCTGACCTGGTTGAAGGAGCCGCAGGCGCATTTCTCCGGCCAGGAGCATCCGCTCGACATGGGCGTCTGCGCAGGGCAGTTCGAAAGATGCGGCCTGTCGCAGTCGACGGTTTCATCTCATCTCGCCGTGCTGCAGCGCGCCGGTCTGGTGACGACCCGCCGCGTCGGCCAGTGGGTCTTCTATCGGCGCAATGAGGAGACCATCGCAGCGTTTCTGAAGACCATCGGCGATCTCTGATTTCCCCCACTTCCTCCCAAGTCTCAACCGCAATGGAAAGGACAATCCATGGCCTCTCTCTTCGACCCGATCACGATCGGCGATATCAGCCTCAGCAACCGCGTGGTGATGGCACCTCTGACCCGGAACCGTTCACCCCAGGCCGTGCCCAATGATCTGAACGTCGCCTATTACGAGCAGCGCGCATCCGCCGGCCTGCTGATCACCGAAGCGACGGCGATAAGCCACCAGGGCCAGGGCTATGCCGACGTGCCGGGCCTTTACAAACCGGAGGCCCTCGCCGGCTGGCGCAAGGTCACGGATTCGGTTCACAAAGCCGGTGGCAAGATCGTCGTGCAGATGTGGCATGTCGGGCGGATATCCCACGACTCGCTCCAGCCGCAGGGCGGCAAACCGGTCGCCCCTTCCGCTATCCGCGCCAAATCGAAGACCTATCTCGTCAATCCCGATGGGACCGGCAGCTTTGCCGAAACCTCCGAACCGAGGGCGCTCGAACTGGCGGAGATCGGCGGCATCGTCGAGGATTACCGCAAAGCTTCTCGGGCCGCGATCGAAGCCGGTTTCGACGGCGTCGAGATCCATGCTGCCAACGGCTATCTGATCGACCAGTTCCTGCGCTCCGGGTCCAATGAACGCACGGACGCCTACGGCGGCTCGATCGAGAACCGCGCCCGCTTCCTCTTCGAGGTGGTCGATGCCGTTACCAAGGAGATCGGCGCTGGTCGGGTCGGGATCCGCATCTCTCCCGTGACCCCCGCCAACGACGCCTTCGATCCGGATCCGCAGCCGCTCTTCACCTATGTCGTCGAGGGCCTGGCCCGCTATCCGCTCGCCTATGTGCACGTGATCGAGGGCGCTACCGGCGGGGCGCGCGTCCATCAGCAGGGTGACTGGCCCTTCGACTACACAAGCCTCCGTGCCGCCTACGCAGCCGCCGGCGGCAGGGCGGCCTGGATGACGAACAACGGTTACGATCGCGATCTGGCGCTGAAGACGGTCGAAAACGGCGAAGCCGATCTGGTTGCTTTCGGCAAACCCTTCATCGCCAATCCGGATCTCGTTCGTCGTTTGAGAGACAACGTGCCCCTGAATGCGCCGGACCAGGCGACCTTCTATGGCGGCGGCGCCAAGG
Source organism: Sinorhizobium sp. M4_45 (assembly GCF_002885915.1). Classification (NCBI taxonomy): domain Bacteria; kingdom Pseudomonadati; phylum Pseudomonadota; class Alphaproteobacteria; order Hyphomicrobiales; family Rhizobiaceae; genus Sinorhizobium; species Sinorhizobium sp. M4_45. The sequence continues at coordinate 40,163 of NZ_NWVE01000012.1, forward strand.
GTTATACGGATTACCCATCGCTCGAAAACGTCGCCTGAATCGATAAAGACCAAGGAGGCCCGCCCAATGCGCGGGCTCCTTGCGCAGCGAATCGATTATGCTGCCCCGATGTTCACGTCCTTCATCGATGAATGGTCTCTAGAGCCCGCAGGCGACCCTATCCTCACGCGGACGAGCCATCTCCTGCCCGTTCGCTGGCGCGGCCTGCCGGCGATGCTCAAGGTGGCAGACGAGCCGGAGGAAAGATTTGGTGGGCAGTTGATGCGATGGTGGGATGGCCACGGCGTCGCCCGGGTCTACGCCGCAACCGAAAGCGCCATCCTCCTCGAACGGTCGGAGAGCCGCCGATCGCTTTTTCATATGGCGATGACCGGCAGCGACGACGACGCCACCCGGATCGTCTGCCGCACCGTTGCCGCGCTGCATGCACCACGGCCCTCCACGCCGGCGGGTCTCGCACCGCTCGAGCGCTGGTTCCAGGCGCTGGACCCTGCAGCCCGCGCCCATGGCGGTATTCTCAGGACCTGTGCAGACGCTGCCCACCATCTCCTATCCGCGCCCGAAGTCCCGGTCGTCCTGCACGGAGACATTCACCACGGCAACATTCTCGACTTCGATGCCCGGGGCTGGCTCGCCATAGATCCCAAGGGCCTCTATGGCGATCGCGGTTTCGATTACGCCAATCTCTTCTGCAATCCGGAGCTTCCCGTCGTAACCGCTCCGGGGCGGCTATCCGGACAGCTTGCAATCGTCGCCCATGAGGCGCGGCTGGAGCCGAAGAGGCTCCTTCAGTGGATCGTCGCCTATGCCGGCCTGTCGGCGGCCTGGTTCCTTGGCGACGGAGAAAGCCCGGAAAGCACTTTGGCAGTGGCCGCGATTGCAGCCGCGGAGCTGAGCGGCTAGTGGACGGGGAGAAACTCGGCTGTTGAGCCGACAAGTCCGCTGGACCCGGAGGAAGAGTATGGAAATCAGAGATGCCGCAGAAACCGATCTTCCGGCGATATGCGCGATCTACAACGACGCTGTGGCGAACACGACGGCGATCTGGAACGAGACCCTTGTCGACGTCGCCAATCGGAAAACCTGGCTGAAAGCACGCAACGCTGCCGGCTTTCCGGTGCTTGCCGCCCTTTCCCCTGACGGCGAGGTCGTCGGCTACGCCTCCTTCGGCGAGTGGCGCGCCTTCGACGGATACCGGCACACGGTCGAGCACTCGGTCTATGTGCGGACGGACCAGCGCGGCGGCGGCATAGGCCGGGCGCTGATGCTCGAGCTCATCGATCGGGCCGAAGCACTTGGCAAGCACGTGATGGTCGCGGGGATAGAGTCGGCAAACCAACCGTCGATCCGTCTCCATGAGCAACTCGGTTTTCGTGAGACCGGCCATATGAAGGAGGTCGGCACGAAATTCGGCCGCTGGCTCGACCTCACCTTCATGCAACTGATCCTTCGCACCGGTTCTCCGGACTGAAAGCTTTGCAGCCCGATTTGTCGTCCGCAACGAAGATGCTATCTATATGCACTCGTTGGTCGCCGAGGGCCGCATGGTCGAGTACGAAAAGGCAGGCACAAGCTTTATTCGGAGCACCCTGAAGGGACGTCTGGCACGCGTCGCCGCGGCCGTATTGTCCGTGGTCATGTGTTTTGTCTCCGCCCACTCCGGGGCTGCGGAGGCACGCACCGACGCGCCGGCTGCGCCGCGGAAGTGCCTCTACTCGGGGGTGTCGACGGCAAACCCCTTCCTCCGTCTCTGTATCAGCCCCGATAATTTCGCCCGCGACGTCTGCGGCATCATCGAACATTATGCCAAGGCGAACGATCTGCCCGCCGCTTTCTTCGCCCGTCTGATCTGGCGCGAAAGCCTTTTCCAGCCGGACGCCATCAGCCCCAAGGGCGCAGAAGGAATTGCCCAGTTCATGCCCGCGACGGCAAAGCTGCGCGGCCTGGCGGACAGCTTCAACGCGGTGGCGGCGCTCGGCAAATCCGCCGAGTATCTGAGCGAGCTCAAGTCCCGGTACGGCAATCTCGGCTTTGCGGCGGCGGCTTACAATGCCGGCGAAGCAGGCCTGGAGCGCTTCCTGGAAAAGGACCGTCTACCCTATGAAACGCGGGATTACGTGCTGGCGATCACCGCCTATTCGGTCGAAGACTGGCGCGACAACCCACCGAAGTCGCTCAACATCGAACTCGACAAGGACAAAAGCTTCCTCGATGGCTGCGTCGCGCTTGCCAATACGCGGCGCTTGCGCGAGCTGGTTATCGCCGATGAAGCCGTCTGGGCGCCCTGGGGCGTTCAGCTTTCGGCCCACTATCAGAAATCCATGGCGCAGCGGCTGTTCCTGAATGCCGTGAAAAAATTGCCCGCTCCGATCAACAGCGAAAAGGCAGTTCTGGTGCGGGAGCGCAATGCCAGCTTCGGGTCCAGGCGCCGCTACGCTGCCCGCATCGGCCGGCAGACGCGCGCCGAGGCAGACCAGCTTTGCGCCGCCATCCGCAAGAGCGGTGGCGTCTGCGTCGTGTTCAAGAACTGACGGATGTACGCCCCAGCGCGTTGCCGCTATGCCCGGCAGTGAAATTGTTGCTCGTTTCACTGCGCAGGCAATCAAGAGACGCAAGCGTCGTTGCAACGGCTTGGTCGATCGGCGTATGCGGCTCTTCGCCCAGCAGCGCGACAAGGCGATCGTTGCGCATTTCAAGCGGCTTCCGCCACAGGTAGCGCATCTCCTTAAGTTCCCGAAAGAACGGGACGAAGGGCGACGCGAGCGTGACGAGCCACCACGGAAAGGTCCGAACCCTTAGGTGCGGCTTGTCCGCCGCACGTCTGATCGCCGCGATCATTCCGGTGCCTTCATCGTCGAAGTGTCCGCGCATATGGTAGACGGCGAAGGGCGGGAGGGTTTCCGCACGCTCGATCAGGCGTGCCATCGTCTCCGCCATGTCCGGCAAATAGACCCATTGGTGAGCGACCCCTTGCGCGCCGGGGTAAGTTACCGTCGTCAGCGGCTTTCCAGGCTTCACCAGCCCTTGCGAGAACCAGTTGTTCCCAGCATTCGGCCCGAAGAAATCCCCCGCCCTGAGGATGATGACGCCGGTGCCTTCCTCAGAGGCAGCTTTCAGCCGGGCCTCCATTTCCTTGCGAATCGTCCCCTTTTTCGTCAGTGGCCGCTGCGGTGAATCCTCACGAAGAATTGGGAAAGCGTCGGGACCGAAGTTATACATCGTGCCCGGTAACACGATGCGGGCGGCAGCCTGTCTGGCCGCACTTATGGTGTTGTCGAGCATCGGCAGCACCAGGCGTTCCCAATCGCGGTAACCGGGCGGATTGACCGCATGAACGATGAACCCCACTCCCTCTGCCGCGGCACGAACATCCTCCGCGTTCATCGCGTCGCCTTGAATCCACTCGAGGGCCGGCATTTCTGCGGATACCTTCGCAGCGTTGCGGTGCAGTGCGCGGACTTTCCACCCACGCGCATTCAGGTTTTGCGCCACGGCGCCACCGATTCCGCCTGTTGCACCCAGCACCAGGACCGTTCCTGTATTCTCTTTCGTCGCGCTCATCATTCTCTCCATCGCTTGACGAAGGGAGCATCGGCCATCATTCGGCTAAACGGAATTGTCTAAATAGGTCTTGCCGCTATACTGAAATGCATGAACCTCATTGAGCCGAGTTGGGACTTCTACCGCACCTTTCTCATGGTGTTGCGCGAGCGCTCGCTATCGGCCGCGGCGCGCCAGCTCGGCCTGACCCAGCCGACCGTTGGCCGGCACATAGATGCCTTGGAGACGTCGGTGGGGTTTCCGCTCTTCACGCGTTCGCCGCACGGATTGATGCCGACCGACGCCGCGCTGGAGTTGCGGCCCTATGCCGAGACCCTGGCAGCGACAGCTGCAGCCCTGTTGCGTGCCGCATCAGGACAACACGGTGCGATCGGCGGAACGGTCCGTATCAACGCCAGTGAGGTCATCGGCGTTGAAGTCCTGCCCCCGATCCTCGCCGAATTGCACAGGGACTACCCGGACCTCTCCGTCGAACTTTCCGCATCGGATGTCGTCGAAGACTTGCTTCGCCAGGAGGCGGACATCGCTGTGCCGATGGTCGCGCCAGCCCAGGAGGCATTGGTTGCGCGCCATATCGGTGCGGTTCCGCTCGGCTTCCATGCGCATCGCTCCTATCTGGAGCGCCGTGGGATACCGCAGACGCTTGAGGATCTCTCGCGCCACAGCGTGATTGGCTATGACCGGGAAACGCCGGCGATCCGCTCGATCAAAGGAAGAGCACCGGACTTGCCGATCGGGCGCTTCGCTTTCAAATCCGATAGCAACCTTGCTCAACTCGCGGCGATCCGCGCCGGTTTCGGCATCGGCATTTGCCAAAACGCGCTTGCCGCCCGCGATCCGGATCTCATGCACGTGCTGGCGGATGCCTTTGAACTGAAGCTCGAGACCTGGCTCGTAATGCACGAAAATCTGCGTGCGACGCCACGTTGCCGCGTGGTTTTCGATGCCCTTGCCCGCGGGCTTCTCGACTACCTGCGCCAATAAATCGATTCCCAAAAAAAGAGACCCGCCGCTGGAAAGCGGCGGGCCTGAACTTATTCCTGTGCTTCGATCACTCCTCCGGTGTCGACGTGGTGTCCGGTGGCAGCTCCGGTTCGGCCATGACGCCTTCGGCACCTACGGCTTCGATCTCCTCGTCGCCATCCGGCTCACTGATCCGCTCGACCGAAACGACCTTCTCGTCCTTGGCGGTGGAGAAAATGGTCACGCCCTTGGTGGCGCGGCTCGCCAGGCGAATGCCTTCCACCGGAACCCGGATGAGCTGACCTCCATCGGAAACGAGCATGATCTGGTCGTTGTGCTCGATCGGGAAGGCGGCGACGAGTTCGCCGATTTCCGCCGTCTTCGAGGTATCGGTGGCGCGAATGCCCTTGCCGCCGCGGCCTGAAGTGCGGAAGTCGTAGGACGAGGAACGCTTGCCGAAGCCTTTCACCGAGACCGTCAGGATGAATTGCTCGCGCGCCTTCAGTTCCTCGTAGCGCTCATTGGTGAGTTCGCCGCCATTGGTGACCTCCTCGCCGACAAGCACGATTTCCTCTTCTTCACCGGTCAAGGCGCGACGCTCCGCGGCCGACCGCTTCAGATAAGCGGCACGCTCCCAAGGCTCGGCTTCAACGTGAGCGACGATGGCCATCGAGATGATCCGGTCGCCGTCACCGAGCGAAATGCCGCGAACGCCGATCGAGTTGCGGCCCGCAAAGACGCGGACATCGGCAACCGGGAAGCGGATGCACTGGCCGAGTGCCGTCGTGAGCACCACGTCGTCGAACTCGGTGCAGGTGTCGACCGAGAGGATTTCGTCGCCCTCCTCTTCGAGCTTCATCGCGATCTTGCCGTTGCGGTTGACCTGGACGAAGTCTGAGAGCTTGTTGCGACGGACCGTGCCGCGGGTCGTCGAGAACATGACGTCGAGGTTTTCCCAGGTCGTCTCGTCCTCGGGCAGCGGCATGATCGTGGTGATGCGCTCGCCGGGTTCCAGCGGCAGCATGTTGATCAGCGCCTTTCCGCGCGACTGCGGCGTGCCGATCGGAAGGCGCCAGACCTTCTCCTTGTAGACGATACCGCGGGAGGAGAAAAACAGAACCGGCGTGTGCGTATTGGCGACGAACAGCCTGGTAACGAAATCCTCGTCGCGCGTGGCCATGCCCGAGCGGCCCTTGCCGCCGCGGCGCTGCGCCCGATAGGTCGTCAGCGGCACACGCTTGATGTAGCCGAGATGGGACACGGTCACCACCATGTCCTCCTGCGCGATCAGGTCCTCGTCGTCCATGTCCGGACCGCCGTCGGCAATCTCGGTTCGGCGCAGCGTGCCGAACTCGTCGCGGACTGCGGCAAGTTCGTTCTTGACGATCTGCATGATACGGAGTCGGGACGACAGGATGTCGAGGTAATCCTTGATCTCCTCGCCGATCTTGTTGAGCTCGTCGCCGATCTCGTCGCGGCCGAGCGCAGTCAGACGCTGCAGGCGCAGGTCGAGGATCGCGCGAGCCTGTTCTTCGGACAGGTTATACGTAGCGTCGTCATTGATCCGGTGGCGCGGGTCGTCGATCAGCCGAATGAGCGCATCGACGTCGTGCGCCGGCCAGCGGCGTTCCATCAGCTGTTCGCGCGCGGTCTGCGGATCCGGCGCCTGGCGGATGAGCTTGATCACCTCGTCGATATTCGCGACCGCGATCGCGAGACCGACCAGCACATGCGCCCGCTCGCGCGCCTTGCGCAACAGGTATTTCGTGCGCCGGCTGACGACATCCTCGCGGAAGGAGACGAAGGCGCGCAGCATATCGAGCAGCGTCATCTGCTCCGGCTTGCCGCCGTTCAGCGCCACCATGTTGCAGCCGAAGGAGGTCTGCAACGGCGTGTAGCGGTAAAGCTGGTTGAGAATGACCTCGGCGTTGGCGTCGCGCTTCAGTTCGATGACGACGCGATAGCCCTGGCGGTCGGATTCGTCGCGAAGATCGGAAATGCCCTCGATCCGCTTCTCGCGGACGAGTTCGGCCATCTTCTCTATCATCGTCGCCTTGTTCACCTGATAGGGGATCTCGGTGATGATGATCTGCTCGCGATCGCCGCGCATCGGCTCGATATGGGCACGCCCGCGCATGATGACGGAGCCGCGGCCGGTCTCGTAGGCCTGACGGATTCCCGAACGGCCGAGGATCAGCGCCCCGGTCGGAAAATCCGGCCCCGGAATGATCTGCATCAGTTCCGGCAGTTCGATCGCGGGATTGTCGATCAGGGCGATACAGCCGTCGATCACCTCTACGAGGTTATGAGGTGGGATATTGGTCGCCATGCCGACGGCGATGCCGCCCGCGCCGTTGACGAGCAGGTTCGGGAACTTTGCCGGGACGACGACGGGCTCGTGCAGGGTGCCGTCGTAGTTGTCGCGGAAATCGACCGTGTCCTTGTCGAGATCGTCCAGCAGCGAATGCGCCGCCTTCTGAAGCCGGCACTCGGTATAACGCTCTGCCGCCGGCGGATCGCCGTCGACGGAGCCGAAGTTGCCCTGGCCGTCGATCAGCGGCAGCCGCAGAGACCAATCCTGCGCCATGCGTGCGAGCGCATCGTAAATCGCCATGTTGCCGTGCGGATGGTATTTACCCATCACGTCACCGGTGACGCGGGCGCATTTTACGTATTTCTTGTTCCAGTCGATGCCGAGCTCGCTCATCCCGTAGAGGATGCGGCGATGAACGGGTTTGAGACCGTCGCGCACGTCGGGAAGCGCGCGCGACACGATCACGCTCATGGCGTAATCGAGATACGACCGCTGCATTTCCTCGATGATGGAAATCGGCTCGATGCCTGGCGGATTCTTTCCGCCGCCGGGGGTGCTTTGCTCAGTCAATGGCGATCACGATCTTTGTTCAGAATCAATCGGTTTTTTATAGCCGAATGCGGCTCGGAGCGCCAATTTTCGGCCGGTGTTTTGAACAGTCTTTTGCCGCAGGAACAGGCTTTTCTAGGGCAAGGAAAGGAGCTCGCAAGGAAAGCTGCGCGCCTCGGGGATGGCGCTGGTTTAAGCCATTGCGTTGCACTTGGCTACCCGCTCTTTCCAAGCTCGCATCGCTTGCCTAACAATGCGGGCCGCACCACCGGGAATAGCCGGGGTAGAAATCCGGAAGGGGATACGGATGTTCGATGTCGATCTCTTGGTCAATGCGCTGACGACGCTGCTCGTCACGCTTGATCCGCCCGGCCTTGCGCCGATCTTCCTGAGCCTGACCGTCGGCTTGAGCCGGCAGCAGCGCTTCCAGGTCGCGACCCGCGGCTCGCTCATCGCTTTTTCCATCCTCGCCGCCTTTGCGCTTTTTGGCGACGGCATCCTCGGTCTGCTCGGCATCTCGATCGGCGCCTTCCGGATCGCCGGCGGCATGCTGCTCTTCTGGATCGCTTTCGAGATGATTTTCGAGAAACGCCAGGAGCGAAAGGAGAAGGCCGGGGAAACGGCGATCACGAAGGACCACCTTCACAATATCGCGGTCTTCCCTCTCGCACTGCCCCTGATCGCCGGGCCGGGAGCGATCTCGGCAACCATCCTTCTCGGCAGCTCCTTTCCCTCGGCATTGGATCGGGTGCAGCTCATCGTCGTCATCGCCGCATCGATGGCCATATTGTTCCTGGCGCTGGTGATCGCCGAGCGCATCGACCGGTTCCTGGGCGTCACCGGCCGGGCGATCCTTACCCGCCTCCTCGGCGTCATCCTTGCCGCCCTCGCCGTTCAATTCGTCGTGGACGGCGTGCGCTCGGCGTTTCAGGTCTGAAGGCATAACGAGAACGGCCCGCGACGAAGCGGGCCGGATGGGTCTCGGACTGGCTGGAGCAGTCGATCAGAACGGAATGTCGTCGTCGAGATCGCGCGAGAAGTTGCCGCCCTGGTTCGGCTGGTTCGATTGACCGCCGGACCGGGCGCCGCCCGAGGAGGACCGCGACTGATCGTATTCCTCGTAGCCGCCACCGCCGTAGTCGCTGCCGCCGCGGCCTGCGCCGCCGCCCTCGCCTCCGCGACCGTCGAGCATCGTCAGGGTCGAGTTGAAGCCCTGAAGGACGACCTCGGTCGAATAGCGGTCATTGCCGGTCTGATCCTGCCACTTGCGCGTCTGCAGCTGGCCTTCGATGTAGAGCTTGGCGCCTTTCTTCACATATTGTTCGACGACCTTGCAGAGGCCTTCGTTGAAGACGACGACCGTGTGCCACTCCGTCTTCTCGCGGCGCTCGCCTGAATTGCGGTCGCGCCAGGTCTCGGAGGTGGCAATTCTGAGGTTGGCGATCGGCCGGCCGTCCTGCGTGCGCCGGATTTCCGGGTCGGCCCCGACGTTTCCGATCAAGATCACCTTGTTGACGCTACCAGCCATATCGCTTTTCCCGTTTCTGCCGCCGGACCGCTCGGCCGGCTCTCCAATGTCTCATGTGCGAACACCTTAGCGGCCCGCCGCCGCCGATACGCCCCGTATCGCGCATAATCCACAGTTGATTTGGCGTGGATATGGCAGAGTTTGTTCTTTTTTTGTTCTAGTATTCCTCTATGATCCTGTCAACCGAATCGCAATTGAACCGCCTCTTTTGCCGATTGCGCCTCGACATGGGCGCGGCCGTCATTACATAGGGGGCTTTCAACCGACATACAAAGCTGGCCTTCCGATGAGCGAACTCAAGACCATCTCCATTCGCGGCGCTCGCGAGCACAATCTCAAGGGCATCGACCTTGATCTGCCGCGCAACAAGCTGATCGTGATGACCGGCCTTTCGGGCTCCGGGAAGTCCTCGCTTGCCTTCGACACGATCTACGCCGAGGGCCAGCGGCGCTATGTCGAGAGCCTTTCGGCCTATGCGCGCCAGTTCCTCGAAATGATGCAGAAGCCCGACGTCGATCAGATCGACGGGCTCTCGCCGGCGATCTCGATCGAGCAGAAGACCACGTCGCGCAACCCACGCTCGACTGTCGGAACCGTTACCGAGATCTACGACTATCTGCGCCTGCTCTTCGCGCGCGTCGGCGTGCCCTATTCTCCCGCTACGGGCCTGCCGATCGAAAGCCAGACCGTCAGCCAGATGGTCGACCGGGTGCTGGAGTTCGGCGAGGGAACGCGCCTCTATATGCTGGCCCCGCTCGTGCGCGGGCGCAAGGGCGAGTACAGAAAAGAACTCGCCGAGCTGATGAAGAAGGGCTTCCAGCGCGTAAAGGTAGACGGGCAATTTTACGAGATTGCCGACGTGCCGGCGCTCGACAAGAAATACAAGCACGACATCGACGTGGTCGTCGACCGTGTCGTGGTGCGGCCCGATATCGGAACCCGTCTCGCCGACAGTATCGAAACCTGCCTTACGCTCGCCGACGGCTTGGCGATCGCCGAATTCGCCGACCGCCCCCTGCCTCCGGAAGAGACCTCCGCCGGCGGCTCGGCCAACAAGTCGCTGAACGAAACCCATGAGCGGGTGCTGTTTTCCGAGAAGTTCGCCTGTCCCGTCTCGGGTTTCACCATTCCCGAGATCGAGCCGCGGCTTTTCTCCTTCAACAATCCCTTCGGAGCCTGCACGACCTGCGACGGGCTGGGCAGCCAGCAGAAGATCGACGAGGCGCTGATCGTTCCGGAGCCGAACCGCACCCTCAGGGACGGCGCCATCGCACCCTGGGCGAAATCCACGTCGCCCTACTACAACCAGACGCTCGAGGCCCTCGGCACGGTTTTCGGCTTCAAGCTCGGCAGTCGCTGGAGCGAGCTTTCCGAGGAAGCACAGGACGCGATTCTCCACGGCACGAAGGACAAGATCACCTTCCACTATCAGGACGGCGCCCGATCCTACAACACGACGAAAACGTTCGAGGGCATCGTGCCGAATCTCGAACGCCGCTGGAAAGAGACCGACAGCGCCTGGGCGCGCGAGGAGATCGAGCGCTATATGTCGGCAGCGCCCTGCCCCGCCTGTGCCGGTTACCGGCTGAAGCCGGAAGCGCTTGCCGTCAAGATCCACGCGCTGCATATCGGCGAGGTTTCCGATATGTCTATTCGCGCCGCACGCGACTGGTTCGAGGTCCTGCCCGAGTATCTCAGCACGAAGCAGAACGAGATCGCCGTGCGCATCCTCAAGGAGATCCGCGAGCGCCTGCGCTTCCTGAACGACGTCGGCCTCGAATATCTGAGCCTTTCGCGCAATTCCGGGACGCTTTCGGGCGGAGAAAGCCAGCGCATCCGGCTCGCGTCGCAGATCGGCTCAGGGTTGACGGGCGTTCTCTATGTTCTCGACGAGCCCTCGATCGGCCTTCACCAGCGCGACAATGCCCGCCTCCTGGATACGCTGAGGCATCTGCGCGACATCGGCAACACGGTCATTGTCGTGGAGCATGACGAGGATGCGATCCTGACGGCCGATTACGTCGTCGACATCGGCCCGGCGGCCGGCATTCACGGTGGCGAGGTCATTGCGGAAGGGACCCCTTCCGATATCATGTCCAATCCGAAATCGCTGACGGGGAAATATCTCTCCGGCGAGCTTTCCGTTGCCGTGCCCGGCGAACGGCGCAAACCGAAGAAGAAGAAGGAAGTCACCGTCGTCGGCGCGCGCGCCAACAATCTGAAGAACGTGACCGCATCGATCCCGCTCGGTGTCTTCACCGCCGTCACCGGGGTATCGGGCGGGGGCAAGTCCACTTTCCTGATCGAGACGCTCTACAAGGCTGCCGCCCGCCGCGTCATGGGCGCGCGCGAAAATCCGGCCGAACACGACCGGATCGACGGCTTCGAGCATATCGACAAGGTGATCGACATCGATCAGTCGCCGATCGGCCGCACGCCGCGCTCCAACCCGGCGACCTATACCGGAGCCTTCACGCCCATTCGCGACTGGTTCGCCGGGCTGCCGGAAGCAAAGGCGCGCGGCTACCAGCCGGGCCGCTTCTCCTTCAACGTCAAGGGCGGCCGCTGCGAGGCCTGTCAGGGGGACGGCGTCATCAAGATCGAGATGCACTTCCTGCCGGATGTCTACGTCACCTGCGACGTGTGTCACGGCAAGCGCTACAATCGAGAGACCCTGGACGTTCACTTCAAGGGCAAGTCGATCGCCGATGTGCTCGACATGACGGTGGAGGAAGGCGTCGAGTTCTTCGCGGCCGTTCCGGCGGTGCGCGACAAGCTGGTGACACTGAACCAGGTGGGCCTCGGCTATATCAAGATCGGCCAGCAGGCGAACACGCTTTCAGGCGGCGAAGCCCAGCGCGTCAAGCTCGCCAAGGAACTGTCGAAACGCTCAACCGGGCGCACGCTCTATATTCTCGACGAGCCGACAACAGGCTTGCATTTCCACGACGTAGCCAAGCTTCTTGAAGTTCTGCATGAGCTGGTCAATCAGGGTAACTCCGTGGTGGTCATCGAGCACAATCTCGAAGTCATCAAGACGGCCGACTGGATCATCGACTTCGGCCCGGAAGGCGGCGACGGCGGCGGCGAGGTCATTGCGCAGGGGACGCCGGAAGAGGTCGTGAAGGAGCAGCGCTCCTATACCGGCCAGTTCCTGAAGGAGCTTCTGGAGCGCCGGCCAGTAAAGAAGGTAGTTGCGGCGGAGTGATGTGGCCGGGCCGGACGCCTCGTGAAATCGGGTGGCGTCTCTGATTCGCCCCGGCTACAGCGGTTTTGCGCGTCTGAGTGAGCATCGAGGAGGAAGAGGATGGCAAATTCGGGACAAATCCGCATCGGCATCGGCGGATGGAACTTCGAACCCTGGGAAGGCGCCTTCTATCCGGACGATCTTCCGAAGAAGCGGCAGCTCGAATTCGCCGGCAAGGAATTGCGAACGATCGAGGTCAACGGCACCTATTACAGCTCACAGAAGCCGGCGACTTTTGCCAAGTGGGCGGCGGAGGTTCCCGACGGCTTCATTTTTTCGCTGAAGGCAAGCCGCTTCGTGACCAATCGCAGGGTCCTGTCCGAAGCCGGTGAATCCATGGAGCGGTTCCTGACCCAAGGACTGACGGAACTCGGCGACCGCCTCGGTCCCATTCTCTGGCAGTTTGCGCCGACCAAGAAATTCGACGCGGAGGATTTCGAGGGATTCTTGAAGCTCCTGCCGGATAAGCAGGACGGCCTGAAGCTCCGCCACGTGGTCGAGGTCCGCAACCCCAGCTTCCAGGTTCCGGACTTCGTCAAGCTCATTGAAAAATACAAGGTTGCCGTCGTTCTCGCCGAGCATGCGGACTACCCGATGATCGCCGATGTCACGAGTGATTTCGTCTATGCACGGCTGCAGAAGGGCAGCGATGAGGTGAAGACCTGCTATCCGCCGAAGGATCTCGATCGCTGGGCCGAGCGGCTGAAGACCTTTGCCGCCGGCGGTGAGCCGGACGACCTGGAGAAAGCTGCGTCGGAACGCAAGCCCGAGACGGCACCTCGCGACGTCTTTGCCTTCTTCATCTCCTCAGGCAAGGTCAACGCGCCGAACGGCGCCAGGGAACTGCAGAAACGCGTGGCCTAGGCGTGGCCATCGCCGAGGTCTTGTTGTTGAGCCCCTCTGGCAGGCCAGAGGGGCAGCAAGATCACCGCATCCGAATCACCAAACGGGCCGCTTCACACACCCACCTGATTCGCAATCGCGAGTAGCGCTGGGCCACGTCTTTTACCCGCTTTTTCATCCATAAAAATTTGAATTTCGGCCTGCCGCTAGCTCATCTTCGCAGGCAAGCGGTGGAAGTCCCTGTTTTTCAACGGATTGATCGATGTCCCCGTTTTCCACAGTCGACCCACACAAGATATAGCGCCCAAACTTCCGTCACAAACCACCCCTTGACGCCCCGAGGCGATTCACGGTTAATGGATTTCACGTTGCGACGGCGGCGGACCGGGAAGTTTAGAGGCCGGTTCACACCCCCAAATCGTCGGTTCCGACATGCGGCCCGGGCGAATGAGCCCGAGCGGCTGCAGTGGCGGAATTTTGCGCGAAATTTGGGTCGCCAAAGCGGCATTTCGAGCTGGCGTAAAGAGCCTGTTAATACTATATTTAGTGTTTGCAGCCAGCATCATCACAAGATACAGGGTTACCCAGGAGCTGGGTTTCCTCACATCGACAGAAATTTTCAGGCTGGCTGCGAGATCCATCGCGGCCGGGCGAGGTTAACTGCGCTTTAGCGCATGGCAACAAAGGACGGGACAATGAAGATCGAGCGTCGTTTCACGAAGGCAGGGCAATCCGCCTATGCCGAGATTGAGTTCCGCAAGGCGACGAGTGAGATCAAGAACCCGGACGGGTCCGTGGTCTTCCGCCTTGCGGATATCGACGTGCCGGCGCAGTTCTCGCAGGTCGCCGCCGATATTCTCGCCCAGAAATATTTCCGCAAGGCCGGCGTGCCGGCAAAACTGAAGCGCGTCGAGGAAAACGACGTGCCGTCCTTCCTCTGGCGCTCGGTTCCGGACGCCGACGCGCTGAAGGCGCTGCCGAAGGAAGAGCAGTACGGTTCCGAAACCGATGCCCGCCAGGTTTTCGATCGTCTGGCCGGCACTTGGGCCTATTGGGGCTGGAAGGGCGGCTATTTCGACACGGAAGAGGACGCCAGCGCCTTCCGTGACGAGCTCGCCTACATGCTCGCCACCCAGCGCGTTGCTCCGAACTCGCCGCAATGGTTCAACACCGGCCTCCACTGGGCCTATGGCATCGACGGCCCCGGCCAGGGCCACTTCTACGTCGATCCCTTCACCGGCAAGCTGACGAAGTCCAAGTCTGCCTACGAACACCCGCAGCCGCACGCCTGCTTCATTCAGTCGGTCGCGGACGACCTCGTCAACGAGGGCGGCATCATGGATCTCTGGGTGCGCGAGGCGCGCCTCTTCAAATACGGCTCCGGTACCGGCTCGAACTTCTCGCATCTGCGCGCCGAAGGCGAAAGGCTCTCGGGCGGCGGCAAGTCCTCGGGCCTCATGAGCTTCCTGAAGATCGGCGACCGCGCCGCGGGCGCCATCAAGTCGGGCGGCACGACGCGCCGCGCCGCCAAGATGGTCGTCGTCGATATCGACCATCCCGACATCGAGGAATATATCAACTGGAAGGTCAAGGAAGAGCAGAAGGTCGCCGCCCTCGTCACCGGCTCGAAGATCGTCGCCAAGCACCTGAAGGCGATCATGAAGGCCTGCATCAATTGCGACGGCAGCGACGATGCCTGCTTCGATCCCAAGCAGAACCCGGCGCTGAAGCGCGAGATCCGCGCCGCCAAGCAGGCGCTGGTTCCGGAAAACTATGTCAAACGCGTCATTCAGTTCGCGCGTCAGGGTTATAAGGACATCCAGTTCAAGACCTATGACACGGATTGGGATTCGGAGGCCTATCTCACGGTTTCCGGCCAGAATTCCAACAACTCGGTCTCGATCAAGGACGACTTCCTGCGCGCCGTGGAGGCGGATGGCGATTGGCACCTGACCGCCCGCAAGGACGGCCGCGTCATGAAGACCCTGAAGGCGCGCGATCTCTGGGAGTCGATCTCCCACGCCGCCTGGGCCTCGGCCGATCCGGGCCTGCACTTCAACACGACGATGAACGACTGGCACACCTGCCCGGCTGCAGGCCCGATCCGCGCATCGAACCCGTGCTCGGAATACATGTTCCTCGACGACACGGCTTGCAATCTCGCCTCGCTCAACCTGATGCAGTTCAAGGATGCCGCGACCAAGCGGATCAATATCGGCGACTACGAGCATGCCGTCCGTCTTTGGACGGTCGTTCTCGAAGTCTCGGTGATGATGGCGCAGTTCCCGTCCCGCGAGATCGCAGAGCTCTCCTACGAATACCGCACGCTCGGCCTCGGCTATGCGAATATCGGCGGCCTGCTGATGTCGTCAGGCATTCCCTATGACTCCCCCGAGGGCCGCGCCATCGCCGGCGCGCTGACCGCGATCATGACCGGCGTCGCCTATGCCACCTCGGCCGAGATCTCCGCAAAGCTCGGCCCCTTCCCCGGCTTTGCGCCCAACCGCGACAACATGCTGCGCGTCATGCGCAATCACCGCCGCGCGGCTCACGGCGAGACCGCCGGTTATGAGGGCCTGTCCGTCAACCCGGTCGCGCTCGTCCACGGCGATTGCCCGGACCAGGACCTGATCGCCCATGCCAAGAGCGCCTGGGACAAGGCGGTCGAGCTCGGCGAGAAGCACGGCTACCGCAACGCCCAGGCCACCGTGATCGCGCCGACCGGTACGATCGGGCTCGTAATGGATTGCGACACGACCGGCATCGAACCCGATTTCGCCCTGGTGAAGTTCAAGAAGCTCGCCGGCGGCGGCTACTTCAAGATCATCAACCGTGCCGTTCCCGAGGCGTTGCGCACGCTCGGCTACTCGGAAAGCCAGATCGCCGAGATGGAGGCTTATGCCGTCGGCCACGGCAACCTCAACCAGGCGCCCGCCATCAACCCGACGACGTTGAAGGCCAAGGGCTTCACCGACGAGAAGATCGAAGCCGTCAATGCGGCGCTTAAAGCTGCTTTCGACATCAAGTTCGTCTTCAACCAGTGGACGCTCGGCGCCGACTTCCTCAAGGCGACGCTGAAGGTCAGCGACGAGCAGCTTGCCTCAATGGACTTCAACCTGCTCGAGCATCTGGGCTTCTCCAGAAAGGACATCGAAGCCGCCAACATCCATGTCTGCGGCGCGATGACGCTCGAAGGAGCACCGTTCCTGAAAGCAGAGCACCTGCCGGTCTTCGATTGCGCCAATCCCTGCGGCAAGATCGGCAAGCGCTACCTCTCGGTCGAAAGCCATATCCGCATGATGGCGGCCGCCCAGCCCTTCATTTCGGGTGCAATCTCCAAGACGATCAACATGCCGAACGAGGCGACCGTCGAGGATTGCAAGAACGCCTACATGCTCTCCTGGAAGCTCGCGCTGAAGGCGAATGCGCTCTACCGCGACGGTTCCAAGCTCTCGCAGCCGCTGAACGCCTCGCTGATCGAGGATGAGGAAGACGAGGACGCGATCGAAGAGCTGATGCAGGCGCCGGCAGCCGCCCAGGCGGTCGCCGTCACCGAGAAGATCATCGAGCGCGTCATCGAGAAGGTAGTGCGCGCCCGCGAGAAACTGCCGAACCGTCGCCAGGGCTATACCCAGAAGGCGATCGTCGGCGGCCACAAGGTGTATCTGCGCACCGGCGAATTCGGTGATGGACGCCTCGGCGAGATCTTCATCGACATGCACAAGGAAGGTGCGGCCTTCCGGGCGATGATGAACAACTTCGCCATCGCCATTTCGCTCGGCCTGCAATATGGCGTGCCGCTCGAAGAATATGTGGAGGCCTTCACCTTCACCAAGTTCGAGCCGGCCGGCATGGTCCAGGGCAACGACGCGATCAAGAACGCGACGTCGATCCTCGACTATGTCTTCCGCGAGCTTGCCGTTTCCTATCTCGGCCGCCACGACCTTGCTCATGTCGACACCTCCGACTTCAGCAACACCGCGCTCGGCCGCGGCATTCAGGAAGGAAAGACCAACCTCGTCTCCACCGGCTGGACCCGCGGCTACAAGCCGTCCATCGTGGGCGGCACGGGCGAGCGCTCCGAACCGAAGGGGGCTTCGACGGCCGCCCCGGCCCGCGCCTCGGCCGGCGCTTCCGTCACTTCGATCTCCGGCAATGCCGTGCGCAAGCTGGAGCCGGCAATCGCCGCCGCCACCTCCGAAGTCGTCGCCTTCAAGCGCGATTACGAGGAACGGGCCGTCGAACTCGCCGAGGAGATTGCCGAAGAAGCGGAACAGGAGGTGACTGCCCTCTTCTCCGACAAGGCCGCGGCAGAGGCCGCTGCGGCGAAGTCCGAGGCAAAGAAGGTCGAAGCAGAACGCCGCGCCCGCTCGATCATGCAGGGCTATACCGGCAACATGTGCTCCGAGTGCCAGAACTTCACAATGGTGCGAAACGGCACGTGCGAGAAGTGCGACACATGCGGCGCCACGAGCGGGTGCAGCTGAGACAGGCGGCGGAAGTTGTAATCAGCCATTGGTTACGACGCACTCCCACTGAAATGACGCAGTAATAGATATGGCCGCCTCCCTGGAAGCGGCCATATCTCTGTTCTGCGGAGGGATTCTCAAAGTGGCAGCGGCTGAGAATAGTCCTATGCGTCGTTCGAATATGATCGATCGGCATTGAGCTGTTCTATCCGCGGGCTTCACGGAAGAGGAAACTCGGACTAGGCCGGCCGCGTCTCCTCCATCGAGCGCCTCACCGACATCCGCGCCCACCACGCAGCCAGATTCTCATGTTCCCGGAGCATCTCCTGCCCCTCCCGCGCCCTTAGGAAATAATCGAATATCGGGGCGGCATAGAGGTCGGCGAGCGACATGGTCTCGCCTGCGAGCCATGGCGACGCCCCCATGAGATCGGACATCGCCTTCAGGCAGGTCCTTGCTTTCGGCAGCGCTGCAGCGAATACCGCTTCGTCGGCAACTGCGCCGCTTGCCGGCTTTGAGACGCGCTCGACGTAGATCCCCCAGACCAAAGCGGGATAGGCGTAGTTGTCCGCGATGCTGACGATCTGGTTGGAGCGGGCGCGTTCCCGTGGATCGAGGGGCTGAAGCTGCCTCCCTTCGAATACCTCGTCGACATAGCGCGCTATCGCGCCGGTCTCATAAAGCCTGAAGCCTGCATGGTCGAAGGCGGGAATGCGGCCGAAGGGATGTCGCTCGAGGTAGTGCGGTGGCGGCCCCTCGGAAGCGAAGATGTCGACGGGGACGAGTTCGTAGCCGATCTCCTTCTCGGCCAGCACCAGCCGCACGATCCGCACGTAGACACTGTAGTCCGCTCCGAACAGGCGCGGTCTTTCCGTCATTGCATCCTCCCCTTGCATCAATATTTCGTCCTAAGATGTAGCCGGCCTTCGCGGCATCGATGCGACGAGACGCGGCAGCGTTCGTCTCACGAAGGAAAAAGCAAAGGAGTCAATGTGAAAGCGATGGACTGCCGCCTCGGGATACCGCAATTTATGCGCGTCTGACGAAGCAGAATCGGAGAGTTCATGTCCCTCAAATATTTGACCGCCCTATTGGCGCTTGCCGTCCTGTCGGGGTGCACCAGCACCGGCGGAAACAACACGACCTATGCTCAATGGTACGGACCGAATCCGGTTCCCAATTTCAGCGCCGCGAGCCCCGGCGGTGTTCGCGTAGGCTATTAAGCACCTGGACCGGCCAGGGAAGCTCGCGGAATTTCGCAGCCGCCTATGTTTTCAAGGTGTGGATTAACCGGTTCCCCTGACGGAGGCGGCACAGTCGCAGCGCCTCCGTTTTGCCGTTGCGAGCCGCCGCCGCTTGGGTCGCATTGGATTTGGCCGCGCAGAGGTGACGATGATCTCGGAGGCGATCACCTCGGCGGGATTAGACCGTGATAGTAATCCCCGTCACCGCCGACCACCCGGTCCCCGGTGTGCGAGCACGCCGCCAGCGTGGCGAGTGCGAGCAACAACACGATCTTGCGCATAGGCCCCCATACCTTTCCTAACAGTTTGACGGCCATTGATATTCTGCCATTCGCGCCGGATCAATTCCAAACCTGTCGATCTGCAACTTCTGCGACCAGTTGCCGGCCGAAGTTGGGACATGCGGTGCGCGGGCGCCTCCCGTGAGGCGCACCGCGACAGCCCTCTTCCTACGCGACTGAAACGAGTTCGTGCGCCGCGTTTCGGGCTTCGCTTCATGCTGTCGTTCTTAAAGCCGCTGTAGGGCTGGGCGACATGCTTCAGAAAGGCGTCGGGGGTACGACGCCGGTATAGTATTGGCCTTCCCCCGCATAATACCGTTCGGCGCTGGGCCTTCCCGTTTGCGAGCACGCGCTGAGAACAAAGATCGCCAACAACAATACGATCGCGCGCATTGATTTACGTCCTTTCGTGAGTGACCTTCTTCAATATGACTTTTATGAACTAAATTTCCTGCCGGCGCAGAAGCCGCGCCGGTTCTCGGTTACGGCTGCGATTGTACATACCGTTCAACCGACGGTACACAAAATTGCGCAACGTTCAGCCCGCAGCCCTCGAATCGTTACGATTTTCTTAAAATTCGATCACCCGATTTCACCTGCTCGCAATCGCAGTCTGGCACAGGAAAGGATTATCGTGCCCGAGGACTGACAGGATGACCCAGGTCGTTACCATCTCCGCGACGACGGCGGCCTATGCGGCGGACGCATTGAAGCCGCCCACACGCCTGCGTAGCGATGGACCTGTCGACGAGGCAATCACACTGCTTTCCGCGCGCGGCCAAGAGCAGGCGCCGGTCCCGAAGATCAGAAGCGCGCTGCCGCTGCACCTCATGCTGATCGGCGCAGAGCGCCGTCTGCCGCAACAGACGCAGGCCGAAACGCTTCGCCGCTATCTCGAAAACGCGGAGGACGAAGACGGCCGCGAAGAAGATCGCCGGCAGGAAGATGGACCTGCCGGCGACGAACCGGAGCAAGTTGCGCTCACCGACATGCTCGACCGGTTCATTCAGGGAACCTGAACCGATCAAGGTTCACGCCGGCAGCTATTGATGGCTATGCCCGGAATGAGCGCTGCCCGCCGCCGTGCCGACCGGCAGGACATAGTCGACCTCGCCGGCCTTCTCGAAGGTAAGCGTCACCGGCACCATGTCGCCCTCGGCAAAGGGCTTCTTCACCTCCATGAACATGAGATGCAGGCTGCCGTTCTTCAGCTCGACTGCTTCACCGGCGGGAACGGCGATCCCGTCCTCGAGCTTGCGCATTTTCATGACGTCGTTCTCCATCGTCATCTCGTGAAGTTCGACTCGACCCGCGGCCGGGCTCTCGACGGCAAGCAGGCGGTCGTCGGCACTGCCGTCGTTCCTGACCACGAAGCCGCCGCCGCCGACCTTGGCACCGGGCAGCATGGCCTTCACGGCTCCGCCCGAGATCTCGAGGTCGCCGACCTTGACCGCTTCGGCCGCGGACTGATGATGCCCCGCGTGAGCGGAGTGCTCATCGCCGCCTGTCGCCATGGTGACGGTGATCGTGGGCGCCGGATGCTCGAGGGAATGGGCGTCCTGGCCCTCCGCCGCCACCTGATCCCAGACCACCTTGCCGTCGGCGCCGCAAAGCTGCGTCGTCGGAAAGGTAAGCACGGTCTCCTTGTCGAAACCCGCGAGTTTCCCGCGCATGACGAAGGTGTCGTAATGTTCGTCGGGAAGGTTGCCGCCTTTCCAGCGGATTTCCAGCGGACCGGAGGAAACCTTGGTGCCGTGATCGTCATAGGTCTTCCGGTAGTCGCCCTTGATGATCTCCAGCTCCCAGCCGGGCTTCGGCTGGGGCTTGGCAAAGACGAACCCCTCCGGCAACTGCACCCGTACTTCGGTCGTCGCCTTGCCGTCGCAGCCATGCGGCACCTGAAGGGTGGCGTTGACGGTCGTTTCGGCCGGCGCACTATCCGTCTCGAATGTCGCATGGGCATGGGCGGGACCGGCCACGGCAACTGTGAGGCCGGTGGCAAGCAAGGAAAGTCTGATCTTGTTCATGTCGTAATCTCCGAACCACGTGCCGGAACGCGGCCTTCGTGGGTCAATGCCGCATAGCGGCGCAAGAAACTCTGGGTTGGATTCGAGGAGATCTACGGTTGGGCCGGCGGACCGCGCGGTGGCGGCAACAGGCGCAGGGGCAGAAGCACCGCCTCGGCGGCGACGATCGGCGTTCCGGCAATCCAGTTGCCGTTTTCGGCCGTCGAGCTTTCATCGGGCGCCGCCGGCAGGAGCACGGAGGCGGCGAGCCGGCACGCTTCGCAAACGGGAGCCGATGACGACGACTTGCCGTGGCCGGTGTCATGATCGACGCCGCCCGTGCCGAAGCAGATATCGGCGAAGGTGCCGTCGGGGAGAAGATATTCGGCGGAGATCGCCGGGCCGATGGCTTTCGCAAGGGCTGGCTTATGAGCGAAGGACAGGAATAGGAGTGCGAAGGCTGCGAGCAGCCGCACCCCAATTCCCCATTTCCGCTCGCGCCCCGTCATGGCCACCTCTCTTCGGTCTTCCCTATCCGCTGCCCAGGAAAATTGCAAAGGCCGATTTTGCCGCACCGGTCGCGGAGGATGAAGCCAGGGCGACAAAAATATGTTTGGTCGCGACATAGGCCCTTGCCAAAATCCGGCCTTCGCCGTTATCTGGATTCGACCTTGTTGGGAGAAACCGGTTCGATCCGGTGCCGAAGGAGCAACCGCCCCGGAAACTCTCAGGCCAAAGGACCAGCAAGGTGCCGGTAGGACTCTGGAGAGAAGCGTTCGCGCTCGCCGAAGGGATAACAATCTCAGGCAAAGGGACAGAGGGGGCTCGAATTTGTCGGCGCATGACGCCGGTATTGTGAGCCGGCGCGAAGACGCGCCAGACCTGGAGGCCGGACTTGGAAGACGTTTCCACCTTGAAACACACGCCGTTGCACGCGCTGCATCTTTCGCTCGGTGCGCGCATGGTGCCCTTCGCCGGCTATGACATGCCGGTCCAGTACCCGGAAGGCGTATTGAAGGAGCACCTGCATACCCGCGCCGCCGCCGGCCTTTTCGACGTGTCACACATGGGGCAGATCGTCGTGCGGCCGAAATCGGGAAAAGTCGAGGACGCGGCGCTGGCGCTCGAAAAGCTCGTGCCGGCGGATGTGCTCGGCCTCCGGGAGGGCCGGCAACGCTACGGCCTCTTCACCAATGCCGCAGGCGGTATTCTCGACGACCTGATGATCGTCAATCGCGGCGATCATCTCTTTCTGGTCGTCAACGCGGCCTGCAAGGATGCCGATCTTGCGCATCTCAAGGACGGTCTCGGCAGCGCCTGCGACGTGACCATGCTGACAGACCGTGCCCTGATCGCCCTTCAGGGGCCCCGGGCCGGAGCGGTTCTGTGCGAGCTGTGGGCGGACGTCGCGTCGATGCGCTTCATGGATGTCGCCGAAGCCGACCTTCACGACGTGAGCTGTATCATCTCCCGCTCCGGCTACACCGGAGAGGATGGCTTCGAGATTTCCATTCCCGCCGACGCGGCTGTGGATGTGACGCAGCGCCTGCTCGAACATCCCGACGTCCTGCCCATCGGGCTCGGCGCGCGCGACTCGCTCCGCCTCGAAGCGGGGCTTTGTCTCTATGGCAACGATATCGACACGAATACGAGCCCCATCGAAGCGGGCCTCGAATGGGCCCTCCAGAAAAGCCGCCGCGCCGGCGGTGAGCGCGCCGGCGGCTTTCCGGGCGCCGGCCGGATACTGGCCGAGCTCACGGACGGAGTTTCCAGGCGGCGTGTCGGCCTGAGGCCCGAAGGCCGGGCGCCCGTGCGCGGCAATGCCAATCTCTTTGCCGATGCGGAGGGCAGGACGGCGGCAGGAACCGTCACCTCCGGCGGCTTCGGACCGAGCGTGGATGGACCGGTCGCCATGGGCTATGTCGCCGCCGAGCACGCCGAAATCGGCACCAGACTGTTCGCAGAGGTGCGCGGCAAATACCTGCCCATCGCCGTCACTGCCCTGCCCTTCATCAAACAAACCTACAAACGCTGATCAGGAGAACCTGCGTATGCTGAAATTCACCGAGGAACACGAATGGCTGAAGATCGACGGCGACGTCGCGACCGTAGGCATCACCGAGCATGCCGCGGGCCAGCTCGGCGATCTTGTCTTCGTGGAGCTGCCGGAAGCGGGTGCCAGCTTCTCCAAGGGCGACTCGGCCGCGACGGTCGAGTCCGTCAAGGCGGCATCGGACGTCTATTGTCCGCTTGATGGCGAAATCGTCGAGGTCAATCAGGCGATCGTCGACGATCCGTCGCTCGTCAACAGCGATCCGCAAGGCGCGGCCTGGTTCTTCAAACTGAAGCTCGCCGATCCGGACGCTGCCAATGCGCTCCTGGACGAAGCGGCCTACAAGGAGTTCGTCGCCTGATGAGCATGCCCAAGGACTTTACCTTTACCGATTACAAGCCTTACGACTTCGCCAATCGACGTCACATCGGCCCTTCGCCGGCCGAGATGGACGAGATGCTGAAGGTCGTCGGCTATCCCAGTCTCGACGCGCTCATCGACGACACCGTGCCGCCGTCGATCCGCCAGCGGACGCCGCTTGCCTGGGGCGAGCCGATGACGGAGCGCGAGGCACTCGACAAGCTGCGCCAGACGGCGAACCGCAACCGGAAGCTCGTGTCTCTGATCGGTCAGGGCTACTACGGGACCATTACCCCGCCGGTCATCCAGCGCAATATCCTCGAGAACCCGGCCTGGTACACCGCCTATACGCCCTATCAGCCGGAAATCAGTCAGGGGCGGCTGGAAGCCCTGCTCAACTACCAGACCATGGTTTGCGATCTGACCGGGCTGGACGTCGCGAACGCCTCGCTGCTCGACGAGGCGACGGCAGCAGCCGAAGCCATGGCCATTGCGGAGCGCGTTGCAAAGTCCAAGGCGAAGGCGTTTTTCATCGATGAGAACTGCCATCCCCAGACGATTGCGCTCCTGAAGACCCGGGCGGAGCCGCTCGGCTGGCAGATCGTCGTCGGCGATCCCTTCGAGGATCTGGACGCTGCCGGCGTCTTCGGCGCGATCTTCCAGTACCCCGGCACTTACGGCCATGTCCGCGACTTCTCGGGCCTGATCGCCAAGCTCCACGAGCAGGGTGCAATCGCCGCCGTCGCAGCCGATCCGCTGGCGCTGGCGCTTCTGAAGTCTCCGGGGGAAATGGGCGCCGACATCGCGATCGGTTCTACCCAGCGCTTCGGCGTGCCGGTCGGCTACGGCGGTCCCCACGCCGCCTATATGGCGGTCAAGGACGCCTACAAGCGCTCCATGCCCGGCCGCCTCGTGGGCGTGTCGGTCGATGCACGGGGCAACCGCGCCTACCGGCTGTCGCTCCAGACCCGTGAGCAGCATATCCGGCGCGAGAAAGCGACATCGAACATCTGTACCGCGCAGGTACTGCTTGCCGTCATGGCCTCCATGTATGCGGTCTTCCATGGTCCGGACGGATTAAAGGCGATCGCCCAGAGCGTGCACCAGAAGACGGTGCGGCTTGCCATGGGATTGGAAAAGCTCGGCTATACCGTCGAACCGGATGTCTTCTTCGATACGATCACCGTCGAAGTCGGCAAGCTGCAGGGCATCATCCTCAAAGCCGCCGTGGCCGAGGAGGTAAACCTTCGCAAGATCGGAACGACCAGGATCGGCATCAGTCTCGACGAACGTTCTCGGCCGGTCACGCTCGAGGCCGTCTGGCGCGCCTTCGGCGGCGATTTCAAGGTCGAGGAATTCGAACCGGACTACCGCCTGCCGCAGGAACTGCTGCGCACCAGCGCCTATCTCACCCATCCGATCTTTCACATGAACCGCGCCGAGAGCGAGATGACGCGCTACATGCGCCGCCTCGCCGATCGCGATCTTGCGCTCGACCGCGCAATGATCCCGCTCGGCTCCTGCACGATGAAACTCAACGCGACAGCGGAAATGCTGCCGATCACTTGGCCGGAGTTTTCGGAAATCCATCCCTTCGTGCCGACCGACCAGGCACTCGGCTATCAGCATCTGATCGAAGACCTGTCGCAAAAGCTCTGCGCGATCACCGGTTATGATGCGATCTCGATGCAGCCGAACTCGGGCGCCCAAGGTGAATATGCCGGGCTGCTCGCGATCCGCGCCTACCATATCGCCAACGGCAACGCACATCGCGACGTCTGCCTGATACCGACATCGGCGCACGGCACGAATCCGGCCTCGGCGCAAATGGCCGGCATGAAGGTGGTGGTCGTCAAGGTAAGCGACGCCGGCGAGATCGACATGGACGATTTCCGCGCCAAGGCGGAGCAGTATGCGGACTCCCTCTCCTGCTGCATGATCACCTATCCCTCGACGCACGGCGTGTTCGAGGAGAACGTCCGCGAGGTCTGTGAGGTCGTGCATAAGCATGGCGGCCAGGTTTATCTGGACGGCGCCAACATGAATGCGATGGTTGGCCTTTCCCGCCCCGGCGACATCGGCTCGGATGTCAGTCATTTGAACCTGCACAAGACCTTCTGCATTCCGCATGGCGGCGGCGGTCCCGGCATGGGCCCGATCGGCGTCAAGTCGCATCTCGCCCCCTTCCTTCCGGGACACCCGCAGACCGACGGGCACGAGGGCGCCGTTTCCGCCGCACCGTTCGGGTCGGCCTCGATCCTGCCGATCTCCTGGAGCTACTGCCTGATGATGGGCGGCGAAGGCCTGACGCAAGCGACCAAGGTCGCGATTCTCAACGCCAATTACGTCGCCGCCCGGCTGAAGGGTGCTTATGACGTGCTCTACAAGTCGGCGAAAGGCCGGGTCGCGCATGAATGCATCGTCGACACCCGTCCGCTCGCCGAACGCGCCGGCGTCACGGTCGACGACGTCGCCAAGCGCCTGATCGACTGCGGCTTCCATGCGCCGACGATGAGCTGGCCGGTCGCGGGCACACTGATGATCGAACCCACGGAATCGGAAACGAAGGCCGAGCTCGACCGCTTCTGCGACGCCATGCTGGCAATCCGCGAAGAGGCCCGCGCCATCGAGGACGGCCGGATGGACAAGGTCAACAATCCGCTGAAGAACGCGCCGCATACGGTCGAGGACCTCGTCGGCGACTGGGACCGGCCCTATTCGCGCGAGCAGGCCTGTTTCCCACCAGGCGCCTTCCGCGTGGACAAATACTGGTCGCCGGTCAACCGTGTCGACAATGTCTATGGCGACCGCAATCTCGTCTGCACCTGCCCGCCGATCGAGAGCTACGCGGAAGCGGCGGAATGACGATGTGATCCGATCGGGTGCGGTTCAAGGGCCGCGCCTGCCTGCTACGTCAAAAAGCCCGGCTAAGCCGGGCTTTTTGCTGGTCTAAGCATTTCCAGGAGAAGTGTGCAGCGGTTTTCGGTCGGGAAGGTAATTTCAAGGCCTTAGACTAGAGGGGTTCACCAACGGTTCCTCTAAAAAAGAAAAAGCCGCCCGGAGGCGGCCTCTTCCTATCCTTGAGAGATGCGATTACTCGGCGCTCTCGTCCGCAGCCTTCTTCTTGGCCGGGGCCTTCTTCTTCGGCGCGGCGGCTTCTTCGCCCTCGCCGGCTTCGGCCTTGGCGGCCGCCTTCTTCTTGGAGGCCGTCTTCTTGGCCGGCTTTTCGTCGGCTTCGTCGTCAGCCGTCAGCTCTTCCTTCGAGACCTTCTTGTCGGTCACCGAAACCTCGGTGAGCAGGTGGTCGACAACCTTCTCCTCGAAGAGCGGTGCGCGCAACGAGGCGGCAGCACCGGGCGTGTTGCGGAAGTATTCGAGGATTTCCTTTTCCTGTCCGGGGAACTGGCGCAGCTGCTCGAACAGCGAACGCTGCATCTCGTCATCGCTGACCTGGACGCCGGCCTTTTCGCCGATTTCGGAGAGAACCAGGCCGAGGCGGACGCGACGCTCGGCGAGCTTGCGATATTCGGCGCGCGCTTCTTCTTCCGTCGTGTCTTCATCGGCGAAGGTCTTGCCGGCCTGCTGCAGGTCGGTGTTGATCTGGCGCCAGATGTTCTCGAACTCGGCATCGACGAGTCGCTCGGGCGTATCGAACTGATAGAGTTCGTCGAGCTGATCGAGAAGCTGGCGCTTGACCTTCTGGCGGGTGATCGAGCCGAACTGGCTTTCGATCTGGCCGCGCACGATTTCCTTCAGCTTGTCGACGGATTCGAGGCCGAGCTTCGTTGCCAGCTCGTCGTTGATCTCGATCGGGGCAGCGGCAGCGACATCCTTGACGGTGATGTCGAAGGTTGCTTCCTTGCCGGCAAGGTTGGCTGCCGGATAATCGGCCGGGAACGTGACCGTAATGGTCTTTTCATCGCCGGCCTTTACGCCGACAAGCTGCTCCTCGAAGCCCGGGATGAAGCGGTTGGACCCGAGCACGAGCTCCGCATCTTCGTCCTTGCCGCCGTCAAAGGCTTCGCCGTCGACCTTGCCGAGATAGTCGACCGTGACGCGGTCGCCATTGGCAGCCTTGCCCTTCTTCGATTCGTAAGTGCGGGCGCTCTCGGCGATGCGCTGGATCTGCTCGTTGACTTCATCCTCGCTGACGTCGACGACCTCACGGGTGACCTTAATGCCGCTTGCATCCTTGAGTTCGATCGGCGGAATGATTTCGTAGGCGACCGTGAATTCGAAATCGGCTTGGGCGCTCAGGATCTTGTCGGCTTCTGCCTCGTCCTCGGTCATCGCGATTTCGGGCTGGGTGGCCGACTTTTCGCCGCGGCTCGTGAGGATTTCCGTCGGCTTTTCACGAACGATCTCGTTGACGAGATCGGCCATGATCGACTTGCCGTAAACCTTCTTGAGGTGCGCAACCGGCACCTTGCCGGGACGGAAGCCGTTGATGCGAACACGATCCTTCACTTCGACGAGGCGCTCGTTCATCCGAGCCTGCATTTCGTCGGCCGGGATAACGACCTTGAGTTCGCGCTTCAGCCCTTGAGCGAGCGTTTCGATAACCTGCATGTTAAAACCTTCACTTCACGTTGACAGTGCTCTTCCCTTGAAAGGCTAGGCGAGCACGTGAGCCGATCCATTTGCCGGGAGTGGCTTTACGCAATTCCGACCGCTTTGCAAGCAAAATGGCGCCTTGCCGGCCCTCCCAGCGCCGAATACCGACGCGTGACTGCTATATCGTCCTGGTGCGGGTAGAGAGACTTGAACTCCCACGCCTTGCGGCACCAGAACCTAAATCTGGCGTGTCTACCAATTTCACCATACCCGCGTTCAGACGACCGCACCGCCCAATCGCATTCCTCACAAGATCTCATCAGCGGAATGCCGCGGATATTCTTGGGCCATGCGAAAGGTTCAGGGCTCCCGAGCGCGGCGTCTCTATAACACTCGTTTTCATCGGATCAAAGGGAAAATGCTCGCGCCCGTTGCCCGCTCGCAGCCACGGCTTCGAACGGGCAGCTCGAGGCTCCTTAGCAAAGGATGCCGGCAGAAACGTGATGCTGCGTTCCACCGCATGACAGCTACTGGATCCTCGCCCTCCATCGGCGGGACGGCGAACGGCAATCCGCGTTGCGCAATCCGCATATCTTCCATGTGGACATTGCACTGCACAAATCGATTTAAGGCCACTATATTCCAGATCAACGAAGCGCCGCGGTGATAGCCGAGTGGACGCCGGCGGGCATGATCGCCCGCAGCGGGAAATCCCGCGAAGATCCGAGCCTGAGCTCGACAGAATTCGAAGCAGCGCACTCCTCCTCCCATCGCCGCTTCGATAGGATTGGCAACACTCCTCCTCCCGGTTGCCAATCGCATTTATGACGCCCGCCGGTCCTCCTCCCCCCGACGGGCGTCATTTTCCCCTCAGATATTCCGTACGGCACCTCCGTCTGCCCATTATTTCGGCATTTTGCGATCGTCCGACGCTTGAGCCATGCACCATTTGCATAGGTGCCATTCCGGGCGGCCCCTAGCAGAATCCGGGGGTTCGGCCTATATTCCAATCATCGATCGGGCAGCGCACTCCTCCTCCCAGCGCGCCCGATACGGATTGGCGACACTCCTCCTCCCGGTTGCCAATCAGATCAAGCAACGCCCGCTGGACCTCCTCCCCCAGCGGGCGTTGTTTATTTCTGCCAACTCCCTTGCTCCGAGAATCGCACTACGTGCCGCGCGCTCTGATAGACCGCCAAGGTCTTTGGAACGGTCTGGAAATGCGCAAGAGGCCGGCATCGGCAACAAAAGGTTAAGCTCTGGTTAATGCCACCGAAAAGCTTTGCACGCCGCGCATGGGTGCGATGCAGCATTAGCTCTGTAATCCTGGCTCAAACCGATTATATTCCGGTTCATAAGATGACGGCCAGCAAGAGAGATAGAGCGCTGGCGAACGACCTAGAAAGGAATAGGATCATGAACCTCGCACGTTCTTTCAATAACTGGCGCAAGTATCGTCAGACCTGCAACGAGCTCGGCCGCATGAGCGACCGTGAGCTGACTGACCTTGGCATCGGCCGCGCAGACATCCCCTACGTTGCCCGTCAGGCAATCAAGTAAGCATCAAGCTTTCGCCAGATAATGGCCGTTCAAACGCCTTCCGGTTCTCCGGCGGGCGTTTTTTTATTCTGTTGAGTCGTTCTGATCTCGTGCAGCAATCCCTGCAAAAGCAACTTAACCGAAACTTAATCGATGGCGCATTTTCGGACCGGCCGAGATGCATGCCCACGAAATGATCGATGCACTGCACAAATGCATAGCAGATGCATCTACTTTGCACTCCATCTTCCAGTTAGACGAGCGTATAAGAACCTCAACGACGCAGACAATCACTGTCGCGAGCGATCTTCTTGAGGAAACGACCATGAACCCGATTCGCATTGCAAAAAGCTGGATCAACTACCGCCGTACCGTTGCCGAGCTGGGCAGCCTTTCCAACCACGCTCTGAACGATATCGGCATTACCCGCTACGACATCCGCAACATTGCGGCTCGCTCCTTCCGTTAATCGGATCGAGCATTGCTTGGCTTGAAGACGGCGCCCTCGGGCGCCGTTTTCGTTTCTTGGAAGCGACGGATGCCTGTGGTAGGAAGCCGCCCATGAACAAAACGACGTCCTCCCATTCGCCCATCCACATCATTGGCGGCGGCCTCGCCGGGTCGGAAGCCGCCTGGCAGATCGCCGAAGCGGGCGTGCCGGTCATCCTGCATGAAATGCGCGGCGTGCGCGGCACGGATGCGCACAAGACCGAGAGCCTCGCCGAACTCGTCTGCTCGAACTCTTTCCGCTCCGACGATGCGACCAGCAATGCCGTCGGCGTGCTTCATGCGGAGATGCGTCTTGCGGGCTCGCTCATCATGCGATGCGCCGATCTCAACCAAGTGCCCGCAGGCGGTGCGCTCGCCGTCGATCGCGAAGGCTTTGCCGAGGCCGTCAGCGCAGCGATCGCAGACCACCCGCTGATCACGGTTCTGCGGGAAGAGGTCGGGGGCCTGCCGCCGAAGGACTGGGATCTCGCCATCATTGCGACGGGCCCGCTTACAGCACCGGCCCTCGCCGAGGCGATCCGCGCGGAGACCGGCGCCGATGCCCTGGCCTTCTTCGACGCCATCGCACCGATCGTCCATGCCGACACGATCGACATGGATATCTGCTGGCATCAGTCGCGCTACGACAAGGTCGGCCCGGGCGGCACGGGCAAGGATTATATCAACTGCCCGCTCACACAGGAGCAGTATGACGCCTTCGTCGATGCGCTCATCGCCGGAGACAAGGCCGGCTTTAAGGAATGGGAAGGCACACCCTATTTCGACGGCTGCCTCCCGATCGAAGTCATGGCGGAGCGCGGCCGCGAGACCCTGCGTCACGGGCCGATGAAGCCGATGGGCCTCACCAACGCCCATAATCCCTCGGTCAAGCCCTATGCCGTGGTTCAGCTTAGGCAGGACAACGCGCTCGGCACGCTCTACAACATGGTCGGGTTCCAGACGAAACTGAAATACGGCGCGCAGGGCGAAGTCTTTCGGATGATTCCGGGGCTCCAAAACGCCGAGTTTGCGAGGCTCGGCGGCCTGCACCGCAACACCTATATCAACTCGCCGACGCTCCTCGACAATTCGCTGACGCTCAAGTCACGTCCGGGCTTGCGCTTTGCCGGCCAGATAACCGGCTGCGAGGGCTATGTGGAAAGCGCGAGCATCGGCCTCCTGGCGGGCCGCTTCGCCGCGGCGGAACGCAAAGGCGCCTCACCCGTCCTACCTCCGGTGACCACGGCCTTCGGTGCTCTCCTCAATCACATCACCGGCGGCCACATCGTCTCCGACGACGAACCGGGCAAGCGCTCGTTCCAGCCGATGAACATCAATTTCGGACTGTTTCCGCCGCTCGAACCGGGCGCCCTGACGAGGCCGGAGGGTGCCAAACGCTTCCGTGGAAAGGAGAAGGCGCTCGCCAAGAAGCAGGCGATGGCGTCACGCGCGCTGAGCGATTGCGCAAGCTGGCTCGGCAACGCCGTCTGACGAGCGACGAGAACTCCGTTGCGGATTCAGCCGGTCAGTCCAGACCCTGCGCCGCGTCACCCGGTGCTTCCAACTCCGATTTCGGACTGAAGGTGCCGAGCAGCCAGAGCGAAACCTCGGCTGCCTCGGCAGCCGTCCGAAATTCGAAAGCGTTGTCCAGATAGGCGAAATCCGGGAAGTGGACAATCAGCCCGCGCCCACTCTCGGACGTGTTGACCCGCACCTTGCCGGGCTGAATGACGTGGCAGACATAATGCGTGCCGTGCGATTGTATGAATCCGGCCTTGCCATCGTGCAGACGCAGGAAGATCGCCGTTCTGTCGACGGTCGAATGCAGCGCCCGGATCGCTTCGTCCGGGAATGCCCGGCCGAATTCCACGATCGCCGACCCGGCATCAGGATTGTCGGCGTCGCGCTCGGCGCGTGCGTTCATCCGAATATAAAACACGCAGACGGCGGCGATCGCCACCAGGAGCAGTAACCAAAGCATCGCGTGGGTCCCTTGATCGCGACGGGATTTCGATTGAGAAGGGTCATATCCCGCGAGACTTGCGCCAGCGTGACGGGCGAGCGCCTAGCGAATGAATCCTCGTCCAAGACGGGCGCTGTAGCACTTTTCGAAGGACTGCAATCTCTCCTCCTTCATCCCTGTGCTCATCACGGGGTGAGAGCAGCGCCGCGTCTGCGGCGCGGAGAGAGTTCTTTCAGCCCAAGGACTTGGTCTGGCTGGATTCCTGTGACAAGCACAGGAATGAGGGACCGGGGATGTGCGGCCAATACAACTCCGTTACGAATATGCGAGGGAACGGTCAACCTGTCACGCAATGAAAGGTCACGTCTACATTCTCGCGTCCAAACGAAGCGGGACGTGGTATACGGGCGTGACTTGGGGCCCTCCGCGCCGCCTCGCTATCTTCACGGTTTATGAAACGCGCCGAGGAGCGCGCCCTCTCCACCTCATCCCTGTGCTCGTCACAGGGATCCAGCAGCGCCGCGTCTGCGGCGCGGGAAGCGTTCTTTCAGCCCAAGGACTTGGGCTGACTGGATTCCTGTGACAAGCACAGGAATGAGGGCCGGGGATGTGCGGCTACTACATCGAAGCGAAACGGGACGCTGCATACGGGCGTGACCCGGGACCGTCCGCGCCGCCTCGCTATCTTCACGGTTTATGAAACGCGCCTAGGGACCGCACCCTCTCCACCCTCATCCTGTGCTCGTCACAGGGATGAGGCGATCAACAAGCGGCGGCGGGTATCTCAGCGGGCCTTCGTCTAAAACTGCCGGCGCCGGCTCGCCCGCCACATCCGCCATTGCCGCTGCCATTGCGGCGGCCGCAGTGGCTGACGGAGGATTCGTACTCCGGCGGCCTCCGCGCGATCGAACACCGGTTCGGCCAGGGCCACGGGAAGGAAAGCGGAGAAATTCCGGGCGGAGATCGCGCCTGCACTTTCACGTGCCTTGGCGAGATGATCGCGACCGAGGCCGCAGAAGGCGCGAACGGCCCTTTCGATCGCACTCTCGTCGGTTCCGGCAAGAAGCGTTTCCCGGTCGAGGCCCGTTGCGCTCAAAAGCTCGGCAGGAAGATAGACCTGGCCACGCCCGGTATGAACCGGCAGAAGCAGCAGGAGACCGGCGACCGTCTGAGCAACCCCGGCATGACCGGCTGCGTCTGATGATTTCGCAGCATTTTCGGGGTCCAGGATGAGAGATGAAAGCTGAATGAGCGCCGATGCGGTTTCACCGGCATAGCCCTCCAGCGCCGCCCTGTCCTGCATCGGGTCGTCGTAAAGATCGAAAATGCGTGCATCGATCATGTCCTGCAGAACGCGGACAGGAAGGTGATGCTCGCGGATGCAACGCAGGAGCGCTTCGGCCAGCGGATGCCCCGCGCCGTCCGACTGCTGGTTTTCGAGAATGTCACGCCACCACTGCAGCCGGATCTCGCCGGGGAGCGGCTCCTTGACCGTGTCGCGGACACGGGCGATCTCCGCGTAAAAGGCATAGAGCGCCGCGAGCGAGTGGCGCTTCTCTGCAGGAGAAAGCAGACAGGCCAGGTAGCGATCGCGGTCGGTGTCCCGCAAGGTTGCGAGAATCTGATCATCGGACTGTTGCACGCAGGGTTTCCTTCGAACGCCTCACACCGCGATCAATGCCGCGGCGACGGCCCGCGATTCCGCCAGCATCACGTTATAGGTCCGCACCGCCGCCCCCGTGCTCATCGGATCGGACGAGATGTTGGCGGCCCTGAGCGCCTCCTTCAGGTCTCCCGGCAAAGGGCGGATTTCCCGGCCGGTGCCGACGAGCAGCACCTCGACGTCACGCGCCTCATCGAAGATGCGCTGGAATTTCGCGACCGCGAGCACGTCGCCTTCGACAACGTCCCAGGCGTAGATGCCGGAAGGCAACATCAGAACCGACCCGCGATGCGACATGTCGGCGAAGCGGAAGCCGCCATTGCCGTAGGCGTCGACAGGCGCGCGTCCCGGAAAGTGCGCTTCGCGCATTTCGATCCCTTTTGCCATGGTCACACCGCACCCTTTGCTTCCGTCTCCGACGAGGCATCCCGGTCCGCCGGATCCTCCGTGCCTCCAAGACGATTGTTTCGGCGATTGAAGAGGATGAGCAGCGGTCCCGCGACATAGATCGAGGACACGGTGCCCACAAGCACACCGAATATGAGTGTCGCGCTGAAGGACTGGACGAGACCACTGCCTCCGAACAGATACAGCGCAACGAGAGCAAGGAGCGTCGTCAAGGCGGTCAGGACGGTCCGCGACAGGGTCTGGTTGATCGACGTGTCGATCAGGACGGAAAGCGGCATCCTTCGATAGCGCACCAGATTCTCCCGGACTCGATCATAAATCACCATGGTGTCGCTCAGCGAGTAGCATACGATCGTCAGCAGCGCTGCGATGCTGGCGAGATTGAATTCGATGCCCGTCACGACGAGGAACCCGAGCGTCAGCAGGACATCATGCAAGGTCGCGACAATGGCTCCGACGGCAAATCGCCGGCCGAAGCGAAGCCACACGTAAAGCAGCACGGCCAGCACGGCTGCGGCAACGGCGAGCGACCCTGCCCTCGTCAACTCGCCGGAAACCCCGGGGCCAACCACCTCGACACGCCGGAAGACATACTGATCCTCGAGTTCGGAGCGAACCAGCCCGACGGCCGTCTGCTCGGCATTGTCGCCGGCTTCCTGCGACGGGATACGGACGAGAACGTCTCGCGCCGATCCAAGTTCCTCGACTTGAACGTCTCCGAGGTTCAATTCATCGAGACGGGCACGGATGTCGGCACCATCGGCGACGCCGGTCCGTGCCCTCAATTCGATGACGGAGCCGCCCCTGAAATCTGCTCCCATGTTGAGCCCGAGGCTCGTCAGGAGAACCAGCGAAGCGAGCGACAATGCTGTCATCAGAATGAAGACCGGATTGCGGATCGCCATGAAACGGAAGTCCGCCCGACTGAAAAATCCCGTCCGGATGCCGCGCGGCAGACGCCGCGGCAGGCGGCGGCGATACCACCCGCGAATGAGGCGGCGTGTCAGGCTGTGCGCCGTCAGAATGGTGGTGACGCTGCCGATGGCAAGCGTAACCGCAAAACCCCGAATAGCGCCCGACCCGAGATAGAGGAGGATTACGCCCGCGATGAATATCGTCAGATTCGCATCGACGATGCTCCTCAAGACGCGCTCGAATCCGTCGTCCAGCGCCCTTCGCAAGGGTTTACCGCTGGTACGCGCTTCTTCCCTCAGCCGCTCATAGATGAGAACGTTCGAGTCGACCGCAATTCCGATCGTGAGGATGATCCCGGCAATTCCGGGCAATGTCAGCGTGGCGCCGGTGACGGACAGGACCGCGATGATCAGCACGACGTTGACGATGACGGCAATGACGGCGACGACACCGAAGAAGCCGTAGAAGCCAATCATACAGGCGGCGACGGCAATGGCCGCGATCAGGCCCGCCGTGAGGCCGTTTGCCACCGCGTCGGCGCCGTCCTCGGGACCGACGGTACGCTCTTCGATGACGGTCAGCGAAACGGGAAGCGGGCCGGCACGCATCAGGGCGGCAAGGTCGTTCGCCCCGTCCTCCGAGAGATTTCCGGCAATCCGGACGCTATCACCGGAAAGCGCGCCGTCTAGAACGGACGTCGAGATAACCTGCCCGTCGAGCACGATCGCGAACTGCTTCCGTGGATCCGACTGCAGGACCGGCGCGATCCGTGCGGCGGCCCCGGCAGTAATCCTTGCATTGACGACAGGTTCGCTCGTTGCCGGATCGAAGCCCGGCTGCGCCTCGACGAAGTCCGGTGCCGCAGCAAAGGCATGTCTCTCGACCAGGTAGGGTATTGGTGGATCGTCCAGCGAATAGAGGACCTCGGACCCCGCAGGCGGCCTCGTATCCACGGCCTGTTGTGCCGGCATCGAGGAATCCAGCCACTTCAGGGCGACATCTCCTCGCTGCCCGAGGAGATCCTTCAATCTTTGCGGCTCGTCCAGACCGGGGACCTGCACGCTCAGCCGGTCACCGCCGCGACGCTCTATGATCGGCACGACCGCGATGACTTCGCCGACCCGCCGGCGCACGACCTCGATGGACTGGGCGACGGCATCTGAGACCCTGAGATCTATGCCCTCGTCCGTCAGGCGAAGCCGAAGCGTGTCGCTGGTCGCGCTTCCCTCATAGACCAGTTCCTGTATGGAACTCCCGAAAAATCCGCCCTTTCGAACGGGGGCGACCAACGCCTTCAGCGCGTCGCGTGCCGCTGGTGCTTTCGTTGCATCGCGGAGACGAAACTGCAGGCTCTGCCCGCTTCCTGACAGCCCCGTATAGCGGATATCCGCCTGTCTCAGGGCATCGGCGATCGTGTCGATGGTCGATTGCAGGCGTTCCGCGACGATGTCTTCGCGGCTGACCTTCAGGACGATATGGGAACCGCCCCTGAGATCGAGCCCGAGCGGCACCTGCCGATGCGGCAGCCAGGTCGGCCAGTCGGCAAGCTGCTCTCTGGAAAGGAGATTCGGCAGTGCGAAGGCGAGGCCCGCAAGAACGACCAGCCAGATGAGAATGTTCTTGAACGGCGACAACCTGGGCATATTTCGAAATGCTCCAACCGCCGGTCTCTGCCGGTCGCGGCCCTTGCCCTAACCACGGTGATTTTGACCTCGCGTCGGACCAAAATCAAACCGTGATCGATGCCGATAGCAAGCGCGGTATGCGGGCAAAGCCGCGCACGCTTCTTCACGTTCCCCCGCCGGAGTTATTCCTTGACGGGCTCGCCCTTCACGCGAACTTCGGATACGCCGCTGCGCACAACGCGGACTTTGGTGCCCTCGGCGATCTCCACCTCGAGCTCCGTATCGTCGACGACCTTGGTCACCTTGCCGACGATGCCGCCGCCGGTGACGACCTGATCGCCGCGCCGGATGTTCTTCAGGAGCTCTTCGCGGCGCTTCATCTGCGCCCGCTGCGGTCGGATGATCAGGAAATACATCACCACGAAAATCAGCAGGAATGGCAGGATGGACATCAGAATATCGGCGCCGCCGCCCCCAGGGGCCGCCGTCTGCGCGAAAGCTTCGGTAATAAACATCGATCACTCCTTGAGTTCAAATTGCGCGCTTGCCCCCGCGGCAAACCTGCCGGAATATAGGCAAGCCGTCCCGTAACGCAAATCGTCGGTACACTTCCCCGTTTCTCCTGCCTCTGGCACAAATTCCGCAGCAGGAGAACCCCCTGGTTGCAGGCTGCCGGTCTTTTCCAGCGCAAACCGCCGTGCTACCGAGAAAAACGCCGCCGGCGGCAGCTTCAACGGATTCGACCGGAGGATGAACGTCGCGGCGATTCAAGGATTTGGGTTAAGCCGGCGCACGCCCGTTATCGCGCGGGTCGGCCGCCCATGTTCGAAATCCAGCCTGCCGGAGATAGATGAAATGCCCGAAAGCAAGATCGACGTCCTGCTCAACGAAATACAGAAGCTTTCGGCCGCGATGGAGCGCATCGCCGGACCGGCATATGCCGTCAACGACTGGCATGAGGCGGAGTGTTTCGTCTGGGCACCGGCCACACGCCACCTGCAGCCCGTCCCGAACCCGAATCGCATCGATCTCACGCTCATTACCGGCGTCGACCACGTCCGCGACATTCTCTTCGACAACACGCTTCGCTTCGCTGACGGCTATCCGGCAAATAACGTGCTCCTCTGGGGCGCCCGCGGGATGGGCAAATCGTCGCTGGTCAAGGCCGTTCACGCAAAGGTCGCCCAGGACACCGGAAACGCACTCAAGCTCGTCGAAGTCCACAGGGAGGATATCGCCACCCTGCCCGTGCTGATGGAAATCCTGAAGGCGGCGCCGATGCCCGTGATCGTCTTCTGCGACGATCTCTCCTTCGACCACGACGATACCTCCTACAAGTCGCTGAAGGCGGTGCTCGACGGAGGCGTCGAGGGGCGGCCGGCAAACGTTCTGCTCTATGCGACGTCCAACCGCAGACACCTGCTTCCCCGCAACATGATGGAAAACGAGCAATCCACCGCCATAAACCCCTCGGAAGCCGTCGAGGAAAAGGTGTCGCTGTCCGACCGCTTCGGGCTTTGGCTCGGTTTCTACAAATGCAGCCAGGACGACTATCTGGCGATGGTCGACGGATATGCGCAGTACTTCAAATTGCCTCTCGAGCCGGAAGCGCTGCATGCCGAGGCTCTTGAATGGGCGACGACGCGAGGGTCGAGGTCCGGCCGCGTCGCCTGGCAATTCATCCAGGACCTGGCCGGTCGCCTGCGCAGAAAGCTCGACGCTCCTGCGTAATCGCACTTGCCGTCTGCCGGCGTGATCGCGAAAGCGCCGCGCGTCTTGCCAGACACGCGGCGCTTTCGGTTTGCGCATAAGCCGGAAGCGACCGGTGCCACGGCTTATTCCAGATAGGTCGCAGGGTTGACCGGCGTCGCATTCTTGCGCACCTCGAAGTGAACTTGTGGCCGGGTCGCTCTGCCTGTCATGCCGGAGGATGCGAGCGTCTGGCCGCGCTGGACTTTCTGACCGCGTTGAACCTTGAGTTCGGCAGCGTTGCCGTAAACCGTCACCGTACCGTCGTCGTGGCGCACCAGAACGGCATTGCCGAGTTCTTTCAGGCTGCTGCCGGAGTAGATCACGACGCCGTTCTCGGCTGCCTTGATGGGCGTCCCCTCCGGCACCGAAATGTTGATGCCATCGTTTCGGTTGCCGTCGACATTGGCGCCATAGGCCGCGACGACCGCGCCACGGACAGGCCAACGGTACTTTCCGATGCCGGTCGATTTCGGAAGATCCTCGTCACCATCCGACCGGATGGCGACCTCCGAAACGCTTTCCTTGGCGGCAGGCGCCTTGGATTCGGTCAGCTTGCCCTGCTCGGTCGAAGCCGCCTGGGCCTCGTTCTTCTTGGCCGAAACAGAAGCCGTGACCACCGCATCGGTCGCCGGCGTTTTCGCCGAAGCGCTCGGGATGTTGAGTTTCTGCCCGATGCGGATGGCTTCTGTCGTAAGCCCGTTCGCCTGTTTCAGGGCAGCGACCGAAACGCCGTTCGCCTTGGCGATACGGTTGAGCGAGTCGCCCGGCTTGACCGTATAGGCACCATCTCCACCGCCCTCGCCGGCGCTGTTGAGCTTGCCCGCCGCGACATCGCTGCGGCTTTCGCTCTTTTCACGCGATTGGGATTGGCCGGGGAGGATCGCCACCTCGCGCTGGTCGGTCGGCAGCGGAGACGGACGCTTCTTGCCGCCCTCCACGTCGGCGATCGAACCCGATGCGGCCGCCTTTGCGGCGCTGCCTGCAGTACCGAACGCCGGAATGACGAGCCGCTGACCCGGCTCTACCTGGCTTGCCGATTTCAAGCCATTCGCCTTCAGTATCTCCTTCTCGGGGACGCCGAAGCGTCTGGAGAGAACGGCAACCGTGTCGCCTTGACGGACCATGATGGTCGGCGCGTTGGAGGCGCTCCAGCCACCCTTGCTGGGAATATCCTTGGCAGCCCCCGCCAGCGGCTCCGCCTTCGGGAGGGCAGCAGCCTGCGACGCGAGGGAGGCGGTCTGAACCTGCGGCTGCCGAGATGCGGAGGATGGTTCATCGAGGCTCGTTCGCTGAACGCTCATCGGCGTCGATGCGACACGGGCGCTGGATACCGGCGAGGCCGCCGCCGTGTTGTAGCCTCCGTTGCCGCCGCCGGAAGGATAGGATTGACCGAGCGCTGCGTTGTTCCCGTAGGAGGGCGCCGCACCGCCGCTCGCGACATCGCCTCTCGGTACCGTACTCGAGCCCTGCGGGATCGCACCCGTCATTATGTCGTCGGACCGCGAAAAGAGCCCGCCGAAGCGGCTGGCGTCAGAACTGCAACCGGTCGCTACACCCGCAAGCAGGATCGCCGCACAGAGACGGATCATGGACTTGCCTGCCTGGGGAGATACAAATTTACGCATGACGCTTTACCCACTCCGAACGCAACTCGCTGTAGAAGGATTAAAGCGCATTAGAGTTACCGCCCGGTTAAAGACGGCACCACTTTGGCGAAATGCTAACCATAGCCGCGCCGAAGCGGGCGTTTTCCGGTCATACGTGCGCTGCGGAACC
This sequence comes from Sinorhizobium sp. M4_45, assembly GCF_002885915.1. Classification (NCBI taxonomy): domain Bacteria; kingdom Pseudomonadati; phylum Pseudomonadota; class Alphaproteobacteria; order Hyphomicrobiales; family Rhizobiaceae; genus Sinorhizobium; species Sinorhizobium sp. M4_45. The sequence goes on from NZ_NWVE01000012.1 coordinate 80,265, forward strand.
CGGATACGGATCGCCAGAGCACCTCCAGGAAAAGTGTGTAACGGCTTCCGTGCGGAAGTGCGCAATTCCAAAAGTGGCAGGGTGTTTCACTGTTTCAGCGAAACAGTGAAACACCCTATAGCAGCTCGGAATAAAGCCGTTCGATTTCCGTCATCGGTCTCGGCTCGGGCGCATTTACCTCATAGCTGATATTGGACGCATCCCAGGCGAAAAAGGCGCGCTCTGCCGGCGACATCGTGGTCGAGGCCGGCGAAGGGGCAATCTTGTCTTCTTCGAGAAACACGCTGACCAGGTTCTCGAATTTGGCATCTATGTCGAGACCGCTGTCTGCATCATAGTCGAGCGAACGCAGGCCCGCGACCGCCGCTTCGCGCGTCCCGAAATAGCGCAGGCTGTTCTGATCCTCCGGGCGAAGGCCGTCATAATAGTCGATGAAGGCCCGGTAGTATGCCCTGTAGTCACCGGTTTCTGCGAGCTTGCCGAACGCCTGGTACTCGCGTGCCGCAAGTTGCGGCGAAAGACGATTGTTCCACTCATCCTTCGTAAGCGGCGGCAACTTCTCAGGCGTTCTTTTTGCCCGGCCGAGATAGAGCAACGCGTCGGCGGACAGCGAAATGCGCGGTGTCGGGTCGACGAAGCCCGCAGGCGCAACCAGCGCCCCGCTCTCGCCCTTGTCTGCGGCACCGGCCTGGTCGGCCGAACGCCCGGCGAGATTTCCCAAGCCATCACCGGACGCAGCGGCAGCGTTCAACCTGTTCTCGATCTGCATATGCCGTCTCCGTCTGTCGCATGACGACCGCGATGCGGAGCAAATGCGTACTCCGCGTCATCTCATGCCGCCCCGGCCTGGATCACGATGATTTCAGGTCGGGTACCTAAAGAGGGAAGCTTGCGCGGGGCTGGAGCGGGTTAAGATTGTATTAACCCGCCTCCGGGAGGCGCACGAGATCACGATGCTTCAGGTCGGGTCGGCCTAAAACATGAACGTCATCGATTCCAAAAAAATAGACTAAAGGAACGACGCTACCTGTGGGACGATCGGGAGGTAAGGCGCATCGAACAGGTCTTCCCGGTCGAAGCGGCTACCGGTGCGGTTGACGCGAACGATGCGGCAATGCGTTTCGCTCATCATGATCGGTACCAACAGTGTGCCGCCGGAGACGAGATGATCGGAGAACGTCCGGGGAAGGCTGTTGAACGCGGCGGTAATGAGGATCCGGTCGAAGGTGCCCTCGCCCGGCACTCCTGCGCTGCCATCGGCCTGGCGGACGACGACGTTGCGCACGCCCGCCTTCTCGAGGTTTTTCTGCGCCGAGGCGACGAGTGTCTGGTACCGCTCGATCGTCAGTACGCGCTCGGCGATCCGCCCCATCACGGCGGCGGTAAAGCCGCTGCCGGTTCCGACCTCGAGTATACGCTGGCCCGGCTTGAGATTGAGACAATGCAGAAGCCGCACGGCCATGTCGCAGCCCTCCATGAACGAGCCGCAATCGAGCGGAATCAGCCGCTTGGAGTAGACTTCGTCCTGGTATTGCGGCGGAGCGAAGAGCGTCCGCGGCGTCTGCTCCACAGCCTTCAGCAGCTCATGATTGACGATGCCGCCCGAGCGAAGCCGCAGCGCCATCGCTGCAAACCCCTCCTGCTGCGAAATTCGTCCGCTCAAGCGACACTTCCTTCCCGCAATGCCCGCGCGATGCGCTCCTGAGCGGCATGATCGGTCATGTCCAGTTTAAGCGGGGTTACCGAAATCCTGTTGTCTCGAAGAGCCCTGATGTCGGTGCCGGAACGGAAATCGCCGGCACGCTCGCCGAAACGGAGCCAGAAATAGGGAAAGCCGCGTCCGTCCGTGCGCTCGTCGATGCTGAGACCGAATTCGAGCTTGCCCTGCGACGTGACTTCAACGCCCGCAACGGCATCGACGGCGCAGTTCGGAAAGTTCAGGTTGATAAGCGTTCCGTCCGGCAGGTCGACTCCCATCAATGTGCGGATGAGCGCCGGTGCGTGCGTCTCTGCTACATCCCAGGGAACGTCGCGGCCAACGGCATATTGAAAGGCCTGGCTGAGTGCGATCGAGCGAATGCCCTGCAGCGTTCCCTCGATGGCGCCGGCCACGGTTCCGGAATAGGTGACATCGTCGGCAAGATTTGCGCCGACATTGACGCCGGAAAGGACGAGGTCGGGCTTGCGATCAAGAATTTTCTTGACCGCCATGATGACACAATCGGTCGGGGTACCCCGGAGCGCAAAGCGCCGTTCGGAAACCGGGCGCAGACGCAGCGGCTCCGAAAGCGTCAGAGAATGGGCAAGCCCGCTCTGGTCCACTTCCGGCGCCACCACCCAAACGTCGTCCGATATCGTCCGGGCGATCCGTTCCAGCACGGAGAGGCCCTCGGCGTGAATGCCATCGTCATTCGTCAGCAGGATGCGCATTGCCGGTCTTCTTCCGCTTCATTCGTGCTAGGCCGATTTCTCGATCCGCCGCAGGCCGCCCATATAGGGCACAAGGACGTCCGGCACCGTGATCGAGCCGTCGTCATTCAGGTAGTTCTCGATGACGGCAATCAGCGCCCGGCCGAGCGCGACGCCGGATCCGTTGAGCGTGTGGACGAACTTCGTCCCCTTCTCTTCTTTGCCGCGGTAACGTGCGTTCATCCGGCGGGCCTGGAAATCGCCGCAGACGGAGCAGGAGGAAATTTCGCGATAGGCGTCCTGCCCCGGCAACCAGACCTCGAGATCATAGGTCTTGCGTGCGCCGAACCCCATATCGCCGGTGCAGAGCGTCATGACGCGGTAGTGCAGGCCGAGGCGCTTGAGCACCTCCTCGGCACAAGCGGTCATGCGCTCGTGCTCGTCGATCGAACTTTCGGCGTCGGTGATCGACACCAGTTCGACCTTGTTGAACTGATGCTGGCGCAACATGCCGCGGGTGTCACGACCGGCGGAACCGGCCTCGGAGCGGAAGCACGGGGTCAGCGCAGTGAAGCGCAACGGCAGTTTCTCACCGTCGAGAATCTGCTCCCGCACCATGTTCGTCAGTGGCACTTCCGCAGTCGGGATCAGCCAGCGCCCGTCGGTCGTGCGGAAGAGATCGTCGGAGAATTTCGGCAACTGGCCGGTGCCGTACATCGCATCGTCGCGGACGAGCAAGGGCGGCTGAACCTCGATGTAACCATGCTCCCCGGTGTGCAGATCGAGCATGAACTGGCCGAGTGCCCGCTCGAGCCGGGCGAGCTGGCCCTTCAGGATGGTGAAGCGCGACCCGGCAATCCGGGCCGCTCCCTCGAAGTCCATCAGTCCCAGCGCTTCGCCGATCTCGAAATGCTCGAGAGGCTTGTGATTCCAGCCGGGCTTGGCGCCGACGACCCGCGTCACGACATTCGCGCTTTCGTCCGCGCCGACGGGCACGTCATCGAGCGGCGTATTGGGGATGCGAGACAGCGCGTCCGAGAGCTCGGTCTCGATCTGACGGCTTTCCTCTTCGGCCGCCGGCAACGCATTCTTGAGGTCGGCCACTTCGGCCTTGAGCCTGTCGGCCAGCTCGCTGTTCTTCTGGGCCATCGCCGCGCCGATCTCCTTCGACGCAGCATTGCGCCGCGACTGCATGTCCTGCAGGGACTGGAGGATTGCGCGGCGACGTTCGTCAAGTGCGATCAGGGACGCCGACAATGGCTCCGCACCCCGTTTCGCCAGGGCGTCGTCGAGCCTGTCTGCATTCTCACGGATCCATTTGATATCGAGCATAGTCGTTCCACGCGTTAGTTGCTGCAGGACGTCGGAGCCGCTTACGGCGAAATCCTGCAGCGATTCAGAATGCCACAGCGCCCCTTGCGCGTGCGAGGAGCGAGGGCGCCGTGAACGGCGCAAGACGTCCGCGGTCAGCCCTTGGCGGGGTCAGCCGTCTCGGACGAGCTTTCCTGCTCAGAGGCAGCCTCGCGCTCGAGGGCCTCGGCAGCCCTTCGCCTTTCGACGAGTCGCGCCGTGTAGATTGAAATTTCGTAGAGAAGGATGGCTGGCAGCGCAAGGCCGATCTGGGAAACCGGATCCGGCGGCGTCAGAACCGCTGCGACCACGAAGGCGATCACGATCGCGTATTTGCGCTTCTCGGCGAGGCCCTGGGCGGTGACGAAGCCGACACGCGCGAGGAGCGTCGTGATGACCGGCAACTGGAACACCAGACCGAAGGCGAAGACCAGGGACATGATGAGGCTGAGATACTCGGACACCTTCGGCAGGAGCTGGATCGCAACCTGCCCTTCGCCGCCGCCCTGTTCCATGGCGAGGAAGAACCACATGACCATCGGCGTGAAGAAGAAATAGACCAGCGCGCCGCCAAGCAGGAACAGGAGTGGCGAAGCGACCAGGAATGGCAGGAAGGCAGCGCGTTCGTTCTTGTAAAGGCCGGGTGCAACGAACCTGTACACCTGCGAGGCGATGACCGGAAATGCGATCACCAGCGCACCGAACATCGCAACTTTGATCTGCGTGAAGAAGAACTCCTGCGGCGCCGTGTAGATGAGCTCGACGTTGCGGTGGCTGAGCCCGGCCCAGCTCACGGCCCACTTGAACGGCAGAACAAGGAGGTTGAACAGCTGCTTGGCAAAATAGAAGCAGACGAGGAACGCCACGAAGAATGCGCCCACCGCCCACATCAACCGCGTGCGCAGTTCGATCAGATGCTCGATAAGCGGCTGCGGCCGGTCCTCGATATCGCGGCTCATGCGTCACCTTTCTTGCGCGAAGCCGCGCGCGTCTTCGACTTGCTCGCAGCCGGCGCTTCGCCCGGCGCCTTGCGCGCAGGCGACTTCCTCGGCGCCGTTTCGCCTGCGGCCTTCTTCGTGACGGAAGCGCCCGACTTCTTCGACTGCGCTCTGGACTTGGCGGCAGGTTCCGGTTCGCTCGCCTTCGGCGCGTCGGCGGCACGGTCCATCTGTCTCGATGCCGAGCTCACCGCTGCCGCCGCCACCTTATCCGTGGCTACTGCCGCCGTTTCGCCGGCGGCGTCGGTACTGACCGGTTCGACCAGCGGTTCGGGCGTCGTGGAGGCTGGCGGCCTATCGGGCGTGGTCGCCTTCTGCAGATCGGACTTGATCTCGTTACCGAGCTGCCGCAGCGGATTCATCGCATCCCGCAATGCCGCGGTCGGATTGAGGCTTTGCGCATCGCTGATCGTCTTGCGCACGTCGTCAAGATCGGCTTCACGCAGCGCCTCGTCGAACTGCCGCCGAAAATCGGACGCCATGCCGCGCATCTTGGACGTCATCCGTCCAAACGCGCGCAGCATCGGCGGCAGGTCCTTCGGACCGACGACGATGATCAAGATGATTGCGATAACAACAAGCTCGGTCCAGCCGATATCAAGCATCCGACGCGCCCTAAAAACCCGTGATACGGGCTACCGGGTGCTGTCGCACCCAGCCCCGTCAGCCTCCGACCGTCAGCGGACTTCGTCAGATTTGTGGTCGACGGTCTTGCCGTCGATCGATTTGTCGGCCGAAGCAACCTCGTCGTCGCCCATGCCCTTCTTGAAGTTCTTGATGCCCTTGGCAACGTCGCCCATCAACTCGGGGATCTTGCCGCGGCCGAACAGCAGCAGAACCACCGCCAGGACGATCAGCCAATGCCAGATACTAAAGGAACCCATCCACTTACTCCCTCGAGACCCTAAACAGATTAGAGCCCAGCACGTTGTCATTTTTCAGGCGCACCCTCCGGGCACGCCATCCTCTTGGCGGACCCTAAGGTGTTGATGCGTCTTTTTCAAACACCAATATGTCGCGCTCGTTAACGGAAAGCGTGACGTCACGCAATCCTTGCGGCAGCAAATCGGCGCGGATGCGGGCGCGAACGGTACGTTCGGACTGCGGTACGGCGAGTTCCAGAAGCTCCACGACGCCCAGGAAGCGCCGGGATACGATGCGTGCCGGAATTTCTCCACCGGTCTCGTCGAGCCGGATGCCGGAAAGACGCACCGCTACGCTCAGTGGCTGCCCTTCCGTATATTGCCCTGTTGGCACAACCCCCAGCGGCGTTTCGACATGGCCGTCCCGCACGCGCGCATCGAAGACGTTAATTTCCGAGAAGAAGCCGGCAGTGAAGAGATCGCAGGGCTGGCGATAGAGCTCGTCCGCCGTGCCGACCTGCACCAGCCGGCCGTCTTTCAGCAGTGCGATCCGGTCCGCCATACGCATCGCCTCTTCGGCGTCGTGCGTTACGACGATGGCGGTCGCGCGCGTCTCGCGCAGTATGGCCAGCGTGTCGGCGCGGATGGAATCCTTCAGACGGGAATCGAGGCCGGAAAAAGGCTCGTCCATCAAAAGCACCGCCGGCCGCGGCGCAAGCGCACGCGCAAGCGCCACGCGCTGCTGCTCGCCGCCGGAGAGCACATGCGGATACCGCTCGGCATAATGCAGAAGGCCGACCCGCTCCAGCGCGGCATCGGCCTGCAGCAATGCCTTCTTCTTCGGCAATTCGGTCAAGCCGAAACAGACGTTCTCACGGATGGTCATATGCGGGAAAAGGGCAAAGTCCTGGAACATCAGGCCGACGCCGCGTTGCTCCGGCGGAATGAAGATGGAAGGGCCGGATATTTCCTGTCCATTCAGCAGCAGACGCCCGCCCGTCTGCTTCTCGATGCCCGCGGCGATGCGCAACAGCGTTGTCTTGCCGGAGCCGGAAGGTCCGAGCAGGCAGAGCACTTCGCCGGCCTCGGCCTTGAGCGTAACACCCTTGATCGTTTCCTTGGAATGATACCGATGGCTGATATTCTCGAATGCCAGGTTCGCTGCGAACGACACACCCGAGCGCCTCGTCATCGTGACGGCGCCGCTACGCGCATCTGAAACCATGCTTGCATTCCTCGACCCGAAGATCCGGCTCTAACCTAAAGCCGATATCCATACTCAGGATTTTTAATCGTCTTCTTCAGCCTTCGGTGTCAAGAGGCCCAGTTCTTCGAGGTCCATCTGCGTGATGGGATCCTCGTTTTCGGCAAACTCGTCGTCGCCGATCGGAACCGGAATGTTCAGATTGGAAGGGACACGCCCGGACAGCAGGCCGGCTCCCTTCAGCTCCTCGATGCCCGGAAGGTCGCGGATCTCTTCGAGGCCGAAATGATCGAGGAAGTCTCTCGTCGTGCCGAAGGTCACCGGACGTCCGGGTGTGCGTCTGCGACCGCGGAACCGCACCCATCCCGCCTCCATCAGCACGTCGAGGGTACCCTTCGAGGTCTGGACCCCGCGGATATCCTCGATCTCTGCGCGCGTCACCGGCTGGTGATAGGCGATGATCGCCAGCACCTCCAGCGCCGCGCGCGACAGTTTGCGGACCTCCTGCTCCTCCGTATTGACGACGAAGGACAGATCCGCGGCAGTGCGGAAGGCCCAATGATCGGCGACCTGAACCAGGTTGACGCCGCTGCCGGCATATCGGCTCTTGAGCCGCGCCATAACGGTTGCGACGTCGACGCCGCGCGGCAGGCGGCCGGCAATATAGGTTTCTGAAACCGGTTGGGCGGAGGCAAATACAAGGGCCTCGGCGATCCGCTCGGCTTCCTGCTCGAGCCTCGGATCGAAAGAGAATTCTTCCTCGTAATCCTCGTCACCCGGCACGAATTTTTGGGCTTCAGCCACGTGCCGCCTCCATCTCCGCCAAGGTTGCCGCATCGATCGGATTTGGCCCGCGCCGCAGATAGATCGGCGTGAAAGCGCCCTCCTGACGAATTTCCAAACGCCCCTCGCGCACCATTTCGAGTGAGGCCGCAAAGGAGCTCGCAATCGCCGTCGCGCGCTCCTTCGGGCTCGTCATGTAGCGGATCAGGAAATGGTCGAGCGCGGTCCAGTGGTCAAGGCTGCCGACCATTCTCGCCAGGATCAAACGGGCATCGCCGAGCGACCAGACATGCCGCTTCTCGATCGTCACCTGGGTTATCGCCTGACGCTGCCTGAGCGTCGCATAGGCGGTCAGCAGGTCGTAGAGCGAGGCGTCATAATCGGACTTCCTCTCCGTGACGATGTGCTCGGGCGCGCCGCGCACGAAGATGTCCCGGCCGAGGCGGTTCCTGTTCACGAGTTTCGTCGCGGCGTCGCGCATCGCCTCCAGACGTTTCAGCCGGAATGCAAGCGCCGAGGCCATCTCCTCGCCCGACGGTCCTTCATCCTTTGCCGGCTGGGGGATGAGCAGGCGCGACTTGAGATAGGCAAGCCACGCCGCCATGACGAGATAGTCGGCGGCAAGCTCGATACGGATGGACCGTGCCCGCTCGACGAAGGCGATATATTGTTCCGCCAGCGCCAGCACCGAGATGCGGGAAAGATCGACGCGCTGGCTGCGCGCGAGGTGCAGCAAGAGGTCCAGCGGACCTTCGAAGCCGGCGATGTCGACGACGAGCTCGTCCTCGTGCAATCCGCGACGGGCAGACTCGTCCTGCCACAAAGGCTCCATCGGCGCCTTCGCGGAAGGCATTTCCTGCCTTTCGTCCGATTTGCTCACGACCCTGCCCTTTCAGCAACGGACCCGCGCGCCAGGCTCGAGAGCCTAGGCGAGCGCGAACATTGCGTTGAATTCCGCGCGCAGTTCAGCTTCGACTGCGTCGTCCGGTTCCCGGAAAGCAGCCTCGGCAGCCCTCGCCCGGCGGAGCCTCTCGCCGGAGAGAACTGGAACGACATCTGCCACGGCCTTCATTTCTTCCATAATGCCATGACAATGCAAGACGAGATCAAGACCGGCGGCGATTATTCCGCTGGCACGTTCAGTCATGTCGCCGGCAAGCGCATTCATGGAAACGTCGTCGGACATCAGCAGGCCGTCGAAGCCGATGTGGCCCCGGATGATCTCGCGCACGACCTTCGCAGAGGTCGTCGCCGGGTTGTCCGGGTCGATAGCAGTGAAGACCATGTGCGCCGACATGGCCATCGCTTCGTCTTTCATTGCCGCGAAGGGCAGAAAATCGCTGCTCTTCAACTCATCGATACCGGCGCTGACGACCGGCAGGTTGTGATGCGAATCGACGAAGGTCCGGCCGTGACCGGGCATGTGCTTCATCACCGGCAACATGCCGCCCGCCTTCAAACCTTCGCTCATCGCGCGACCGATCGCGGTTACCGTCGCCGGGTCATGCCCATAGGCACGATTGCCGATGACGTCATGGCTGCCGGGTACCGGCACATCGAGTACCGGCAGGCAATCGACCGTGATGCCGAAGCGCATCAGGTCGAAGGCATGCAGACGCCCCATGACCCATGCGGCACGCAAGCCCCGTTCCCTGTCCCGCCGATAGATTTCGCCGATCGCCGCGCCGTTCGGATATTGCTGCACGAGCGGCGGACGTATGCGCTGAACGCGACCGCCCTCCTGATCGATCAATACCGGAACCCGGGGGTTGCCGATGCTGTCACGCAGGCTCGCCACCAGGTCGCGGATCTGCTCTTCCTCACCGATATTGCGTCCGAAGAGAATGAAGCCCCATGGGCGCTCGCCCGCAAAGAAATCGTGTTCTTCCTGCGTCAGCGTAAGGCCCTTGCAGCCGGATATGAATGCTTTTGATTCGCTCATACCAAAAGCATACTGCATGTTTCCCTAAAGCGTAGCCGACTTGGCCATATAAACGTGCGGCAATCCCGCAACGAAAACGGGCGCGGCATCCCTGCCGCGCCCGTTTCTTGTTTTCTCTTCTCAGGCTTATTTCGTTACCAGGCAGCTTCCGCCGGCGCTTTTATAGCGAGAGCAAAGCGAATTGGCCTCCTCGCGCGAGCCGACGGGGATCCTGACCCGGTAATAGGTGCCCTTGCCAGCAATCTCCGCCTTGCGGATGTCCACCCCGCGACCGCCGATCACGCTCGCGTACTTCGAGGAGAGATTGTTGTAGCTCTTCTGCGCCTCGGCTTCCGAAGGCAGAGAGGCAATCTGGATCACGTAGCTGCCGGCGGGAACCGAAGCCGTCGCCAGCGGTGCGGCTGCCGTTTCGGTTGCGGGCTGGCTTTCCGCGGGGGCCGCGGCGGGAGCAGCCGCCTGCGGCTGAGCGGCCGGGCGTGCCTGCGGCAGCGCGGTCGTCTTTACGCTTCGAACGGGCGTGGCCCCTTCGGAGGCTGCAGCGAGCTGATCCGGCTGCGCGGCAGCCGTTGCTTCGGCTTGTGAACCGGCGGCAACGGCTTCACCGGACGCACGGGCCGGGATCGGCGCCGGACCGCCGGCTGTTGCCGCCGCGCTTTCCTGTTGCGGAGCCGGTTCCTCACGGGGGACAAGCGTACCGTCCGGCTTGACGATCATGGTGCGGACCTTGCGCGGTGCAACGGCGGGAACCGCTTCCTCTTCATCGGCGGCATTGCCGGCATCGGTCCCCGGCAGCAAGCGGGCGACCTCGTCGTCGTCGGCGGGCGAAGCACCCGGCAACGTCTCAACGTCTCCACGTCCCTCGAGCGGCAAAGTCTCCGGCGTCAGCGTCCGCTGCACCACGTCCATCGGCTCCTCCGTCGAGGAGACCAGGCTCTGCTGAAGCGGCGCCTTGCCCGAGACGCCGGCAACGCGGTCGTAAACCGCCTTGTCCTGGTTCGGCACAGTCTTGCCGCCCTTCTCCTCGGGCACGACCTTCACCGGCGTCTTGTCCGCCAGGATGATCTTCGGACCATCGCCGGAAAGCACCGCGTTGCTGCCGCCCATCCAGGCGTAGACGGCGGCGCCGCCGACGATGATGATGCCGGCAACGCTGGCAGCCAGCAACATCGAGCGCTGGGACCGCCGGCCATAACCGTCTTCGCGATATTCCTCGGCCTGAGCATGGGGCATCGCCGTCATGCGCTCGGCTTCCTGCGTTGGGCTCCGGCGCTCCGCCATCGATCGATGGAAGTCTTCCTCCATCGCCTTCTCGAACTCGTCGAAATCATCGGCCGGTGCGAATACAGGATCCGCTTTGTCCGCCGATGCAGCCACGGGTTCGAGGTTTGCGCCGTTCTTGGCAGCAGGCGCCGGCGCGCTGAAAAGCTGCGCCATCTCGGCGTCGATATCCAGATCGTAATCGGCCGGATAAGCCGCTGCTTTTTCCTCCGCCTCGACCGGAGGGAGCTGTGGAACGTCCAGTTCGCCGATCGGTGCGACACCGCTTTCGGTCTCGCCGATCATCGCCGGGTCGAAAGGCAAGGCTACGTCGGCGGTTGGCTTTTCGGGCTCCACCGGCACAGGCATGTCCCGCGACGATACCGACGCTTGATGGACGAATGTCTCGGGCTCGCGTGGCGCGCCCATGGCCTGCAGATACGGCTGCGCAGGCGTTTCCACGAGCGCCGGGTGCGCTACGGCGGCCTGCGTAGCGACAATACTCGCCGGCGCATCGGCGACCGGGCTGTCCGTAAGATCGAGGTCGAGCGCTATGTCGGCCAGTTCGAGTTCGAAGTCCTCGATGTCGAAGCTCGGCTCGATTTCCGCTTCCGGCATCCGGTTTTCGGGCACCTGAGGCGCTGCTTCCGCACGCATTTCGGGCGCTCGTTCCGGCGACACGCTCTGCACGACGACCGCCGGGCTTGCGGCAGCCGGGCTTGTGGCAGCCGGGCTTGCGACAGCCGTCTCGACGGTCGGCGTGGCAAAAGCCCGCTGCTGCGAGACGCCGCCTGACGACGCGACCGGAGTCGCGCGGCTGAACGTCGGAGTAAAAGGATAGTTGTTCTTCTTCACGGCCGCCGGAGCGGACCGATCCTGCGTTTCGGCCACGGCCGGGGCAGCGACTTCTGCGGCGGCAGGCACCGGAAAACGCTCGACATCGGTCAGGAGCCGGTCGGCGTCAGTGGAAGCCGACGGTTGCGACGGCATTTCCGGCGGTGCGACGGCAATGTCCTCCAGCTCGTTGCTCTCGGCCGCACCGGCGAGATCGCCGGCCATGTCGACATAGACGGGCTCTGCAAGCCCGGCCTGCTCGGCGAGTTTGCCGGCTACGGCCAGCTTGGCGGAAAGCGGCTCCTGCCAGTCGGAGAAGACAGGAACGTCGCTTACGCCGGCAGGTACCACATCCGGCTGGGCGGCGTCGGTCGCATCCGGCGATGCATCGTAGCCAAGCGACAATTCGAGCTCGCGCTCCAGGTCGACGGCCGGTTCGTCATGGGGCGCTACGGCGACCGCAGCCAAATCCTCGTTCGACGTCCGTTCCACCGGGGTCTCGATCGAAGGCGACGCGGCGGCCTCGGCGACCCCCTCGAGGGCCGGAGCGACATCGGTGACGACTGCATTCTGAGCGACCTGTTCGTCGAAGACAGAGTGCGGGCCATCGGTCGATACTGGGGCAGACGGATGCTCGACAAGGCCGCTATCGGGCCGAACAGGCGCTGCATGGGGCGTATCGTAGCTATCGAACGCGCGGAGGAGCTCCTCCTCGAGATCGAAGGCCGGCTCGCGCCGCATCGCCTCCTGGTGGCGCTGAAGTTCCTGCAGTTGCTGAACGGCTGGCCGAGCATCGTAACCGACAATGCGGGCAAGTTCGCTCAACGGATCATCATCGGCCAATGGTTCGAATTCTGCCGGCCCGCTTCGTGCGAATTGTTTGTCTGCCATACTCTCCACTCACAACTGCCTGCGTTGAATTGCCAGTGCATTGTGGGGAATTGGTGACACGACTTACCGCATCTCATCCGGTGCAGAAGTGCCTGTGATCGACAGGCCCGACTTCAATACCGAGGCGACAGCATGCACCAGCCCGAGTCTGGCAATGCTTAATTCTCTATTCTTATCGTTAACAAAACGTAATTCCGGGTTTTCCTTACCTTTGTTCCAGTGTCCGTGGAAGACCGCGGCAAGATCATACAGGTAAAAAGCGATCCGGTGAGGCTCGTGCGAGAGTGCTGCCGCCTCCACCACGCGGGGATATTCTGCAAGCTTGGCGACGAGCTGCATTTCGGTGGGGTCGACAATCGCGCCGGCCGCGCCCGCGAGATCCACGGAAGACAGATCAAGATCAGGGAATGCTTCCGCAGCCTGGCGGAAAACGGATCGGCAGCGCGCGTGAGCGTATTGCACGTAGAAGACAGGGTTGTCCTTCGACTGTTCCGTCACCTTTGCGAAGTCGAAGTCGAGCGGCTCGGAGCTCTTGCGGTAAAGCATCATGAACCGCACTGGATCGCGCCCGACTTCGTCGACGACGTCGCGCAGGGTCACGAAATCGCCCGAACGCTTGGACATCTTCACGGGCTCGCCGTTGCGATAGAGCTTCACGAGCTGGCAGAGCAGCACCGTCAGCTTCGCCGATCCGCCGGAGATCGCACGCGCCAGTGCCTCCAGCCGCTTGACGTAGCCGCCATGGTCGGCGCCGAGCACATAGATCATCTCGTGGAAGCCACGATCGAACTTGTCCTTGAAGTAAGCAACATCGGCCGCGAAATAAGTATAGCTGCCGTCGGACTTGATCAGCGGGCGATCGATGTCGTCGCCGACCTCGGTCGAGCGGAAGAGCGTCTGCTCCCTGTCTTCCCAGTCTTCCGGCAGCTGCCCCTTCGGCGGCGGCAGCGTGCCCTTGTAGACGTGGCCCTTGAAGGTCAAATCGTTGATGGCCGTGCGGATCCGCGCCGCACCGTTGTCGTGCAGGGCGCGCTCGGAAAAGAACACGTCATGGTTGACGTTGAGCGCCGCCAGATCCTCGCGGATCATCGCCATCATCGCGTCGATGACACGCTCCTTGACGAGCGGCACCCATTTGTCCTCCGGCATGATCCTGAGGCTCGTGCCGTACTCGTCCGCGAGCGCCTCGCCCACCGGCACGAGATAGTCACCCGGGTAGAGCCCCGCCGGAATTTCGGCGATATCCTCGCCGAGCGCCTGGCGGTAGCGCAGGAATGCCGAGCGGGCGAGAACCTCGATCTGCGAGCCCGCGTCGTTGATGTAGTATTCCTTGGTCACGTCATAGCCCGCAAAGGCCAGCAGGTTGGCGAGCGCGTCACCGACGACCGCGCCGCGGCAATGGCCGACATGCATCGGCCCGGTCGGGTTTGCCGAGACATACTCCACGTTGATCTTGCGTCCGGCGCCGGACGTGCTGCGTCCGTAATCGACGCCGGCACGCGTGATGGCTGCCAGAAGCTTCTGCCAATAGGAAACGGACAGGCGGACATTGATGAAACCGGGACCGGCAACGGAAACGCCGGCAACCTCCGGATCCTGCCCGAGCTTTTCGACGATAAGGTCCGCAAGCGCGCGCGGGTTCATGCCAAGGGGCTTGGCGAGCACCATGGCGGCATTGGTCGCCACATCGCCGTGACTTGCATCACGCGGCGGCTCTACATTGATGCGCCCGAAGTCCAGCTCGGATCGCTTTTCACGAATGATCTCAATCGATTCCAGAATTCTGTTAATTCTTGCTTCGAAGTCTGTGAAAAGGTTCATCTAATCCGTCCGCTTTTTCCAGCCACACTGGAGAATGGCGCAAATTCAAAGGAGGCCGGGTCCATCGAGAACCTGCAGCCTCCACGCGGGGGCGTCACTAGCGCAAATCAGGCGTATGGTCAAACAAGCGCCTATGCACGCTTATCGCGAAAGTGTCGGTCATACCGGCGAGGTAATCGCCGACGTGGCGCGCCCGGGCCGGCACCGCCATACCCGCGATTTGGTCGATCCAGTAATGCTCCTTCATCAGCGACGGATCGTGCATGAAGGCCCGGTAGAGGTCCGTTACGATCGATGCCGCTCCCTGTCGTACCCGCATGACCTCCGGATGCCGATAGATGCGCGTCATCAGCAGATTCTTGATCTGGCGGTCCGTCTCGCTCATCTCGTCCGAGAAGGTTGCCATTACCCTGCCCGCGCGTCGCACGTCTTTCGCGCTTTCCGGCCGGTCTTCACCGAGCCTTTTCTGCGCCACGGCGATGACGTCCTCCACCATGGCGGTGATCTGCCGCCGCATGATCTCATGCGTGAACCGGCTGCTTTCAAGGCCCGGATAGCGGTCGTGAACCTCGCGCATCAACCGAGCGAGAAACGGTATCTCTTCCAGCATTTCGAAAGTGAGATAGCCGGCACGCAGTCCGTCGTCGATATCGTGGGTATTATAGGCGATATCGTCGGCAATTGCCGCCACCTGCGCCTCGAGGCTCGCAAAGCTCGCAAGCTCGAGGTCGTGAAGCGCGCAGTAATCGAGAATCGGCTGCGGAACGGGGCCGCGAAGGCCCTGCCCGTCTGCCGTCATCAGAGGGCCGTTGTGTTTGACGAGTCCTTCGAGACTCTCCCAGGTGAGATTGAGACCGTCGAACTCCGCATAGCGCCGCTCCAGCTTGGTGACGATGCGCAGCGACTGGGCGTTGTGATCGAAGCCGCCATAGGGCTCCAGCACCTCGTGCAAAGCGTCCTCGCCGGTGTGCCCGAACGGCGTATGGCCGAAATCATGGACGAGCGCGACCCCCTCGGCGAGATCCTCGTCCAGTTTCAAGGCCCTGGCGAGGGCGCGAGCGATCTGCGCGACTTCGATCGTATGCGTGAGCCGCGTGCGGTAATGGTCTCCGTCGGCGGCAATGAAGACCTGCGTCTTGTGCTTCAGCCGCCGGAAGGCCGTGGTATGAACGATGCGGTCGCGGTCGCGTTGGAAATCGGAACGCGTGGGGCTCGATGCCTCGGGATAAAGTCTGCCGCGGGAAGCCCAGGGGTTCGATGCATAAGCTGCGTGTTCACCGTAACCGAAACCAAGGGCCTGCCTGTCGACTGTCATTTCACACCTGCGCGCGTCATCCCATTGACGGGACATTCAAGCCTTCATACCTATAGAAAGCGCTACAGGAAAGCGACGCCGGCCGGCGACTCCGTCCCCTCGGGGCGGAACAGCGGCTTGCGGCAAGCCTGAAGATCGCCTGTCACGGCATGCGATTATAGCGCCAGAGCGAAGACGAATCTCTCCGGTTCTTGACCCCGGCAGGAGGCAAATAAGATGCAGGAAACAGTTACGCTTTCGGATGCGGCGGCCAGACGCATTGCCGCAATTCTCCAGGCGGAGAAGGACAAGAGCGCGATGCGCGTCTCCGTCGAAGGCGGCGGGTGCTCGGGCTTCTCCTACAAGTTCGATTTGGTGGACGCCGCAAATGCCGACGATCTCATCCTCGAAAAGGACGACGCCAAGGTCCTGATTGACAGCCTTTCGCTGGTCTATATGGGCGGCTCGGAGATCGATTTCGTCGACAATCTTCTCGGACAGTCGTTCCAGATCAACAATCCGAACGCGGTCGCAAGCTGCGGGTGCGGAACGAGCTTTTCGATCTGACGGCTCGCGCCACATCGTTATCGATTCCAGGACGTTGGAGCGAGATGCGGGCGGAAAACCCCACTAAAGATAGGGCGATCCGAGCCAGAGCAATCGGTTTGCCAGCCGGTTGACGAGCGGCTGCGCGCGGAGCCCCGCAAGGGTCACTTCATCCGCCTTCGCGCGTATGGCGCAGACCTTTTCGCCGATTGCGCGTGCGAAGGCTTCGTCGAGTATTTCGAAGTCGAACTCGAAATTGAGGCGCAGGGAGCGAGGATCGAGATTGGTCGATCCGACATAGACCCAGCGATCGTCGATGACCATCAGCTTGGAATGATTGAAGGCGCCCTTTGCCCGCCAGACGCGGCAGTGACCTTTCAGCACCTGGTCGAACTGTGCCGTCATCGCGCGGTCGACGAGCGTCAAATTGTTGACGGAGGGCACGACGATGTCGACCTCGACACCCTTCCTCGCCGCCGTCACGAGCGCGCTGATCAATTCCTTGTCGGGCAGGAAATAGGGCGACATCAACCGGATATGTTTTCGCGCCATGGAAAAGGCGCCCATAAGCATCTTGTGATTCGTCTCGTTGGTGTTGTCAGGACCTGAGGGAACGGCCCGCATCAGCACCGATCGCTCGTCCGGCTCCGCGGGAAGGCCGGCGAGCCGCCAGCCGTCGCCTGCCAGCACCTCCTCGCTCGAAAACTGCCAATCTTCCGCGGCAACCTGAAAGATATCGGCGACAACGGGTCCCGTAACGCGGAAATGCGTGTCGAAAGAAGCAGCCTTTCCTGCGATTTCAGCGGAAAAGCCCGCACGGATGTTCATGCCGCCGGCGAAAGCAACCGTACCGTCGACAACCATGATCTTGCGGTGTGTCCTGAGATTGGCATAGGGCAGCCTCAGGCCCATGATGATATTGCCGTTGAAGACGGCGGTCGGCACGCCTCCTTCCTTCAGATAGCCCACAATGGACGGCACGGAATAGCGCGCTCCCACGGCATCGATCAGGACGCGCACGGCGACGCCGCGTTTCACTGCGGCGATCAGGGCATTGGCGAAACGCATGCCGATGGGATCGCGGTCGAAAATATAGCTCTCGATGAGAATGCTGCGACGGGCGGACGAGATCTCGTCGAGCATCGCCGCATAGACCGCGTCGCCGCCCTCGAGCATGGTGATGTGGTTTCCCGCCGACATCGTGAAGCGCGCAACGCGGTCTCCAAGCATCTTCATTGCCGCGAAGCGCTGCCCGAAACGGGCCACCACCTGATCATGCGTGACATCGAAGCGCCCGAACGGGTCCCGCTCGGTCGAGCGCAGCAGCGAACGCTGCAGGCCGATAGACGAGCGGCGCATCCGATTGATGCCGGCGACCGCGTAGATGACCGCCCCGATGACCGGTGAGAGCAGCACAACGCCGACCCAGCCGGCGGCCGCACGCACATCGTCCTTCGTCATTGCCGCATGGATGATTGCCGGGACGCCGAGGACGACCGAAAGCAGCGCCAGAAAATGCGGCCAGTAACTCTCTATGAACGCGATCATGCGCGGGACTATAGACGGACGCGGAGCGGAATCAATTCGGCTACTTAAGGGTGAATCCTAACGTGGGGAAGAAGCGGATGATGGGCCGGACCGGCGGCGGCCCGATCCCGAACCCAAATGACGGATCCCGGATTTGTCAAAAGAATTTCCAGCCGCTAGAACGAATCGACCGAACGGACTCAAATGTCGTGAGAGGCAAGGCTGCCCAATGAAGATTGCCACATGGAACATCAACGGCGTCAAAGCGCGTCTCGACGGCCTCGTTGCCTGGCTTAGGGAGTCGAACCCCGACATCGCCTGTCTGCAGGAGATCAAATCCGTCGACGAGACATTTCCGAGAAGCGAGATCGAGGCGCTCGGCTATCATGTGGAGACGCATGGACAGAAAGGCTTCAATGGCGTTGCCCTGCTCTCCAAGACAAGACCGGACGAGATCAATCGCGGATTGCCGGGAGACCCTGCCGACGAACAGTCGCGTTTCATCGAGGGCGTATTCTCCGTCAATGGCGGAGCGCTTCGGGTCTGCTGTCTCTATCTGCCGAACGGAAATCCGGTAGAGACGGAAAAATACCCCTATAAGCTCGCATGGATGCGGCGTCTGGCCGCCTTCGCGGAACAGAGGCTCGTGCTGGAGGAACCGCTCATCCTGGCCGGCGATTACAACGTCATCCCGGAGGCGCATGACTGCTGGGACGTCAAGGTCTGGCGGAACGACGCTCTCTACCTGCCAGAGACACGTGCCGCCTTTCGGCGGCTGCGCAACCTCGGCTTCACAGACGCGGTGCGCGCGACCTCCGACGAGGCGCCGCTCTATTCATTCTGGGATTATCAGGCCGGCTGCTGGCAGAAGAATTTCGGCATCCGCATCGATCATCTGATGCTGTCGCCGGAGGCGACCGACAAGCTCGTGTCGACCTCTATCGAAAAGCACGTCCGCGCCTGGGAAAAGCCGTCCGACCATGTGCCCGTAACGGCTGAATTCGCGTTCGAGACGACCTGAGGCGAGTAACCTACCCTGCCCTGCGGCCGCCATCCTCGGGTCAGGCCGCACAGGACCTCAATCGTCGTCGTTCTGCAGATGCATGTTCTGGGACATGGTTATCGCCACCCGGCGATCGTCTTCTGTGGCGAGAGAGAACGCCTGTTCCTGCATCGCCTGGAGCCAGGGCCGGTCCTTGGGAGAACATTGGCCGAGCGCCGCCGTCATGTATGCGAGACCGCGAGCGGTCTGACCTTCCTGGAAAATGACGTTGCCGAAAACGCCCATGGCGCCGGCATGACCATTCTTGCGCGCCCGGTTCAGCCATTTCTTGGCCTGCTGGACATTGACGCTTCCGCCCTCGCCCGAAAGCAACATGCGCGCGAGCTGGAATTGTGCTTCCGCCACGCCGAAGGTGGAGGCCGCCTGGAAATACAACTGCCTGGCCTGCGACAGGTCGGACCTTACCGGGGTGTCGGGAATGCCGCGCCGGTAGTAGCCGGCAAGCGAAATCAATGCATTGACGAAGTAGCCGGTATCTTCAGAGCCGGGCTCGACACCCTGTTGCGCGATTTCGCTGTAGATCTTGAATGCTTCGAGATCGTTCTCAGCGACACCATCGCCATAGGCATACATATTGGCGAGCGCCCAGCGAGAGCCCGTGTGCCCCTTTTCGGCAGCATATCGATAGGCCTCGACCGCTTCGTCTTTCCGGCCGCTCTTATAGGCGGAAAAACCGAACTTGAAGAGCGCGAAGGGGCCCGACTCCTTGGTCACGCCGGCTCCGGGATCGAAAGCCCGTGCCGGCCCGGCCGCGGTTGCGCCAACCGCCAGCGACATGCCAAGCACCGCAACCCTAAGCGACTTCAATTCACCCGCGCGCATAACAATCAGTTTCTTTCGTTCGAGCCGGCCACGCCGACCCCATCACCGTCGCGAAGATGCTGCACATGCTGGCTCCTGCGCCCACCGGTGCTCCGGCTGCGCGCCTGAGGCCAATTGCTACGGGATGTCATGACGGCACACAAACTCACTTCACCTCAACGCGGGCATGGAACTCGACTAGCCTTCGTCCCTATATCGCTGCTCTCATTTTGTGGCGGGAAATGGACATAATCGACCCGGCCCGGATAGTAGCAAACCGTAGCAGGAAATGTGTTGCTGAATCGTCACATTCACAACCGCTTATAAGCGTGGTTACCAGACATAAAAAAGGCCCGGCGGAGACCGGGCCTCGAGCAGTGGATTTTAGGAGATCAGAACCTGACCTTCAGCGATGTCGAGATCGCACCGACGAAGTCATTATCGAAGTCGTAGGTAACCTCGTTGCCGATCGGCTGTCCTTCGAAATCAACCGGACCGGAACTACCGCTGGTGAGGATACCGACACTACCGGCGAGGCGGAGCTCGACATTTTCTGTGGGCGTATAGGAGACGCCCGTGCCGAGCAGCCAAGTGTCGGTCTGGCTTCCGTAGCCGTGGCTGGTACCGCGATCCCAGGTCAGACTGACCGCCCCGCTCCATTGGTCAGTGAACTTGTGGCCGATACCACCCGAAATGGTCCAACCGTCGCGATAAAGGAGGTCCAGCGTGGTAGGCAGTCTGCCTGGAGCTGGCTCGTCAGGCGTAAATCTCAACACTTGTAGTTGGCTCCAATCGGTCCATTTGACCGAACCGAAAGCGAGCCACCCAGGGGCAATACCTGACTGCACCTTGAGCTCCAGCGAATCCGGCATCGAAGCTGAACCGGAAACATCGTACTTGGTGCCCAATACCCCACCGGGGAATGCAAACTGCCTCAAGTCGATGAAACCAGATAAGTTATCAAGATCGACCTTGCTGTTGTAAACGAGGCTGGCCCGCATTGCGTACTCTGGAATCTCGTAGGCGACACCGGCGCGCCAACCCCAGCCATCACCCTCAAGCTCAAGTCGACCAACGCCTGTGAGTGACAAAGGCAAAAATGCGATTGGCGGCGCAACGAGCCTGTCTTTGAAGCCACTTACTTCCTGGTAGAAACCGCCACCAATGATGCGAACGACACCCGGACCCATCTCCCACTTATAGGAGCACGTAGCCGCATAGTTGTCGCTTTCGACCTTCGTCTCGATATTGTCGTTCGCTCCCATCCAGTTCTTGCCTGGGTTGGTGTGGGCGCCCCAAGGCTGGGAGTAGTCCGCCATACAGTCAATACTGTCACCCAGACCAGCCTTCACACCAATACGGGGCGCCCAATAACTTTCCGTATCCCGAACGCTTGTGCTTCCCCCACCGATCCCGTTTGAGCCAATCCCGTTCGCGGGATTGATGTCGGTAACATTCTTCAACTCACGTTGCGGATTGACATAGGTCGCCGTCGCTTCGGCCGCATAGTCCGACGGGTCGAACAAGAGATCGATATTATAGCCGCTGCGCTCGAGCCCTCCCGCCTGCGCAGCCGAGGCCACGAGCACTCCGGCCACCGCAGCCAGAACACCCCGCTCCAATCCAATTCGAGCCATCAAGCTCCTCCCCTGCATTCCAATTCTGCGGCCATCCGCCTCGAGGCCGCGCTTGAGGGAAGTATCCTCACGATTGCGTGAAATGGCAAACCGGAAGCCCCGGAGCCGACCGGGCGAGACCGGTCATCGGATTTACGTAAGAATTCCCACTTCTCGCCACAATTCAAGAACTTATAGAATTATTTTCCCGCAATACCGAACTGGCGGCCGCGAATCGGAATTAAATTCTACCAAATCGCGGTGTGTGACGCTGGAACAACATCATGGCTTTTTACACGACAGCCTTGCGACGCACCATTGAAACGCCGGCAGCTAAAACCCATGCGTGCATTGTCGATCGCCCCACCTGCGTTGCCGCCGCGCCAGACCAGGAAACGATTCGCCGGATGGGTCAGAAATTGGAAAAATCCGCGGCATTGCTGCCGCGGATCGTGTCTGCCTTCGAGTTTGTCTCGCAGATGAAAAGCTACCCGGCTTCCGTAACGCGGGACAAAGCAACGCCGAGCGAGTCTCTTTGCAGGTCCAGTTCGATCAGCCGCTCGCGCTCGGCCTCGACCAGTTCAGGCTTGGCATTGGCGACGAATTTTTCGTTGGCGAGCTTGCCGAGGATCCGTTGCCGCTCGACGTCGACCTTTGCGATGGCCTTTTCCAGACGCAATTTTTCGGCCGCGAGATCGATGAGACTGCCGAGCGGAAGGCAAGCCGTCGCTTCGCCGACCACGATCTGAGCGCTGCCGCGGGGCGCCACTGACGCGTGCTCGATATTCTCCACTCTCGCCAGACGCTTGATCGCAGAGGCGTGCCGGTCGAGCCGCTCGCTCGTCAGCGCCTTCGCCCCCACGATGACCAGTGGTGCCATCGCCGCCGGAGGGACGTTCATTTCGGCGCGAACCGAACGAATGCCGGAGACGAGATCGATCAGCCAGTTGATTTCGTCTGCAGCCGCGTCATCCGCATAGAAGGCGGCCGGCCATTCGGCATGGCAAAGGAGCGTCGTACGCTCTCGCCCGGGGCCGGTCGTCTTTTCCCAAAGCTCTTCCGTCATGAAGGGCATGAACGGATGCAGCAGCTTGTAGATCTCATCCAGGACATAGGCCGTGCAGGCCTGGGACTCGCGCTTGGCCGCTTCATCGTCGCCATTGAAGACAGGCTTCAGGAGTTCGAGATACCAGTCGCAGAACTGGTTCCAGACGAAGCGGTAAAGGGTTCCCGCCGCCTCGTTGAAGCGGTAATCCTCGATCGCCTCGCTCACGTCGCGGATAGTGCGCGACAATTCCGTCAGGATCCAGCGGTTGATCGTCAGCGACGCTGCCTCGGGGATGAAGCCGTCGCTGCTTACTGCCCCGTTCATCTCGGCAAAGCGGGTCGCATTCCACAGCTTGGTTCCGAAGTTGCGGTAGCCTGCTATCCGGGCCGGGTCGAGCTTCACGTCGCGCCCCTGAGCCGCCATGATCGCCAGCGTGAAGCGCAGTGCGTCGGCGCCGTATTCGTCTATGAGCTCCAGCGGGTCGATGACGTTGCCCTTGGACTTCGACATCTTCTGCCCGTTCTTGTCACGGACGAGCGCATGAACATACACCGTGTGGAAAGGCTCGACAGGTGTGCCGTCCGCATCCTTCATGAAGTGAAGGCCCATCATCATCATCCGGGCGACCCAGAAGAAGATGATGTCGAAACCGGTTACCAGCACATCGGTCTGATAGTATTTGTCAAGCTCCGGCGTCTCCTTCGGCCAACCGAGCGTCGAGAAGGGCCAGAGCGCCGAGGAGAACCAGGTGTCGAGGACATCCTCGTCGCGCGTCAGTATCTCACCCGGCTTGAAGTTTTCGAGCAGGTCTTCGACATAGGCCTTCATCGGTCCTTCATGGGCGATGTAATGCTGAATCGCCGCGTGCAGCGCTTCCTCCTCGTTTCGTTCAACGAAGATCTGCCCATCGGGACCGTACCAGGCGGGGATCTGGTGGCCCCACCAGAGCTGGCGCGAAATGCACCAGGGTTGGATGTTCTCCATCCATTCGAAATAGGTCTTTTCCCAGTTCTTCGGGATGAAATTCGTCCTGCCTTCCTTGACCGCCGCAATCGCCGGCTTCGCCAAGGTCTTGGCGTCGACATACCATTGCTCGGTCAGGCGCGGCTCGATCGGCACGCCACCGCGGTCGCCATGGGGCACCATGTGCTTGTGGGGCGCGATATGATCGACGAGCCCGGCCTCTTCGAGCATCTCGACAATAAGCTTGCGCGCTTCGAAGCGATCCTTGCCCTCCAGTTGATCCCAGGCGCCGTGCAGCGCCGCCGGGTGGTCGAGCCCCTCGAGGAAATCCTCGTTGTTCTTGATCGTTATCCGGCCGTCTGCCGTGAGAACGTTGACCTGCCGCAGTCCCCTGCGTTTTCCGACGTCGAAATCGTTGAAGTCGTGCGCAGGCGTCATCTTCACCGCGCCGGTGCCGGTCGTCGGATCCGGATACTCGTCGGCCACGATCGGAAGGCGGCGGCCGACGATCGGCAGAATGACGTGCTTGCCCACGATGCCCTTGTAACGGGCGTCATCGGGGTGCACGGCGACGCCGGTGTCGCCGAGCATGGTTTCCGGACGCGTGGTCGCGACGACAAGATAGTCGCGCGTCTCCCATTCCGTCGCATTGCCTTCCTCATCGAAGGCGACAGGATGCTGATAGGTCACGCCCTCTTCGAGCGGGTAGCGCAGATGCCAGAGATGGCCGTTGACCTCGACCGGCTCCACCTCGATGTCGGAGATCGCGGTTTGCAGCTTAGGGTCCCAGTTGACCAGACGGGTGTCGCGATAGATGAGGCCTTCCTTGTAAAGGCTGACGAAGACCTCGATGACCGCCTCGGACAGCCCCTCGTCCATCGTGAAGCGCTCGCGCGACCAGTCGCACGAGGCGCCGAGCCGCTTCAATTGATTGAAAATCAGGCCTCCGGACTCGGCTTTCCACTCCCAGACCTTCTCTATAAAGGCCTCACGGCCCATATCGCGGCGGTTCGGAAGCTGACGTTCCATGAGCTGGCGCTCGACGACCATCTGGGTCGCGATACCCGCATGGTCCATACCCGGCTGCCAGAGCACATCCTTGCCGCGCATGCGCTCGAAACGGACCATGATGTCCTGCAGCGTGTTGTTGAGCGCATGGCCCATATGGAGCGATCCCGTCACGTTCGGCGGGGGGATCACGATCGTGAAGGTCTCCGCGTCCGGCTTCGCGTTGACACCGGCGCGAAAGGCATCCGCTTCGTCCCAGGCCTTGGCGATCTTCGGTTCTACCGCTGCGGAATCGTAGGTTTTATCAAGCATTCTTTGGCCGATTTCTGGAGATTGATGTCAGCGTTTGTAAACCGGAAGGCCCGGGGCAAGTCAACCTGAACGGGGAAAAAGCCGCAGCCATCGTGCATGCGGCTTCCATCTTAGATTACTTCCGGGAAAAGTGTGTAACGCTTTTCTGTCCGGACGTGCGCAGGTTCGAATGCGCTACTGGGAAAAGAGCGCGGCGATTTTCCTGAAATCGTCCACGGGCGGCAGACGCAAGTCGGGCACCTCTACCGTTTACGTCAGCGCCGGGGCCCGCGTGCCACGCGTTCGATTTCCTCGCGCACCAGTCTTTCGACCAATGTCGGCAAGTTGTCGTCCAGCCATTCCTGCAACATCGGACGGAGCATCGCCTCGGCGATCTCGTCGAAGGAACGCCGGGGTCCGTTCTCGACGGCATGTGCCAATTCGTCGAAAGCGCGCGCAACCTGACGGCTGACAGCCGGGGAAACGATTGTTCCAGAAGTGCCTTCCGGCTCCGTTGCCTCGTCCGAGGCCGCATGCGCGGCCGCCGACACATCCCCGGCCATGGGAGCCGACCCGGCGTCCGCTGCAGCACTCGCCGGGATGGCCGAAGAGGGAAACGCAGCGATGCGGGACATCATCGCCGGACTATCCGCTGGCGACCGCGCCTCCTCGCCTCCTGCTTGATCCCTCGGCACCGTATGCACCGCCTGCCGCTCCGAAGCCGCCCTCACCCTTGCCGCGACATCGGCAAGCGAAAGTGGTGCAGACGGCGGTACAGGCGCGTCGGTACGGTTATCGACCGCGGATGGTGACGTCCTGACCGCGGAAAATTGGTCGTCGGCGGATCCGAACGCATCCGCTTCGACCTCCAGATCCATCGACAGTTCGACATCGTCGCCGGCGCCGTCCTCGAAGCTCTGCTGCGCGGAGGTTCCGGCCGGACCAGGCTCGTTACTCTCGATGATCTTGCGAATGGATGCCAGAATCTCATCCATCGAAGGTTCACGTGCGACGTTGAGCTGCGCCATTTCAATCCCCGTTTGCTGCGGACGAACACGGAAAAGCCGCTCCGTGTGCCGATTCGAACAAACCTTAAGTGAGTTCGCCGACGAAACAAACGCCGCGAATCAGCTCGGTAAATTCTTGCACAGATTTGTTTTTTTCGGCAGGGGCAATGGCACTTGCGCTCTAAAGCTTGGTGAGATTCGGGCCACCCGCCGCCGCTTGTTTGATTTCCTCATTCCTGTGCGCGTCACAGGGATCCAGCAGCGCCGCGTCTGCGGCGCGGAAGAGCCTTTCCAGCCCAAGGACTTGGTCTGGCTGGATTCCTGTGACAAGCACAGGAATGAGGGACCGGGGATGTGCGAAGCCGGACGGGACGCTGTACAGGGGCGTGACCGGCGACCTTCCGCGCCGCCTCGATATCTTCACGATTTATGAAGCGCGCCGAAGGACCGCACCCTCTCTATCCTCATCCCTGTGCTCGTCACAGGGATCCAGCAGCGCCGCGTCTGCGGCGGGGAAGACTCTTTTCAGCCCAAGGACTTGGTCTGGCTGGATTCCTGTGACAAGCACGGGAATGAGGAAATCAAACGA
The DNA here is from genome assembly GCF_002885915.1 of Sinorhizobium sp. M4_45. Taxonomy (NCBI): domain Bacteria; kingdom Pseudomonadati; phylum Pseudomonadota; class Alphaproteobacteria; order Hyphomicrobiales; family Rhizobiaceae; genus Sinorhizobium; species Sinorhizobium sp. M4_45. The sequence continues at coordinate 106,370 of NZ_NWVE01000012.1, forward strand.
GCCGCCGCGGATGTCCCGAATCTCAACGGGCCTTAGCGCGAAACGCCGCGGCCCTCGGGGACGCGGCGTTTCGTGTCGAATTGGCTAAGGGCCGTCTAGCGCCCGTCGACGGTGCGCAGGCCGAACCACTTGTCCTTGACGGCCTCGTAATGTTCCTCGGCCCGATATTCGGCCACCTGCAGGCCCTGGCTCCTGACTGTCAGGTGGCCCATTGCGGCGAGCAAGGCATAGCTTGCAACCACCGCATCGCGTTGCGCGCCCGCCAGCGACTCCTGCGCGTCCAGCACGTCCTGCTGCGCGTCGAGCACGTCCAGCGTGGTGCGCTGACCGACCTTGCGCTCTTCGATCACGCCTTCGAGCGCGAGGTTCGCTGCGGAGATCTGCGACCGGCTGGCCTTGATTCGGGCAAGTGCCGATTCGAGCTGCGCATGCGCCGATACGACTGTCTGCTGCACCGAGGCCCGCTCGGAGTCGACGAGGATCCGCTGCTGCCCCAGAATTTCCTTGGCCTGGCGAATCTGGCCGTATTCCGCACCGCCCTGATAGATCGGAACTTCGAGCCGAGCCGTGACGCTCGCCGTCGTGTCATCAAGTCCCAGATTACCGGCATTACCGGTGTTACGGCTCACGGCGCCCTGGAGAACGACGCCCGGCAGCATCGTGCCTTCCGCCGATTTCACCTGGTAACCGGCCGAATCGACGGCATATTGCGCCGCGAGGATTCGCGGGTTCTCGCGCAGCCCCGTCGCCACGGCCTGATCGAGGGACCTCGGCATGGCTTTCGTGGCAGGTCCAGGCTGTCTGATGCCGGTCGGCGCTGCTCCGACGATCTGCACATAGACCGCTTCGCTCTGTTTCAGCTGCGCGATTGCAGCAACGAGCAGCGACTGGGCGTTGGCGAGTTCGGCTTCCGCCTGGCTCACATCCGTCCGCGTGCCTTCGCCCACATCGAGGCGGGCCTGTGCGGCGCTCAACTGCTCCCGAAGGAAGGCGAGGTTCTGACGGCGAATGGAAACGACCTGCTGATCGCGGGCTATGTTCGCATAGGATTGCGCGGCCGAAAGAAGGATCTGGATCTCATTGGCCTTCAGCGTCTCTCGGCTCGAAAACACTTCCGCTTCGGCCGCCCTGACATTGTTCAATGTCTGAAATCCATCGAAGATCGTCTGCGTGATGGAAATCCCGACCTGTCCGGAATGAAAGTCGCGGGTGCCGGTCCGTTCGGCGTCGACCCGTGAGAGCGTCCCCGTGGCGGACGCGGAAATCTGCGGCCGGTAGCCGGCCTTCGCAATCGGAACCCCTTCATCGGTCGCGCGCAGTCCGGCGCGAGCGGCGTTGAGATCCGGGTTGTTCGCATAGGCCTTGGCCATCGCCCCGAAAATCGTCTCCGCGAGAACGGCGTGGGGCGCGAGCAGCACACTGGTCGAGACAGCCGCCCACAAGGCTGCTTTGCGGACAATCGACACCATCTTCCCTCCGATCAATCGGGGCAGCGTCGCCACCCCGCATTTTTCAGCAGGCCCTTTGGCGGCCTGCACAAACACTGCAGTGAAGCCCCGCGCCACCCATGGCGGGCAAATCACCGCTTCCAGGCTCTTTTGAACTCCGGATTCGGGTCTACGACAACTGCGCACCGACCCTCTGCACGGCCATTTCAAAAAGAAACAAATAATACGTTGCCGATTGGCAACATTGCAGTTTTCGCTTCAACACTTATATGTTGAGCTACCTCAATAAGAGGCACATCAAAAAACAAAAGAACGGTCGCGGCGGAAGCCGGGAAGCGGCTTCACGGCGGTGTTGAAGTCAGCTCGCTCCGACGTCATGCCCGATTCGCGCACGTAAAGTTTCGCACGAGATGCGTTACCAAAACCTTCCACGACCACGAGCCGGCCGCCGTCGCGAAGCTGCTCGAACAGCTCGGCAGGGATCATCTCGACGGCACCGTTGATGAAGATGACGTCATAGGGCGCCTCCGCCGCATACCCCTTGGTGAGATCGCCGCTCACCACGGCAATATTGTCGTAGCCGAGGCGTGCCAGCGTCTCCGTGGCCGTGGCGGCCAGGGCTTCGTCGCTCTCCAGCGCCACGACGGAACCGGCGAGAAGCGAGAGCAAGGCAGAGGCGTAACCTGTCCCGCAGCCGATTTCGAGGACCAGGTCCGAGTTGGAGATCTCTGCGAGCTGGAGGAGCTTCGCCAACGGCGACGGCTCCATCAGGTAACGCGGCTGGGGACCGCCGACGAGCTCGATATCGGTGTCGATATAGGCCAGCTCCCGCATCTTGGCAGGCACGAACTCCTCACGCGGGACCGACAGGAAAGCAGACAGGACTGAATGGGAGGTCACATCCGTGGTCCGGATCTGATTGTCCACCATCTTGATGCGGGCTGCTTCGAAATTCATGATATTGCCTCGTGTCGGAATGGGCGCGGCGCCGGGAAGATCGTGCGTTCGGCGGCCGCCAGCCCGTTGCCTGAAGCGCGAAGCGCCGTATTGATGCGTCGCGCCTCAGGTTGTTGTCTCTGTGCCTGTCGTCGGTCCGAAACCGCTCCGCGCTTTCGGACACATTCATAAAGCTCATAGATCGCCGCACGGCCGGTTTCAAGCGACTGCGTCTCCGTGCACGCAAAAAGGCACCGCCAGCCCACATCGGAGCTGGCGGCCGGGCCATGAGGAACCTGCCGAGACGAGGGATGCGGACGGAAAACCGCTAGCGGGCGGGAGCGGCCTCCAGGCCGACGAGTGCGATCTTGCCGTAGCCGGCATTCTGAATGAGGTTCATGACCGTCATCAGTTCGCCGTAGTCGACCAGGCGATCGGCGCGCAGAAGCACACGCGTATCCGTGTTGCCGCCGGTTATCCGGTTCAACTCGGAAACGAAGGCTTCGCGAGGCGCCTCTTCATTGCCGATGGCAAGCGTGAGGTCGGCTTTCAACGTCACGAAGACCGGCTTGTCGTCGCGCGGCGTCGGCTTTGCGACGGATTGCGGCAGGTCGACCTTCATGTCGACCGTCGCGAGCGGCGCAGCCACCATGAAGATGATGAGCAGCACGAGCATGACGTCGATGAAGGGGGTGACGTTGATCTCGCTGTTCTCGTCGAGATCGCCGCCGCTCTCGGAAATTCTTCCAGCCATTTTCGCTTATCCGATTCTGGCGATCGAGTCGGGGCCGTGAACGAAGCCGTCCTGGCGGCGCGGCGGCGCTCTGCGGGCGTGGCGATGATCGAGATCGCGGCTTACCAGTCTTTCGACGGCTGCCGCCGCATCTGCCAGGATGAGCTTGTACCCCCCGACGGACCGGGCAAAATAGTTGTAGATCACCACCGCCGGTATTGCCGCGACGAGGCCGATCGCAGTCGCCAGCAGCGCCTCGGCGATGCCCGGCGCAACGATGGCGAGGTTGGTCGTCTGCGCCTTGCTGATGCCGATGAAGGAATTCATGATTCCCCAAACGGTACCGAAGAGGCCGACGAATGGACCGACGGACCCGATGGACGCCAGGATCCCGGTACCGGAGCTCATCCTCTTGCCGGCGCGAACTTCGATACGCGTGAGCAGAGAGGAGACGCGTTCCTTGACACCTACTGCCGGCGCGAGGTCCAGAACGGCGTCCGAGCGCGTCATTTCGTCGACCGCTGCGGCAATCATCTCCCCAGCAACGCCAGCGCGGCGCTCGAGCTTTGGCTGCACGTCGGCGAGACCGTTCGCGGAAACGAGGGCCGCCACGGCGCGCTTGAGGCGCGACTTGGCATATATGAGCTCCAGCGTCTTCACGAGGAAGATCGCCCAGGTGGCGACGGAGGCGAGCGCCAGAGCGACCATCACCGCCTTTACGACGATGTCGGCAGCGAGAAACATGCCGACCGGCGAAAGGTCATGCGGAAGCACGGGATTTGCTCCCCCCGCCGTTGCGTCGCCCACCGCTGCCTCGGCCGGCGCCGGTGGCGCGCCCGGATCATCGCCGCCGGGAACGTCCGTCGCCGGCGGCTGCGCGTCGACCGAAACGGACGAGGGCTGTTGTGCGGTCTGCGCGAGGCCGGTCGCGACCGGGCCGGCAAGGAAAACAGTCAGCGTTGCCGCCAGCAACATGTTCAATTTCGGCCGGATCCGATCAGACATCTCGTTCCTCGTTTTTCCGTATTCGCCCGAGCGTCACGGGCCTGCAATCGATTTCAACAATCAGGTGGGCGCGGGATGCAAACCGCAGCCGCTCGCGCCCGCCCCTGTCGGTGAAGCGCTTTCGCAACGCTCTTTACGACAAACAATGGCGGGATGACAAGATTGTGGAGTACGATAATCAAGAATATCACGACAGATGGGCGATGAGGAACGCGCGGTGGTCAGGGCGGTGAACCCTGCGGCAAAAAACTGCCCGTCCGCCAGTCGTAGCGGCGATGACGCTGCCAGGGGCGCTCAGTGGAGGAGAACGACGTGACGACGCGCATGCGAGGCGGCACGCCCGGTCGTTCCTGCTGCTCAGCATGGATCTCGACCGCACCCGTCCGCCGCAGCGTCTCGGCGCTTATGACCAGCGATCCGCCGGACGGGCAGGCTGCATACGGCCGGCGGCTGGCGACGACGACCAGATCGGCGCGACCGCACAGGTAGGAGAGCGATTCGGCCTTTTCGATAACAGCCACTGTCCATCCCTCGCGGCTGCGCCCGGCGCACCCTATTCCCTTTCTGCAGGCGAAGACGCCGGGCTGGGCCGAGGTCAGGAAGGCTGCTGTCTCAACGGCGGTGTCCGGCTCCGCCGCAACGTCGAGCGGTGCCTTATGTTCCGCGATCGCAAGTGCGCGCTGCCATTGCGAGAAGATGAACTCCGGCGGACGGCTCCGATTGGTCGCGATTGCATCCGCGGCGATCAGGCCGACCAATTGCGCATCCTCCGATATCGCGATCGATGGGCGCTCCTTCCGCGGCTCGAGCGCGATCGCGCATATACCCAGAGCGATCAGCCCCGCGCCGACGAGCGCCAGCCGCGTTCTCAGAACGCAGACCAGGATGCCGCCGAATGCGATAAGGAAGAATGGCGTGTCGCCCATGCGGCCGGTCATCCACTCCCCGTCGAGCGATGCGACATATCTCGCGACGGCCAGCATCCAGTCCAGCCCCTGCCCCATGACCACGAGGGGATAATATTCGAGCCCGAAGGGCATAAGCAGCATCGCGAACAGCGCGAAAGGCATGATCAGCACGCTGATCAGAGGCGTCGTGAGAACGTTTGCGGCCAGCCCGTAACCGGGGAGCCGGTTGAAATGGGCAGCCGCGTAAACCGCCGTCGCCAGGCCGCCGATGACGGAGGTGGCGACAGTACCGATGGCGAGGCCGGACACGCCCCCCACGCTCCCCCGCTTCTTCGAGGTTTCGGTATCCTTTCTCCTGTGGTCGCGCCAGCGGGAATAGCCCGCAACGAGGGCCAGCGTCGCCGCAAAGGACATTTGGAACCCGGGTCCGGCTACCGCCGACGGCGTCCAGGCAAGGATGATGAGTGCGGCAAGCGCCACGTTGCGCAGGCTGATCGAGACGCGGTCGAAGAACAATGCGACCAGCATGATCGAGATCATGATCCAGGATCTGAGCGCTGAGACCGCACCTCCGGAAATGAGAATATAGAAGAACACCATGAGAAGAGCGCCGACGGCAGCGATCTTCTTGACGGAAGCTCTTTCCGCCAACCCCGGAACGAAGCTCAACAGAGTCCGGGCGCCAATGAGAAACGTGCCCGCCGCCAGCACCATGTTGAGTCCTGAGATCGCCAGGACATGCGACAGGCCCGCGGCGCGCAGCATCTCGACGGCCTTGCGGCTGATCGCGCGCTCCTCGCCGGTCACGAGCGCCGCAGCGATCGCACCGGTATCCCCGCCGATCGCTGTCCGGATGCGGTTGCCGATCGCCTCGCGGATCAGTGCCAGATATGCGGCCGCTTTCGCCGGCAGCGAGGCTTCGGACCGATCCGTGACAGCGCCGGCATCCACCGGCGCTCGCGGGGCGCCATAGAAATACCCGACTGCGCCTACGCCTTTGAAGTAGGAGCCGAACGCGAAGTCGTTGAGACCCGGAAGAGCCGGCCCGGAGGGCGGCGACAAACGCACCTTGCCTTCGATGATCGCTCCGACCGAAAACGGTTCGTGACGGCTCCGCGCCAGCAGCGTCGCCCTTTCCGGCGCCCGGCGCAGCCGCGGGCCGGATGTTTCTTGTATGCGAACGAGATAACGCCAGCGTCCCCTGTCGTCGGGATCCCGGGTGAGGACCGTTCCGCGAACGGTCGTCGTCACGGGCGTGTCGAGAATGATCGTATCGCGCCTCGCTGTTTCGACCGCGGCAAGCAGCATGCCCGCCGTAAAGAGAGCGGGCGCGATCAACAGCGGTCGCCAGCTTCGCAGGTCTCCCCGGCAAAGCACCGCAGATATGCCGAAAACGCAAAGCAGCGCTGCAAGTTTGGCAATTCCGACGGATTCGGGCACTGCGAGCCATGCAAGCGAGCCAAGCGCAAGCATGACCGGGATCAGGACGAAGCCGTGGCCGTATTCCTGCTCTTCCGCAACTGCAGCGCCTATGCCGAGGGAAACCGCCGTGGCCGCCGAGCGTATCCGACGGCGAATGTTTGCCGCATGCCAGCCCGCAGGCGCCCGGAGCCGATGGCGGGCAAATCGCCGGTGAGAACCCGCGTGCCCTCGCTCCGGGGCCACGCACTGCGCTCCTCATCGCGCACGACCGCTCGTGCCCCGCTCTCCCCCATTTCGCTCCGCCCGCGCCTGTTTTCTCGATCCTGCAACCAACCACGCAATCTTGCAACTCGAAGGCTGATGCTCAAAAAAGAGGCAGACTAGATAGAATGGTACCGCATTATCAGCTTAGCGATCATTGATCTCTTCGAACGAATTGCCGTACCATGCGTTTGTTGCATTGCCATATGCGTTTTCGCATCGCACAAGTTTGCCTTTGGTACTGCTTGGCAGTCGAAAATAAATCATATAGCAAATTCGCAACGCTCAAATTCGCGGCACAGAGCTATGCCACGATGTCACAAAAACGGAGGGTCCCATGTCAGAAAAAAGCGCGACAGTAACATTCGGCGGAAAGTCCGCGGACCTGCCGGTGCGATCGGGATCAATCGGTCCGGATGTCGTGGACATCGGCTCGCTCTACAAGCAGACGACGATGTTCACCTACGATCCGGGCTTCACCTCCACGGCATCGTGTGAATCGAAGATCACCTATATCGATGGCGACGAGGGCGTCCTGCTTCACCGCGGATTTCCGATCGAGCAACTGGCGGAGCACGGCGACTTTCTCGAAGTCTGCTACCTGCTTCTCTACGGCGAACTGCCGACAAAGGCTCAGAAGGCCGATTTCGATTATCGCGTCACGCACCACACCATGGTCCACGAGCAGATGTCGCGGTTTTTCACCGGCTTCCGCCGCGATGCCCATCCGATGGCCGTCATGTGCGGCTGCGTCGGCGCCCTTTCCGCCTTCTATCACGACTCGACCGACATCACCGATCCGCATCAGCGGATGGTCGCATCGCTGCGCATGATCGCCAAAATGCCGACGATCGCCGCGATGGCCTACAAGTACCATATCGGCCAGCCCTTCGTTTATCCGAAGAACGATCTCGACTACGCCTCGAACTTCCTGCGCATGTGTTTCGCCGTGCCTTGCGAGGAATATGTCGTGAACCCGGTTCTGGCGCGCGCCATGGACCGGATCTTCATCCTCCACGCCGACCATGAGCAGAACGCATCGACCTCGACCGTTCGCCTCGCCGGCTCGTCGGGTGCCAACCCGTTCGCCTGTATCGCTGCCGGTATCGCCTGCCTTTGGGGACCTGCCCATGGCGGCGCCAACGAGGCGGCGCTCAACATGCTCGCCGAGATCGGCACGGTCGATCGCATTCCGGAATATATCGCCAAGGCCAAGGACAAGAACGATCCGTTCCGTCTGATGGGCTTCGGCCACCGAGTCTACAAGAACTACGATCCGCGCGCGAAGATCATGCAGAAGACGACGCATGAGGTTCTCGCCGAGCTCGGCCACAAGGACGACCCGCTCCTGGAAGTCGCGATGGAGCTCGAACGCATCGCCCTGACGGACGAGTACTTCATCGAGAAGAAGCTCTATCCGAACATCGACTTCTACTCCGGCATCACGCTGAAGGCACTGGGCTTCCCCACCACGATGTTCACGGTGCTCTTTGCGCTTGCCCGCACCGTCGGCTGGATCGCTCAATGGAACGAGATGATCGAAGATCCGGAACAGCGCATCGGCCGTCCGCGCCAGCTCTATGTCGGTGCGACGCTGCGCGACTACGTGCCGATCTCCAAGCGGTAAACGGCGGACGAACTCGACAAAAGCCCATTCCGCCAACCCTCATCCTCGGGCTTGACCCGAGGATGAGGGTTGGCGGAATTTGCAGAGACTGGCGAGGTTCTTGCCCGTCCTCGGGACTTAGCCCGACGACCCACAGCCGTTAGCTAGAAGCACTCGCCTCTCCTCATCCCGCTCGAAGGCAAGCCAGAACGATATCCGCCGCCTTTTCACCGGGCGGACGGTTCGTTTCCATTCGCTGTTGAACGAGAGCGAAGCCGTCGAGCATCGCACGACGTTGCGCCGTATCGCTCGAAAGCCGTTCGAACCAGCGCGTCAGAACGGCCGGGCGGATCGACTTGTTGAAATATTCGGGCACGACCGGGAAATCCGCGATGAGGTTCGGAAGCGCCGCGGTCCATATCCGAATGCGGGAATGCAGGAGGCTGACGATCCAGTCGGCAGAGTAGGTAGAGACGACCGGAACTCCGGCGAGCGCCAGTTCGAGGATCACCGTACCCGAAGCGGCAATGGCCGCGTCGGCTTGGGCAAAAGCCTCCCATTTCCTGTCGGCGGTTATGCTTATCTCGGGCTGGACCTTCCAGGATGCCGTCAACGCCCTCACACGGTCTTCCTGGCGCGGCACGGTCGGCAAGAAGAAACGAATGCCTTCGTGCCGCTCCGCGAGCTCTTCGGCTGCTTCGCGGAAGATCGGAAGCAGGCGGCTGACCTCGCTCCCGCGCGATCCGGGCAGCAGGAGGCAGGCCTTCGGCTCGCGCCGATCCTGCATCTGCCGTCTCAGTCGTTGGCGCTCCCGGACCGCGAGAACATTGCCGTCGGATGCGAGCCGATGCCCGACATAGGTCGTCGGCGGACCGCCGAGCTTCCCCATCGCTTCCGGCTCGAAGGGTAACACCGCGAGCACGTGATCCACATAAGCCCGCATGCGCGGCGCCCGCTCCGGCTTCCACGCCCAGACGCTCGGGCAGACATAGTCGATCACCGGCAAGTCCGGCAATGCGGCGCGGACGCGTTGCGCCACGCGGTGGGTGAAGTCCGGGCTGTCGATGATCAACAGAGCATCGGGACGCGCAGCGGCGATCGCGCGGGCGGTTTGCCCGATCCGCAACAGAAGCTTCGGCAGGTTCGCCAGAACCTGCGAGAAACCCATGATCGACAGTTCGGAATAGTCGAAAAGCGACCGGAGCCCTTCGGCTTCCAGCCCCTCGCCGCCAACGCCCACGAGTTCGAGCGGACCGTCTAGACGATCACGCAACGCCCGCACCAGGTCGGCGCCGAGCAGGTCTCCGGAAACTTCTCCGGCGATAACCGCCAGCCTGTAGGCTCTGCCCGTCATCCCCGGTCCCTGCGGCAATCGCGCTCGATACCGAGAACGAACAGCCCGCTCCTGTCGGCTTCCTCCACGAGACGCGCGCGATCGAGAACCAGCGCGCGTCCTGCCTCCACGGCGATGCCCGCGAGGCCGGCAGCATGCGCTCCTGCGACCGTCGACGGACCGATCGAGGGCAGATCCGCCCGCTCGTCCTGTTGCGGCTTGCAGAGCTTGACGAGGACGCCGCGACGACGAATTGAAATCCGTCCGTCTTTCCTGAGATCGGCCACTCTCGCCAACATGGCGTCCGTCCCTTCCGCCCCCTCCAGCGCCACGACCCTGCCGCCGACTGCAACGGCGCCCTGGCCGACATCGAGCGCACCCAGCGCGTTGGCTGCGGCAATCCCGGCTTCGATGTCACGCCGATCTTCGTCCGTCGGGACATGGGCGCCGAGCGGACCGGTATCGGCAAGAAGCCCCGGAACGACCTCGTGCGCGCCGATCACATGGGCGCCGCTCGCCTCGATCAATTCGATCACCATGCGCAGCACGGCGTCGTCCCCGCCGGATATCAAGGTGCGGAAAACCCGCGGCACCTTGGCCAGCGTCTTCAGCGTAGGACGGATATCGCGCCACTCCGGCCGCCGCCGCACCGCACCGGAAAGGACGACCCGGTCGATTCCCTCGGTCTCGAAAGTGCGGCTGATCGCGGCAAAGTCTCCGATTGCGCAAACGGCATGGTCGAAGCCGGTCCAATCGGTATCCGCCTCACGCGAGAGCGCAATGATGAACGGGTCTTCGCCCTGGAAGCGCGCTGCCTCGGCCACGTGATGGGGAAGCGTTCCGGCGCCGGCGATGATGGCGAGCCTGCCTTTGGAATGCGGCAGGCGATGAATCGCCACCGCCATCAGCCCTTGGCGCCGCGATTCGGCGACGACAGCGCGCGGTCGCTCTCCGCGGCAATGAAATCCAGGATCTCGATAGCCGGCGCGCAATCGAGATATTCGTTGCGGATGGCGGCTGCATTCGCGCGAATCGAGCCGTCTCCCTCGAATATCTGCTTGTAGCACCGCCGGACGCGATGAATCGCCGCACGTTCGATCCCCGCACGGGTCATCCCGACCACGTTAAGGCCGCTCAAAATGCCGGGGTTGCCGTTGAGCATTCCATAGGGAATGACGTCATAGCTCACCGCCGACAGGCCACCGATGAAGGCCTGACGCCCGATGCGGGTAAACTGGTGAACCGCCGAGCCACCCCCGAGTATGGCTCGATCCTCGACGGTGACGTGCCCCGCAAGCATGACATTGTTGGAAAGGATGATATTGTTGCCGAGACGGCAGTCATGCGCCACGTGCGAATAGGCCAGGAACAGGTTGTTGTTGCCGATGATGGTCGCGCCGCCATGCTCCACCGTGCCCGTATTCATGGTCACGCCTTCGCGGATGGTACAGTTTTCGCCAATCACTAATTTCGTATTCAAGGCGCTGTGGTGCACGCTCTGCGAGTCGCCGCCGATGACGGCACCCGGAAAGATCTTCGAGCCTTTGCCGACGCTCGTATGACCGATGACCGCGACGTGACTCAGAATTTCGACGTCATCTGCAAGAACGACATTCGGCCCGATATGGCAGAACGGGCCGATCTTCACGTTTTCGCCGATTACCGCACCGTTCTCGATGGCCGAGGACGGGTGGATCTTCGCACTTGATGCTATCATTCTCAGGCGTCTTCCTTGCTGACAATCATCGCGCCGATATCAGCTTCCGCGACGAGTTGCCCGTCAACTTTTGCATCACAGTGAAACTTCCAGATATTGCCGCGCTGCTTCTGCTTCACCACATGGAACTCCACCCGGTCGCCTGGCACGACGGGCTTGCGGAAGCGGGCATTGTCGATCGTCATGAAATACACGAGATTGCTGCCCATTCCCGTCTTGCGCGCACAGATCGCGCCGGCCGTCTGTGCCATGCCTTCGATCAGAAGAACGCCCGGCATGATCGGCTTCTCGGGAAAGTGCCCGGTGAAATGCGGCTCATTGGCCGTCACGTTCTTGATCCCGATGGCCGAATTGTCGTCATCGATCTCGATGATGCGGTCCACGAGCAGGAAGGGATAACGATGGGGAAGAAGCCTCAGGATTTCCTGTATGTCCGCCGTGCCGAGGACCGTTGCAGCCTCATTCATCCTTGCCACCCTTCTTCTTCTGCCTCTCGCTCGACCGCAGGGCCATTTCGGCCACATCGCGCAGGAAATCCCGCATCGGTCGCGCCGGAATTCCGCCATAGCGCTCGCCGGCCGGCACATCGCTCGCCACGCCACTCATCGCAGCGATCTGCGCTCCGTCTCCAATGGTGATATGCCCGTTGACCCCGACGCCTCCGCCGATCATGACCCCGTCGCCGATCTGCGTGCTGCCGGCGATGCCGACCTGGCTGACGATGCCGCAGTAACGACCGATGCGGACGTTATGGCCGATCTGAACCAGATTGTCGATTTTCGTCCCCTCGCCGATCACGGTGTCATCCATCGTGCCGCGATCGATCGTCGTGTTCGCGCCGATCTCCACGTGATCCTGGATGATCACCCGCCCGACCTGGACGATCTTGATCATTCCGCCCTTCGGGCCCGGTGCATAGCCGAATCCGTCCTGACCGATGCGTGCGCCCGGATGAATGATGACGTTGTTGCCGACCAGCGCACAAAGGATGCTTGCACCGGCCGAAATGGTGCAATCGCGGCCGATCCGCACGCCCGGTCCGATCATTGCTCCCGCTGCGATGCGCGTTCCGCTTCCAATCTCGACGCCGGCTCCGATCACAGCCATCGGCTCGACCTCGACGCCCGCCTCCAGGCGCGCCGTCGGATCGATGAAGGCTCCCGCCGCTACGCCCCTCTCGCTCGTATTATAGGAAGGGCGCATGGCCCTTTCGTGAAGCAAGGTGCCGGCAAGGGCGAAGGCCGTGTGCGGTTTCGATGTCAGCAGCACGGGTATCGTATCGGGAACAAGCGACGAAATGGCCTTGTCGCAGATGATCGCGGCGGCACGGCAGCTCTGCAACTCTTCGCGATTCTTGCGCGACAGCATGTAACAGATGTCGCCCGGCTTGGCGCGATAGACCGGCGCGACCGAACGCACGGTGCGATCGGCGGCGGCAATATCCAGCAACTCCGCCCCAATCTGATTCGCGAGGTCGCCCAGACGAATCCCCTGATGGGGCGGAAAAAACCAATTCTGTTCCATGGACACTCCAGAACGATTCTCTGGCAGTTCTGGACTGCTCTCTATCAGAACGACGAGTTGATACCGAACTTGAAGTTCTGGACCTCGTCGAAGTCTTCCTTTGCAACCGGCACGGCATAATCGACACGCAGCGGACCGAAAGGCGAAGCCCAGATAAGGCTGACGCCGACCGACGCACGCAGCGAAGCGTCGTTGCCGCGCACCGATTCACCGGCTCCGGTCAGCTCCAACTCATTGTTGTAGAGCGTGCCCGCGTCGACGAACAATGCACCGCGGAAGCCACTGTCACGCGGAAGGCCCGGCAGCGGGAACGTCGCTTCCGCAGACGCCGTGAAATAGGTCGTGCCGCCAAGGGCATCGCCGTTGTTTGCCCGCGGACCGATACCGTTGCGCTCGAAGCCGCGGATATCGTTGCTGGTCAGCTGGAACTGGTCGAAGACTTCAAGCGAACCGGACGTCTTGAACAGCTGGCCGGCGCTGCCGGAGATCGAGCCGATGATGTCGGCCTCGTCGTGCAGCGTATAGTACCATTTGGCCTTACCCGTCAGCTTGTAGAAGTCCGACGTACCGCCAAGACCTGCAAACTCCTGGGTGACCGAGGCGAGAATGCCCTCGTGCGGCAGCTGCGCATCGTCGAGCGTGTTGTAGGTGATCGACTGGGAGACGGAGGAACGCGTCCAGGGGCCGTCCTCGATTGCGCGAACATAGGGAGAGGAAAGCTCGTCCTCGTCGCCGAAATATTCGAGCTCCGTGTAGTTGTAGCGCAGCGTCGTCGACAGGTTTTCCGTGATCGGCGCAGTCACGCGCAGGCTGAATCCCTGATCGTTGTAGCTGTAGTTGTCGTCATCGAAGTCGTTTTCGTTCTTGAAGAGGTCGAAGCCCGCCGCGAGACGATAGCCGAGGAAATAGGGCTCGGTGAACGAAACATTGTAGGTCTGGCTGTCTTCGCCCTTACCGGCGGCAAGACGAATATACTGGCCGCGGCCAAGGAAGTTCTTTTCTTCGATCGAAGCTTCGACGAGGAAGCCGCCGCCGTCGCCGGCGGAATAGCCGGCGCCGATGCCGAACGAGCCGGTCGACTGATCCTGCACGTCGACGACGATGACCACACGGTCAGCCGCACTGCCCGGCTGCGTCGAGATGTTGACCGACGAGAAATAGCCGAGCGCTTCCAGGCGGCGCTTGGCGCGCGCAACCATTTCCTGGTTGAAGGCATCGCCCTCGCCGACGTCGAACTCGCGACGAATTACGTAGTCACGCGTCCGGGTGTTGCCGCGAATCTCGATGCGCTCGACATAGGCCCGCTCGCCCTGGTCCACGAGATAGTCGACGGCGATCGTGTGATTGGCGAGATCGCGATTGCCGCGCGGCGTGACGCGCGCAAAGGGATAACCCTCCGACGCGACGCGCTTCGAAATCTCGCTCATCGTGTTCTGAATGTCCTTGGCCTTGTAGACCGTGCCTTCGCGGCTCTGAACGAGCCCCCTCAGTTCCTCGGCGTCGATGCCTTCGACGGTCGATTCGATGTTGACCGAACCGAAGTCGTATCGAGGACCTTCCTCGACCGTGATCGTTACCGTGTATTCGTTGGTCGCCTCATTGAGCGCCGCTTCGGACGAGACCACCTGAAAATCGGCATAGCCGCGGTTGTAGTAGAACTGCCGCAGCAATTCCTCGTCGGCCCGCAGCTTATCCGGATTGTAGACGTCCTTGCGCGTGAGGAACGAGAAGATGCCCGATTCCTTGGTCGCAATCACCGACTGCAGACGGCCGTCGCTATAGGCCTCGTTGCCTACGAAATTGATCTGCGTGATCTTCGTGCGTTCGCCTTCATTGATGACGAAGGCCAGGTTGACACGCCCTTCGGCAATCGGAACGACCTGGGTCGTCACGGTCACGTCGCTGCGGCCGATGGCGGCATAGGCGTCCTTGATGGCCTGAATGTCGGTTTCGACGGTCGCCTCGCTATAGGGACCGAGCGGCTGGGTACGAACGACACCCTGGAGCTTGTCATCCTTGATCTTGCGGTTGCCGTTGAAGACGACTTGGTTGACGAGCTGATTCTCGCTGACGGAAACGACAAGCGATCCGCCGGAAACCGTGATGCTGACATCGGAGAAATAGCCGGTGGCATAGAGCCGCTTCACGGATGCGTCGATATCGGCATTGCTGAAGCTCTTGCCGGGAACGATCGTGATGTTGGCGCGAACGGTTTCCGCGCTGACGCGCGTTGCCCCACGCACCTCAACCCGATTGATGACCGCGGCTTGCGCGACTGAGGTACCAGCAACAAGTCCTACCCCGGTACCCGTGGCGACCATGCTTGCTGACAGAGCAAACGCCGACACCGCGTTCAAAAACCTTGAACCAGCTTTCATGTCAAAATCTTACCTTTTCCCAACGTCCCGCGGCAGTTTCGTGCCGACTCCGGTCACGGTTGCCGTTTTAACCGCTTTTCCCATACAAGCAAGTCAGCTCGTTAATTTCTGTTTACTTCAATTCCAACCGTGGCTTAACAGCCACTACGGCCTCTTATTATCGTAAACAAACCGTTATCGAGCAGCCGGCGAAACTCACTCGCTCTCCGAATCCTTAACGATGTCCGCTCCCGCCCAAGGCTCCGCTTTATCCGAAGAGCCAATTGATATCGTTCCAGGCCGCAAAAACCGTCAGCATGAGCACCATGGCAAAGCCGATGCGGAATGCGAGGTCCTGTGCGGCGGGACCGACCGGCCTGCCGCGCAGCGCTTCGACCGCATAGAACATCAGATGGCCGCCATCAAGCACCGGCACGGGCATCAGGTTGAGCAATCCAATGGAAACCGAAAGGACGGCCGCGAAATTCAGCACCTCGGCAATACCGAGCTTCGCCATCTGACCGGACATCTGGGCGATGCGGATCGGCCCGCCGACCTGATCGGCGCTCATCCGCCCGACAAAGAGATTCGAAAGATAGTCGAGCGTGCCCGTTACGATCCGCCAGCTCTGCAGTGCCCCTTGCCCCACCGCTTCGAGCGGTCCGTAGGTCTCGACCCGGAAATTGCCCGCTTCCTGGTTCGTTCCGATCCCGATCTTGCCCTCCTCCATCTTGTTGCCGAGCGGGTCGACGGATTCGGTGCGTTGGGGCACCATCGGCAGGTCGATCGCAGCGCCATCGCGCTCGATCCGGACGGTGATCGGCAGCTCCGGACGGACGCTGACATAGCGGCGCACGTCGTCGAAGGTGGCGATCGGCTTTCCATCGATCGAAAGCAGCCGGTCTCCCGGCAGAACACCCGCCTTTTCCGCAGCGCTGTCCGGCGCCACGAAAGCGACGACCGGATCGGCGACGGCACGGCCGTAGATGGAGAAGAGGACGGCGAAGATCGCAATCGCCAGTAGAAAATTCGCGATGGGACCCGCCGCGACCGTCGCTGCACGCTTCCATAGCTTTGCACCCAGGAATGTGCGGCCCCGTTCTTCCGGCGCGATCGTCTCCAGCCGCCGGTAGTCGGGCGTGCTCGCCGCATCCTCGTCGCCGAAGAACTTCACGTAGCCGCCAAGCGGGATCGCGCAGAATTTCCAGCGGGTGCCGTGGCGATCGGTCCAGCCGAAGAGCTCGGGTCCGAAGCCGACGGAAAAGGCCAGGATGCGGATGCCCGACCAGCGCCCAACCAGGTAATGTCCCATCTCGTGAACGAAGACCAGCAACGTCAGGAGAAACAGGAAGGTGGGGATCGTGTACTGGAGATTGTCAAGCAGCAGGCTCATAGTCATTCCTAACGCGTCCGTTGCCACGTCCGCCAGTTCAAATTGCAAGGTCGGGGCCGTGACGCCATGGTCGGACCGCCGCAGGATAGTCCCGCTTCGAGCCCGATATAAGGACTACACCGGCAGTCTTCAAAGACCCAGCAGAATCGAGCCGAAAGAGACTTCCCGGCCGCCCGCCAGCAAGAACTGCCCAAGCACCAGGGCCAGTGCGGCAATGCAGGCGAATATCAGCCCGTCCACCCGGTCCATGACGCCGCCGTGACCCGGGATCAGCCTGCTCGAATCCTTGACGCCGAAACGGCGTTTGACGAAGGACTCGAACAGATCGCCTGTCTGGCTTGCGACGGACAGGACCAGCGCGATGACGGGAATGCGCAGATCATCGAGGGCAAAGTGAGCCATGAAAACGGCGACACCCGCAAGAACGCCGAAAATCGCCCCGCCGATCGCGCCCGACCAGGTCTTGCCCGGCGAGATTGCGGGCGCCAGCTTTGGCCCGCCGATCGCCCGCCCCGTGAAGTAGGCGAAAATATCCGTTGCCCATACGACGGCGAACACGAACAGCATCGCCATCAGACCGAGATAGTCCGCTCCGCGGATCGCCGCGAGCGAAATGCTCGTCAGACCCGCATAGACGATCCCGCCCGGCAGCCACCAGCTGGTTCCCTTTATCGCCACCCAAAGCGCTGCCGCGAGCACACAGAGGGCAAGCCCCGGGAGGCTGACATGCATATAACCGAGGAGGACGAAACCGGCGATCACCGCCTGTGCCAGCCAGCCGAGGGCATTGCCCTGAAAGTCCCGCTCGGGGAGCTTCGTGATGGTGGACCACTCGTAATAGACGAGGAGGCCGATCGCGACGGAGAGAAGCTGGAAGGCAAAGCCGCCGATCCAGGTTGCAGCAAGAACCACCGCAGCAAGAACCACCCCGGAGGCGATACGAAGTTTGAGTTCGGCCTGCATCAGGAGCCGACCGCCAAAGTCGGTTGGGTCAGTCCGCCGAATCGGCGCTCGCGGCAGGCATATTGTTCGATCGCCGCAAAGAATGTCTCGCGCGTGAAATCCGGCCAGAGGTCCGGAATGAACAGCAATTCGGAATAGGCGGCCTGCCAAAGGAGAAAGTTGGAGAGACGCTCCTCGCCGCTCGTCCGGATAATGAGATCGGGATCGGGAATGCCCGCCGTATCGATCGTCGAGGATATCCGTTCCGCGGTAATCTCTTCCGGCCGCAGACGACCGGCGGCCACGTCCCCCGCCAGGCGGCGCATGGCTCTCGCCAGCTCGTCTCTGGCGCCGTAATTGAACGCAATGACCACCGTTATGCCGGTGTTCGCGACCGTCGTCTCCTCCGCTTCGATGAGCAGAGGCAGGATATCGCCGCTCAGATTTGTTCGGTCCCCGATGACCCGGATGCGGACGTTCTCACGGTGGAGATCGGCGAGATCCCGTCGGATGAAAGCCTTGAGCAGGCCCATGAGGTCGCTGACCTCGCTTTCCGGCCTGTTCCAGTTCTCCGACGAGAATGCGAACAGTGTCAGGTACCGGATGCCGATCTCCGCAGCCGTCCTTACCGCCCCGCGGACCGCCTCAACGCCCTTGCGGTGGCCCATGGTACGGGGCAGTCCACGCGCATTCGCCCAACGACCGTTGCCGTCCATGATGATGGCGACGTGAGCCGGTACGTTTGCGGGATTGAATTCTTGCATGGGTTGTCCGGACAAAGAGACTCACCTATCCGCAGGTCAGACCTGCATGATTTCCTTTTCCTTCTCCGCGAGCAAGCGGTCGATTTCGGAAATTACGTCATCCGTCATTTTTTGGACGCGTTCGGACTGAGCACGGCTCTCGTCCTGGCCGATCTCGCCGTCCTTTTCGGCTTTTTTCAGGTCGTCCATACCGTCACGGCGAACGTGGCGGACGGCGACCTTGCTTTTTTCGGCATAGTCGTGGGCGACCTTGACCAGCGATTTGCGGCGCTCCTCGTTCAGTTCCGGCAACGGAATGCGCAGGTTCTGCCCGTCGACGATCGGGTTGAGCCCCAGATTGGACTCCCGGATTGCCCGCTCCACGGCACCGACCATGGACTTGTCCCACACCGAAACCGAGAGCATGCGCGACTCTGGAACCGTGATGTTTGCCACCTGGTTCAGCGGCATGCGAGAACCGTAGGCTTCGACGGTCACCGGATCGAGTACGTTCGCCGAAGCGCGGCCGGTCCGCAGCGACGCGATGTCGTGCTTGAAAGCAGCGATCGCCCCGTCCATCCGACGCTTGAGTTCCTTCAGATCCACACCTTCACTCATGGTTCAAGACTCCCGTTCTTATCAGCAGCCCTTGCGGGCCCCAGCAGCTTGTCAATTATCGGTCACGATGGTGGCACGGCCGCCACCCGTCAATATCTCCGTGAAGCCGCCCTTCTCGTGGATGGAGAAGACGACGATCGGAATGGCATTCTCCCGCGCAAGCGCCACGGCGGCAACATCCATGACTGCGAGGCCTTTTTCGAGAACCTCGCTATGGGTCAGGCGGTCGAAGCGGGTCGCCGAGGGGTCCTTCTTCGGATCCGCGGAATAGATGCCGTCAACCTGTGTTCCCTTGAAGATCGCCTCGGCGCCCATCTCCGCCGCACGAAGCGCCGCAGCCGAATCCGTCGTGAAGAACGGATTGCCCGTGCCGCCGGCGAATATCACGACACGCCCGAGCGAAAGATGATAAAGCGTCGCGCGCTGCGAGAAGCTCTCGCAGATTTCCGGCATGGCGATGGCCGACAGGACGACGGTGTCGATATCGAGTTTGCGCAGCGACGTCGCCAGCGCAAGCGCATTGATGACCGTCGCCAGCATTCCCATGTGGTCGCCGGTTACACGGTCGCCGCCCTTGGACGCCACAGCGACACCGCGGAAGATGTTGCCGCCGCCGACGACGACGCCGACTTCGACACCCATCGCTCTCGCTTCCGCGATATCGGAGGCAATCCGGTCGGCTACGGCAACATCGATGCCGAACCCCTGGCTTCCCATAAGCGCTTCACCGGAGGCTTTGAGAAGAACGCGCTTGTAGATTGGCTTGGCCGACATCGTCACTCCTGAAATAGATCAGCGCGCGTGTGCAGGCATCTGGCGCACAGCGGCGTAAAGGCAAATTCCGCTGCGTGGTATCAACCGCTCCGGCGGGTCCTACGCATCGACTGGAGCCGGATACACGAAGGGCACCGCGTTGTCACGCGATGCCCCCACGTTTTCCCATTCGAGGTGAAGAAATCAACCCTTCGCGGCGGCTGCCACTTCTGCCGCGAAATCGCTCTCTTCCTTTTCGACGCCTTCGCCGAGCAGGAGACGGGCAATGCCGGCAACTTCGATCGGCGCGCCGACGGACTTTTCCGCTTCCTTGATCGCGGCTTCCACCGTCAGATCAGGGTTCATGACGAAAGCCTGCGACAGAAGGGCGACTTCCTCGAAGAACTTGCGCATGCGGCCATCGACCATCTTCTCGATGATGTTGTCCGGCTTGCCGGAAGCGCGCGACTGCTCGATGAAGACGTTGCGCTCGCGCTCGGCGACCGCCGGGTCGATTTCGCTCGAACGGACCGCGAGCGGGTTGGTCGCGGCGACGTGCATGGCAACCTGCCGGCCGATCGCGTTCAGAGCTTCCTTGTCGCCGGTCGACTTCAACGCGACGAGAACGCCGAGCTTGCCGATGCCTTCGCCTGCGGCATTGTGCACATAGGTCGCGACGACGCCGTCCTCGACCTCGAGCAGTACCGAGCGGCGTAGCGTCATGTTCTCGCCGATCGTGGCGATGGCGTCCTTGATCGTATCTTCAACGGACTTGCCCGTCGCCGGATAGGTCGCCTGGGAGACGGCTGCAACGCTGCCGTCGGTGCCGAGGGCGACACTGGCGACACCGCGAACGAGCTCCTGAAAGGCGTCGTTGCGGGCAACGAAGTCGGTCTCGGAGTTGATTTCGACGACGACGGCCTTGGTGCCGGAGCTGGCAATGCCGATGAGGCCTTCGGCAGCGGTGCGGCCGGACTTCTTGTCAGCCTTGGCGATGCCCTTGGCGCGCAGCCAGTCGATGGCGGCTTCCATGTCGCCATTGGTCTCGGCAAGCGCCTTCTTGCAGTCCATCATGCCTGCGCCGGTCTTTTCGCGCAGCTCCTTCACCATTGCGGCGGTAACAGTCATCTTTGTGCCTCTTGTCTGTTTGCTGGCGCGCCGACCGGGATTGGCGCAGTGCCAGAAGGTTTGGCAGGAAATGGCCTTTCTGTGTGACATCGTGATGAAGCCACTTTGGCGATGTTCGCGGGCTCACCGCGCGCGATCGGCCGGGCCATTTCCGGCTGATAAAGAACAAGGCCGTTCAGATTCTACATCACAAACGGCCTCGTCCCGATATTTCATGCGTACGGCAGCGCGTCGTCTGCCGGTCGGGCCGATCAGGCTTCGGACGCTTCCTCGAGAGCCGGCTCGACCGGAACCTCTTCGGATGCGCCGAGATCGCGGCCAGAGGCGCCCTGCTGACGGGCGATACCGTCAATGGCGGCGCGGGCGATGAGATCGCAGTAAAGGGCGATAGCGCGCGATGCGTCGTCGTTGCCCGGGATCGCGTAGTCGATCTGGTCCGGATCGCAATTGGAGTCGATGACGGCAACGACCGGAATGCCAAGACGCTTGGCTTCGTCGATGGCGATCGATTCCTTGTTGGTGTCGATGATGAACATCAGATCCGGGGTACCGCCCATATCGCGGATACCGCCGAGTGCGCGGTTGAGCTTCTCGCGCTCGCGCTCGAGGTTCAGGCGCTCCTTCTTCGTGAAGCCGGAAGCTTCCGAAGCCAGGATTTCATCGAGCTTGCGCAGGCGCTGGATCGAGTTGGAGATCGTCTTCCAGTTCGTCATCATGCCGCCGAGCCAGCGGGCATTGACGTAGTACTGGGCGGAACGCTTCGCAGCGTCCGCGATGATCTCGGACGCCTGGCGCTTGGTGCCGACGAAAAGCACGCGGCCGCCGCTGGCGACGGTGTCGCTGACGACCTGCAGGGCGCGCGACAGCATCGGTACGGTCTGGGCGAGATCGATGATGTGAACGTTGTTACGGTCGCCGAAGATGTACGGCTTCATCTTCGGGTTCCAGCGGTGCGTCTGGTGACCGAAGTGGACGCCCGCCTCGAGAAGCTGGCGCATAGTGAAATCAGGCAATGCCATGCCTTTGTCTCCTTTTCCGGTTGAACCTCCGCAAGGCGTCGAGCGCACCGCAATGCGCCCACCGGCGGAACGATCCGGATTTCTCCCGGAAAATCCCATGCCTTACGTGTGGAATGGCCAGCCCCTTAGCGGTAACCGGCCCGGAAATCAAGCCTTGGGGACGCTTTTTGTATCGCGCCGGCTCAGGCCGCCTTCGTTCGGCACCGAGCCAGCACCTCGGCGGTGACATGTTCCGGAATGTCGCCGATTTCCGCCATGCGCGCATCGAGCTTAGCCAGCATTTCCTCGAACACAGCGGAGTAGGCCGGCTCGTTCGCCCGGTTGCGCAGCTCGAACGGGTCCTCCTCGCAATCGAACAGTTCCCATTCCGCAGCCTCGTCGCCGGAAAAGGCACCAGGCTGGCCGAGCGGATCGTTATACCAGTAGATGAGCTTGTAGCGGGCGTCGCGCACGCCGTAATGCGCGAAGGCATTGTGGAACTCGTCCTTGTGCATCCAGTACCGGTGATAGGCGAGACCCTTATCGTCCTCGTCCGCCGTCTGCTCGATAATCGGGCGCATGCTCCTGCCCTGCATGTAATTGGGGATCGGCAGGCCCGCATAATCGAGAAAGGTCGGCGCGAAATCGACATTGGTCGCGATGTGGCCGGCTTGCGTGCCGGGCCGGATGCCTTCCGGATAGCGGATCAGGAAAGGCATCTGGAGCGATTCTTCGTACATGAAGCGCTTGTCGAACCAGCCGTGCTCGCCAAGGAAGAACCCCTGGTCGGACGTATAGATAACGATGGTGTCGTCGCGCAGGCCTTCCGCGTCGAGATAGTCGAGCAGACGGCCGACATTGTCGTCCACGGCGGCAATGGTCTGCAGGTAGCGCATCATGTAGCGCTGGTACTTGAAGAGGGCGAGTTTCCGCGGATCGGTAAAGAGATAATTCTCACCGGTGGCTCCGTCGATCAATCGCAGTTCCTGACCTTCCTCGATGTCCGGAACCTTGCGCTGGGTCCAGCCCGGCAGAAGCAGTTCGCCGATCTCGTCGCCGCCTTCGGGCTGGACGAGGCCGAGGTCCCTGTATGTCATGTCGCAGCGAATGCGCATTTTCGCAGCTGCCGCCGCTGCTGCGCGGTTGGAATAATCGTCGGAGAAAGTTTCCGGGACCGGCAGTTTGCCGTCGGCATAGAGGTGCCTGTCGCGCGGGTGCGGCTCGAAGCTGCGATGCGGCGCCTTGTGGTGGCACATCAGGAAGAACGGCCGCTCCGGATCACGCTTGCCGAGGAAATCGAGGCATTTGTCTGTGATGATGTCGGTGGCGTAGCCTCTCTCCGTTCGCGGTCCGTTGCGGTCGATCATCACTGGATCGAAATATTCGCCCTGCCCCGGCAGTACCGACCATTCGTCAAATCCCGTCGGCTCGTGCGCCTGGCCCTCGCCCAGGTGCCACTTGCCGAAGATCGCTGTCTGATAGCCGCCCGCGCGCAGATGTTTGGCCACATTGGGGAGCCGGTTGTCGATATGGGTATCGAGCGTGGTGACCATGTTCACATGGTTGTAGGTGCCGGTCAAAATGGCGGCACGGCTGGGCGTGCAAATCGAATTGGTGACGTAGCACCGATCGAATCGCATGCCTTCGTCGGCGATGCGGTCGATATTGGGCGTGCTGTTCAGGCCCGCGCCGTAGGCGGAAATCGCCCGCGCCGCATGGTCGTCCGACATGATGAACAGAATATTGGGCTGCTTTGTCATTCTAATCTCGATGGAGAGTGCCGGCGCGACGGAGCGCGCCGGCGGGTTGGCGTTCAGTCGCCTGCGTAGAGGTCGGCGAGATAGTAGTCCTTCGGGTCGAGCGGGTTCTGCATCTTGCCGAAAGCGACGAACTGGTCGTTGAGACCCTTCAGCCAGTTGGCCACCGTCCCATCCCTGCTGGCAGCAACGAGCTCGGCAGTAGTCAGGAACTTGCCGTTGCGGCTTTCGACTTCAAGCGGTTCGGCCGGCACTCCGAGGAACTTGGCGGTGATCGCGACCGAGCGCGGCACGTCGGCAACGCGATAGTCGTTGGCCTCTTTCATCGTGGCGATGAATTTCCTGACCACGTCCACGTCGCCGGCTATCACCTCATTGCGGGCGACGAAGGCCGAAGGGAAAGAGTTCTCGGGATAGAAATCGTCGCTCTTGGCGACTTCGACCAGATCCGGGACGGTCTTCTTGATGATGCCCACCAGCGGATACCAGATGCCGGCGCCGTCGATCTGCTTCGATGCAAAAGCCGAAACGACCGTCGAAGGGTCCATCTTCACCACTTCTATGTCGGAAATCGTCATGCCGGCCTTGGCAAGGCCGAGACGCAACAGCATGTCGCCCGACGTGCCTTCCGGAACGCCGACCTTCTTGCCCTTGAGGTCCGCGACGGAGTTGATGCCCTTCTGCGCGATGACGCGGTCGGACAGTCCGAGCACATTGATCGCGACGAGTTTGGCCTTGCCAGTTGCCGGAAGCCAAAGGGCGCCCGGACCGACATACCCGAAATCGAGACTGCCCGCGCCCAACGCCTGGATCTGGATCGGGCCGTTGGTGAAGATCTTCAGGTCGGGTTCCAGGCCGTGTTTTGCCCACAGGTTCTGGTCGGTGGCGATCGCCGTCAGGCTCGTGCCGAAATAGTCGGCGATGTAACCGATCCGCACGGGCTTCGCCTCTGCGTAAGCGGCTCGCGTGGTGGCGCCCACTATGGGGGCCGCCAGCGCACCGGCAGCGGCAACGCGGATGAAACTGCGTCGGGTAAAAGTCACGGCATTCCTCCTCCTTGTGATGAACTCGAACTGACCTGGGGTTTCTGATGGTAAACGGCGTGCCAAACCCGATTGCGGACCTGCGCGAATTCAGGCGATAGCCGGATCTCTTCGTTGCGCGGATAGGGCAGGTCCACGGGGATGATCTCGTGCAGGCGGCCCGGCCGCGCGGCCATCACGATGACGCGATTGGCGAGATAGACCGCCTCATCGACATCATGGGTGATGAAGATCACCGTCCGTCGCTCGCGGCTCCAGGTGTCGAGCAGCTGGTCCTGCATGTTGACGCGGGTCAATGCGTCGAGCGCGCCGAAAGGCTCGTCCATGAGGAGGATCGTCGGATTGACCGCATAGGCACGGGCGATTGCGCAGCGCTGCTTCATGCCGCCGGACAAGGTCTTGGGCAAGGCATCGGCGAAATCCTTCAGCCCGACGAGATCGAGAAAGTGATCGGCGATGCGCCTGCGCTCGGCTGCCGGCATGTTTTTGATGCGCAGGCCGAATTCGACGTTCTGGCGAACCGTCAGCCACGGAAACAGCGCATATTGCTGGAAGATCACGCCGCGTTCGGGGCCTGGCCCGTCGACCGGCTTACCGTCGACCAGAACACGTCCGTCCGACACCTCCGTCAGGCCGGCCGCGATATTCATGGCCGTTGACTTGCCGCAGCCGGACGGCCCGACCACCGTGACGAATTCACCCTCGCCGATGTCCAGGCTCAGCCTGTCGAGCGCGAGGACCGAGCTCTCGCCTTCGCCGAAACGGCGGGTGACGTTTTGAAATGAAATCTTCGGGTCGGAGGCCGGGTTCGGAACAGCTGTCATTGCGCGCGCTCCTGCCAGCGGGTCAGACGGCGTTCCGCCGCCTGGACGATGCGATCCATGAGCAGGCCGAGAATGCCTATCGTGACGAGGCTGACGAAAATGGTGGGAAGGTCGTAATAGAGTTGCGCCTGCTGCATTCGGAAGCCGAGGCCCGATTGCGCTGCGATGAGCTCGGCTGCGACGACCGTTGCCCAGGCCGAGCCGAGCCCGATCCGGACACCGACCAGAATGAAGGGAATGGAGGCAGGGACGATCACGCGGTAGAACAGCACGCCGTCGTTGGCCCCAAGCACGCGTGCAGCGCTGATCAACGTACGGTCGACGCCGATGACACCCTGATAGGCGGCGACGACGCAGGAAAGGAACGAGGCGAGGAAAATGACGAAGACCTTCGGCGCTTCGTCGATGCCCATGGTCACGATCGCGAGCGGTATGACCGCCAGCGGCGGAATCATGCGGAAAAACTGGATGTAGGGCTCGATCAGTGCGCGGGCGACGCGGTACCAACCCATCAGGAAGCCGACGGGAATGGCTGCCGCCACGCCGAGCAGGAAGCCGGCCAGCACGCGGCGAAGACTGGAGACGACGTCCAGCGGCAACTGGCCGTTCGCGATCAGCTCCACTGCGCGCCGGAAAACCTCGGCCGGTCCCGGCAGGATCACCAGCCCCGCCGCCGTGATGCCCCACCATACCGTGACGGCGAACACCAGGGCGATCAGGTTCAGGACGATGGGCGCCAGCTCCGCCGGCGAAAACCCGTTCCCTGTCGTTTCCTCGTCTTTGGACGTCAGAGTGCTCAATACCGGGCTCCCGAATAGAAAAAGTGGTCGAGCGCGACCGCCGCCCCGCCGATCGCGCCCAGTTGCGAGCCAAAGCCGGTTCGTTCGAACCGAAGGATGTCGCGCATATGAGGCATGACCCGTGGCGGCAGATGTTTTCGCAGATGCGCGAACAGGCTCTCCGGCGCGTCAGCGAGGTGACCGCCGAAGACGATCAGATCGGGCGTAAGCAGACTGATTGCGATGGCGAGCGAGTCGGTCAGCCGAGCGAGTGTCGGACCCCAGACGTCCGTGTTCTCCACCTGCATCAGGAGATCGGCCGGAGCAGAGCCTTCCAGCCCCAATGCACGCATCAGGACGCGTTCGTTCACATAGCTTTCGAGACAGCCATGGTTGCCGCAACTGCACCGTGGCCCGTTCTGTGAGATCTGGATGTGACCGAGCTCGACTGCGCCATGGCCGCCCGGCCGAAACGGTACGCCGTCGACCACCAGCCCTGCCCCGAGACCGGAACGCAGATAGACGTAAAGCAATGCCGGGACCCCGCGGCCGAGACCGAAGCGCGCCTCCGCGACCGCCATTGCCGTAACGCTATGCTCCAGCACCACCGTCAGGCCCGTGCGTCGCTCCAGCATGCCCGCCAGAGGCAGGTTGCGCCAGCCGGTATTGATCGAAGCCAGGATGGTGCGCTGGCCGGCATCGACGGGTCCCGGCACTCCCACTCCGACGCCGAGCAGATGGTCTGTGCGCGCGAGAAGCTTCAGCTTCTCTATTTCGTCCGCGATCCGCGCCGTCACGGCCTCCGGCGAGGTGTCCGGCAGCGCGAATTCGAACGAAGCGGCCGCTTTCGCCGAACCCAGGAGATCCGTGACCGTCAGTTGGACGAGCCCGGCACCGATATGCACGCCGGCAACGTGATGAGCGTTCGGCAGGAGCCGGATCGCCAGTCCCGGCCGCCCCACCCCGCTGCTTGCCGCCGGCTCCACCTCGGCGACGGAGCCGTCGGCGAGGAGCTGCGCCGTCACATGGGTAAGGGTCGTCGCGGACAGCCCGGTGCGGCGCGCAAGGATGGCGCGTGATTGGGGCCCTTCGTCGCGAAGGATGCGCAGGACCTGGCCGTGATGCACACCCACTCTTCGCCCCCCTTGGCCGTTTATTTTCTCAACTTTAGAAAATAAATGGATCCTGTCAATAGGAGCAGGTTGCGGTCACTTTCGAAAATCGCTTCTGCGGTTGTCTATTTGCACTCTTCGCTATTGAAGACCTCGAGCTTTGCGAGCTTTCCGCTCAGGACGAAGTCACCGTAGTCCATGGTGAGATCCCGCGTCACGCCGTTCTCGTAGAGCTTGAACGCCATGCGGTAGACGGGCAGCGCGTCGCCGTTCGCTTCGTCGTTGAAATAGGTGATCGTCACCGGCCAATAGTTCTCGCCCGCAAGCTCTCCGGCCTTGCCGACATCCGCATCGTCAGGAGCGGGCTTGCGCGGCTTGCCCACGAAGGTCGAGGTAATCAGCGTCTTGTCGCCCGAATCGGAACCATCGAAAATACGCGCCTCGAAAAAGGTCTCTCCTTTTTTCGCACGTTCGATCACTTCGAGCATGTGTTCTGTCGGAAACCGGCTGGCCGCAAGCGCCACCTGGCGCTTGTCGGGGGCGGTCAGCTCGACCTTGACGCCGGACTTATCGTCATGCGCGCTTCCGCGCACCTCCTTGTCCAGCTTCTCATCGGTAAAGGAGCGGGTGAGGAAACGGAAATTGCCGTTCTTCATGTCCTCATAGGTGGTGGTCTGCTGATCGGTTAGGCGAACCTCGTCACCCGTATCGACCTGGGTGACGAAGCGGAAGCTGACGGTATAGCCTTCGCAGGAGGAGCCGTTGAACTCATAGACCATGCGGCCATACATGCCGGAGATGCCGGACCGCTCGGAGGCGTCCTTCAATTCCAGATCGTAGACGGCGCGATGGGGAACGAGAGCAGTCGCCTGTGCCGCGCCCGCCGTCATGACCACGACACAGACGCTTCCCAGAGTGACGAGACCGAAGCCTTTACGAAACATCCGTTTCCTCCTGTTGGACTCGCCGCCAATGCGATAAACAAGCATTCGGCAGAAACAAGGCAGATCGGTTCTGGTCCACGCCTGTCACGATCCGCTTTGCATGCCGGATTTTAGCACAAAAGACAACAACGGAGCCTTCCATGTCCGCAGAGATCGAAACCCGCCTCACCGAACTCGGCATCGTCCTTCCGCAGGCAGTTGCGCCTGTCGCGAACTACGTGCCTTACGTCGTCTCGGGGTCGATGCTCTACATTTCCGGGCAGTTGCCGATGGAAAACGGCAGGGTCGCCGTAACCGGCCATGTCGGCAAGGATGTCGATGTCGCCGGCGCGCAAAGAGCCGCCGAACTCTGCGCGATCAACATCCTGGCCCAGGCCAAAGCGGCTCTCGGCGATCTCGGCCGTATCCGCCGCCTCGTCAAGATCAACGGCTTCGTCGCTTCCACGCCGGACTTCGTCGAACAGCACCTGGTGATCAACGGCGCCTCGAACCTCCTTGCCAATGCGCTCGGCGAAGCGGGCAAACACGCTCGTGCCGCTGTCGGCATGGCTTCCCTTCCCTTCAACGCGGCTGTCGAGATCGACGCCGTGATCGAAATCGCATGATCAGGGACGTCCAATGAAGGATCTTTCCTGGCTCAAGGCCCAGCCGATCGCCCATCGCGGCTTCCACGACATGAATCGGGAGGTTTGGGAAAACACGCTCTCCGCCTTCTCTCGCGCGGTCGAAGCCGGCTTCGCGATCGAGTGCGACCTTCAATTCGCGGCTGACAGCGTTCCCGTCGTTTTCCACGACCACGACCTGCAACGGCTCTGCGGGATTGCGGGCGACGTGCGCGCGAAGACGTCCGCCGAGCTGGGGCTTCTGTCAGTCGGCGGCACGGGCGACAAGGTGCCGACGCTGAAGCAGATGCTGCGCCTCGTTGCCGGCCGTGTCCCACTGATCATCGAGCTCAAGGGGCGACTGGGCGACGACGAAGGCTTTTGCGCGGCCGTGCTCGAGACGCTGGAAGGCTATGAGGGCCAGGTGGCGCTGATGAGCTTCGACCATTGGCTGCTCAGGGACCTGAAGGAACTCGATGCGCCCTACCCCCTCGGCCTGACTGCCGAGGGTGTCAATCCGGAAACCTTCTTCGTGCACGAGGAGGCGATGCATCTCGGGCTGGATTTCATCTCCTATCATTACGGCCATCTTCCCAACGCGTTCACGGAAAAGGAGCGCGCGCTCGGCCGAACGCTCATCACCTGGACGGTACGCGACAGACAGGCCCAGGAGCATACATTCGCCAATGCCGACCAGATGACCTTCGAGGGTTTCGATCCCCGGGAGAGCATGATTTCGTAGGCGCATGACAGACGCGATCACCCTCCGCATAGAACCTTCGTTCACGTCGATATCGCCGACGAGCTGGGGCAGGCTTGCCGGCGCTTCCAAAGGGCATGCCGGCACGGCCTACAATCCCTTCGTCTCGCATGCCTATCTGTCGGCACTGGAGGAATCGGGCTCGGCGACGGCGGAGACTGGCTGGCTCGGGCAGCATCTCCTGATGGAGGACGCGGACGGTTTCCTGCGGGGGGCTCTCGCCTGCTACGTCAAGAGCCACAGCCAGGGGGAATATGTTTTCGACCATGGCTGGGCGGATGCCTTCGAGCGGGCCGGCGGCCGCTACTATCCGAAGCTGCAATGTTCCGTGCCCTTCACGCCGGCGACGGGGCCAAGGCTGCTGGTGGCCGGGGGATGCGATCCACGAACCGTGCGCGACGCGCTCGCTGCCGGCCTCAAGGAACTCACGCGCCGCCACCGCCTCTCCTCGGCCCACGTGACCTTCGTCCCGACCGACGAAATGCCCATCCTGGAGCAGGCGGGCTTCCTGCATCGGATGGATCAGCAGTTCCACTTCATGAATGAAGGCTATGGATCGCATGACGACTTTCTCGCCACGCTCACCTCGCGAAAGCGCAAGGCACTCAAGAAAGAACGCCGATCGGCGGTGGAAAACGGGATAACCATCGACTGGCTGACCGGCAGCGACCTGACGGAAGCTATCTGGGACCAGTTCTTTGCCTTCTACATGGATACCGGCGGACGCAAATGGGGGCGTCCCTATCTGACCCGCGCCTTCTACTCGCTGATCGGAGAGCGCATGGCCGACGATATCTTGCTGGTCATGGCCAAGCGCGGCGGGCGCTATATCGCCGGAGCGATCAATTTCATCGGGGGCGATGCGCTGTATGGCCGGCACTGGGGCTGCATCGAGGACCACCCCTTCCTGCATTTCGAAGTCTGTTACCATCAGGCGATCGACTACGCGATCGCGAAGGGATTGAAGCGCGTCGAAGCCGGCGCGCAAGGCGAGCACAAGCTTGCACGGGGCTACATGCCGGTGACGACTCATTCCGCACATTTCATCAGCCATCCGGGGCTTGCGCGCGCCGTAGCCGATTATCTGGAACGGGAGCGCCGGGATGTGGAAGAAACCGGCGAGTTTCTTGCGGAACACGGTCCTTTCCGCAAAGGTGAACGCCAGGACGGCTGAGACGCCGCGAACGCCTGCCAGGAAGAGGAAACGACATGAGCGCATACGACACCAACAATATCTTCGCCAAGATATTGCGCGGCGAGATCCCCTCGCATCGCGTCTATGAGGATGAGGCCACCGTCGCGTTCATGGACGTGATGCCTCAGGCCGAAGGGCATGTCCTGGTGTTGCCTAAGGCGCCGTCCCGCAACATTCTCGATGCGGATCCAGCCACCCTCGCCAGCCTGATCGCGACCGTCCAGAAGATCGCCCTGGCGGCGAAGGCCGCCTTCGCGGCGGACGGCGTCACCATCATGCAGTTCAACGAGGCGCCGGCCGGTCAATCCGTTTTCCATCTGCACTTCCACGTGATCCCCAGACGGGAGGGCATTCCGCTGAAGCCGCATTCCGGCAAGATGGAAGACGGAGAGGTGCTGGCCGCAAACGCGGAGAAGATCCGCCGAGCGCTTTAGGCTGCCATGTAACGTTTGATTCAACCGCTTACGGAATTTTTCTATTATTCCGCTTTAACTCATCAAAACCCCAGCCACCAGAGGCCCGCGGCCAGGGCAGCGATCGCCGTTCCGATCCCGGCGACGGGTTTCTGGCGGGCGAGGAAGAACGCGATCGCGCCGAGAACGACGGAGCCGAGCCGAAGCCACAGAGGCGACTGGGCCAAAACGCCGGTCGGGTAAAGTACGAGTTTGGCAATGACGGCCGCCACCAGCGCCGTCGCCACCGCCCTCACCCAGTTCAGTGCCTCCGAATCGTCGCGCAGCCGATTTCCGGCGAGCACTCCGAGCCATCGCCAGATGTCGGTCGCAAGCCAGCCGGCGATCGCAATGAATGCGTAGGCCCACCATCCGTCCATCCAGCTCACGCGCTCGCTTCCTTTCGCCTGCGCCAGAAGCGCTCACCAAGCCAGGCGAGCGTTCCTCCGCCGAGGCCGGCGAGCAGAATGTCGAACTCCGGGGCGATCCAGTAGCAGACCGGCCCTGCGGCGAGACCGATCGCGAGCGCGGCATAGACAACCGGATGACGGGCCGAATTCCAGATCGAGGCGAGGAAATAGACCGGCGTCAGAAAGAAGAGACATCCGGCGACGATCGGCGGGAAATCGGCGACAAGGCGATAAACGATCCCGACCAGCGCCATGTTCGTCGCGACCAGCGTGATGCCGAAGCCGGCGAAGAAGGTCGCGCGGTGCCGGCGCGGAACCGCATGCACGCGCTCCATCGCGAAGACCCAGGCGGTGATGGCGATGAAATGCGAAAGCAAGAGAAGCAGCCATGTCGGCGTCTTCGGCGTACGGAGTTCGGGAACGAGTGCGGCGACCATCGGCATCAACCGAACCGACGAAAGCGTGACTGCCAGGAACGCCGTCGCAAGACTGGCGCCGCTGAGGATGGAACTTACGAGAATGACCTTTGCCGGCAGGGCCCAGACGATGCCGGTCATGAACACGACTTGCGCCGGTGGGATCCCGGCCTGAACCGTCAGCGAGCAGAAGCCCACGAAGGAAAGCATGAGGATTATGGCCGGAAGGCTGAATATCCCACGCGCACCCGCCAGAAACCAGCCCAGAGGCGATCGCTCCTCTTCGATACGGTTAGTGGAATCCACCCGCTATGCTCCACGCTCACAAGAAAGTGCCGGGTAACTCACCCGGCACTGTCACGTCCAGTCGCGATCGCGTTATTTCTTGCGCGGCACCTTCGGAACCGTCCGCCCCCTGAGCGGAGCCGCGCCGGAACCGCCGCTCTTGTTCGAGGACTTGGCGGCCGTCTTCTTCGACTTGGCTTTCGCGCCCTCTTCGGATGCGGCTACGCTTTCCTTTTCGGCAGCCTTCTTGGGTTTCGCGCCCTTGCCGGCGGGACGCGAGACTTCGGCCTTGGGCTTGATCGGAGCCGTTTCCGGCACGGCTTCGAGCATGAGCCCCTTCGTGCCGTCTTCCTTTGCACCGATCGTCACCTTGACGACACCGCCCTTCTTCAGCTTGCCGAAGAGGATCTCGTCCGCGAGCGGCTTCTTGATATTTTCCTGGATGACGCGTGCCAGCGGCCGTGCACCCATCTTCTCGTCATAGCCCCTCTCCGCGAGCCAGGCGATCGCATCAGGCGCAAGGTCGAAGGTGACATTGCGCTCCGCAAGCTGCGTTTCGAGCTGCATGACGAACTTCTGCACGACCTTATGGATGACCGGGGTCGGCAGCGAGTTGAACGGAATGACGGAGTCCAGACGGTTGCGGAACTCCGGCGTGAAGAGGCGATTCAGCGCCTCCACGTCCTCACCCGTCCGCTTGGAGGAACCGAAGCCGATCGCCGCCCGAGCCATGTCGGACGCGCCGGCATTGGTCGTCATGATCAGGATGACGTTCCGGAAATCGATCTTCTTGCCGTTATGGTCGGTCAGCGAACCGTGGTCCATGACCTGCAGGAGGATGTTGAAGAGATCCGGATGCGCCTTTTCGATTTCGTCGAGCAGCAGCACGCAATGCGGATGCTGGTCGACGCCGTCGGTCAGGAGTCCGCCCTGATCGAAGCCGACATAGCCGGGAGGCGCGCCGATCAGTCGCGAGACCGTGTGGCGTTCCATATATTCCGACATGTCGAAGCGCAGCAGCTCGACGCCGAGCGAGGTGGCGAGTTGCTTCGCCACTTCCGTCTTGCCGACGCCGGTCGGGCCGGAGAAGACGTAGCAGCCGATCGGCTTGTTGGGCTCGCGAAGGCCTGCGCGCGCCAGCTTGATCGACGAGGCGAGCGCCTCGATCGCCAGATCCTGACCATAAACGACGGAGCGCAGTTCCTGCTCGAGATTGGCGAGCACCGCCTCGTCGTCCTTGGACACGGTCTTGGGCGGGATGCGTGCCATCGTTGCGACGGTCGCTTCGATCTCCCTTTCGGTGATCAGCTTGCGGCGTTTGCTGACGGGCAAAAGCATCTGCGCGGCACCGGACTCGTCGATAACGTCGATCGCCTTGTCCGGCAGCTTCCGGTCATTGATGTAGCGTGCCGAAAGCTCCACCGCCGCCTTGATGGCATCGTTGGTGTATTTCAGCTGATGGTAGTCCTCGAAATACGGCTTGAGGCCCTTCATGATCTCGATCGTGTCCGCGATCGTCGGCTCGTTGACATCGATCTTCTGGAAGCGGCGAACGAGAGCCCGG
This sequence comes from Sinorhizobium sp. M4_45, assembly GCF_002885915.1. NCBI lineage: Bacteria > Pseudomonadati > Pseudomonadota > Alphaproteobacteria > Hyphomicrobiales > Rhizobiaceae > Sinorhizobium > Sinorhizobium sp. M4_45. Next base: position 140,338 of record NZ_NWVE01000012.1, read on the forward strand.
TCCTTCTCGAAGAACTGGCGATACTCCTTATAGGTGGTCGAGCCGATGCAGCGGATCGCGCCGGAAGAAAGCGCGGGCTTCAAGAGGTTCGACGCGTCCATGGCGCCGCCCGACGTGGCGCCGGCACCGATGACCGTGTGGATCTCGTCGATGAACAGCACCGCACCGGGGTAATCTTCGAGTTCCTTGACCACCTGCTTCAGGCGCTCCTCGAAGTCGCCGCGATAGCGCGTGCCGGCCAGCAGGGTTCCCATGTCGAGCGCGAAGATCGTGGCGTCCTGCAACGCCTCGGGCACCTTCTTCTCGACGATGCGCTTGGCAAGGCCCTCGGCGATTGCCGTCTTGCCCACGCCAGGATCGCCCACGTAAAGCGGGTTGTTCTTGGACCTGCGGCAAAGCACCTGAATGGTCCGGTTGACTTCGGCGTGACGCCCGATCAACGGATCGATCTTGCCGGACTTGGCCTTTTCGTTGAGGTTTACGCAATAGGCCGTGAGCGCATCCTGCTGCTTCTTCGGGCCCGCCTCCTCGCTCTCGCGCGAAGCCTTCTGTTCGGAGTCCTGGTCTTCCGCCCCGCGCACCGGCCGCGCCTCGGAGCTTCCCGGCCGCTTGCCAATACCGTGCGAAATGAAATTGACCGCGTCATACCGGGTCATCTCCTGCTCCTGCAGGAAATAGGCAGCATGGCTCTCGCGCTCGGCGAAGATCGCCACGAGCACGTTGGCGCCCGTCACCTCTTCGCGGCCCGAAGACTGCACATGGATGACGGCTCGCTGGATCACGCGCTGGAAGCCTGCCGTCGGCTTGGAGTCTTCGTCGTAACCGGTGACGAGGTTCGACAATTCGTTGTCGACGTAATCGGTCACGGTCTTGCGAAGCGTGTCGAGATTGACATTGCACGCGCCCATCACAGCCGCCGCATCGGCATCATCGATCAATGCCAGCAGCAGGTGCTCGAGCGTCGCATATTCGTGATGGCGCTCGTTGGCAAAAGTCAGTGCCTGATGCAGCGCCTTTTCGAGGCTGGGCGAAAATGTTGGCACGTTAGTTCCTCATTTCTTTTCCATGACGCATTGCAACGGATGTTGATGCTGCCTGGCGAAATCCATCACCTGCGTCACCTTGGTTTCGGCGACCTCGTAGGTGAAGACGCCGCATTCTCCAACGCCGTGGTTGTGGACATGTAGCATTATGACAGTCGCCTCTTCGCGGTTCTTCTGAAAGAAGCGCTCGAGGATGTGAATGACGAATTCCATCGGTGTGTAATCGTCATTCAAAAGCAGAACGCGGTACAAACTCGGCTTCTTGGTCTTCGGCTTGGTGCGGGTGATGACGGACGTGCCACGACTGGGGCCGCCTCCGTCTCCTTCGCTTCCCTGCTGCATCCGGACCGGCATGGCGATCATTCTTGTTCATTCCTTTACAGCCGCGGATCCATTTGCATTCGACCACGACATGCTTGCCTTTATCTAATGGTTCGTTCTTGGATTTTAAGACCGAACCCACGCACTGCAAACATATTCGCACGGCGAAACACAAGATTGATCAAATTTCTTCGCCGGCACCTGCAGCCTTCAGGCCCGTCGGCGGTATTGAAGAAGTGCAGAACATGAACGGACGAAGGCCGGCCGCGGCATCCGCGACCGGCCTGTCTGCAATAGCGATGAAACTGATGGTCAGGCGGCAGCGGCCGTTTTGACCGCAGTGCCTGCCTTGGCAACCGGCGCCTCATAGGGCTTGTAGGCGTCCTTGGCGAGGTCGGCATACATCTCACCGATCTTCGTCGCCTCGGCGAAAAAGCCTTCGTAGCTTGCCTTCAGATAATTCGTCTGAAGCTCGAACGCTGCTTCGAGGCTTTTGACACTGGTAAGCTTTTCGACATGGGCAACGCCATCCTCGAAGGATTTTTTCGAATAGTCGGCCGCTTCGGTCGCAATAGCCTGGAAACCTTTGGTCATGGCTGAGTAGCTCTTCACGGCTACGTCGAGCGCTTCCTTGCTCTTCCTGTTCGCATCGTCGAAGTTAAACATCGGGCGTCTCCTTGTAACGGCTCGGCTAGGAACGCGGCCAGTCTAGGTGCACTGCACAAAAAGTCAAGTTCAGTGTGCATTGCAATAAAATACAGTTTTTGCAACGACTTGATGAAGACGGACGCCTCCAGTCAATTTCTCCGAAAAGTATGATTTAACAACAGGAAACCCGGCCTGATTGCTCAGCACCGGGTCTTGCAACGCGCGATTACCACGGATCCAGGTGGATTCGTGTTGCTCTCAGAGGTCGATGTCGAGGATCGCCATCGAGAAATTATAGGAGAGTTCGCCGTCCTCTTCGTCACGGAAGACGACACCGAGAAATTCGTCGCCGAGATAGACTTCAGCGGATTCGTCCTTCTTCGGGCGAGCCTTGACGACCATGGACTGGTTGAACGTGCGCTTAAGATAGGCCTCAAGCTTGCGGATTTCTTCGGGCTTCAAAACTATTCTCCGTAGCCGATTGATTTGCCGCGCTTGTTGCACGGGCCATTGCCAGGTGTAAACCCATCAGAGCGCCAAGCGTTCGCCGGGAGGCGAAGAAATGCTCGCAACACCTTGAATTGGTGCACTGATTTTTCGCAGCGTCGATGCCCGCCACAGCCGGGCTTCGGGCGCCTTGATCAGATATCGAACGACGCCAGGATCTGATCCATCTGACGCGACGGCTCGGAACAGCCGGCCTCGCCGACGACCTTCGCCGGCACCCCGGCGACCGTCGATTTGGGAGGGACCGCCTTCAGCACGACGGATCCGGCGGCCACGCGCGAGCAGTGGCCGATGTGGATATTGCCGAGAATCTTTGCGCCGGCGCCGATCAGCACCCCGTTGCCGATCTTCGGATGACGGTCGCTGCCTTCCTTGCCGGTGCCGCCAAGCGTCACGCCATGCAAGATAGATACGTTGTCGCCGATGACCGCGGTTTCGCCGACGACGAGCCCCGTTGCATGATCGAGAAAGATTCCGCGTCCGATGCGGGCGGCCGGATTGATGTCGGTCTGGAAAACGCTGGAGGAGCGGCTCTGGAGATAGAGCGCAAAGTCTCTCCGGCCGCGGTTCCACAGCCAGTGAGCCAGACGGTGCGTCTGTATGGCATGGAAGCCCTTGAAATAAAGCACCGGCTCCATGAAGCGCGTGCAGGCGGGATCGCGATCGTAGACCGCCTGGATATCCACGCGCAGGACGGCGCCCCATTCGGGCCAGTCCTCGAGCATTTCGGCAAAGGTCTGGTGCAGGAGGCTCGCCTGGAGGTCGGGATGGTCCAGCCTCTCGCAAATCCGATAGATAACGCAATCTTCCAGGGAATGCTGATTGACCACCGTCGAATAGAGAAAGGCCGCCAGCATCGGGTCGCGCTCGGCCGCCAGCCGCGCCTCCTCACGCAGGCTATCCCAGATCGGATCGATCGCTTCGAGCGATTCCGTATGACGAAGTTCTGTCTTGGCGACCATGGTCGCTCTCCTTCCTGGGCGTTCCTTCAGCGGGGTCGTCTTTGGCCTGCCGGTCTTAGGATGGGTCGTGTTCGGGCATATATAGGCCAATTTCCCGCCGACATAAATGGCCTGGCCGGATTTCACCTCTCGTTAGTGGCACGGCCGAGAGCAATTCGAGAAAAAATGCGCAGGGTTTCCGTCTGGATCGGCCTCACCCAACCCCGGCAAGGAACTCCAGGACCGCCTTCTTGAACACACGATCGCCGACCGCCAGCATGTGGTCGCGCCCGGGAATGTCGAGTGCCACGGCATGCTGCATCAGCACGGCAAGCTCCTCAGCCGATCCGGCGATGTCATCCTTCGTCCCGACACCGATCAGCACCGGCACGTCTATGCGGCCTACCTCGTCGGCGGTAAGCAGGTCGCGCGATGTCGATATGCATGCGGCAAGCGCCTGACGATCGCTTTTCGTCTGGTCTGCGAAGGCGCGGAACGTCCGGCCCCGTTCGTGCGTAACGTCCTCCAAAGAAGGTGCAAGCAGCGCGTCGGCGATCGGATCCCACTCCCCCACCCCCGTGATCATGCCTATCCCGAGACCGCCGAATACCAGCGAACGGACGCGATCCGGGTGCTGCAAAGCCAGGAATGCCGAGATCCGCGCGCCCATCGAATAACCCATCACATGCGCCTCGCCGATGCCGAGATGCACCAGAAGTCCCGCCGCATCCCCCGCCATCTGCGGCGGGTGATAGAGCGAGGGATCATAGGGCTTGCTGCTTTGCCCGTGCCCGCGATTGTCGAGCGCGATGACGCGGTATCCGGCGTCGCCGAGCGTCTTCAGCCACCCGGGAAACACCCAGTTGACATTGGCGCTCGATGCAAAGCCGTGAATGAGCAGGATCGGGTCGCCCGAGGGGTCACCTTCGTCGAAATAGGCGATTTCCAGTCCGTCATGCGTGAAGCGGGAAAATGGCGGAGGGTTCAAGTCCATCTGGGTTTCCTGGTATTGTCCTGTCGGCGCGGACGTTAGTTGGTAAAGCAACGGCCGGAAACCCCAACCGCTTCAAAAACCATAAAGCGCGGCATGTTTGCCGCTACACATTTTCGCCAAAGCTCACTATGGTGCCGGCAAATTCGACACCTCAATCGACACCTAAGACTTGCATATATCGGAGTACGACATGGCCGGCCACAGCATCCCCCATTTTCAGAACGACGGCGGGCACCGGGTCATCGAGATCGGCGTCAAGGAATTCATGTGCACGGGTGCTTCCGTCCCGTTCGACCACCCTCACATCTTCGTCGACATGGGCGACGAGAACGAGAAGGTCTGTTCCTATTGCTCGACCCTCTACCGCTACAATCCTTCCCTGAAGGCGACGGAAACGATTCCTCCGGGCTGCCTTTTCACGACTAAAGCCGCCTGATCCTGCGCAGGCGACGGCGCGACATCCATGCAAAAGGCTGATCCGGTTGCGATCGTCGGTGCCGGCATCGCCGGGATGACCGCCGCGCTCTGCCTTGCACGGCAGGGATTCCGGACGGATATCTTCGAGCAGGCCGATGCATTGGAGGAGGCCGGTGCCGGGCTTCAGCTTTCGCCGAATGCATCGCGCATCCTCATCGAACTCGGCTTGCTGCCCGCTCTCGAACGCGTCTGGAATGAACCGGAAGCGATCTCGCTTGCCGACGGCCGCTCGCTGCGGCCGCTTGCCAGCGTGCCTGCCGGCGCACGCGCCCGCGAGCGCTGGGGCGCTCCCTACGGCGTCCTGCATCGCGCCAGCCTGCAAACGATCCTTCTGGATGCCGTCCGGGCGGAACCGCTTTGCCGTCTTCACCTGGGAACCCGCATCGCGGACGATCCGCGGGCAGTCATCACCGAAGCGAACAAGCGATCACCGGCAGTGATCATCGGGGCGGACGGCATCTGGTCGCGGATACGCTCCTCTGTTCCCGGCGCCGGCCCCGTCCGTTTTTCCGGCAATGTCGCCTGGCGCTTCACGCTGTCACGCACCCGGGCGCCCACCTGCCTGTCGCCTGATCGCGTCACCGCCTTCCTCGCGCCGAAGGCCCATCTCGTCGCCTATCCGCTCAGAAAGATCGACGGCTTCAACCTCGTCGCGATCGTTGCCGGAAAGGCGTCGGGCGAAACCTGGACGGGGCACGAATCCGGCGATCGCCGGCGCGAGTTCGAGGCGGCCTTCAGGGATTGGCATCCCGACCTGCGCGCGCTTCTCGGTCACGCCGGCTCGCCGACCTACTGGCCGCTCTGCACGGTTGAAGACGGGGCCTGGCACAATGGGCGCGACACCATTCTGATCGGCGATTCTGCCCATGCCATGACGCCATTTGCAGCCCAGGGCGCGGCGATGGCCATCGAGGACGCCCGTGAACTCGCCCGCTGTATGGCCGACACTCCCGACCTTCCCTCCGTCTTCGCGCGCTATGAAGACGCACGCAGAACCCGAATCGGCCGCGTTCGCAAGCGCGCCGCGTTCAACAGCTTCGCCTACCACGCAGCAGGTCCGGTGCGGATCGCGCGCGATTTCGTTCTCTCTTTCAGAAAACCCGAAGCGCTCGCAGCCGATTTCGACTGGCTTTACGGCTACGGCGCTTAGTTGGAACGCGATGAGGGAGGCCTATTCGCCTCCCTGTCGCTCCGTTCAGACGGCGTTTGCGGCGGCGAGGCCCGCCTCGATATCCCGGCGGATGTCCGGTACATCCTCGAGGCCGATCTGCAGCCGGATGACCGGCCCCTCGGACGGGGCCTTCGCGACCTTGCGGTCGGAGAGGTTCACGTGAACGGCGAGGCTTTCGAAGCCGCCCCAGGAGTAACCGAGCCCGAACAGCGAGAGCGCATCCAGGAAGGCATGCGCCTTTGCCTTGCCGTCTTCCGGTTCAGCCCTGAGCACGAAGGAGAATATCCCGCTCGCGCCGCCGAAGTCGCGCTTCCACAATTCGTGTCCGGGAAAGCTCGGCAGTGCCGGATGCAGCACGCGCGCCACCTCGTCACGGCTCTCGAGCCATTCAGCGATCGCCAGCGCGCTTGCCTGATGGCGCTCCAGCCGAACGCCCATCGTGCGCAGACCGCGCAGGATTTGATAGCTGTCGTCCGGCGAAACGCAGACGCCGAGCGTAACCATCGCCTCGCTGAGTGCCGGCCAATGGGCCGCATTGGCGGAAACGGTTCCGAGAAGAACGTCCGAGTGACCGGAGGGGTATTTGGTCGCCGCATGGATCGAAACGTCGACGCCGTGGTCGAGGGGCCGAAAGTAGACCGGGGTCGCCCAGGTGTTATCCATGGTCACGATACAGCCGTGCCGGTGCGCCGCGGCCGCGATTGCCGGAATATCCTGCATCTCGAACGTATTCGAGCCCGGAGCTTCCGTATGCACCAGCCGCGTGTTCGGCCTGATCAGGTTTTCGATCCCGGCGCCGATCGTCGGGTCATAATATTCGACAGTGACGCCGAGCCTCGAGAGCATCGTGTCGCAGAAGTGGCGGGTGGGGAAGTAGACCGAATCGACGATGAGCACATGGTCGCCCGAAGAGAGATAGGCCAGGAACGGCACCGTGACCGCAGCGAGCCCGGAGGGAACGAGGATCGTGCCCGCTGCGCCCTCCAGCTCGTTCACGGCCTCGCAAAGGGCGTCGGTCGTCGGCGTGCCGCGCGTACCATAGGTATATTTCTGCGCCCGCGTCTCCATCGTCCTCGCATTCGGGAACAGCACGGTGGAAGCGTGAACCACCGGCGGATTGACGAAACCATGGAAGTCGGAGGGATTGTTGCCGGTATGCGCGAGGCGGGTATTGATGCCCTGCTCCGCTCGCCCGCTCGTCTTGTCTGCCATTGAAACATCCGCTGTTGATTTTCCCTGCCGACTCATCGAACGGGCTACGGGCCGGGTCAAGGAAAAATTCGAGCCGGCCGACTGTGAATCACCAAGGAGGCGCAACTGGCGGTTTTTTATCCATGTCGGGCGATTCCGTCGCGGGACCTGCCTAAACTTCTGGCGAGCTTCACGTTTTTCACATGGAAGATCACAAAATCGGCCACGTCTCTTGACCCTTCCAGATTTTGAGCATGAGATAGTTTTTACTCAGGCCAGGAGGGTGGCTGAGGCTGCACGCGCCAAGAGAGCGCTACCGTGCAGACGCGAAAAACGACAACCGAAAAGGTTCGAAAAAATGGCAAGAAGAATTCTGACAGCTCTCGTTGGCGCTGCTGTCGTGGGGATTGGCACACATGCGGCATCCGCCGCGACGCTCGACGACGTGAAGGCCAAAGGCTTCGTCCAGTGCGGCGTGAATACCGGCCTCGCCGGTTTCGCAGCCCCTGACGCCTCGGGCAATTGGAGCGGTTTCGACGTCGACTACTGCAAGGCGATTGCGGCTGCGATCTTCGCCGATGGCAGCAAGGTCAAGTATACGCCGCTCTCCGCCAAGGAACGCTTTCCGGCGCTGCAATCCGGCGAAGTCGACGTGCTTGCGCGCAACACGACCTGGTCGATCAACCGCGACACCGCGCTTGGCTTCAACTTCCGTCCCGTCAACTACTACGACGGCCAAGGCTTCATGGTTCGCAAGGAACTCGACGTGAAGTCCGCCCTCGAGCTTTCCGGCGCCGCCGTCTGCGTTCAGACCGGCACGACGACCGAGCTCAACCTTGCCGACTACTTCAAGGCGAACAATCTGCAGTACAATCCGGTCGTCTTCGAGAAACTCGAGGAAGTGAACGCTGCCTACGACGCCGGCCGTTGCGATGTCTATACGACCGACCAGTCCGGCCTCTATTCGCTGCGCCTCACCCTCTCGAAGCCCGATGACCACATCGTTCTGCCGGAGATCATCTCCAAAGAGCCGCTCGCACCGGCGGTCCGCCAGGGTGACGATCAGTGGTTCGACATCGTCAGCTGGGTTCATTACGCCCTGGTCCAGGCCGAAGAGTTCGGCATTACCCAGGCCAATATCGAAGAAATGAAGAAGTCGACGAACCCCGACGTTCAACGCTTCCTTGGCGTCGAGGCCGACAGCAAGATCGGCACGGACCTCGGCCTCACCAACGAATGGGCGGTCAATATCGTCAAGGCAGTCGGAAACTACGGCGAAGTGTTCGACCGCAACATCGGCGCAGGCAGCCCGCTGAAGATCGAGCGCGGCCTCAACGCCCTCTGGAACAAGGGCGGTCTCCAGTACGCGCCGCCGGTCCGCTGATCGGACGCGGATGTCGGGGGGATGGCCGCGGCCGTTCCCCCGATCAACGATAAAAACCCGATAACGGGAACATCCGTAAGGATGGATTAGGGGAAAGAGGCATTGCATGGCCATTGGCGTCACCAACGCGCCTGAACGAAGCACGTCCTCGGGATCGATCATCAACGATCCTCAGGTGCGCGGGATATTCTATCAGGCAATCACCATCATCATCCTCGCAGCGCTCATCTACTGGATCGTCGATAACACCGTCGACAACCTGAGACGCGCGAACATCGCATCCGGCTACGACTTCGTTAGAAGCCGCGCCGGCTTCGATGTCGGACAATCGCTGATTTCATTTACCAGCGATTCCACCTATGGCCGCGCCTTGCTGGTCGGCTTCGTCAACACGTTGCTCGTCGCAATTACCGGAATCATCACGGCGACGATCATCGGTTTTATCGTCGGCATCGGACGCCTTTCGCATAACTGGATCATCGCCAAGCTCTCGCTGGCCTATGTCGAGGTGTTCCGCAACATCCCGCCGCTGCTCGTCATATTCTTCTGGTACAGTGGGGTGCTTTCGATATTGCCGCAGGCACGAGATGCGCTTGCCCTGCCCTTCGATATCTTTCTGAGCAATCGCGGTGTCGCCTTTCCGAGGCCGATTGCCGAAGAGGGTGCAGGATACACGCTCCTCGCCTTTGTTATCGCCGTCGCCGCAAGTGTGTTCTTTGCCCGTTACGCGCGCCAACGGCAGTTGGCGACCGGCGAGCGCCTTCCCGTCCTGTGGACCGTGCTCGGACTGATCATCGGCCTGCCGCTGGTCACTTTTCTCGTGACCGGTGCGCCGATCACCTTCGACATTCCCGTGGCGGGCAAGTTCAACCTCACGGGCGGTTCGGTCGTCGGACCGGAGTTCATGTCGCTGTTCCTCGCGCTTTCCTTCTACACGGCAGCCTTCATCGCCGAAATCGTCCGGGCCGGTATCCGCGGCGTTTCCAAGGGGCAGACGGAGGCGGCGCATGCGCTCGGCATACGCCCGGCGCTGACGACGCGCCTCGTGGTCGTGCCGCAGGCGATGCGCATCATCATTCCGCCGCTGACCAGTCAATATCTCAACCTCACCAAGAACTCATCGCTGGCGGTTGCCATCGGTTATGCCGACCTCGTCGCCGTCGGCGGCACCATCCTCAACCAGACCGGACAGTCGATCGAGATCGTAAGCATCTGGCTCATCGTCTATCTCAGCCTGAGCCTCGCGACGTCGCTGTTCATGAACTGGTACAACGCCCGAATGGCGCTGGTGGAGAGGTGAGATCATGAGCACGAATCAGGCCTCTTTCGTTCGCGCTTCGATGATCGAAGCTTCGCCTGCCCCGTCGCTGGAAAGCGGTGTCGTCTCCTGGCTGCGAAAAAATCTGTTCGCCACGCCCAAGGACACGGCCCTGACGATCATCAGCCTGCTCATCCTGGCATGGCTGGTGCCGCCGGCAATCCAGTGGCTCTTCATCGATGCCGCCTGGACCGGGGGCGGCCGCGGCGTCTGTGCCACGCTCTCGCAAGGCGGCACGCAGCCGGAAGGCTGGAGCGGCGCCTGCTGGGCCTTCGTCAACGCGAAATTCGCCCAGTTCCTTTTTGGCCGCTACCCGCTCGATGAGCGCTGGCGTCCGGCGCTCGTCGGCATCCTTTTCGTCTTGCTGCTGGTGCCGATGCTGATACCGAGAATCCCATACAAGGGATTGAACGCGCTTCTGCTGCTGGTCGCCCTGCCTATCCTTGCGGCGATCCTCCTGCCCGGCGGCTGGTTCGGCCTCACCTATGTCGAAACGCCGCTCTGGGGCGGCCTGATGGTCACCCTGGTCCTCTCCTTCGTCGGCATCGCAGTTTCGCTGCCGCTCGGCATCCTGCTGGCGCTTGGACGCCGGTCGAACATGCCGGTGATCAAGATGCTGTGCACCGTCTTCATCGAAGTCATCCGCGGCGTTCCATTGATCACGGTGCTGTTCATGGCCAGCGTCATGCTGCCGCTGTTCCTGCCGCAGGGCGTCACTTTCGACAAGTTCCTGCGCGCCCTGATCGGTGTGTCGCTCTTTGCCTCCGCCTATATGGCGGAAGTCGTACGCGGCGGTCTGCAGGCAATTCCGAAGGGCCAGTATGAGGGCGCCGATTCGCTGGGGCTCAGCTATTGGCAGAAAATGGGCTTCATCGTCCTGCCGCAGGCCCTGAAGCTGGTCATTCCCGGTATCGTCAACACATTCATAGGCCTATTCAAGGACACATCGCTCGTGTCGATCATCGGCATGTTCGACCTGCTCGGCATCGTTCGCCTGAACTTCAGCGATACGAACTGGGCCAGCGCCGTCACGCCGCTGACCGGTCTTATCTTCGCGGGCTTCGTCTTTTGGCTTTTCTGCTTCGGCATGTCACGCTATTCAGGCTTCATGGAACGCCTGCTCGACAGAAGCCAGCGGTAAAAAAAGGGGAAAAGAAAATGGCAAATACCGCCACTGCACCGAACTTGGCCGTCTCGACGACGGATGTCGCGATCGAAATCACCAACATGAACAAATGGTACGGTGATTTCCACGTGCTGCGCGACATCAATCTCAGGGTCATGCGCGGCGAGCGCATCGTCGTCGCTGGCCCGTCGGGCTCCGGCAAGTCGACGATGATTCGCTGCATCAATCGGCTCGAGGAACACCAGAAGGGCAAGATCGTCGTCGACGGCATCGAACTCACCAACGACCTGAAAAAGATCGACGAAGTGCGCCGGGAAGTCGGCATGGTCTTCCAGCACTTCAACCTCTTCCCGCATCTCACGATCCTGGAAAACTGCACGCTGGCGCCGATCTGGGTCCGCAAGATGCCGAAAAAGGAAGCCGAGCAGGTGGCGATGCACTTCCTGGAGCGCGTGAAGATTCCGGAGCAGGCGCTCAAATATCCAGGCCAGCTTTCGGGCGGTCAGCAGCAGCGCGTCGCCATCGCCCGCTCGCTTTGCATGCGGCCGAAAATCCTTCTCTTCGACGAGCCTACCTCTGCGCTCGACCCGGAAATGGTCAAGGAAGTGCTCGACACCATGGTGGGACTCGCCGAGGAAGGCATGACCATGATCTGCGTCACCCACGAAATGGGCTTCGCCCGCCAGGTCGCCAACCGCGTGATCTTCATGGATCAGGGCCAGATCGTCGAACAGAACTCGCCGGCCGAGTTCTTCGACAATCCGCAGCACGAGCGGACCAAGCTGTTCCTCAGCCAGATCCTGCACTGATCCTCCAACCGCTCGAAATGACTGCGGCCCGCTTTTACGGCGGGCCGTTTCGTTTGAACTGCAGGCCGAGACCTCGCAGAAGCCTGCCGTTCTAGGCCGAAATATCAGCCCTGGTTCGTTTTGTCTCGCCGGCAAAGAGGGCGAGCCCGGGATCTGATCTACGGACTCCAGGTTGCTAAAACGCACCAATTATGGTACTGAAAAAGGTTCCACCAACGGTCTTGAGTAAGAGGGCATTATGCAGCGTGTAGAAGCCTCTGTAGCCGTGAGCGTTTCCGACTTGAAGAAGAGTCCCACGGCGGTAATGGGCGAGGCCCAAGGCGAAGCCGTGGCCGTGCTGAACCACAATCGCGTCATGGCCTATCTGGTGCCTGCCGAGGTCTACGAATCCATGCTTGAGCGGCTGGACGATCTCTATCTTGCCGAGCTCGTGAAAGAGCGAGCGGAGGAAAAGGGCGAGCCGGTCGATATCGATGCCCTATAGCCTCGAATTCCTGCCGTCTGCTCGAAAGGAATGGGACAAGTTAGGCGCGACGATCCGGCAGCAGTTTGTAAAGAAGCTGCGTGAGCGATTGGAGCGTCCCCGCATTCCGAGCGCCGCGCTAAGCGGAATGCCCGACCACTACAAAATCAAACTGAGACAGCTTGGCTACCGTCTCGTCTACAGGGTCGATGATGGCACTGTCATTGTGTTGGTCGTGGCAGTCGGGAAGCGAGAACGGGGGGACGTCTACAACACAATGCGAGCACGCGGGCGTTAGATCGCCGGACCTCGCATCATAGGCCAACTAAGCGCTCCCATCTTTTGAAACTACGTACTTCCGGACGCAGCCGGAACGCCCGCCACGAATCCCTTCGCCCCGCTTGCGGGGAGAAGGTGCCGGCAGGCGGATGAGGGGCGAAATTTCTTTAGAGCACCTCCAGATTAGAGCATTTCAGTGTTTCTATGAAACTTTGAAATGCTCTAGGGCGACGCTATGCCCTCGGCGGCAGGGATCAGCCGACGAACGCACGTTCGATGACGAACTCTGCCGGCTTGTTGTTGGCGCCTTCCGTCAGGCCGGCGGCTTCGAGGATTTCCTTGGTGTCCTTCAGCATGGCAGTGGAGCCGCAAATCATGCCGCGGTCGATCGCGGGATCGAGCGGCGGGAGGCCAAGGTCGGCGAAGAACTTGCCGTTGGTCATCAGGTCGGTGATCCGGCCCTTGAAAGGATATTCCTCACGCGTCACCGTCGCGTAGTGCCGGAGCTTGTCGCCGACGATCTCGTTCAGGAATTCGTGGTTGCGGATTTCCTCGACAAGGTCGAAGCCATATTTCAGCTCCGCCACGTCGCGGCACGTGTGGGTGAGGATGACCTCCTCAAACTTCTCGAAGGTCTCCGGGTCGCGGATGAGGCTCGCAAAAGGCGCGATACCCGTGCCCGTCGAAAACATATAGAGCCTGCGGCCAGGCACGAGCGCATCCAGCACCAGCGTGCCCGTCGGCTTTTTGCGCATCAGCACCTGGTCCCCGGGCTTGATCCCCTGCAGATGCGACGTCAGCGGTCCGTCAGGCACCTTGATCGAGAAGAATTCCAGTTCCTCGTCCCAGGCCGGGCTCGCGATCGAATAGGCACGATAAACGGGCTTGTCGCCAACCATCAGGCCGATCATCGCAAATTCGCCCGAGCGGAAGCGGAACTCCTGCGGGCGCGTCATGCGGAAGCGGAAGAGCCGGTCGGTGTAGTGTTCGACGCTCGTCACCGTTTCAGCGAAGACGCCTGCCGGAGCCTGTACCGCGAAATCTTCTTTTTTTGCCGGAGCATTCATCGTGACCACAGTCCTATAAATGGTGACGCTGTTTATCAACTACAAGCGGATATTCCAACCCATGCCGAATTGAAAGGAAATCCCTTCCAAATATAGTCGCTTTCGAGGATTTCGGCTTGCTTCACACTGTCGCGGCCGCGCCGCTCACGAGACGCGGCGCCAGCTGTAGGAATTGGCGTTGACGGACGGCTTTGCCGTCGGCTGGTAGTGGTTGGAAATGCCCGGCAGCCGGCCCTCCGAAAGCCGCTTGATCGCCGTGGCGTTGGTTACGGCGAAGCTGTCGACGCCGCAACGCAGCATAAGCGGGATCGGGTCGATCAGCACGTCGCCGACGGCGCGAATTTCGCCCTGGTAGCCGAGCCGCGAACGCAGCAGCGAAGCATGGCTGAAGGACCGGCCGTCGCTGAAAGCCGGAAATGCCACCGCCACCAGCGCTATCCTTTCGAGATAGGGCTGAAGACGCATCACGTCGTCTGCGGGGTTGATCAGAACGCCAAGCTCCGAGGCATCGCTCTCCGCAACCGCAGCCAGGAAGGCGTCGATGTTCAGGATCGCCTTTTCGTTCGACCCGGCTTTGGTCTCGTCGGTTTCGATCACCCAGGGATCGTCGTTCACGAAGCCCGTTTCTTTCCAGATTTTCGTCATCTTATGCTGTCCTTTGATCACGCCGCCGCCTGAGCACCGCCGCCATAGAGCGCGTCCTTGAAGGGCTGCGGCCCCACCCGGCGATAGGCTTCGAGGAAGGTCTCGGACTTGTCTCGGCGCAAGCCGAGATAGGTGTCGACGATCGTCTCCACCGCGTCGGTCACTCTTTCCGGCTCGAAGCCGCGGCCGATGATCTCTCCGATCGATGTATGTTCATCACCGGAGCCGCCGAGCGTGATCTGATAGAGCTCCGCGCCCTTCTTCTCGACGCCCAGAAGACCGATATGGCCGACGTGATGATGGCCGCAGGCATTGATGCAGCCGGAGATCTTGATCTTGAGCTCGCCGATTTCGGCCTGCCGCTCGGGCGAGCCGAAACGGTTCGAAATCTCCTGCGCGACCGGAATCGAGCGTGCATTGGCAAGCGCACAGTAGTCGAGCCCGGGACAGGCAATGATGTCGGTGATCAGCCCCGCATTGGCGGTGGCGAGGCCGGCGGCGACCAGGGCGCGATAGACCGGCTCGAGGTCCGCCAGCGCCACATGCGGCAGGATCAGGTTCTGCTCATGGCTGACGCGTATCTCGTCGAAGGCATATTCCTCGGCGATATCGGCGACCGCATCCATCTGTTCGTGGCTCGCGTCGCCCGGAATGCCGCCGATCGGCTTCAGCGAGATCGTTACCATGCCGTAATCGGGATGCTTGTGCGGCTGAACGTTCTGGTGCACCCAGCGGGCAAATTCCGGATCGGCCTTCTTCCAGTGGGCGAGACTGCCCCAGCCCTCGGGCCGATTCGGCAGCATCGCCGGCGCAAAATAAGCAGCAATCGCCTGGATATCCGCATCCGGCAGCTTCAGTTCCGTGTCCTTCAGATTGGCGAATTCGACCTCCACCTGACGGGCCAGTTCCTCGGCACCGGTCTCATGAACCAGGATCTTGATGCGCGCCTTGTACTTGTTGTCGCGGCGACCATGAAGGTTGTAAACGCGCATGATCGCGGTCGTGTAGGAAAGCAGATCCTCTTCCGGCAGGAAGTCACGGATCTTTTTGGCGATCAGCGGCGTGCGGCCCTGCCCGCCGCCGACATAGACGGCAAAGCCAAGCTTGCCATTCTCGTCCTTCTTCAGGTGCAGGCCGATGTCATGCACCTGAATGGCTGCGCGGTCGCGCTCGGCGCCGGTCACCGCGATCTTGAACTTGCGCGGCAGGAACGAGAACTCCGGATGGACGCTCGACCATTGCCTGAGGATTTCGGCATAGGGGCGCGGATCGGCGACTTCGTCCGCAGCGGCACCGGCGAAATGGTCCGCCGTCACATTGCGAATGCAGTTGCCGGAGGTCTGCAGCGCGTGCATCTCCACGCTCGCCAGCTCCTGGAGGATATCAGGCGTATCGGAAAGGCGCGGCCAGTTGTACTGGATGTTCTGGCGGGTGGTGAAATGTCCGTAGCCGCGGTCATATTTGCGGGCGATATGGGCGAGCATCCGCATCTGCCGGCTCGAGAGCGTACCATAGGGAATGGCGACGCGGAGCATATAGGCATGGAGCTGCAGATAGACGCCGTTCATCAGGCGCAGCGGCTTGAACGCATCCTCCGCGAGTTCACCGGACAACCGCCGCTGGACCTGGTCCCGGAACTGCTCGACGCGTGCGGAAACGAAGGCGTGGTCGAATTCGTCGTAACGATACATGGCTTCTCAGGTCCTCAGGCAGCAACATTCTTTGGGCCTGCAAGCCCACTATATCCGGGAGCGTAGGGGATCGACGGCCCTTCGGCGCGGATCCGCTCACGCATGCGCAACGGCCGCAGCGTACCGTCGACTTCCTCGACGTCGACAACGTTGACGTCTACCACTTTATTCTCGTCGAACGAGCGCTTTCCGGTCGCCTCCAGGGCCGCGACGGCCTCCGCATGGCGAGCGACGAAGGCATCCTGCAACGACTCCACCCAGTTGCCGGAAGCGTCGAGCCAGACGGAAATGCCATCCGCCAGACGGTTTGCCGTCAGAACCTTTTCCACCATCGCGTCGTCCTCAGTTCCAAATCTGTTCGGTGCGTTTCGCTGAAACTTTGCCGGCACCGCTATACTTGATGCGGCCGGCCGTAAGCGGCTCGGAGCGTTCGAAATTCGCGCCCGCGACCGCTTCGCCGATGATCACCATGACCGGCCCGTCCAATTCCGTGCGGGCCTCGAGGTCCGGCAGATCGCGGAGCGTTCCGTGCAGGAGACGGCGCTCGGCACGGCTCGCATTCTCGATGACAGCGACGGTCGTGTCCTGCGGCAGACCGGCCTGCATGAGCCGCGAGGCGACGGAAGCCGCAACGGTACGGCCCATATAGACCGCAATCGTCGCGCCGGAAACGGCCAGTCGCGCCCAATCGGGAAGAACGCTGCCTGTCAAATCGTGGCCCGTCGTGAAAACCAGCGACGACGCCACGCCGCGCAGCGTCAGCGGCAGTTCGAAGTCGGCGGCCGCTGCAAAGGCCGATGTGATCCCCGGCACCACCTCGTAGCTGATGCCGGCGTCACGCAGCGCCGCCATTTCCTCGCCTGCCCGGCCGTAGACCAGAGGGTCGCCGGATTTCAGCCGGACGACGCGCTTGCCTTCGCCGGCAAGCTTCACCAGCAACTGATTGATCTCGTCCTGCGACTTGGAATGGCAGCCCTTGCGCTTGCCGACCGAAAGCCGCTCGGCGTCGCGGCGGCCCATGTCAACGATCGCTTGCGGCACCAGCGCGTCATAGACGATGGCGTCCGCTTCCATCATCACACGCTGCGCCCGGAGCGTCAGCAGGTCTTCGGCGCCCGGCCCGGCGCCGACCAGCCACACATGGCCGGCCACGCCGCCCGCGGCATCCAGAAGCTTCGAGGCCTCCCGGCGTGCGGATGCAAGATCGCCGACCGCGACGTGATCCGCCACGGGCCCCGAGAAGAAGCGGCGCCAGAAAACACGCCGAGCGACGCCGCGCGGCACGAGGCGGTCGACGGCGTCGCGATAGTTGGCTGCCAGAGAGGCAACGATACCCAGCGACGGCGACAGCAATTGATCGATCTGCGCGCGGATCATCTGAGCCAGAACCGGCCCTGCCCCTTCTGTGCCGATCGCAACTGCGACGGGCGCCCGGTTGACGAGTGCCGGCGTCAGGAAATCGCAATAGTCCGGCTGGTCCACGGCATTTGCGGGGATTTTCCGCTCACGCGCCGCAGTCACGACAACGCGGTCGAGCGCCGCATCGCCGGTTGCGGCAAAGACGAGGACGGCGCCTTCCACCTGATGAGCCCCAAAGGGTTCGCGCACGGTCTCGATATTGTTGGCATCCAGAAAAGCCTCGAATGCCGGTTCCGGCCGATCCGCATAGGCGACGATGCGCGCCTCGGTGTTCAGCAGCAACCGCACCTTGGCGAAGGCCTCGTCCCCATTGCCGAACACCGCCACGCTTTTCTGCGCGACGCGAAAGAATGCCGGAAAGACGGACAATTTCTGCGACATGACGAGGGGACGGCTCCTTTTGCAGGCTGCGGCGAATATCCCCTATAGGCCGCAACAATTGAAGGAACAGAAATTTCAATGCTTTTCCGGTCACGTATTGTTTTGCTCGACAGCCGATCTTTTTGAGCAAATATCTCCGGAGCCCTGAACCACCGGTGGTTCGGCCATTGCGCCGGGTGGTCGACCTCCGTTAAATGCCGGCTCAAGCAGGAGACCGAGACATGAGACAAACCCAACTGGCAGAGCGCCTGTTGACCGTCATCGAAGAGGACATACTGCCGCTCACCGAGAAGGGCGTAGCCGACGGCAACAAGGTGTTCGGCGCCGCTATCCTGCGCAAGTCCGATCTGTCGCTGGTACTGGCCGAAACCAATAACGAGACCGAGAATCCGCTGTGGCATGGCGAGGTGCACACGCTCAAGCGCTTCTACGAGATGGCCGAGACGCCGGACACGCGCGAGCTGATCTTCCTGTCGACGCATGAGCCCTGCTCCATGTGTCTCTCGGCGATCACCTGGGCAGGTTTCGATAACTTCTACTACTTCTTCAGCCACGAGGATTCGCGCGACAGCTTCGCTATCCCGCATGACCTGAAAATCCTGAAGGAGGTCTTCCGCCTCGAACCGGGCGGCTACGCCCGGCAGAATGCATTCTGGAAATCGGCGTCCATCGCGACACTGATGCAGGAGACCGATCCGGAAACGCGGCAGCGGCTCACCGGCCATGACGCCCGCATCCGGGCACGCTACGATCGTCTGTCCGATACCTATCAGGCGAGCAAAGACACCAACGCCATACCGCTGAACTGAGCCATGGAAGCCTCCCGCGACATTCAACGCCTGCTCGACATCATGGCCGCGCTCCGCGATCCGGAGACAGGCTGCCCTTGGGACGTCGTGCAGACGTTCGATACGATCCGGCCGTACACGATCGAAGAGGCCTACGAGGTCGCAGACGCGATCGAGCGTCATGATATGGACGACCTGTGCGACGAACTCGGGGACCTTTTGCTGCAGGTGGTGTTTCACGCACGCATGGCCGAGGAAGCCGGCGCGTTTTCCTTCGGCGACGTCGTCGAAGCCATCACGCGGAAGATGATCCGCCGCCATCCGCATGTTTTCGCCCGCTCCGACGCCGACACCGCCGAGGCGGTGAAGCTGCAATGGGACGAGATCAAGCAGGCCGAGAAAGCCGACCGGCGACAACGGCGCCTGCAGCGCGGCGCGTCGCAAGAGGAGCATGCCGGCCATCTCGGCTCGATCCAGCGCAGTTTTCCCGCGTTGGTCGAAGCGCTGAAGCTGCAGGAACGGGCGGCAAAAGTCGGCTTCGACTGGTCCGAGCCTGAGCCGATCCTCGACAAGGTCGAGGAGGAGATCGGCGAGCTGCGGCAGGCACTGAAAGACGGTGACCGGGGGAAGGTCGCGGACGAGCTCGGCGACCTGATCTTCGCGCTCGTCAATATCGGCCGCCATGTCGGCACCGATCCGGAAATGGCGCTGCGCGGCACCAATACCAAGTTCCGGCGCCGTTTCGGACACATCGAAAAGGAACTGGAAGCCGGAGGCGAAACGCTCGACGCGGCATCGCTGGAGCGCATGGAAGAACTCTGGCAGGCGGCGAAGGCTATCGAAAGGCAGCTGACCTAGGCTTGTGCCCGCTGCGTCATTGCCGTTCCTTGTATCTGCCTGTCACGGGAATCCAGCTGGAAAGACTCTTCCGCGCCGCAGACGCGGCGCTGCTGGATCCCTGTGACGAGCACAGGGATGAGGGTGGAGAGGGTGCGGCCCTCGGCGCGTTTCATAAACCGTGAAGATAGTGAGAGATATCTTCCCATTCCGGGTTCAATTCTTCTATCAACTGAAGCTTCCACTTCCTCGGCCATTTCTTCATCGTCTTCTCCCGCATGATGGCGGAAGTCAGCAGGTCGAACTCCTCAAACCACACCAAGGTCTTCACGCCGTATCTGGACGTGAACCCAGGTGTCAGATCGTTCTGGTGCTCCAGGAGGCGGCGCGGCAGGTCCCGGGTTACGCCCGTGTACAGCGTCCTGTTTCGCTTCGATGCGAGAATGTAGACGTAACCTTTCATTTGCGTGAAAGGTTGACCATTCTCTCGCATATTCGCAAGCAGAAGTTGTAGCGCCCAGACCTCCCCGGCCCTCATTCCTGTGCTTGTCACAGGAATCCAGCCAGGCCAAGTCATTGGACTGGAAAGACTCTTTCGCGCCGCAGACGCGGCGCTGCTCTCATCCCTGTGACGAGCAGAGGGATGAGGGTGGAAGGCCCTCGGAAAACTTCTCATGGCCGTGCGGGAAATCAGGGAATGGCGCAATACGCCAGGATGCTACCAATCCTCTTGGACGGCCTTCGGGCCGTTGCCCAGCCGTCTCTCGAGCTCCGTGGCCTCTCCCTCCGTCAGACGGAGATCCAGGCTCACGCGCCCATCTTCGAGATCTTCGCGGCCGTCGACGATCGCATGCTGGTAAACCCAAGGCAGCAACTGTAGCTGATCGAGACCCAGAACGACGGTGCACTCGGTCATGACGCCCGAAAGACGCCGGCCTATTTCAGCGAGAAGATCGTCCACACCTTCGCCGGTCATGGCCGAAACCGCGACCGTGTTGTCGGCGCTCGCGGCCTTCTTCACCAGCGCTTCGCGCACTTCCGGCTCGACCTTGTCGATCTTGTTCCAAACCTCGACAATGCGCTCGGCCCCCTCCTTCTCGTCAATGCCGAGATCGGCCAGGATACGCAGCACGTCGCTTGCCTGCGCCTGATTATCCGGATCGGACAGATCGCGCACATGCAGGACCAGGTCGGCCTCGAGTACCTCTTCCAGCGTCGCCCGGAAGGCGGCGACCAGATGCGTCGGCAGATCGGAAATGAAGCCGACGGTGTCGGAGAGGATGACCATACGCCCATGCGGCAGTTTCAGCCGCCTCAGAGTCGGATCCAGTGTGGCGAAGAGCATGTCCTCGGCGAGCACACCGGCCCCGGTCATCCGATTGAAAAGCGTCGATTTGCCCGCGTTCGTATAGCCTACCAGCGCGACGATCGGATGCGGCACCTTCTTGCGCTTCGACCGATGAAGCTGGCGCGTGCGCCGCACCTGCTCCAACTCGCGCTCCAGTTTGACGATCCTGTCCTGCAGCAGCCGGCGGTCGGCCTCGATCTGCGTTTCGCCGGGCCCGCCCATGAAACCCGCGCCGCCACGCTGCCGTTCGAGGTGCGTCCAGCTGCGGACCAGGCGACCCTTCTGATAATTGAGATGTGCGAGATCGACCTGCAGCGTGCCCTCCCTGGTGGAGGCGCGCCGGCCGAAGATCTCCAGAATGAGGCCGGTGCGGTCGATGACCTTGGCGTTCCATTCCTTCTCGAGATTGCGCTGCTGGACGGGCGTCAGCGGGTGATCGACGATCACCAGCCCCGCATCCTTCTCGCTCAGAACGTGGCCGATCTCCTCGATCTTGCCGGTGCCGAGCAGCGTGCCCGGTTTCGGCTGGGCGACGGGAACGATCATGCCGTGAACGACGTCGAGGTCGATGGCGAGCGCCAGGCCCGTCGCCTCCTCCAGCCGGCTTTCGTCCGAACGCGTGGCGGGCTGCGCAACGATGTCGGCAGACGCCTTCCCGGTTTTTTTCAGGATCGGAACGACGACGACGGCACGCGAGTCATCACGGAGCGTCTCGAGCTCCGGAATGATCGACGACGATTTTGAATCACGCTTGGTAATGTTCCTCACACCCCGTCAGGAGGCAGCTTCCTCATTCTCGAACATCTGCAACGGCTGGCCCGGCATGATCGTCGAGATGGCGTGCTTGTAGACGAGCTGAGAATGACCGTCGCGGCGCAACAGCACACAGAAATTGTCAAACGATGTTACGACACCCGTCAGCTTGACGCCGTTGATGAGGAAAATGGTCAAAGAAATCTTTTGCTTGCGGACCGTGTTGAGAAAGAGATCCTGCAAGTTTTGAGAACGTTCCGCCATCGCGCCGCTTCTTTCTTATTTGCCGGCGTTCTTGCGCCGGTGCATTTTGTTAATTCTTAAGGTGTCACGTACGATCCCGGCACCTCCGCAGGGTTTGGTATCAAATCACCGTCTTTTCCGCAATGTCGAAAAAGGCCTCGCGAATATTCTGTGCTATGCTTCCCGGATGACCGTTGCCGATCGTCTTTCCGTCCACGGAAACGACGGGAAAGCAGATGCTGGTAGCAGCGGTGATGAAGACCTCCCGCGCCGCGAGCATTTCTTCCACGGAGAAGGCCTTTTCCTCGATCTTGAGGCCCAGCGGCTTGGCTACGTCCATCAGGGTGGTGCGGGTCACGCCGCGCAGAATGCCGTTCTCCGCCGGGCGGGTGCGTAACGTCCCTTCACGGTCCACGATCCATACATTCGTCGCCGCCCCCTCTTTGACCGTGCCGTCCACGTCGACGAAGATCGCCTCCTGCGCGCCCGCTTCCTTCGCCCGCTGACGGGCAAGCACATTCGGGAGAAGGCCGACGCTCTTGATGTCGACGCGGTCCCACCGGTTCTCCGGCACCGTTATGGCAGATATGCCCTCGGCATTCTTCCGGGCGATCGCGCCGGGGTCCGTGCGCTTGGCGGTGACGACGATCGACGGCGGCGTGTCCGCATCAGGGAAAACATGATCCCGCCGCCCGACGCCGCGGGTCACCTGCAGATAGAAGAGCCCGTTGCGGACCCTGTTTCGGCGCAGCACCTCCCGGATGACATGGATCAGCGCCGCACGGCTCATCGGCCAGCCTATCCTGAGCTCGCCCAGGGATCGCCCAAGGCGATCGAGGTGCCGGGTCAGGTCGATGATGAAGCCGTGGCGCACCTCGCAGACCTCGTAGACGCCGTCGGCAAACTGGTAACCGCGGTCCTCGACGTGAATGGCGGCTTCGGCGTGCTGGACGTAAGTGCCGTTGACATAGGCGATTCTCGGCATGGCTGAGGCCCTCAGAAATATTGAATGCTGACGCGGAAGAGCTGTTCGACATCGCGGACGGTCTCGGCGGCCGCGAGGAGGACCACGCGGTCCTTCGCCTTGATCCGCGTGTTGCCGTCCGGGCGCACATAGGCCTTGTCGCGATAGAGCGCGCCAATGCGGATGCCCTCCGGCAATTCGAGCTCGCGCAGCGCCTTGCCGACCAGCGGAGAGGTTTCGAGCGCCTCGGCCTCGATCACCTCTGCCATGCCGTTCTGCACTGCATAGACCGACCGGATGCGGCCTTTTCGCACGTGCTGCAGCACACGCGAGATGGTGACGGCGCGCGGATTGATATAGGCATCGACACCGGCGGCGCCGGCGAAGTCCTGATAGGCGGGTTCGTTGATCAGCACGAGGGTCGACTTCGCTCCCAGCCTCCTGGCAAGCATGCTTCCGAGGATGTTGATCTGATCGTTATTCGTCAGCGCGACGACGAGATCCGCCTCCTGGACATCCGCCTGCGCCAGGATCCGCTGGTCCATGGCCGAGCCGTGGAGGACCACCGTGCTGTTGAGCTTGTCGGCGACGAGCACGGCGCGGTCACGGTCGTTTTCGACGAGTTTCACCCGCATGCGCGGCTGCTGTTCCTCGATCGTTCGGGCGACGAAATAGCCGATATTGCCGGCGCCGAGGATGATGATCCGCCGCGCCTCCTGTTCCTCATGGCCGAAGAGCGCCAGCGTGCGGCGGGCATGGTCGCGGTCGCAGACCACATAGGCGAGATCGCCGGTCTTCAACTGGTCGGAGGAATGCGGAACTATCAGCTTGCCATCCCGGAAGATACCGGTGACGGTCGCGTGAAGATCGGGAAAGAGCTCGCTCAATTGCTGCAGCGGCGTGTCGACGACGGGGCAGTCTTCCATACATTCGATCGCAACCATCGCGATCCGATCATCCGCGAAGCGCACCACGTCGGTGGCACCGGGAAAGGAAATACGCCGAAGCACGAGCCGCCCTACCTCGATTTCCGGAGAGATCGTCACGTCGATCGGGACGTTCTCGCGCGAAAAGAGGTCGGAATATTCGGGCGCCAGATAGCTCTGCGCGCGAATGCGGGCGACCTTGGTCGGTACGTTGAATATCGCATGCGCTACTTCGCAGGCGACGATGTTGACCTCATCGTACAGCGTTACCGCGATGAGCATGTCGGCCTGATCGGCGCCCGCCCTCGCCAGTACATCCGGATGCGCCCCGTGGCCGACGTAACCCCGCACGTCCAGCGTCTCGGTTATGTAGGCAATCAGCGCGGCCGACGTATCGATCACCGAAACGTCGTTATTCTCGCGCGACAGCCGCTCGGCGATGCCGTAGCCGACCTGCCCTGCCCCGCATATGATCACCTTCATTGCTGTTCCTTACCTCTGGGACGGATCTGCAGTGGCTCTAGAGCATTTCCAGGAAAAGTGTGTAACGGTTTTCCGTCCGGAAGTGCGTTGGACCAAAGGGTTGGAGCATTTCAGTGTTTTCATGAAACATTGAAATGCTCCAGATGGGGCGAAATACGCCCCGTCCGTTTTCAATTACACGCCCAACGACTTCAGCTTGCGATGAAGGGCGGAGCGCTCCATTCCCACGAATTCCGCGGTGCGCGAGATATTGCCGCCGAAGCGGTTGATCTGGGCGATCAGATAGTCGCGTTCGAACATCTCGCGAGCCTCCCGCAGCGGTAAGGTCATGATGTGCTGATCGCTCTGCGCCGAAATCTTCGGCAGGGTGTCCCCCACCTCGTTCGGCAGCATGTCGGCGGTGATCGGCGTATCGGGACCGTCGCTGCGCGCGAGAATCATCAGGCGCTCGATGTTGTTGCGCAGCTGGCGGATATTGCCGGGCCAATCATGCGCCTGCAGCACGGCCAGCGCATCCTCGCCTATCTTGCGGGGGCGGATGCCGGCCTGTTCGCTTACCTGTCGCATGAACATGTCGACCAGGAAAGGGATGTCCTCGCGCCGCTCCGCAAGAGCGGGAACGCGCACCGGAATGACGGCGAGCCGGTGATACAGGTCCTCGCGGAAAAGGCCCTCGGTGATCATGTTCTCGAGATTGTAGGCGGTCGAGGAGATGATGCGGACATCGACCTTGACGCGCTTGGAGCCGCCGACCCGCTCGAACTGCTGATCGACGAGGACGCGCAGGATCTTGTTCTGCGTTTCGCGCGGCATTTCGCCGACCTCGTCCAGGTAGAGGATGCCCCCATGGGCCTCCTCGAGCGCACCGGTGCGCCGCGGCTGCCCCGCGGTTCCTTCGGTACCGAAAAGCGCGATCTCCATTCTGTCGGGCGTGATCGCAGCCGCATTGAGAGCCACGAAAGGACCGTTGGCACGCGCGGACTTACGATGGATCATCCGCGCGACCAGTTCCTTGCCGGAGCCGGACGGTCCCTGGATCATGATGCGGCTGTTGGTCGGCGCCACTTTCTCGATCATCTGGCGCAGCTGCGACACTGCAACCGAGGTTCCGATCAGCTCCACCGGATCGCCCGACTTCCTTTTCAGCTCGGAGACTTCGCGCTTGAGCTTGGAATTCTCGAGCGCCCGCTCGGCGATCAGGATCAGCCGGTCGGCCTTGAACGGCTTCTCGATGAAATCATAGGCTCCGCGCTTGATCGCGGAGACGGCGGTTTCGATGTTGCCGTGACCCGAGATCATCACCACCGGCAAGTCGGGGTGGCGGTTCTTGATCTCGTCGAGCAGTGCCAAACCGTCGAGCTTGCTTCCCTGCATCCAGATGTCCAGGAAGATCAGGCGCGGCACACGGTCGTTGATGGCCGCGAGCGCGCTCTCGCTGTCGAAAGCGGTCCGCGTTTCATGGCCCTCGTCCGACAGGATTCCCGAGACGATCTCGCGAATATCCTCCTCGTCATCCACAACCAGAATATCAGCCGCCATTGGTATTACCCTTATCCTTTAAATTATCTTCGCCCCCGGTCTCGCCGGCAGGCGGCAGAACCACCCGGATCATCGCCCCGGCGCCGCCGTCGAAGTCCGGCGGTGCGTCGTGCAGTTCCAGTTGCCCGCCGTGGTCCTCGATGATCTTCTTGACGATAGCGAGGCCGAGACCGGTGCCCTTATCCCGCATCGTCATGTACGGCTCCAGAATCCGGTGCCGGTTCTCGGTCGGAAGCCCCTTGCCGTTGTCGATGACGTCGACCACGAACCGGCCGGTGGTATCATCGCGACGGGATCGGATGAGGACCTTCGGCGCGCCTCGCGACGTTCCCGCGGGCACGGCTTCGATCGCCTCCACCGCGTTCTTGACGAGATTGCCGAACGCCTGACCCAGCATGCGGCCGTCGAACTGCCCCTCGAGCGGTTCGTCGCCGAAATCGCGGACGAAGTTGATGTGGGTGTTGCCCATCTCGCGCAGGAATACGGCGTCCTTCAGGATAGCCCGCAGGTCGGACTTCTCCTTCGTCGGCTTCGGCATGCGCGCAAAGGCGGAGAATTCGTCGACCATCCGGCCGATGTCCTCGACCTGGCGCACGATCGTTTCGGTGCACTGGTCGAAGACCGCACGATCCTCCTGATCGATCTGCCTGCCGTAGCGGCGTTTCAGCCTCTCGGCCGAGAGCTGGATCGGCGTCAGCGGGTTCTTGATCTCGTGCGCAATGCGGCGAGCGACGTCCGCCCAGGCGGTGGAGCGCTGCGCGATTACCAGATCCGTGATGTCGTCGACGGTGATGACATAGGAGCCATGCGATTCGTCGCCCTCCTCCCGCGTCACCTGAACATTCATCGTGCGCTCGGTGCCGCCGCGCATGATGTTGATCTGCTTGCGGTAATCGTTGCGGTAGCGGCTCTCGGCCTCAACCAGAACCGCTTCGATTTCCGGGGCCACGTCGCTCAGATTCGCGCCGATGAGCTCCGGCGCCGCCTTTTTCAACATGCCTTCCGAAGACGGATTGAAGATGGTGATCCGTCGATCCCTACCGACGCCGATGACGGCTGCCGTCACGCCGGAGAGCACCGCCTCGATAAAGCGGCGGCGTTGGTCGACCTCGTCCTTCGCCACCAGGATCTGATCCTGCTGGGTCCGAATTTCGCTCACCATTTTGTTGAACGTGCGCGACAGGTTGCCGACGTCGCCGTCGACGGCGCGCACGGGAACGACGACGTCGAGATTGCCTGAGGCGACGCTGTCGGCCGCACCGATCAGCTGCCGGATCGGCCGGACGATGCGGTCGGCGACCGCAATGGCCGTCCAGATCGCCGCCAGCAGCACGATCAGGGCAAAACCGATGTAAAGGACGCCGAAGGCGATCTGCAGGGAGGTACGCCCGGCCTCGAGCGTCTTGTATTCCGCAGTGTTCTCTTCCATCAGCCGCATCGATCGCATGACTTCCGGATCGACGTTTCTGACGGTGTAGAGATAGGTGCCGGGAATGTTTTCGAGCGGAATGACCGCCCCCACCAGATTGGTCACGCCCGGAGGGATAAGCGTCGGCTGGCCGGCAATGGTGCTTTTCAGTGCGTCCTGCGGGATCGCCGGCAGCGGACGATCGGTCGAAATATTGGCTTGGAGTATGGCGCTGCCGTCGGCGCGCACGAGGAATGCGCCGAGCATGCCGCGCCCCCTCGCCTGCCGTGTCATCAGCTCGACGAAGCCGGTACGGTCGAGGCTATAGAGTTGGCGATTGCGCTCCAGGTCGTTGGCCATCGACACCGTCTGACCCTGAAGGTAGCTGGCATTCTCGAGGACATAGGCCTGCGCGACGTTCAGGGAGGAACGGACGATCGCCTGCGTACGCAGCGAGAACCAGCGGTCGAGGCCGACATCGAGGGTAATGCTGGCGAAGATCGCGACGAGGATCGCCGGCGTGATCGCGACGATCGAGAAGAGCGCGACGATGCGCACGTGCAGACGCGCTGCGGCTCTTCCCTTGCTGCGCGCCCTGAGCAGCCTGAAGATCTCGCGTGCGATGAGATAGATCAGGCCCACGACGAAGAGGCCGTTGATGCCGGCGCAGGCGATCACGATGTTTCTCTCGGGACGGATCGGCGTCAGGCCGAGAAGAACGAGCAGCGACAAGGTGGCGCAGATCAGGGCGCCGGTGGCGAGCATAAGCCCCGGCAAGGCAAAAGAGGCTCGCCGATCCTGGGCAGCAGTGACTCCGTCCTCCGTGCCCAATGGCAAGGCCATTCCATCCACCATGAAAAGTGCTACCCCCAACCGGCGTACCGACGACACCGGCATACGCCTGCGTCCCGGACCGAGACATTGAACCTTACAGCGCCGCGTCTCCTTTCGGACACGCAAAGCTCCCCGCCCGCACCGGTCTGATCGACGGGCTGCGACCGAGCGCCGGCGAATCGGCGCTTATGCGAGGTTCAAGCAACGCATTGTGGCGAAAATGCAACGGTGTTGCATCTCAGTCAAGCGCTACGCGAGCTGCGGTACACCGAGACCCCGAGTTCGCGGATCTTCTTGCGCAGCGTATTGCGGTTGAGACCCAGGAGGTCCGCCGCCTTGATCTGGTTGCCGCGGGTCGCCGTCAGAGCCGCGAGAATCAGAGGATATTCCATTTCCGCAAGGACGCGGTCGTAAAGGCCGGAGGGCGGTAAGGCATCACCAAAGCTCGCGAAATACTGCCGCATGTTCTCCTCGACCGCCTGCGATATCGACAGCGAGCCCGAGCGCGCCGAAGCCTTCTCGATCGGGCTGTCCGGTATCTCCGAGCGCAGTTCGTTCTCGATGATTTCGCGGGTAATGACATCCTGTGGATAAAGTGCCGTCAGACGGCGAACGAGGTTCTCGAGTTCGCGCACATTGCCCGGCCAGGGATGCGCCTTCATCAGCTCCAGAGCCTCCTGATCGAAGCGCTTGACGTCGAGCCCTTCCTTTTCGGCCTGCTGGACGAAATGACGGACAAGGTCCGGGATGTCTTCGGCTCGGTCTCTCAGGGGCGGCAGACGCAGCGGCACGACATTCAGGCGATAGTAGAGGTCCTCGCGGAAAAGGCCCTGATTGATCGATTGCTTCAGGTCCTTGTTGGTGGCGGCGACGATGCGGACATCCGAGCGGATCGGCGTGCGTCCGCCGACGGTCGTATATTCGCCCTGCTGCAGCACGCGCAGGAGACGCGTCTGCGCATCCATCGGCATGTCGCCGATTTCGTCCAGGAAGAGCGTCCCCCCCTCGGCCTGCTCGAAACGACCGGTGGAGCGCGTCTGGGCGCCGGTGAAAGCCCCCTTCTCATGACCGAACAGTTCCGACTCAATGAGGTCGCGCGGGATCGCCGCCATGTTGATGGCGACAAAGGGGCCGTTTCTCCGCTTGCCATAATCGTGCAATGCACGGGCAACGAGTTCCTTGCCGGTGCCGGACTCGCCGGTGATCATCAGCGTGAGGTCGGTCTGCATCAGCCGGGCAAGCACACGGTAGATTTCCTGCATCGCGGCGGAACGGCCGACGAGCGGCATCCCGTCCTGCGAATCGTCCTCGAGCTTCGAGGGCCGCCGCTTGGGTTCGGCGAGCGCCCGGCCGATGATGCCGATCAGCTCCGTCAGATCGAAGGGCTTCGGCAGATAGTCGTAAGCGCCCTTCTCCGAAGCCTTGATGGCCGTCATGAAGGTATTTTGCGCGCTCATCACGAGAACCGGCAGATCCGGCCGCGCCTTCTTGATCCGCGGCAGGAGATCGAAGGCGTTTTCATCCGGCATGACGACATCGGTCACGACCAGGTCGCCGTCGCCGGCCGCTATCCAGCGCCAGAGGGTTGCAGCATTGGAGGTGATGCGCACATCGTATCCGGCACGGCTGAGCGCCTGGTTCAGCACGGTGCGAATGGCAGCGTCGTCATCCGCGACGAGGATCGTTGCGCCCGTCATCCATCGGTTCCTTTTGTCATCGGAGTTTCGTCATCGGCCGCCAACCCCTTGGATGCCGGCATGAGAACGCGGAAGGTCGTGCGGCTATGCTGGCTGTCGCATTCGACGATGCCGCCGTGGCCGCCGATGATCTTGGCCACAAGCGCCAGGCCGAGACCGGACCCGTTCGTCTTGGTGGTGATGAACGGGTCGAAAAGATGCGGCAGCAGATCGGGGGGGACGCCTGGACCGTTGTCATGCACGCAGAATTCCAACGGCAGCGAAATCTTTTCGCGCGTTCCGGCGACCGACAGGCGAATGCCCGGCCGATAGGCCGTCGTCAGCAGAATCTCGCCGTCCGACCTGTCGCCGATCGCCTCGGCCGCATTCTTGATCAGATTAAGGAAGACCTGAACCAACTGGTCGCGGTTTGCGAAAACCGGGGGAAGCGACGGATCGTAATGTTCCGAGATCTTGATTCTCCGGGCAAAGCCGGCCTTGGCGATCGCCTTGACGTGGTCGAGCACCGCATGGATGTTGAGCGGCAAGCGGTCGACCGGGCGCTCGTCAGAGAAGACCTCCATCCGGTCTACGAGCGAGACGATGCGGTCGGTTTCGTCGCAGATCAGTCTCGTCAGGGCGCGATCCTCGTCATTGACGGAGGTTTCCAGGAGCTGCGCGGCGCCGCGAATGCCCGAAAGCGGATTCTTGATCTCGTGGGCGAGCATGGAAGCAAGGCCGGTGACGGACCGCGCTGCGGCACGGTGGGTGAGCTGGCGGTCGATCTTGTCCGCCATGGACCGCTCCTGGAAGACGATCACCACCGATCCGGGTTGCGACAGTACCGGGGCCACATAAAGGTCGACGAGCTTGTCGGCTCCAAGGCGCGGAGAGCTGAGGTCCACCCGGTACTCGTTGACCGCCGCCCGCCGCTCACGAACCTGCTCGATCAGCGTCAGGAGCGGGCTGCCGAACGGAATGAAGGCGCTGATATCGTGCCGCGCAAGATGGTTGGCGCTGGCCCCGAAGAAGGATTCGGCCTCCCAGTTCGCAAAGGCGACGAAGCCATTCTCGTCCACCAGGATGACCGGATTCTGGATCGCGTTCAGCACGGCCATGGAAAGATCGTTGGCGCCTTCCACCGGTGCCGTTGCCTTCTCCGTCATGCCGCAATCTCCTCCCTCGCCGCCGCATCGCCGGAGCGAGCAATGGCGGCTACCACGCTGTCGCGTACGAAAGCCGTATCGGTCGATGTCAGGATCGCGGCCTTCTCCGAAGCGGGAAGCTCGGGCGCGAAACGATCGAGATACCAGCCCGCGTGTTTGCGGGCGGTCCGCAGCCCGACCTCCACGCCGTAGAATTCGAGCATCATCTCGTAATGCTCCGCAAATATGCAGGCGACGCCCGACGCATCCGGGTGAGCGGCAGCGCCGGCGAGAACGCCGGCATGCCACGGCCGCCCCTGGCACGATCGACCGACCATGACGGCGTCCGCACCCGACCGGCGCAGGATCTCGTGCGCGTCGGCAACCGAACCCACATCGCCATTGGCAATCAGCGGGACGGAGACCACCTCGCGGACGGCCCGAATCGCGTCCCAATCGGCCTTGCCGTTGTAGAATTGCATCCGTGTGCGTCCATGAATGGTGATCGCCTTCACGCCTGCCTCCTCGGCCCTGCGGGCAATCAGCGGCGCATTGATCGAATTCTCGTCCCAGCCGAGGCGCATCTTGAGCGTTACCGGGACCGTGGCTGCGTTGACCGTCGCTTCGATCAGCGAAAGCGCGTGATCCGGATCGCGCATCAGCGCAGATCCGGAATAGCCGCCTGTGACCTTCTTCGCAGGGCAGCCCATGTTGATGTCGATGATATCGGCGCCATTGGCCTCGACGATCCTCGCCGCCTCGGCCATCCAATGCGCCTCACGCCCGGCGAGTTGCACGATGTGAGGATCGATGCCGGAATTCTTCAGCCGCGCCCAGGATTCGGCGGCATTACCGACCAGTTCGCGGCTCGCCACCATCTCGGTCACGACGAACCCGGCCCCGAAACGCCAAGCAAGGGTCCGAAAGGGCAGATCCGTCACGCCGGACATCGGCGCGAGCGCTACGCGATTGCGGATTTCGACATTCCCGATCAGAAGCGAGGGTGAAAAAGCCGTCGAGGGCAAATGCATATCTTTCAGGCACATGAAAATCTTGCACTATTTTTAGACATTGTTCTTCTGCTTGCCAAGCCTTTTCGACGCGCGGGACAAAATTCCTCGCATGGCTGGCCATGGCAGGACCTTCGCGGTACATCACGGCGAATATTGGCGAATGCGGGACCACATACAGAAGATGCAAGGCGAAGAACAGTTCTCCTGCGGCGTCGTGATCGTTGCGGCCGGCCGCGGCGAGCGCGCCGGCCAGTCGGCCGAGGGACCGAAGCAATACCGCACGATCGGTGATCGCCCCGTTATCGCCCATACGCTTGACATTTTCGCGACATGGCCCGGAACGGGACCTGTCGTCGTCGTGATCCACCCGGACGATGAAGAACTGTTCGCGGCGGCCCGCCGGCGGATGGCGGCAACTTCGGAGCTGACAGTGGTCCACGGCGGAGCGACACGCCAGCTTTCGGTGCTCGCCGGTCTGGAAGCGGTCGCCGCGACAGGCGTGGAATACGTGATGATCCACGACGCGGTGCGACCCTTTTTCGATCACGCACTGCTCGATCGCTGCGGTGCGGCGCTTCGTGGCGGCGCCCAGGCCCTCCTGCCGGCAATTGCAGTCGCCGACACGCTGAAGCGTACGACGGCGGCCGGCCTCGTCGCTGAGACCGTTCCGCGAACCGATCTCTATGCCGCACAGACGCCGCAGTGCTTCCGCCTCGAGCCTATTCTCTCTGCTCACCGGCAAGCGGCGGCAAGCGGCAGGTCCGACTTTACGGACGACGCCTCGATCGCCGAATGGGCCGGCATCCCCGTCCTTCTGGTGGAAGGAACCGTGGACAATTTCAAGTTGACGCTCCGGAGGGACCTTTCGATGGCAGACGAGAAACTGACCCGCATGGCCATTCCCGATGTGCGCACCGGCAACGGCTATGACGTGCATCAACTCGTGGACGGCGACGGCGTAACCCTCTGTGGCGTCTTCATCCCCCACGACCGCAAACTCTCCGGCCATTCCGACGCGGACGTAGCCCTGCATGCCTTGACGGACGCCCTGCTCGCCACTTGCGGTGCCGGCGATATCGGCGACCACTTCCCGCCATCCGACCCGCAGTGGAAGGGCGCGGCTTCGCGCATCTTTCTCGAACACGCTGCGCGGATCGTCCGCGAGCGCGGCGGCACTGTTACAAATGCCGACATATCGCTGATCGCAGAGGCGCCCAAGGTCGGGCCGCACCGTCAGCAGATGCGAGAAAACCTTGCAGCGATACTCGGCATTTCGCTCGACCGCTGTTCGATCAAGGCGACGACCAACGAGAAACTCGGCTTTGTCGGGCGGAATGAAGGAATTGCGGCGATCGCCACCGCGACCGTCGTCTATGCATCACGGAGCAAGCCCGATGTGGACGACCGATACTGAAGAGAAAGCGCGGGCTATAATCCGGGATCTCACCTCCCTCGGACTGAAGCTGGCGACGGCGGAGTCCTGCACCGGCGGCCTGATCGCCGGCGCCTTGACGGAAATCGCAGGCTCGTCCTCCGTCGTCGACCGCGGCTTCGTCACCTATTCCAACGAAGCCAAGGTCGAGATGCTCGGCGTTAATCCCGCAACGCTTGCCGCACATGGCGCCGTCTCGCGTGAGACGGCCATCGAAATGGCCCGCGGAGCGGTTTCGCACTCAGCCGCCGATATCGCCATAGCCGTCACGGGCATAGCCGGCCCGGGCGGCGGCTCCGCCGAGAAGCCCGTTGGCCTCGTTCATCTCGCCGCCGCCGCCCGTAACGGCGCGACGGCTCACCGGGAGATGCGTTACGGAGACATCGGCCGGGCTGCGGTGCGGCTTGCCACCGTGCACACGGCGCTCGATCTGGTCGCAGAACTGGCTCACGCCCCGTAGATCACATCCGCCCGCTTTTCGAATGCTTCGGAGAACATGCGGAAGGCGCGATCGAACATCGAGCCCATGAGCGCGCCCAGAAGGCGGCTCTTGAATTCATAGTCGATGCAGAAATGCACGATCGATTGGTTATCGTTCACGGGCT
The DNA here is from genome assembly GCF_002885915.1 of Sinorhizobium sp. M4_45. Taxonomy (NCBI): domain Bacteria; kingdom Pseudomonadati; phylum Pseudomonadota; class Alphaproteobacteria; order Hyphomicrobiales; family Rhizobiaceae; genus Sinorhizobium; species Sinorhizobium sp. M4_45. The sequence goes on from NZ_NWVE01000012.1 coordinate 174,207, forward strand.
CGAAACGCCAGACATTGTCGAGGTACTTGAACGGACCCTCGATATAATTGACGTCGATGATCCGCTCTTCCCTTTTGAGAAGCACCTGCGTCGTGAATGTTTCCCGGATCGCCTTGTAGCCCACGGTCATGTCGGCAAGCAGCAGCACCTTGCCGTCGCGCTCCTTGCGTGAGCGTACGCTCAGCGCTTCGCAAAGGGGCAGGAACTCCGGATAGCGCTCGACATCGGCGACGAGAGCGAACATCTGCTCGGCCGAGTGCTTGACGACGTGGTTGGTTTCGAAATGGGGCATGGATTGTGAGTTAAGGCTGCAGCGCGAGAAGATCAAGGAGGCGGCGCATTTGTGCCCGGCTTCTCGCTGGGGGTCGCGGAGTGTTGCCACGAGGCTCCTTCGCCCCGCCTGCGGGGAGAAGGTGGCCGGCAGGCCGGATGAGGGGCGGAAGCAGGCGGACTACTCCGCCGCAGCCGCCAGCTTCTTCTCGCGTGCCGCCTTGAGCCGGGCGAAGTCGTCCCCGGCATGGTGGGACGAGCGGGTCAGCGGGCTCGAGGACACCATCAGGAAGCCCTTGGTGTAGGCCACCGTCTCGTAGGACTTGAATTCTTCCGGAGTGACGAATTTCTCGACCTTGTGATGCTTGCGGCTCGGCTGCAGATATTGGCCGATCGTCAGGAAATCGACATCGGCGGTACGCAGGTCGTCCATCAGCTGCAGCACTTCGTTGCGCTCCTCGCCGAGGCCGACCATGATGCCCGACTTGGTGAACATGGTGGGATCGAGTTCCTTCACGCGCTGCAGAAGCCGGATCGAGTGGAAATAGCGCGCGCCCGGTCTGACCGTCAGGTAGTTGGACGGAACCGTTTCGAGATTGTGGTTGAAAACGTCCGGCTTGGCGGCCACGACACGCTCCAGCGCGCCGGGCTTGCGCAGGAAATCGGGCGTCAGGATTTCGATCGTGGTTTCCGGCGAGGCTTCCCGGATCGCGAAGATGACCTTCTCGAAATGCTCGGCGCCGCCATCGTCGAGGTCGTCGCGATCGACGGAGGTGATGACGACATGGCTCAGGCCCATCTGCTTCACCGCCTTGGCGACATTTGCGGGCTCGTCCAGATCGAGGGCATTGGGCTTGCCCGTCGCGACATTGCAGAAGGCACAGGCACGCGTGCAGATCTCGCCCATGATCATGAACGTCGCGTGCTTCTTGTCCCAGCACTCGCCGATGTTCGGGCACCCGGCTTCCTCGCAGACCGTAACGAGCTTATGGCTCTTCACGATCGAACGGGTCTCCTGATACCCCTTGGAGGTCGGTGCCTTCACACGGATCCAGTCCGGCTTGCGCAGGACCTCGGTGTCTGGCCGGTGGGCCTTTTCCGGGTGACGAACACGCTGCGCCCGATCCGAGACGGCGTCGAAAACCGTTACCATGTGTCTTCCTTCATAGTGACGGGCGAGCGGCAACAAGGCCGCCCGCACCTTGTCGCCTTATATAAACAGCCGGACATGAAAAGTCAGGCCACCATTTGCATGGCAGCCTGACGGCAAGCGATGGGTGAATGGCCCTACCCTCGGACGGCGCGGCCAGCTGCGATCAACAGGCAGGCACCGATGAATCCGATGATGAGATAGGCGATCCAGCCGCTGTAAGCCATGCCGAGCGCCGCTAGAATGAAATTCAACACCACGGCGCCGATAATGCCGAGAATGATGTTGGCGAACAGCCCCATCTGGCTGTTCATGAATTTTTCCGCCAGCCAGCCGGCAAGCCCGCCGATGATGATCGCCGCCAGGATACCTACGCCATTCAAGCTCATGAGAACCTCCCCGCATTGTAGATGTCATGCAATCAATGCGTGAAAAAGCCGAAAGTTCCGGACGGCCGCGCGTCATCAGGCGTTCAATACTCTGCCGTAGGCATCGAGCACGCTTTCCTTCATCATCTCCGAGAGGGTCGGGTGCGGGAACACCGTGTGCATCAGTTCCTCTTCGGTCGTCTCCAGGTTCATGGCGACGACGAAGCCCTGGATGAGTTCCGTCACTTCGGCGCCTACCATATGGGCGCCGATGAGTTCGCCGGTCTTCTTGTCGAAGATGGTCTTGATCAGGCCCTGGTCTTCGCCGAGCGCGATCGCCTTGCCGTTTGCGCCGAAGCTGTATCGGCCGACGCGGATGTCGCGGCCGAGTTCCTTGGCCTTTGCTTCCGTAAGGCCCACGGAGGCGACCTGCGGGTCGCAATAGGTGCAGCCCGGGATCTTGCCCTTGTCGAGTGCGTGCACGCCGGGAACCCTGGCAATCTTCTCGATGCAGATGACGCCCTCATGCTCGGCCTTGTGGGCCAGCATCGGCGGCCCGGCGACGTCGCCGATCGCATAGATGCCCGCGACATTGGTCTTGCCGTAGCCATCGGTGACGATGCAGCCGCGGTCGGTCTTCACGCCGAGAGCCTCGAGGCCGAGATTCTCGATGTTGCCCTGAACGCCGACGGCGGAGATCAGACGGTCCGCCTTGATCGGCGTGACCTTGCCGTCCTTCGTCTCCACATGCGCCGTGACGTCGTTCGCGCCCTTCTCGACCTTCGTCACCTTGGCATCGGTGATGATTTTCAGGCCGCGCTTTTCGAGCTGCTTACGGGCCAAGGCGGAAATTTCCGCATCCTCGACCGGCATGATCTGCGGCAGCAGTTCGACGACCGTCACGTCGACGCCCATCGAGCGGTAGAAGCTCGCGAATTCGATGCCGATCGCGCCGGAGCCCATGACGAGCAGCGACTTCGGGAACTCCTCCGGCTTCATCGCCTCGAAATAGGTCCAGATCAGCTTGCCGTCCGGCTCGATGCCGGGGAGCGCTCGCGGGCGCGCGCCGGTCGCGACGATGATGTGCTTGGCCGTATAGGTCCCCTCTCCCTTGACGCCCTTCGGAACCGGGTTCTGCGGCTGGACGGCCGGCTTGGACGGCGCGCCGACGACGATCTCGCCGGGTTTGGTGAGCTTCGCCTCGCCCCAGATCACGTCCACCTTGTTCTTCTTCATCAGGAAGGCGACGCCGCCGTTCAGCCGCGCAGAGACGCCGCGCGAGCGGGCGACGACATCCTTGACGTTGGCGGTCATCTTGCCTTCGAGGGTCAGCCCGTAGTTCTTGGCATGGTTGGCATGGTCGAGAATTTCGGCGGAGCGCAACAGCGCCTTGGTCGGAATGCAGCCCCAGTTGAGGCAGATCCCGCCCAAATGCTCCCGCTCGACGATCGCCGTCTTCAAGCCCAGCTGCGCCGAACGAATGGCGGTCACGTATCCGCCCGGACCCGAACCGACAACGATCACGTCGTAATTCTCAGCCATGTTTTTCCTACCTTTGGTCAAGCGGCGTTGCGGGTGAAAAGCACCCAGTCGTGTTTTCTGCTGTCTTCGAAGAGCGGCACGGCCTCCGCCCGCGCCACCTCCTCGAAGCCGTTCATCCTGTAGAGCGCCTGCGCCGTTTCATTGTGGCTTTCGGTGATCAGGCTCACCGGCCCCTGCCCAGCGCGGGAAATCTCGTTCTCGAGCAGAGCGCGGCCAATGCCTTTACCACGGTGATGGCGGTAAACGCCGAGGCTATCGATGAACCAGTGGCCGACCACCTGCTTCTGCAGGAAAAGCAAGGGCGCAAGCACGGGATGTTTCGGCTCGATCTCGAGAATCGATGCATCGATGCCGTAGGAAACCGACATGCCGACGATCTCGTCTCCGATTTCGGCCACCACCGCATCGCGCCAGGCACCCGGCCCGGTATCCCGACGCAGCACGTTGCGGCCATGCTCGAAGGCGGTTTCCGCGGATTTGCTCAGAACGCCGCCGTACCAGAGCCATGAGGCAAAGCCGTGTGAGGCGATGTCGATCAGGATCGCAAGTTCCGCTGCCTCGCTTCGATTCGCAGGCCTGAGGGTCGCGCCAGCCGTCATCGTCAAAGCCCGAGCATCATCCGCACGACAGGCTCCAAACCTCTGCCGACCGCCCGGGTGTTCTCCGCGTCGAGGTGGACACCGTCGATCGGCGTCGTCCTGGCCACTGATCCGCCGTCGAAGAAGCCGCAGTCGAGCTCGTCGGCGAGATCGCGATAAAGCGGCGCCAGCATTGCGGATTGCTCGACCCCACCCGCGAACATGGCGGCAAAAGCGCTGTTTGCCGTCTCGCAGAGCGGCGGCGGCGAGACGATGAGGATTTCGGGCCCCTCCTCCGTTTCCGTCGGCCAGTCGTGCCTGCGCACCAGATTGACGAGGCGCTCGATACCCTTCACCGCACCGAAAGCGGTGCCGTGAATGATCGGCTTCATATCGTTCGAGCCGAGCATGAGGAGGATGAGATCGATTGGCGCGTGGGTGTGCAGGAGCGTCGGAAGGACACGCGCCCCGTTCCGGTCGCAATCGGCGAGATGGTCGTCATAGGCGGTCGTCCGCCCGTTCAGCCCTTCGGCGACGACATGCACATTCGAACCGAGCGCATTCTGCAGCACGCTCGGCCAGCGGTCCTCCAGCGCATGCCGGCCGGAACCGCTTGCATCGTATCCCCAGGTCAGACTGTCACCGTAGCAAAGGACTGTCTTCATCTGCCTACTCGCTTTTCATGGGGAAAGGACCGGCTGGAAAGCCGGTCCGGATCGCATCAGACGAGCATGCCCATCGGGTTTTCGATGTAGCGCTTGAAGGCGGCGAGCAACTCGGCGCCGAGCGCGCCATCGACGCAGCGATGGTCGGTCGAAAGCGTGACGGTCATCACATTGGCGATGACCATCTCCTTGTTCTTGACGACGACACGGTCCTCGCCGGCGCCGACCGCGAGGATCGTCGCGTGGGGCGGATTGACGACGGCGGCGAAGTCCTTCACGCCCATCATGCCCATATTCGAAACGGCCGTGGTGCCGCCCTGATATTCTTCCGGCTTCAGCTTGCGCTCCTTGGCGCGCTTGCCGAGATCCTTCATCTCGTTGGAGATCGCCGAGAGGCTTTTCAACTCCGCCTGGCGGACGATCGGCGTGATCAGGCCGCCGGGGATGGAAACAGCGACGCCGACGTCCGCGTGCTTGTGCTTGACCATGTTCTGATCGGTCCAGGACACATTCGCATCCGGAACGTCGCGCAATGCCAGAGCAAGCGCCTTGATCACCATGTCATTCACGGAAAGCTTGTAGACCGGCTTACCATCCTTTTCAGGTGCTGCGGCGTTCAGCTGGGCGCGCAGCGCCAGAAGCGCGTCGAGCTCGCAATCGACCGAAACATAGAAGTGCGGGATCGTCTGCTTCGATTCGACAAGGCGTTTGGCGATCGTCTTGCGCATGCCGTCATGCGGCACGAGTTCGTAGGAGCCCGGCTCGAAGAGCTTGAGGACGGCATCCTCCGACATGCCCTTTGCGAGCGTCGCCGGGGCCGGAGCTGCTGCCGGCGCGGCGGCGGGCTTGGCTGCGCCGCCGGAAACGGCTGCCTCGACGTCCTTCTTGACGACGCGGCCATGCGGTCCGGAACCGGCGATCGCCGAAAGGTCGATGCCTGCCTCCTTAGCGATGCGGCGGGCCAGCGGCGACGAAAAGATCCGCTTGCCTTCGCCGTCGGCGGCGGGTGCAGGAGAAGCCGGAGCAGCAGCCTGCGGTGCCGGCGCGGCGGCGGGTGCCGGTGCCGTTTCGCCTGTTTCCTGCGGCTTCGGTGCCGGGGCTGCTCCCGCTGCACCGTTGCCGCCCTTGGCGGCAGTCGCGATGTCTTCGCCCTCGCCGGCGAGAACCGCGATCAGCGCATTGACCTTGACGCCTTCAGTGCCGGCGGGAACGACGATCTTGGCGACCGTGCCCTCGTCGACGGCTTCCACTTCCATCGTCGCCTTGTCGGTCTCGATCTCGGCGATCACATCGCCGGACTTGACCTTGTCGCCTTCCTTGACCAGCCATTTGGCCAGATTGCCTTCTTCCATGGTCGGAGAGAGGGCCGGCATGGTGATGTTGATTGGCATCGAACGACCCCCTTTATTTGTAGCAGACGGCTTTCACCGCATCGACGACTTCCGCGACATTCGGCAGAGCAAGCTTTTCAAGGTTGGCCGCATAAGGCATCGGCACGTCCTTGCCGGCGATCGTCAGGATCGGCGCATCGAGATAGTCGAAGGCCTGCTGCATGACGCGGGTGGCGATCTCGGTGCCGACGGAGGATTGAGGATAGCCTTCCTCGACGGTAACCAGGCGGCCGGTCTTCTTGACGGATTCGATGACGGTCGGCAGGTCCATCGGACGGATCGTGCGAAGGTCGATGATCTCGACGTCGATACCCTGCGCCTCGAGCTCCGCCGCGGCCTTGATCGCATAGGTCATGCCGATGCCGAAGGAGACGAGCGTCGCGTCCTTGCCGACACGATGAATGCGGGCCTTACCGATCGGCAGCACGAAATCGTCGAGCTTCGGCACTTCGAAGGACTGGCCGTAAAGGATCTCGTTTTCGAGGAAGATCACCGGGTTCGGATCGCGGATGGCTGCCTTGAGCAGCCCCTTCGCGTCTGCCGCCGTATAGGGCATGACGACCTTCAGGCCCGGAATGTGGCTGTACCAGGCGGCATAGCATTGGGAGTGCTGCGCGGCGACGCGGGCAGCAGCACCGCTCGGCCCGCGGAAGACGATCGGCGCGCCCATCTGGCCGCCGGACATATAGAGCGTCTTGGCGGCCGAGTTGATGATCTGGTCTATCGCCTGCATGGCGAAGTTGAAGGTCATGAACTCGACGATCGGGCGCAGACCCGTCATCGCCGCGCCGACGCCGACGCCGGCAAAGCCATGTTCCGTGATCGGCGTGTCGACCACGCGGCGCGCACCGAATTCCTGCAACAGGCCCTGCGTGACCTTGTAGGCGCCCTGGTATTCGGCGACCTCTTCGCCCATGACGAAGACGTCCTCATTGGCGCGCATCTCTTCGGCCATCGCGTCGCGAAGCGCTTCGCGGACGGTCATCGTCACCATTTCGGTTCCGGCCGGAATAGCCGGGTCGGAAGGAACCGCCTTGGGCTGCGCCGCGACGGGCGCCGCGGAAGCAGCCGGCGCTTCCGCCTCGGCCGGCTTCGGTGCTTCCGCTTTCGGGGCTTCGGCCTTCATGGAATCGATGTCGCTTGCGGCTTCGCCATCCTGCAACAGCACGGCGATCGGCGTGTTCACCTTCACACCCTCGGTGCCGGCTTCAATCAGCAGCTTGCCGATCGTGCCTTCGTCTACCGCTTCCACTTCCATCGTGGCCTTGTCGGTTTCGATTTCTGCGATGACGTCGCCGGAGGACACCTTGTCCCCCTCGTTCTTCAGCCACTTGGAGAGCGTGCCTTCCTCCATTGTCGGGGAAAGGGCAGGCATAAGGATTTCTACAGGCATATTTGTCCCTCCCCGGATCAAAGCAGGATATCGGTGTAGAGCTCGGAGACATCCGGCTCCGGATCAGACTGGGCGAAATCGGCACTGTCCGCCACGATGTCGCGAACCTCCTTGTCGATCTGCTTCAGTTCGTCCTCGGTGGCCCAGCCTTTATCCGTCAGACGGGCCTTCACCTGCTCGATCGGATCATGCTCCGAACGCATCTTCTGCACTTCGTCCTTCGAGCGATACTTCGCCGGATCGGACATCGAATGGCCGCGATAGCGGTAGGTCAGCATTTCGAGGATGATCGGGCCCTTGCCGGAACGGCAATGTTCGACCGCCTCGTCGGCAGCGGCCTTGACGGCGCGGACATCCATGCCGTCGACCTGATAGCCGGGAATGCCGAAGGAAGCGCCGCGCTGGGAGAAATCGGTCTGCGCCGATGCCCGCGACACGGAGGTACCCATGGCATAACGGTTGTTCTCGACGATGTAGATCACCGGCAGCTTCCAGAGAGCGGCCATGTTGAAGCTCTCATAGACCTGACCCTGGTTCGCCGCACCGTCGCCGAAATAGGCGAGGCTTACATTGTCGTTGCCGCGATACCTGTTGGCGAAAGCGAGGCCGGTCCCGAGCGAGACCTGTGCACCGACGATGCCGTGGCCGCCGTAGAAGTGCTTCTCCTTGGAGAACATGTGCATCGAGCCGCCCTTCCCCTTGGAAAGGCCGCCACGGCGACCGGTGAGCTCCGCCATCACGCCGCGCGCACTCATGCCGCAGGCGAGCATGTGGCCATGGTCGCGATAGCCGGTGATGACCTGGTCGCCCTCTTTCAGCGCCAGCTGCATCCCGACGACGACGGCTTCCTGGCCGATATAGAGGTGACAGAAACCACCGATGAATCCCATGCCGTAAAGCTGGCCGGCCTTTTCCTCGAAACGCCGGATCAACAGCATTTCGCGGTAGGCCTTGAGATCGTCTTCCTTGGAGAATTCGGCGATCGTGCCGCCGGCAAAATCTTTCTTGGCCGGCTTGGCAGCGGTCTTGCGGCTGGAAACGGACGCGGATTTTCGCGGAGCCATTCGTTCCTCCCAATGGTTAGCCTTTGGCGGCTACCATAGGGAAAGAAAAGCGCGGCAGCAATGCTATATTTGCATGGCTATTATTCGCGTCAACACGTTGATATATAACGCGAATTTTAGATTAACCCATTTCAGGCTAATCCTCAGAATGGTGGAAAATAACGATCTCGTCGCTGCGCGACATGTTGAGCGCGAGGCGAGCCTTCTCATCCAGCATGTCTCTCTCGAGCGAACCGTCGCTCATCAGCTCGACTTCCTTTTCCAGGATTTTTCGCGTCTGAGTGAGCTCGTCCAGCCGTGCCTGCCGCTCGGCAATCTGACGGTCAAACTCCTTCGTCGCCTCCAGACCATAACCGCCATGGATCGAATGATAGCCGAAATAGGAAAGGAAGGCGACCGCCAGCAACGGCACCACCAATCGCCCCAGTCTCCGCTTCTTATGATGCCGTGTCCACATCGCTCATGCCCTGAATTGAGTTGGCGCGGGCTGCAGGAGATACTGCAAACCATTGTCCCGCGCCCGCTCCAATACGCAGTACGGAGATGAAGACTAGCGTCGAGTGATTAACCGACGGTTGACCATAAGCAATTTGCGAATGGAAAGAGAACTCGGAGGACGGAGCGGTCGGCTCGCAAGCGGGGCGAAGGAGACTCGTAGCGCCGCCGCTTTTCCCTTCTCCCCGTCAAACCGCCAGGGCTGCTCCTCTGGCGGAACCGTTGCTACGGAGAGAAACCGACTGGTCAGGCCGCTTGTCGTCTCCCCCCACAAGGGGGGAGAACCCGTAGCAGTTTTGGGCATGCGAAGGTCAAACGTTTATCGTCTGCCCCAGGGCAATCGTCCCGCGAGAGGATCAGATGCCCCCGCCTTTCAATCAACCGCGCAACACGGAGCGGCCGGCATATTGCGCCTGCGGGCCGAGCTGCTCTTCGATACGGATCAGCTGGTTGTACTTGGCGAGCCGGTCGGAACGTGCGAGCGAGCCGGTCTTGATCTGACCGCAATTGGTGGCGACCGCAAGGTCGGCAATCGTCGAATCCTCGGTCTCGCCGGAGCGGTGCGACATGACGGCGGTGTAACGCGCCTTGTGCGCGGTCTCGACCGCGTCGAGCGTTTCCGAAAGCGACCCGATCTGGTTGACCTTGACGAGGATGGAGTTCGCGACGCCCATCTTGATGCCGTCGCGCAGGCGCGCAGAATTGGTCACGAACAGGTCGTCGCCGACGAGCTGGCACTTGTTGCCGACGAGGTCGGTCAAGGATTTCCAGCCGTCCCAATCGTCTTCAGCCATGCCGTCCTCGATCGAGATGATCGGATATTTGCCGGCGAGCTCGGCGAGATACTCGGCCATGGCGCCCGGCTCCAGCGTACGGCCCTCACCCTCGAGGACGTACTTGCCGTCCTTGAAGAATTCGGTCGAAGCGCAGTCGAGAGCGACATACATGTCCTCGCCCGGTTTGTAGCCGGCCTTCTCGATCGACTTCATGATGAAGTCGAGGGCTGCCGGCGCGGAAGCGAGGCCCGGCGCGAAGCCGCCTTCGTCGCCGACATTGGTGTTGTGGCCGTCCGCGGCAAGCTGCTTCTTCAGCGTGTGGAAGACTTCCGAACCCATGCGGACGGCGTCCTTCAGGGTCTCGGCGCCGACCGGCATGATCATGAATTCCTGGAAGTCGATCGGATTGTCGGCGTGAGCGCCGCCATTGATGATGTTCATCATCGGAACGGGCAGAAGATGCGCATTCGGGCCGCCGACATAGCGGTAGAGCGGCAGGCCCGAGGCTTCCGCGGCGGCCTTGGCGACGGCGAGCGAAACGCCGAGAATGGCGTTGGCGCCGAGGCGCGACTTGTTCGGCGTGCCGTCGAGCTCGATCATGGTACGGTCGATCTGAATCTGGTTTTCAGCGTCGAGGCCGCCGATCGCTTCGAATATCTCGCCGTTCACCGCATCGACGGCGCGTTCGACGCCCTTGCCGAGGTAACGCGTGCCGCCATCGCGCAGTTCGACGGCTTCATGCGCACCGGTGGAGGCGCCCGAGGGAACCGCCGCGCGACCGAAACTGCCATCCTCGAGATGGACATCGACCTCGACGGTCGGGTTGCCGCGGCTGTCGAGTATCTCTCTGCCGATGATGTCGATGATTGCAGTCATGATCTCTTCCCTTATGGACGATGATAATGGTCGGCCTGTCTTAATTCACGGCCCCGAAATTACAATGGCGCCGGGATTGCAAAATCCGGCCGCCGGCCCGCTTCATGAAAAATTCACGAAGCGGGAAGCCGGGGCTCACGCTTTCGCAACGGCGTCGAAGGCCAGCAGCTTTTCAAGCAGCCGCGGCATGTCCTTCAGCGGCACCATGTTCGGACCGTCGGAAGGCGCGTTGTCGGGATCCTCGTGGGTCTCTACGAAGACGCCGGCGACACCGACGGCGACGGCCGCGCGCGCCAATGTCTCGACGAACTCACGCTGGCCGCCCGTGGAGCCTCCCTGACCGCCCGGCTGCTGCACGGAATGGGTCGCATCGAAGACCACCGGAGCGCCGAGTGCCGCCATGATCGGCAGCGAGCGCATGTCGGAGACCAGCGTATTATAGCCGAAGGAAGCGCCGCGCTCGCAGAGGAGCACGTTCGGGTTGCCGCTCTCGGTGAACTTGGCAAGGACATTTTTCATGTCCCAAGGGGCGAGGAACTGGCCCTTCTTGACGTTGATCGCCCGCCCCGTCTTCGCCGCGGCGACGAGCAGATCCGTCTGCCGTGACAGAAAGGCCGGGATCTGCAGGATGTCGACGATCTCGGCCACGGCAGCGCATTGCTCTTCCGTATGGATGTCCGTCAGGACCGGAAAACCGAACTCCCGCTTGAGGTCGGCGAAGACCTCCATCGCCTTGTCGAGCCCGATGCCGCGCTTGCCGGAGAGCGAGGTGCGGTTCGCCTTGTCGAAAGAAGATTTATAAACGAGTCCGAGCCCGAGCGATTTGCAGAGCTCGACGAGCTCCCCCGCAATCGTGAAGGCGTGTTCGCGGCTCTCCATCTGACACGGTCCGGCGATCAGTGTCAGCCGTTCCTTCTGCGAGAACACCACCTGGCCGGCACCTTCGCCGACGACGACTCTTGAATTGGTTTCCATCATCATCCTCCAAAGGCGAAGATTACACCCTGCCCCGGCGCTTCCGGAACGATGAGGCGTCCGCCCATTTCTGCGAATTCGATATCGTTCTGCGCAAACAGCGCCCGCGTAGCCTCCAGATCGCTCACGCGGAAGACCACGGCGCGACCCCGCAAGCCGCGCTCTGCCCCCTCGATTGAGCGACCGAAGAATGCCTGCACGCCGGCCGGGGTCAGGACGCTGATTTTGGCACTGCCCGCCTGGATGTCCATGCCGAAGGAATGGGCCGAGACCTCGCGCTCGTCCACGGCTTCCTGCAGAAGATACTGGAAGTCCGTCGGGTTCTGCTCCGAAAGCACGACCTCGGCAATGCCGAGCACGCCGTTTCCATGGCGGTGAAGCGAGCTGCTGTCGACCGGCAGCGCACGCAGGCGCTGACAGGCAAAAAGGAAAAAGTCCGGCGAACGCAGATCCGCTGCAAAGGAAAGCCGGAAGGAACCGAGCCCTTCGCGCCCGTCGGGCAGCCGCATAGGCCGTGAGAATTCGAGCATTTCGCCGCCGGAAATGCCGCGGGAGCGGAACCGGATGTGATCTTCGGCAGCGTCCGGCGTCCCGAGCACGACGGCCGACAGACCCTCGGCCCCCTGGCGAAAGCGAAAAGCCTGGTCACGCGCCACGAAGGCGTTGCCCTCAAGCGCGGCTGCCTCGCACTCTTCCCGCGAAGCGACGGCGAGCGGCTCCAGATAGGTGTTATCCGAGAAGAAGACGCAGGCATTTGCGGTGCCGAACGGGTGGCGTGCCTCATCGGCAACCGTGAAGCCGAGCGCCGCCAGGCGCTGCCTCGTCCGCGCGAGATCGGCCACCGGCAGCACGAGATGATCGAGCGGGCGGGCGGTTCGCTTGGATTGGCTCATGGCGGATTCCCTGATGACCGGTTTGCCGCTGTTTGCAACTTTTGACCGCCGATTGCAAGCGCGGCGGCGGGCGCCAGGAACCGTGACCGGAAATGCGAACGGCCGCCTCTTGCAGGCGGCCGCAGAAGTGATTGCCCGTTCGGCGACCCGGCTACACGAGCCGGGACTGTTCGAGCGCTGCCTCGATGAAGCTCGAAAAGAGCGGGTGCGGATCGAGCGGACGCGACTTCAGTTCCGGATGGTACTGAACGCCGATGAACCAGGGATGGTCGGGATACTCGATCGTCTCCGGCAGAACGCCATCCGGGGACATGCCGGAGAAGATCAGGCCGCAGGATTCCAGGCGGCTCTTATAATCTACATTGACCTCGTAGCGGTGGCGATGACGCTCGGAAATATCGGGCGACCCATAGATCGCGGCGATCTTGGTGTCGGGCTTCAAGGCCGCGCGATAGGCGCCGAGGCGCATGGTGCCGCCGAGATCGCCCGCGGCCGACCGCTTCTCGAGTTCATTGCCCTTCACCCACTCGGTCATCAGGCCGACGACCGGCTCCTTGGTCGGGCCGAACTCCGTCGAGGACGCCTTTTCGATACCGGCGAGATTGCGCGCCGCTTCTACGACGGCCATCTGCATGCCGAAGCAGATGCCGAAATAGGGCACCTTACGCTCGCGGGCGAAGCGCGCCGCATTGATCTTGCCTTCCGAGCCGCGTTCGCCGAAGCCGCCCGGAACGAGAATGCCGTGGACCTTTTCCAGATAAGGCGCCGGGTCCTCCTTTTCGAAGACCTCCGACTCGATCCATTCGAGCTTGACCTTGACGCGATTGGCGATGCCGCCATGGTAGAGCGCCTCGATCAGCGACTTATAGGCATCCTTCAGGCCGGTATATTTTCCGACGATCGCGATCGTCACCTCGCCTTCCGGGGTGCGGATCCGGTGCGCCACGTCTTCCCAGGCTTCCATGCGCGGCTTCGGCGCCGGCTCGATGCCGAAGGCGGCAAGCACTTCGTTGTCGAGCCCTTCCTTGTGATAGGCGATCGGCACGTCATAGATCGAAGCGACGTCGAGCGCCTGGATGACCGCGGACTGGCGGACATTGCAGAAGAGCGACAGCTTGCGGCGTTCCGCTTCCGGAATTTCGCGGTCGGCGCGCACGAGCAGGATATCCGGGTGAATGCCGAGCGCCTGCAGTTCTTTCACGGAATGCTGGGTCGGCTTCGTCTTCAGCTCGCCCGCGGCCGGAATGTAGGGCATCAGCGTCAAATGGACGTAGACGGCGGTCCCGCGCGGCAGGTCGTTGCCGAGCTGGCGGATCGCCTCCATGAAAGGCATCGCCTCGATATCGCCGACGGTGCCGCCGATTTCGCAGATGACGAAATCGTAGTCCTCATTGCCTTCGGTGACGAAGTTCTTGATTTCATTTGTGACGTGCGGGATCACCTGGACCGTCGCGCCGAGATAGTCGCCGCGCCGCTCCTTGTCGATAATGTTCTTGTAGATCCGCCCTGTGGTGATGTTGTCGGTCTTGGTCGCCGAGCGGCCCGTGAAACGCTCGTAGTGCCCGAGATCGAGATCCGTCTCCGCGCCGTCGTCGGTGACGAACACCTCGCCGTGCTGGGTGGGGCTCATGGTGCCCGGATCGACGTTCAGGTAGGGATCGAGCTTGCGCAGCCTCACACGGTAGCCACGCGCCTGCAGCAACGCTCCAAGAGCGGCCGCAGCGATGCCTTTTCCGAGGGAGGAGACCACGCCGCCAGTGATGAATACATATCGCGCCATGGGAGTCACCGGATACCTTTTCACAAACGATTCCGCCACCGAAAAATTCATCTTTCAGAATTTTCCGTGCGGAAGGGCGGATTTCACACAAAACAAAACCGGCGGATGAAGCCATCCGCCGGCAGATCTTCTGATTTGCGGCCTTACTGACCGCTCGGAACTTGCGATCCCGTATTGCCGTTGGCGCCAGCAGCCGGGGCCGCGGGAGCCGGAGCGGCAGGCGCGGCATCTGCCGGGGCCTGAGGCGCGGCAGTACCACCTGCCGGGGCGGCGTTGTTGGCGCCGTTGCCGTTGGCCGGAGTCTCGGTGTTTCCGCCGGCCGGTGCGGTCTGACCGCCACCGAGCGAATCGAGAACGCCGCCGCTCGAGCTCGTTCCCGGGATACGGTCGAGAATGTCGGTCGCCTGCGGCTCGTAGCGCGAAAGAATGCCCATCGCCAGCGCCAGGGCGAAGAAAAGGAAGGCCAGAATGGCGGTCGTTCGGGTCAGCGCATTGGCCGTGCCACGCGCAGACATGAAGCCCGAGCCGCCGCCGATTCCGAGACCGCCGCCTTCGGAACGCTGAATGAGAACGACGCCGATCAGGGCGACGACCACCATGAGATAGATGACGAGTAGTATGGTCTGCATCAGCTTCCAGTCCTGCCCTCTGCGGGGCATGCGAATCGAACGGCGCCGGCCTCACCGTGGGGCCGCGTCAAATTTGGCGCCTCTTTATACCAAGCCGCCAGCTATTCCAAGTCCCGCGGCAATCAGGCAGTCAATTCTTCATAGGCCCTGTAGATGGCGAGGAAATCATCCGCTTTCAAGCTCGCGCCGCCGATCAGGGCGCCGTCGACATTGGCAACGCCCATGAGTTCCTTCGCATTCGAGGGCTTGACGGAACCTCCATAGAGGATGCGCATCTTGCCGCCTTCCGCGCCGAAGCGCGAGACGAGCTCGCGGCGCATGAAGGCGTGCGCCTCCTCGACGTCGGACACGGTGGGCGTCAGGCCGGTGCCGATCGCCCACACGGGTTCGTAGGCGATCACCGTGTTTTCGGACGTCGCCTGGTCCGGGAGGCTCTCGGCGAGCTGGCGCTTCAGGATGTCGAGCGTCCGGCCGGCCTTGCGCTCCTGTTCCGTCTCACCGACGCAAACGATCGCGACGATATCCGCGCCATGCGCGGCCTCGGCCTTGGCACGCACCAGTGCGTCACCTTCGCCATGATCGGTGCGCCGTTCGGAATGGCCGACGATCACATGAGTGCCGAAACAATCGGCGACCATTTCAGCCGAGACTTCGCCGGTATGGGCTCCCGACTGCTTCTGGTGGCAGTCCTGAGCCCCGATCATCAAAGGGCTGTCGTCGCAAAGCGCGGTCGCAACGTAAAGCAATGTGGCCGGCGGGCAGATCAGGGCGTCCACCCTCGCGGAAAGGTCGCCTTTGACACCCTCGGCCATTGCCTTGATCTGATCGAGAGACGCGCGGGTTCCATTCATCTTCCAGTTGCCGGCGACGAGCGGGCGGATATCGGGCGTCATGGGGTCTCCTCCAGATCAGGTCTCTTCGTCTCGGCAAGCGGCGTAGCAAATCGCTCGCGTAAAAAAAAGGCACCAGCCGGATTATTCGGTGTCGCCTCTCCGAGCTCGGCGAATCCGCCCACCCCGACCAGCGTTGCCGGCGCTCGAGCCAATGGGAAATCGTCCCGGCGAAAGCGAATAAAAACGACGCCGTGGGCGTCTAAGGCGGAGACGTTCTACCGCCACGTAGACGTACGCACCGGGCGTCGGAGACTGCCATGCTGCGCAACAGCGATAACGGTTTCGGAACGGTGACGATCGCCCTTCACTGGACGATCGCCGTTCTGATCCTCGGGCTTATCCTCGCCGGCATCGTCATGCGGCGCATCGAGATCGACCCGGCTCTGCAGTTCTCGCTTTACCAGTGGCACAAGTCGTTCGGCTTCACGGCCCTGGGACTGGCTGCGTTTCGGATGCTCTGGTGGCTCGTGGAAACCAGTCCGGCCGCCTCTCCGACCCTTGGCCCGATGGAGCACAAGGCCGCGCGGGCCACGCATCTGTCGCTCATCGCGCTCGCACTCCTCGTGCCGCTGTCCGGCTGGGCGGTCGTGTCGGTCTCGACGCTGGCGATCCCGAGCTTTTATTTCAACTTGATCGTCATTCCGCATCTGCCGCTCCCGAAATCCGGGGCTTCGGAAGCGTTCTGGGCCTTCGCCCATGCAACGCTCGCCTATGTGACGCTTGGCTTGGTCGCAATCCACGCGGCGGCAGCACTCTATCACCATCTCGTGCGGCGCGACTTGGTGCTCATCCGCATGCTTCGCTCCGGGATGCCGCGCACCGGCAGCACCGCCGGCACTTCCGAGAAGGACGACACCGTTGTCGAGAGGAAACGCATATGACCAGCCCAGGCAAGCAGTCTATGGCAGTGGCCCTGCCGCTTTCGCTTCTCGCCCTTACCCTCGCAGGGACGCCGGTTGAGGGCGCGAAAGCGCCGGCACTTGCGAATGCTGCCGGGAACTACCGCATCGCGAGCTCCTCGAGTATCCAGTTCAGCGTCGGACAAGTGGGTGGCAGCGGCGGCATTGCCGGCAGCTTCACTAAATTCTCGGGCGTATTCCGGATCGATGGCGATGACATCGGGCGATCCTCCGTGGAATTCACGCTTTTTCCGGAGAGCGTGAGGTCCACCGAGCGCAGGATCGAGGACTTCCTGCGCTCCAGCGCAGTGTTCGATGCGGCCAACCACAAGACCGTGACCTTCCACTCTACCGGCGTCAGCCAGACCGGCCCGGACACCGCAACGATCGAGGGCGTTCTGACCGCCCGCGGCAAGAGCCGCAAGGAGCGTTTCGACGTGAGGCTCACCGACTGGAACAGGCGGTCGATTTCCTTCACGATCCGCGGCAGTATCCGTCGCTCGCCCTACGGCATGACCGTCGGGACGCCCATTTATTCCAATGTCGTGGAATTCGACATGAACATAAGGGGGCAGAAGCGTTAGGTTTGCCCAAGCGCCAAAGCCGTGCGCCGCCAGAAGTCCGAGACCATTGCCGGATCGCGCAGTGCCTCCAGTCTTTTCCAGGCGGGAAATGATGCTTCGAAAACGGCCGGGCTCATGCGGAAGTCCTGGGACGGATTGACCGCACCGCCGGCCACAACGGCAATCTCGTCGAGAGCGTCGAGCAGCTTGACCGTCGCCTCGCCTTGATCGGCAAAGTCCATGGTGAGGGTGAAGCCCGGCCTCGCAAAGGAGAGAAGCCCCGGGGAGGCTATGTCACCGAAACGCTGCAGCTTCGTCCCTACGGACGCATGACCGGCGCGGCGGGCTGTTTCAAGCAACCGCGCCGTGGTCTCCGGCGCGGTCGCGACGGGATAGACGCTTTGATGCTGGCAGAGTCCACGCCGCCCGTAGAGCCTGCGCCACCCGCCGATCGCGTCGAGAGGATGAAAGTAGGAAGCCCACGTCTCCGTCGACACGGTCTCGCCACGGTCGTGCTTGCGAAAGCGGTATTCGTTCAGCAGTTTCAGCGTCACGCTGTTGAACAGACTGAAGGGCGGAGAAAAAGGCACGGCGAGCCTCGGCCCCTTCGGGATGTCAGGATATTCGCAAGCGCCGTCGGCGTGATCCGCGGCGAACAGCACGCCCCTCCCCATGCGCCGTCCCGTCGCGAGTTGGTCGACCCAGGCTACGAAATACTCGTGCTCCTCTTCGGCTCGTTCGGCCAGCGTGAAATATCGATCGAGGCTGTCGAAGCGATGCACGTGCCGCTGGACATGCGGCGACGGCACCTTCATCAGCCGAAGCTCGACGTCGAGGATCAGCCCGGTCAGTCCCAGGCCGCCGATCGTCGCAGCGAAGAGCTCTGCATTCTCCTCGGGCGAGCAGACCAGGCGTTCGCCCGTCGAACGCAGCAGGGTCAGACGCCGGACGTGATTGCCGAAGGAGCCGCGCGCATGGTGATTGCCGCTGTGGACGTCGTTGGCGACGGCACCGCCGACGGTGACGAGGCCCGTCGCCGGCGTCACGGGAAGAAAAAAGCGGTGCGGGACGGCGCGCGCGAGCAGGTCGGCAAGGATAGCGCCGGCCTCGCAGCGAATGGTCCCACTTCCCGGATCGAAAGACAGGATGCGGTTATGCCTCCTGCTTGCGATAAGGGTCCCAAGTTCATTGCGGCAAACGTCGCCATAGCTCAGGCCATTGCCCACGGGAAGAAACGCCATGGGCCCCACCGAGCTCATGCCGTCCTCGTAGTCATCGGGTGAAACGGTCGGTTGAGAGCGGTTTCCAAACCGCCCTGCGTTCTCGGAATCGTCCATCCTCATTGCCGCCGTCAACTCCACAACCGATCGCGTTAGTCTAGAGCGGGGTGAGGAAAAGTGTGTGCGGTTTTCCGCCCGCATCCCGCTCCAACTTCTTGGAATCGATCACGTTCATGTTTTTAGGCCGACCCGACCTAAAAACATCGTGATCTAGCGGTCGAGAATCCAGTTCAGCGCCTCTCGCCAGTCCGTCATCCTGATCGGAGTTCCATGCGAACCTGTTTCGAACAGGACGAAGCGGGCAGGATAGTCCTTCGATCTGAGGCTGCGATAGAACGCGATCTGGGACTCGGCCGGATAGACGCTGTCGCGGCTGCCGTGGCTGAAGAATATCGGCAGCCGCGCCCCGTAGGCCGCACTTTTGCGAAAGTCGGGGTCGGCTGGACCGCCCATGATCATCATGCCGCCAAGGGCCGAGACGGTTGCCTCTTGGCGGGCTATGCCCCAGCAGATGAAGCTTCCCATGGAGGCACAGGAAAGGACCACCGGCCGGCCGCCGGAGCGCTTCGCGGCGAAACGGATCAGAGCCGAAATATCCGCTACGCCCGCGGCATCGAAGGACCTGACGCTTGGAGCGTAATAGGTACCGCCATTGACGACAGTCAGATTTTTGAGGCGATTGAAATTGCCCCCGAACGAGAAATCATTGGCACCGAGACGGCGGTCGCCGCCGCGACCATGGATGAAGATCACGGTGAATGCGGCGCCGCGATCGGGGCCGACGCGGGTGGCTTCAAGCCCCCGCTCGCCCAGACCGAGCGTCTCGTTCACCTGCACGCTCTTGACACCGAGCGACACGTAAGCGCGCTTCACCCGCCGCTCGGGGATCTGGTCGCGCTCGTTGATGTCGCGGAGCTCCTGGTAGTCGACAACGCGGAAGTCGCCGCCATCCGCCTCCTGAAGCAGCTTGCTATAGCGAAACAGCGCATCCTTGTAGGGCTCAAGGGGTTCGGCCCTTGCGGAAACGGCAAGGCTCGCGAGAAGAAGCGCGCCGATCAGATGCCGTATGGAGAAAAGAATTGTGGACATGGACACCCGATCGGCTCCCTCGTTCGGCGCATGCCTTGCCACCGGCGCCTCGGCCAAGCAACACTGGCGCGGCAATTCTGGCTCATTAAAGGGTATTTCTTCCTCCGGGGCATCGAAATTCGCCTTTTGTTCGCTCTTCCGGCGAGACTCTGGCAGAATTCCGGTGATTCGCGCGACAAAGGATGGCGGCCGCGCCGCGGTCTTGCTATGGCCTAGCCGACACTTAGACAGGAACGATCTGAACGCTTCATGGACGACAGCAGCGACCTTTTTTCCGCTATGCCCCAACAGCCGAAGCCGGCGGATGCCGCGCCACGCAAGCCCGCGGCCCCCGTCGCCGGTAACGAAGCGCCGCGCCCCGCACCCAAGACGAGCGACGGCAGCGACTACGACGCTTCGGCAATCGAGGTGCTGGAAGGTCTGGAGCCGGTCCGGCGCCGTCCAGGCATGTATATCGGCGGGACCGACGAAAAGGCGCTGCATCATCTGTTCGCCGAGGTCATCGACAACTCGATGGACGAGGCGGTCGCGGGGCACGCCAACTTCATCGATGTGAGCCTGGACGCCGACGGCTACCTGACGGTGACCGACAACGGCCGCGGCATCCCGGTCGAGAACCACCCGAAATTTCCCGGCAAGTCGACGCTCGAAGTGGTGATGACGGTGCTGCATGCCGGCGGCAAGTTCGACGGCAAGGCCTATGAGACTTCCGGCGGCCTGCACGGCGTCGGTGTTTCGGTGGTCAACGCACTGTCGGACGACCTTGAAGTCGAGGTTGCACGCAACCGCCGGCTCTATCGCCAGCGCTTCTCCCGCGGCATCGCGCAGGGCGGCCTGGAGGACCTGGGTGACGTACACAACCGGCGCGGCACCAGGGTCCGCTTCCACCCCGACCCGCAGATCTTCGGACCGCATGCCCGCTTCGAGCCGGCGCGGCTTTTCCGAATGGCCCGCTCCAAGGCCTATCTCTTCGGCGGCGTCGAAATCCGCTGGTCCTGCGATCCGGCGCTCCTGCCGGAAGGTTCGGAAATCCCGGACAGGGCCGTGTTTCATTTTCCCGGCGGTCTCAAGGACTATCTCGCCGCCACGCTCGGCAAGGAATTCACCGTCACCCGCGAGATTTTTGCCGGCAAATCGGAAAAGTCCGGCGGCCACGGTTCGCTCGAATGGGCGGTCACCTGGTATGGCGGCGATCAGCAGATCCATTCCTACTGCAACACCATCCCGACACCCGAAGGGGGAACGCACGAGGCGGGCCTGCGCATTGCGCTGACGAAGGGGCTCAAGAACTACGCCGAGCTCACCCAGAACAAGCGCGCTGCGATCGTCACCACGGACGATGTCATGATCTCCGCGGCAGGCATGCTCTCGGTCTTCATTCGCGAGCCGGAATTCGTCGGTCAGACGAAGGACAAGCTGGCAACGGTGGAGGCGCAGCGGATCGTCGAAAACGCGCTTCGCGATCCTTTCGACCATTACCTCGCCGACAATCCGGCAGAGGCGGCCAAGCTTCTCGACTGGGTGGTGGAGCGCGCCGAAGAGCGCGTACGGCGGCGCAAGGAAAAGGAAGTCAGCCGCAAGACGGCGGTCCGCAAGCTGCGCCTGCCGGGCAAGCTCGCGGACTGCGCCCAGAATACGGCGGAAGGTGCCGAACTCTTCATCGTCGAAGGGGACTCGGCCGGCGGATCGGCCAAACAGGCGCGCAACCGCGCCAACCAGGCGATCCTGCCGCTGCGCGGCAAGATTCTCAACGTCGCCAGCGCCGGCCGGGAGAAGCTCGGTGCCAATCAGCAGATCGGCGATCTCGTCCAGGCGCTCGGCTGCGGCACGCGCTCGAAGTATCGCGAAGAGGACCTGCGCTACGAGCGCATCATCATCATGACCGACGCCGACGTCGACGGTGCGCACATCGCATCTCTTCTGATCACCTTCTTCTACCAGGAAATGCCGGAGCTGATTCGCGGCGGCCATCTCTATCTCGCCGTGCCGCCGCTCTATCGCCTGAGCCAGGGTTCCAAGACGCTTTATGCCCGCGACGACGCGCATCGCGAAGAGCTGATGCGGACGGAGTTCAATGGCCGCGGCAAAGTCGAACTCGGGCGGTTCAAAGGCCTCGGCGAGATGCTGCCCGCGCAGCTCAAGGAAACCACGATGGACCCGGCCAAGCGGACGCTCCTCAAGGTCGAAATCGACGATGTCGACTTCGAGGGTACCCGCGATGCCGTCGACAGCCTGATGGGAACG
The DNA here is from genome assembly GCF_002885915.1 of Sinorhizobium sp. M4_45. Lineage (NCBI taxonomy): Bacteria > Pseudomonadati > Pseudomonadota > Alphaproteobacteria > Hyphomicrobiales > Rhizobiaceae > Sinorhizobium > Sinorhizobium sp. M4_45. The sequence goes on from NZ_NWVE01000012.1 coordinate 196,020, forward strand.
AAAGCCGAGGCCCGCTTCCGTTTCATCCAGGAGCGCGCCGTTTTTGCGGACAACCTGGATATCTGAAACGCGTGATCGCCCTCACGGCTCCTGCCGAACCGGTTTTTCCATGAATAGGCTCAGCGGATCCGGCAGATAGGTGCCGAAGGGCGGGCGCTCCACGTAGCCGGATGCCCTGTACAGGCCGATCGCTTCCGGCTGATGGATGCCGGTCTCAAGACGGATCGCCGTCAGACCGAGCTTTGCCGCTTTGGCTTCAAGGGCCGATATGAGCAGCTTGCCAATCTTCAGCCCCCTCGCCTCCGGGTCGATGAACATCCGCTTGATCTCGGCCGTACCGTCGCCTGCTTCGACGAGGCCACAGCAGCCGACGATTTCGCCGTCACGTCGAGCGACGAAAAAGGATACGGCCGGCTGCTCCAACTGAGACAGATCGACCAGATGATTGCTTTCGGCCGGATAGAGCGATGCCGCATAGGCGTCGGACAATTCGAGCAGGCGGATGACGGCCGGCTGGCGCGGCGACTCTTCGGCGATGGTTACGGCGGTCATTTCAGTCTCTCCCCATGCACGATCGTAAGCTGGATGTGAGCTTCCAAAGGAATCGATTCGGTCCCGCCCCGGAAGCGCCCGGTTCCAACGCTCTAACGCCGAAGGACGCCGGGACCAATACGCCAAACGACGCAAGTTCGCAGCTATCACAATCAATCCGCGTGACGGGGAGAAACAATTTGTTTCAGGCCCGGCCGGCCTTTGCCCTTCTTTGGAAAGAATCGGACGGCCATAAACAGGGAGTCGCCATCATCTGAACGGAAGAAGTGACCATGAAAGCCGCCCTGATCGTCATGACCATTCTCGGTTGCGACGACAACGTGACCCAATGCCATTACATCTCGACCGTGAACGGCGACTGGCCGTCGATCGTGCAGTGCGACGCGGAATCGCAAAAGGAACTGCCGCGGTTCTCCGACAGGAGCTACCCGGTCGTGGTGGCCGTGTGCGAGAGCTCAGGGCCGGGCATGACGGCGGAAACCGAGCCGGTTCCGGAGATGAATGCAACGCTTCCGACCGAGCCGGGCCTGCAGCAAAACACACCCCCAGCGGCGGAAGGCGGAGAACCAACCTTGCCGAGGCGCGCTTTGGCATTGATCAGCGGCGCGGTACCCGACCGGGAGAAACTGAAGGCGATCGTCAGCGCACCGGTCCACTACGTCGAAGACGGCTATTCGTGGGTGGCGCGCCGATTCGGCAATTGAGGTAATCAAGTCCTCTTACGCGGCCTGGCGGGATTGCGACGCGTAGTCGCGCGCCCTCTGCCGCTGCTCGGCAAAAGCCAGCCGTTCCGCCAGTTCGGCGACGACGTGATATGCGCCGCGGCTTCGGCGGCGAAGGCGATTCGAAAGTCTGGCGGCCACGGAGGGCGAGACTCCATCGTGATCCGCATCTGCCTCGCATTGGCAGAACAATACGGCCTCCGAAAACACTCCGCTTACTTCACGGCCAAGACCCGCAGTTTCGAGGAGAGCCCTGATCGAGTGGAACCGCCCGCCCGAAAGGATCGATCGGACACGCTTTTCCGGGACTCCGGACAGATCCACGATCGCCGCGGAAAAAAACTCCGTCCTGCCGCTGCAAAGCGCCGTCAACAGCAGAGCCGGCGTCAGGCGGCCGGCTTTGCGGAGACCGGCAACCATCCGCTGCAATTCCTCCCTCGCGGAGGCCGAGGAAAGCGTCAGCGCTGCCGCATCGCAAGACTCCCGCACGACACGCTGTGCCCGCTCCTCGCCCACAACGGCGCGTACCAGGTCGGAGGCCGCAAGCGCCGCGCCGACTTTTTCGGCGAGTATCTGGCGCGCGTCGCTCGGCAGATCATGACGCTCGAGCAACAGGCCACGGGCGGCCACGCTATCGCCGAGGCGGTCGGCTATTCGCCGCAACGAGCCCGGAGAAAGTCTGGCCCCCGGGTTTTCCAACAGAATGAGCACCTCTTCCTCGCCGCCAATCTCGGCGATCGCAGCCGCAACCGCGCATGAGACGGCGCTACGGGAGGCGATCATCGCCCGCAGCTCCGCGCCGCCGTCCGCCGTCATGTCGACAAGATCTTCGTCGTTCAGGACGGGAGAGCGGGAAATGGTGACGTAGGCGATCTCGGGCTGATCCTGCGCAAGCGCCTTGATGATCGAGCGCGGTACAATCGGGCAATCGGCCAGCGCCTCGGCAAGAGATCGACGCACCTTGGGCGAAGGATCGTCGAGGAGAAAGGTCATGGCCATTTCGGCCGCTCGCCGATCGATGCCGTTCACAGCGGCTTCAGCATAGGCGCGACCAAGCGCACTGGCAGCACCGGCACGTTCGCTGCCTTTCGCCGTTTCCACCCAGCGAAGAAATGCTTGTATGATCACCTATGCCCCACTAGTCACCGAGCAGCCCCCATGCTCGAAGCCTAGCGGCCAAAGGTTTAAGATTGGTTCACCATGTCTGATAACGGCGCGATAACCACCCTACCGCTCCTGTATCTGCCGGCCGGCGACCCGCCGCCTCCGAAGGAGATCCTGACCGCCGTTCAAGCAGTCGTGATGACCGGCGGCCAAACTGGCCGGCCACTCTCGGACCTGCCTCGCCAGGATGCAGGCTGCCTGTTGCTCGCCCGGATCGGAACGAGCGGCGATCCCGGCGAAGACGAGCTTGCCGCTTTGATCGGCAACGGATTCGATGGCATCGTGCTGCCCGGATGCCGCGGCCCCGCAGACATTCAGCGGCTCGATGTGCTGCTCAGGGTCGCCGAGGCGGCGGCCGGCAAGGCCGAGGGCCGAACGGTGATTCTTGCCGAATACGCGACGACGCCGGAAAGCGTCCTGTCGCCGCATTCGCTGGCGGGTGCATCCCCGCGCCTCTCGGCACTGATATTCGATGCCTCGGCCCTGGCCGAAGCGTGTGGTTGCAGGCGCGTCACCGAAACCGGCGATGTGCCGGCCGTCGTCCGGGCCGGCCGCGCGGCGGCGGTCCTGAGAGCTCACGAGGCCCGCATCGCGGCTTACGACATGCTGCCGGTCGACGCCGATGATGAGGCGGCCGTGCGACGCCTGTGGAAAAGCAGCGTAGAGAATGGCTTTTCCAGCGTTGCCATCCGCTCGCCGCAACAGATCGATCTTCTTGCCGCTGCAGGCGTCGCGCCCGAAGCCAAGACGGGATGAAACGATGACGACGGCCTCAGGTGATGACCTGAACCATCGTGATCTAGCGGACAGGCCGGATCATTTCGAAGACGTCGCCGCCATCGCAATAGTCCATGTAGCCGAGCCGGGCGAGCGGCTTCACGGTCGCCATATCGAACCGCCCGTCGCGAATGGCCTCCTCGCGGATGTGAATGCCGACCACTGCGCCGATGACGACATAGCTGTCGGAAACCACGCCGTCGACGCCCTTGGGACGAAAGATATCCGTCATCCGGCATTCGAGCGCCGCGAAGGCCTCTCCCACGAAGGGAGCCTTCACGAGCGTTCCGTCGACGGGGGTCAGCCCGGCAATCTCGAACTCGCTTTCACCATGCGGGGCTGCCACCGAGGTGAGATTGACCGCCTCGCTCAGGTTGCGGCTGGCAAAGCTCGCGGTGAAATCCCCGGTCGCCTCGATATTGCGTACCGAATCCTTGTAGCCGCTCGAGGCGAACATCACGAGCTTCGGCCGGTCACTGATGGCGTTGAAAAAGGAATAAGGGGCGAGATTCAGCGCCCCATCGGCCGCGCGCGTGCCGATCCAGCCGATCGGTCTCGGCGACACGATCGCCTTGAAGGGATCGTGCGGCAGGCCGTGTCCGTTTCCGGCCGTATCGTAGAACATCAGTCGCCCTCCCCGACCCAGGTGACGATCTCTTCGAGTTCGGGCCTGGGGCGCTCCGTCGGCGGCACCATTGCAGTGCCGATGTGAATGAAGCCCGCAATCTTCTCGCCCGGCGCCACGCCGAGCAGCGGATAGGCCCGTTCCTCGAAGGCATACCATTCGGTCAGCCAGTTCGAGGCGTAACCGAGCGCATTTGCCGCCATCAGCAGATTGAGGCAGACGGCACCAGCCGACATCTGCTGCTCCCATTCCGGAATCTTGAAATGCGGCGCCGCCTTGCTGACCACGGCGACCACGACGGGCGCGCGCGTCAGCCGCGCCTCCTCGACCTTGATCATCTCTTCCGGCATGTCCGGCCTGGCGGCAAGCGCCATCTTCTTCAGTTCGGCGCTGATGCGCGCCCTCTCCTCGCCCCGATAGACAATGAAGCGCCACGGCGCCAATTTGCCATGATCCGGCACGCGCGAGGCGAGCTTCAGCATCTCCGCGACTTCCGCCTTGCTGGGTCCTGGCTCACCCATCTGAAAGGCCGGGATGGACCTGCGGGAGGCAAGATAGTCGACAAGCTTTATTTCGGTTTTCATATCGAGCGAATTCCACTAGTTTGCCGCCGGATCGGCAGCCACGAAAATGCCATACCGGCGTCCCAAGTGGAGTCACCCAGTCAAGAAGTCAACTGCTCTCATGCGTCTCCGTCCTCGTATTTTCCTGAGAACCGTTCTGGCGATCACACTCGCCGGGCTCGGTGCGGGACGTGCGCTTGCGGAGGATGCCACAGACGCCTTCAAGAGCTTTCCCTCGATCTCCGGCACGCACAAGATGCCCAAGCTTACCGGCTTCAGCCCGCTCATCACCGATCCGATGCAGGGCGGCCAACTGAAGGACGTGAAGCTCGAGGCACTGCTGACGGATAATGGAAAGCCGGTCCAATCGGGCCTTACCTGGCGCGTCTTCAGCCCCATTCCGGGCAGCGACGGAAAGCTGCCGCTGCTCGCGACCTCCGAGGGCGGCTCCACCGCTTTCAATCTCGTGCCCGGCGAATATTTCGTCAATGTCGCTTTTGGCCGGGCCGGCGCGACCCGCAAGATTCGTGTGCCCGAAGACGGCCCGCTCGACAAACAGGTGCTCGTGCTCGATGCCGGGGGCGTCATGCTGAACGCCGTCTCCGGCAGCGATGTCCGCATCCCGCCGAACGAACTCAGCTTTTCGATCTTCTCTTCCGACGTGAGGGAGGATGGCGAGCGCGGCCTCGTGGTCGCCGACGTGAAGCCCGGTACGGTGGTTCAGCTCAATGCCGACACCTACCACGTCGTGTCGAACTACGGATCGGTAAATGCCGTCATCCGCGCAGACATCCAGATCGAAGCCGGCAAGCTGACCGAAGCGACGATCCAGCACCGCGCCGCGAAGCTGACCCTGAAACTCGTCTCGGAAGCCGGCGGCGAAGCCATTGCGGATACCGCCTGGTCGATTCTCACCTCCTCCGGCGACGTCGTCAGCGAGAGCGTCGGCGCCTTCCCGACCCTCGTCCTTGCCGAGGGGAGCTACACGGCGGTGGCGCGCAACAAGGACAAGATCTACCAGCGCGACTTCGCCGTGAAAGCGGGCGTCAACACTGATGTTGAAGTGCTGCTCAACGGCAGCGGCGAACCCGACGAGGCCGCGGACGCGCAGGACTGAAGACGTAGCCCCGCCTGACCCCTCAACCGCCTGCCGGGACCTTCACCCATCAAGATGGCAGTAGGTGGCGGCCGCCGGATGAGCGGCAGCCGCGCGACAAGAGCCTCACAACGGTGCTTACGGAATCCCACAGTTTCAGTTGCGGGCGTGCGCTCGAACGTTTTGAAACTACGCACTCGCGCACGAAAACCGTTACACACCTCTCCTGGAATTGCTCTTGCGCTTTAGGTCCGGTGCCATGGCTTCGGCGGAAAGCGAAGCGACCGCCTCGTCCAGCGACATTGGCGTCTGCGCCTGAGAACCCAGGCGACGGATGTTGACCGAGCGCTCCTCCGCTTCGCGCTTGCCGCAGACGACGATCACCGGAACCTTCGTCACCGAATGCTCGCGGACCTTGTAGTTGATCTTCTCGTTGCGGAAATCGGTCTCGACCGTCAGCCCCGCATCACGCAAGCGTTCGGCGACTTCGCGGCCGTAATCGTCCGCTTCCGACGTGATCGTTGCGACCACCACCTGCAGCGGCGATATCCACAGCGGCATGTGGCCGGCATAGTTCTCCAGCAGAATGCCGAGAAAACGCTCCATCGAACCGCAGATGGCGCGATGGATCATCACCGGCTGGCGCTTCTCGGATTCGCTGTCGATGTAAAAGGCGCCGAAACGCTCCGGCAGGTTGAAGTCGACCTGCGTTGTTCCGCACTGCCATTCGCGGCCGATCGCGTCCTTCAGCGTATACTCGAACTTCGGGCCGTAGAAGGCGCCCTCGCCCGGCAGGATGCCGGTCTTGATGCGGCCTTCGGACTGCGCCTCGATGGTCTGCAAGACTTCCGTCATCACGGCTTCGGCGCGATCCCAAAGCTCATCGGAGCCCACGCGCTTTTCCGGCCGCGTCGACAGCTTCACGACGATCTCCTTGAAGCCGAAGTCCTCATAGACGGAAAGGATCAGGTCGTTGATCTTCAGGCATTCGGCCGCCATCTGCTCATCGGTGCAGAAGATGTGCGCATCGTCCTGCGTGAAGCCGCGGACGCGCATGAGGCCATGCAGCGCGCCGGAGGGTTCATAACGGTGGACTGCGCCGAACTCCGCCAGCCGAACAGGAAGTTCGCGGTAAGACTTCAGACCGTGCTTGAAGATCTGAATGTGTCCGGGGCAATTCATCGGCTTCAGCGCGAAGACGCGGTCATCGTCCGTATCGTCGCCGGCGACAGTCACCTTGAACATGTTGTCGCGATACCAGCCCCAGTGACCGGAGGTCTCCCACAGCGACTTGTCGAGAACCTGGGGAGCATTGACCTCCTGGTAATCGCCTTCGAGCCGGCGGCGCATATAGGCGACGAGACTCTGGAATATCCGCCAGCCCTTTCCATGCCAGAAGACCACGCCGGGCCCCTCCTCCTGGAAGTGGAAGAGGTCCATCTCGCGGCCGAGCCGGCGATGGTCGCGCTTCTCGGCTTCGGCGAGCACGTGCAGATACTGATCCAGCTCCTCCTGCGTGTGCCACGCAGTGCCGTAGATGCGTGTCAGCATCGGATTGTTGCTGTCGCCGCGCCAATAGGCGCCCGCCACCTTCATCAGCTTGAACGCCGTACCGATCTGGCCTGTCGAGGCCATGTGCGGCCCGCGGCAGAGATCGAACCAGTCGCCCTGGTAATAGATCTTCAGGTCCTGCCCCTCGGGGATGGCGTCGACGAGTTCCACCTTGTAATTCTCGCCCTTGGCGGCAAAGACCTCCTTGGCCTTTTCGCGCGACCAGACCTCCTTGGTGAAGGGCCTGTTCCGGGCGATGATCTCCCGCATCTTCTTCTCGATGACGGGCAGGTCGTCCGGCGTGAAGGGTTCGTTCTTGGCGAAGTCGTAATAGAAGCCGTTGTCGATGACCGGACCGATGGTCACCTGCGTTCCCGGCCACAACTCCTGAACGGCTTCCGCCATGACATGGGCCGCGTCGTGGCGGATGAGCTCGAGCGCGCGCTTGTCGTCGCGCGTGACGATCTCGATCCTACCTTCCGTCACGGCATCCGAGAGATCGCGCAGTTCGCCGCTGATGGCGATCGCGACGGCCTTCTTGGCGAGAGACTTCGAGATCGATTCCGCGACATCGCGACCGGTCGTGCCGGCGGCGAATTCTCGAACGGAGCCATCAGGAAATGTAAGGGAAACAGAATGCGACATCATGATCTCCTATCCAGTCCCGCCAACGAATGCGGGTGGTATGGTTTGCCGGCCGGGCCGGTTCGCGGGCCTGATAAAGCTTTTTCACCGTGGAGTAAAGGCGCGGCGGCCGCTCAACCGGCAACCATTTCACGCAGTCGCCTCACCGTGTTCCAGTTGCGCACCGTCCCGATGCCGAGCCGTTTGGTCGTTAGCGCCCCGAGCAACTTCGATTCGCTCGCCCTGCCGGCAAAATCGACCCAGAGATCGCCGTCGACGATGGCCACCCGCTCGCCCCTGGAGCAATGGCCGAGCAGTTTTTCCCGCATGTCGGCTTCGAGAGGAGAGCGCATCACCCGCACGTGGACGCTCGCAGGATCCCTTTCGCTTTCCGCAAGAAAAGGGTTGCCTGCCGCAAGTCTCGACCAGTCCTCCGCGGAACGAAGGATGATGTCGACGTGACGGCCGAAGGTCTTCTCGAAAGTCCCTTCGAGTTCGGCCTCCAATTCCGCGAGCGGCTTTGCTGGCGACTCGAACAGAAGATTGCCCGTGGCGACGAGCGTGCGCGGCGCCCTGTAGCCGAGCGCTTCGGCCATTGCCTTCAAGTCGGCCCTAACGACGCGCCGGCCGCCGGCGAGAACGATGCTGTGCAGCAAGGCGACGTAAGCCTTCATTCGCCTCAAGCCCGCCAGAAATCGACAGCGCCCGCGGGTAGGCGCGCGAGCACGCGATCGAGCAGCATTTCGTCTATATTGCGCCGCAACGCCGCGGCTACGTCTGCGATCGCCGTTTCCGGAGAGACGTTGTGATTGCCGCGGAAGGCTTGCACCTCGCGCGTCATCGCCCGGCGTTCGCAGAAGGGCACGGTCGGCTCCTCCAGGTCCCAGTCGGCGACGAAGATCGCTCGAAGGACCGGCGGTAGCGCCTTGGCGAAAAGCAGGGCGCCGGAAATATCGAGGCGACGGCGGAAAGTGTAAAGCACCGCCTGCACCATGGTATAGGCCTGATTGGTTGTCTGAAGAGCGGCGATATCGCGCGCGTCGACGATGAACCGGTCGAAATCCGCAGAGGCCTGCCGGTATTCCATCGGAATGGTCACGGCTCTCATGCGTCCTTTCGGCGTAATTGCCAGTAGCGCCATGGCGTGTACCAGCGCTGGCGCGGTGCGAGGCTTTCCGGCACCGGATCGAATCCGTGGGTTCCGCCCGGGCCGCAGCGGATGACCCGGAACAAGGTCAGCCACCCGCCGGCCCAGAGGCCGTATCGGGCGATCGCCTCGAAGCCGTACTCCGAACAGGTCGGCAAGTGCCGGCAGGAATTGCCGATGAAACTCGACAGCGTCAGTTGATAGGCGCGGATCAGGGTGACGCCGACGAGGCGCCCCGGCGTCTTGCGGAACGGCCCGGACCAATTCCGCCCTCCGGCGGCACCGGCATCGCCACGGGTGAATGCATGATCGGCATGGGGCTGAGGGCACATGGCTCAGACGGCCGCGGCGAGGCGCCTCGCCTCGATCTGACCGATGGCATCGACGACGGCATCGAAAGTCAGCATCGTCGAGGCATGACGCGCCTTGTAGTCCTTGACGGGCTTCAGAAAGCGCATGTCTTCGAAACGATCCGATGGCCCCTCCCCATCCGCCTTCAGCATGGCCAGCATGTCCTCGCGGGCCTGCCGGATCTCGTCCGCATGGGCACCTACGACATGGCGCGCCATGATGGATGAGGACGCCTGGCCGAGCGCACAGGCCTTGACGTCATGGGCGAAGTCGGTGACGACGTCGCCGTCCATCTTCAGCCAGATTCTCACCTTCGAGCCGCAAAGCTTGGAATGCGCGGCGGCTTCGGCGTCGGCATCGGTCAACATTCCGAGGCGCGGAATATTCCCTGCGAATTCGAGAATTCTGCTGTTGTAAATGTCGTCTATCATTTAGGAATCCGGTGGATTTTTCGCGGTTTCGGGCGTTCGGCGCATGATTTTCCCCAGGCGGCGGGAAAAAAGCAAGGCGTGGCGCATTCGGGCTCTTTTATCCATGTGGCACCATACTATATGCTATGTCGTGTTGGGGTGACAGTTCCGCAAGGGGATCAAATGTCGCCTGTTGTTTGGGAAACCGTGCCGGACGGTCCAGTGCACTGCTAAGCCGAGACCCGAAAGCCCCGGAGCCCGCCAACGGAACCCAAGCCTGCAGGGTTAGGCGTATGGCCAATGGCGAGTTGTCCGAAAAGATAAAACGTCAGCAATTTCGTATTGCTTGAAGGGGCCATATGGACGCCATAGTGAAGAATTTTCCTGTGCTCGACGACACAGGTCGTCCGACGCAGAAGGAAGCCGAAGAAGCCGTTCGCGTCTTGTTGCGCTGGGCAGGTGAAGATCCGGCACGAGAAGGCCTGAAGGACACGCCTTCGCGCGTCGCCAAGGCATATCGGGAAATTTTCGGCGGCTACGATCTCGTGGCTGAAGACGTGCTCGGGCGAACCTTCGAGGAAGTCTCCGGCTACGACGATATCGTGCTGGAAAAGGACATCCCGTTCTATTCGCATTGCGAGCACCACATGGTGCCGATCATCGGCAAGGCTCATATCGCCTATCTGCCGAACGGTCGCGTGCTCGGCCTTTCCAAGATCGCCCGGGTCGTCGATATCTACGCCCGTCGTCTGCAGACGCAGGAAGCGATGACGGCGCAGATCGCCAAGGCCATCGACGAGACCCTCATGCCCCGGGGCGTGGCGGTGATGATCGAGGCCGAGCATCTGTGCATGGCGATGCGCGGCATCAAGAAGCAGGGCGCGACGACGCTGACGACCACCTTCACCGGTGCGTTCAAGAGCGAGCCGGCCGAACAGGTCCGTTTCATGACGATGCTCCGGGGCTTCAAGTAAGCTCCGCCACCGCATGTTGAAAAGCATGCAGCAACCCCCAAGTGCTACAGCGACCTTGCGCGTCTGACCGAGACGCGCGGCGCTGCAGTGGAGCTCGGACTATGACGCTCACTTTTGCATCCCCCCCGCAGGACAAGGCCGAACTGGAAAGCGGCCCGGCCTTCACCCCGCGTTTCGACGAGAAGGGTCTGATCACGGTCGTCGTCACCGATGCCCGCGACGGCGAATTGCTGATGGTCGCGCACATGAATGCCGAAGCGCTGTCCCTCACGCTCGAAACCGGAATCGCGCATTACTACAGCCGCTCACGCGAACGCCTGTGGAAGAAGGGCGAAAGCTCGGGCAATTTGCAGACCGTCCGGGAAATACGAACCGATTGCGACCAGGATGCCGTGTGGTTGAAAGTCTCTGTGGCTGGCCACGATGCTACCTGCCATACCGGGCGTCGCTCGTGCTTCTATCGGACGGTCGGCGTCACCGATGGCGAAGCAAAAGTGGCGATCACCGACGACCACAGGCATTTCGATCCGGCGCAGATTTACGCCGGCAACTGAGCATCTGCATTTTCCTGGTTCACCTGGGTGATATATTCATCTTTTGGCAACCAAACGGGCATCTAATCATTAATCTTGTAAGTGGTTCCCGCGGTAACGGCGGAGTACCAAAATGTGTTGCAGGCTGTATCCAATGTTTATCGGGCGGGCCGCATTTGTAGCCGGTTCAGTGCTATATCTCGATCATGGTGTCAGACTTTCAGCGACCAAGGTGAAGCCGGCACCGGCATGTTTCGATGGCCGAATCGCTTCGGTTCCAGGAATATGCGGTAGTAGGGCTGCAGGGCCGTGTCGGAAGCTAATCTATTCGGCGGTGTCGGAGGTGCCGGATGCTGAACTGGACATTCACGCGTAACAGTCAGATCGCCGATCTTTCCGGCGCGAACGGGTCATCGATCACGACCACTCCTCCAGAACCACCCATTTCCCAGTCCGTGAAACCCAGGATCGCGCTGGCGCTCGGCGGCGGTGCTGCGCGAGGTTGGGCCCATATCGGTGTCCTGAAAGCCCTCGACGAGGAGGGCATCGAAGTCGGAATGATTGCGGGCACATCGATCGGTGCGCTGGTCGGCGGCTGTTACCTCGCCGGCAAGCTCGATGAGTTGGAGGCTTTCGCCCGCTCGCTTACCGTGCGCCGTATTGCCGGCTTGCTCGATTTCGCGATCGGCGGCGGTGGCCTCTTTGGCGGTCTGCGGCTCACCAAGCGGATGCAGGAACATCTGCAGAACCTCAGTATCGAGGATCTCGACCGGCCCTTCGTGGCAGTTGCCACGGAAGTCTACAGCGGCCACGAGGTCTGGATCGAGAAAGGATCCCTGATTACCGCCATTCGCGCATCCTACGCCTTGCCTGGCATCTTCGAGCCCGTCAACGCCAATGGCCGGACGCTCATCGACGGCGCGCTGGTCAACCCCGTTCCCGTTTCGGTCTGCCGCGCACATGAGCAATTGCACGTCGTCGCCGTCAACCTGAACTACGACGTCTACGGCCGCTCGGCGGTCGTCAAGCACAGTGCCGGCATGGAAACGCCGGACGCGCCGGCGACGGAGACAAACCGTTTTTCGGCACGGCTCGGCATGACCAGTGTGATGGTCCAGGCCTTCAACATCATTCAGGACCGCATTTCGCGCGCCCGGCTGGCTGGCGATCCGCCGGATCTGTCGCTCCACCCGAAGCTGAACGATATCGGACTTTCGGAATTCCACCGCGCCGGCGAAGCGATCGAGCGCGGTTATCAGGAAGCCAAGATCAAGCTTTCGGAAATCCGGCGCATGCAGGAACCGCTGCCTCGTTGAAAGGCCGGGAGAACTTGCGGATCGGCCCAACTGTTCCAAGGCCCGTTGAGATCCGTACACCCGGCGCGCTTGTTTGATTTCTCCATTCCTGTGCTTGTCACAGGAGTCGAGTGGCGCACGGTCAGCCGTCATAAACTCAAAATGAATCTCAACAGGCCTTAGCCGGAGATATAGGCCTTGATCTGTTCGGCCTCGTTCTCGATGGCGCGGATGTGATATTTCACCACGTCTCCAATCGAAATAATGCCGGCCAGCCGGCCTTCCCGCTCCACGGGTAGATGACGCGCGCGGAATTTACTCATCATCTCCATCAGCGCGTCGACAGACATTTCCTCGCGACAGCAATAGACGTTCTGCCACATGACGGAAGAAACCGGCTTGTCGAGGCAGGCGGCACCATATCTCGCAATCGAGGCGACGATATCGCGCTCCGTCATGATGCCCACGATATGCTCCTCCGGATCGACGACGACAACGGCTCCGATATGATTTTCATGCAGTAAAGTCGCGACCTGCTGCACCGTCACCTGCGCCGTGACCGTGACGACGTTGCTGCCTTTTTCGTTGAGAATCGCTTTCACCGACATGCGCACATCTCCCGTTGCGACAAAACCGGGCCGACGGGAAGAGTTTCCGTCCGTGCCGGTCACCGCACTTTCCTCCGGTGGAAGGAAGACCGCGATGACAGTGCAAATGGCCGCAGGAAACCCGTACCCATTCCGGCGCCTGCGCAGCCCTTCGCCTCCTCGAGCACAAAGCTACGCCGGCACCCGGCCTTTTCCGCGGTCGCCTCGAGCAATTCGGCGGCCGTGATGAATGGTGCTCCAGCGACTTCAGGAAATCAAGGCTTCTGCAGAAAGCCGTCCGCCTCTGCGGCGAAATCAGGCATCACGAAAAATTCCGCGGTTGACACAATCGATTGTCGCACCCCTCGCCCGAAGCCGGTCGAAGCTTCTTCCCGGCTGGCGGCGCCTCACCTTTCCTGCCTTCGGGGATCGAAGAATGCGAACAGAAGGAAGCCGAAGAGGAAACCGCCGATATGCGCCTCCCAGGCCACGCTTCCTGCCCCTCCGATCGACAGAATGCCAAAGCCCACCAGCAAATTGGTCAGGAACCATATCCCGGTGAAGACGAGCACGGACCGGTTGGTGAGCGTCTCCACAAACGACAGCCGCCGATTGAGATGGGCAAACTGGCGGCTGATGCGACCGCTCGGGGAAAATACGAACCGGGCCGCCGCACCCATCAAGCCGGAAACGACACCCGAAGCCCCGATCACCACCGCCATCTCGCCCCAATGGAAGATGATGTGCAAGCCGACGGCGGCCGCCGCCGACAGGCACCAGAACAAGGCGAGCCTGGCCATCCCGATCCGTCTGACGACGGGTGCGCCGAACGCGACCATCCAGAAGACATTGAAGATGAGATGCTCCCAACTGCCGTGCAGGAAGGAATAGGTCACCGGCGTCCAGAGCCAGACCAGCCCCTGCTCACCGAGCGGCAGCGTGTAGCGCACCGGCAGAAAGGCAAAGTTGAGGATCAGCTCCTGGTCGATCTCGGCCGGCAGAACATAGGTCCTCAAGACATGGACCGCGATCAGGAACAAAAGGATGCCGGTCAGCCCCGGCGGAAGATTGAAGGCGGGCTCGCGACTGCGGACGCCGGGACTTTCGACATCGGTTTCCGGTGATGTTGCCGCCTGATCCCGTTCCATAGCTGCCTCTTCCCTTCGGTCGCTGCGGTTGCGCTCAAACGGCGGCGAACCGCCCGCAGCAGCGCGCAAGGGATAAGCAAACAAAAAAACGCCGTCCAGTGAAAACTGAACGGCGTCACGCGCCGATCCGCGCGTATCAGTCGATGTGCTGAAGGCAATCCTTCGTGAAGTGCTGCCGAATGAAATGGCAGCCGCCGGCGTCGAGCGCAATCGAAACCGGCCGTTAACCTTAATTTCGCCCTGGCACGAAAATCGCTCCATGTACCGAAGGACCACCCAATAGGCCGCCGACTATCCCGATCCGGGACGGTCTGCGCCGCAACAACGACCGATCGGGCAAAAATGCGCAGCAGAACGACAATGGAACTGTTTCAATACTGGAACGAAGTTCGCGGCGACCGCGATCTCCCGCGCCGTGACGAAATCCAGCCCGCCGATATTCGTTCACTCCTGCCCAACATCTTCATCCTCCAGGCGCAGGCGGACGGCGGAATACACTTTCGTCTCGCGGGCACCCACATCTGCGGCCTGTTCGGCGACGAACTCCGCCACCGTCAATTCTCCGCCCTGTGGCTCGGCGGACAGCAGGAGGAGGCTGCCGGTATCGCCGGTGAGGTCGTGAAACGATGCACGCCGATGCTTCTGGCCGCGTCCGGCGCAACCGCAACCGGGGATCGGCTGGATGTGGAAGTTCTGCTCACCCCCCTCGCCTCTCCCGATGGCACGGGCGACCGCATACTCGGCGCGCTGTCGCCGCTGTCCCGTCCGATATGGCTGCACATGAAGCCATTGCAGCACCTTGTCCTCGACAGCCGGTGTGCCGCATTCCCCGCGTCTGAATGTTCCACTGCCGGTCTGACCGCCAGCCGCATCGATGCCTGCGATCGCCCCTTCCGCGTGACGCAGCACCTGCGCGTCTTCGAGGGCGGAAGACGAAACTGAGCGAACCTTCTGTTAATCGGTGCGGTCTATACTTTCGCCTGCAAACTATATCCATCATAGAGTGATCATGTTCTCCTTCCAGCATGCGCAGAACAGCGCCCCGAAACCACATCAGGAAAGTGCGTTTCAGCGCGTTTCGGTCAATCTTTCGGGACGACTGATGCTTGCCAGTCACGAGGAGTATGACTGTACCGCCTTGGAGATGTCGCCGGGCGACGTTCTCTTAACCTCCCCCGCGCGTCCGCGCGGCGGGGAGCGTATCATTGCCTATGTCGACCATGTAGGTCGCCTCGAAGGCACGGTGTCACGCGTCGCGGACGATACGTTCGTGATTCAGCTCAACGCCACGGAGCGCAAGCGTGAGAAGCTTGCGGCACAGCTGACCTGGATCGCCAACAAACACGAACTCGGTCTGCCGGAAGACCGGCGCCATGACCGGCTTGCGCCCCGCAAGACATTGACGGAACTCACCGTGGATACCGGCGAGAGATACAGCTGTCGGATCATCGACCTCTCGCTTTCCGGCGCGGCGGTCGACATCGATACACGGCCCGCCGTAGGATCGCCGGTCAGGCTGGGCAATATGAAGGGCAGGATCGTCCGTCATTTCCAGGAAGGCGTCGCCATCGAATTCTCCGGGATACAGTCCCGCGAGGCGCTGACCGAGTTTCTGTAAGCGCACCCGACGTAGCCCCGGAGTAACGTCCCCAGAGGCGGCGCTTGCTCGGCGGACACCTGGACCAGGCCTCTGCCCTCGCCAGTGCAAATCGACTCTTCCGCGGCGGGCCGGCAACAGAAATAGCTTCTGGTAAACCGGGCGTTACTCTTCCCAGCGATCTGGCACTACTTGCTGATGGCTCCGATGGGTCATACCGTCACCGGCTGCATGGCCGGCGGGACGCGCAATCGCGGCCCTGCCACATGCGCCGCGACTATGTTTCTTCAAAATATTCAACGTCTTACGCGAACTTTCACCGTAGTCGCTCCCGGTGGGCGCCGACAAGCGGCATAAAAATCGATAAAATTTGAATCGAATTTTATTACAGTTCTCCTCAATTTTTATTCTTATGTTATTCGAGTTTGTTCTTGTTTTTACTTCCGATCTTCGCCGCCGGTAAAAAACTCTGTGCCAATGTCGAACCACAACGGGGAGACAAACATGCGCACAATCATCACCATGGCGATCGCTGCCGCAGCCCTAGCCACCGGCCTCATCACCGGGGCGGCTTACGCGGCGCCGGCGAACATGACGGTCGGCGGCGCGACCAACCCGCCGATCGGGCATTACGAGTTCTGCAAGGCCAATCCCTCCGAATGCCAGGCCATCGGCAAGGATCCTGGCCCGGCGGAGCTGACGCGCGAAAGCTGGAAGAAGATCCTCGGAATCAACTACGAGGTGAATCAGGCGATCGCTCCGATGACCGACATGGAGATCCATGGTGTCGAGGAAAACTGGTCCTACCCGGATGCCGTCGGGGACTGCGAGGATTACGTGCTGCTGAAGCGCCGCAAGCTGATCGAAAGCGGCTTCTCCCCCGCCGATCTTCTGATCACCGTCGTCCTGCAGCCGAATGGCGACGGTCATGCCGTCCTGACGGTGCGCACCGATCGCGGCGACTTCGTTCTCGACAACATGCGCAGCAAGGTGCTGCTCTGGTCGGACACGGAATATACCTACCTGAAGCGGCAGTCCTCGGAACATGCCGGGCGCTGGGTGAAACTGCAGGATGGTCGCGCTCTCGCCGTCGGCAGCGTCAGCGCGCAGTAACGACATGAGCAGGCGCAGGCCATGGCCTGCGCCTCTGATCGGCCCACGTCGGCACCCCGTCCGGGCCCGGGCCGATTTTCCCGGGCGGCCGCCACGCTTCACCAAATATTAACCAAGTTGGACGAGCCTTGGCCGCGAGCGAGTTCCGCGCGGCGAGGTCATTCATTGGCCTTCGAGCGGATAGAACGCGCCCCTGATCAGGTATCCCACGGCGCAGCCATGAACCCGCCCCGCATTCCCGAACCGGAACTCCTGCCGCTCCTTTCATCCCGCTCCGTATACACAGCTGCCGCAGCCGTCGTGATCCTCCTTGCGCTGACGATCGCGCTCTCCTTTTCCGGACGCTGGTTCGGTCGACATCTCGCCCAGGCCGGCCACACTGCGAGCCGCGAAACCTACGACATCTTTATCGGCCAGGACCATTTGCGCCTGCCCGCGAATGTCATTCGCTTCGAAAACCAACGGAACACGAGCATCGTCGAGCGCGTGGATCTCTATCTCACCTGGCCGGGGCTCGAAGGCTACAGCGAGGAGACGCGGCCATTGTTCGACGATGTCAGCCGGCCGGAAAATCTGATCTTCCTGCAGGTCGCGCAAAGTACGATGTCTCGCGACATGTCGGGGCGTCTCGCCCCCGTCTACCGCCATGTCCTGCAGCACGCGCCGCAGGCCGGCCCCGAGGGCCTCACTAGGTACGACGCAAAGCCGGATTCCAGCTATGCCAGCGAAGTCTTCTTCACTGCCGAGAGGGACGGGCGCCCTGCCTATGTGCTGCGCTGCGTGCTTCCTGAGCCCCCCGCGGCATCGACGAGCGCCGATTGCCAGCGCGACGTTCACATGGGCAAGGACCTCATCGTTCTTTACCGTTTCTCCAGCAGGTTGCTGCCGCAGTGGCGTACCATCGAAGATTCGATAGAAACTTACATCAGCACACATCTCGTGCCGTGATTTTGACGAAGAGTCGTGATGCAGCCAATGCGCCGGCTAGAACGGGATGGGGGAGTATGCGCGGGGTTTTCGGCCGAGCCTACCAAACGTCATGATCTAGCGCGGGTTGAAGGTGCCGATCCTGAACAAAACGACCGGTGCCGGGCAACCAATCGTTCATCATAAACCGATTGGTAACGCTATCCCGATACTGTCTCGGGAAAGGTCGTATCCGGAGACGGCGTCCGGACGGCACCCCTGATATGAGAATGAAGAGCAATACAGTGTCTCAATCCGTTTTTTTTGATCTCGCGAAACGCCCGTTCGGCGTCTTTTCAGAAGTTGTGGGGCGGATTTTTCTTGCCGGCCTGATCGCCGCGCTGACCTTTTCGGCGCCCGCCTTCGCGAATTCCAAATATGCCGGCATCGTCGTCGACGCGAAAACCGGCAAGGTTCTTTACGGCGAAGACGCTGATCAATTACGCTATCCGGCTTCGCTGACGAAGATGATGACGTTGTATCTGACGTTCGAGGCGCTTGAAGCCGGACGGATCAGCAAAAGCACGCCTGTTCCCTTTTCCAAAAAGGCGTCGGCAGAGCCGCCGTCGAAGCTCGGTGTACGCGCCGGGCAATCGATCACCGTCGAGCAGGCGATCCTCTCGCTGGTAACGCGCTCCGCCAATGATGCGGCAACGGCGCTCGGCGAGCTCCTGGGCGGTTCGGAGCAGCGCTTCGCCCGGATGATGACCAACAAGGCCCGCGCGCTCGGCATGACACGCACCACCTATCGCAACGCCCATGGCCTGCCCAATTCCGAACAACGCACGACCGCCCGCGACCAGGCCCGCCTCGGCATCGCGCTCCGGCAGCATTTTCCGCAGTATTACGACTACTTCTCCACGCGCAGCTTCCGTTTCGGGAAGCAGACGATCGGCAACCACAACCGGTTGCTCGGCAACGTCCGCGGAGTAGACGGTATCAAGACCGGCTATACACGCGCATCCGGTTTCAATCTCGTGACCTCGGCCCAGCTCGACGGGCGCAGCATCGTGGCGGTCGTCATGGGCGGCACGTCCGGTGGCGCCCGCGATGCGCAGATGCGCAAGCTCGTCGCGAAATACATGCCTTCCGCGTCGCGCCGCGGCAGCGGCAATCTGATCGCCCAGGTTCCGGCCGAACCCGTGACGACGGTAGCCGAAGCCGAAATACGGCCGGCAACCGCCGCGGCTGTCGCGTCGGCAGCGATGGACCTGCCGAATACCGGGCCGGTCCCGGATTTCCGCTACACCGGCGAAAGCGCCGGCAGCGTCGCGATGGCTTATGCATCGACGAAAGCGGCCTCGGACAATCCCGTGCTTGCAGCCAAGATCGCGCCGAACACGCTCGATTCACAGAGCGCCAGACTTGCCCAGGAAGCCGCTGGCGACGTCGATACGCAGATCACCAATTCGGTCGCCACGGCTGAAACCGCACCTGCCGCGGCTGAAGCGCGCACCGAAGCGAATGTCGGCATGCAGGGCTGGGTCATCCAGATCGGCGCCACGCCGGACAAGACGCAGGCCATGACGCTGCTCGACAATGCCAAGGAAAAGGGCGGCAAGGCACTGCGTAACGCCACCCCCTTCACGGTCGCCTTCAGCAATGGCGGCGCTCAGCTCTACCGCGCCCGCTTCGGCGGCTTCGACGATCAGGACAAGGCCGTCAACGCATGCAGGGCATTGAAGAAGAAGGGCTTCGCTTGCTGGGCGAGCCAGCAGTAAGAGACGCCATCTACTGCATGTTTCCTTTGATCCAATCCGATCCAAGGACAAAGCATGCGGCAAACGAAGTGCTACAGCGACTTTTGCGCGGCTGATAAGACGCGCGGCGCTGCAGCGGCAGCCGGGCGTTTTCCGGCTGTCCTCCTCGGATTAGTACAGCGTGACGAGGTCAGCATGGCAATGAACGAGAACGTCCCCGGCGACAGCCTGATATCCGACCGGAAAGCAAGGTCTTCGCGCATCCGGCTGCATCCATTGCATGAGGCGGCCATGCGCATCGCCGACATCGGCCTGAACCGATCCAAGGCAAAGACCCGCGACCTGGTGGGTATGCTCCTTACGCATGGCGCGCGCGCGTGGCGTTCGACCCAGCCCCGGGCCGACATCCATCTGCATGTCGCGGCACCGGGTCGTAGTCATCCCCTCAGAATGCGCCTGCACTAAACAACGAAGGCCTGCTCATCTCTGTGCGCGTCACAGAGATGAGCAGGCCGCGCCTGCGGCGCGGGAAGCGTTCTTTCAGGCCGGGGACCTGGTCTGGCTGAATCCTTGTGACGAGCACAGGATGAGGATCAAGCAAGCCGCGGCGCGTACCGGGAGAAGTGCATAGCGTTAGCAAGCGCCTCTTCCCGTCCGCCGGCTATAACAGCCCCAGTTCGGCAAGTTCACGCCGCAGTTCGAGCGGCATCTCCCCGCCATCGGCGAGCGAGGCAAGATCGCGCGGGGCTTCCTTCTCCTCGAGGTAGCGCCAGCCCTGAAAAGCCCGACGCGGCTGCGTTTCCGTCTCCATGACTTCCGGGCCGAGAAGGAGATTGCAGCGGCCGATGCCCTCGCCGTCGGTGAAGGTCTCGATGCCGATCAGCGGCTGTCGCGCCTGAACGTATCCCTTGATCACCCAATAGAGCGAACCGCCGGCGAGAAGCTCTTCCGTCCGCTTCGGGACCATCCGGGTCGTGTGGAAGGAGTGCGGCTGCTGCCCGGCTGCGATCGCCGCCAGGGCCTTGCGCGCCACCCATTCGCGCAGGTCCTCGATCGATTCGGCACCGACACAGAGTTTGATGAGATGCAAAGCCATGGCAAATCTTGAACACCCGGCCGACGGCTGCGGTCAAGCCGTCCGGGCATATTCGTCCACAGCCCCATCGGCTTCAGACTTATCGCTCAGCACTCGACCACGTTGACCGCAAGACCCCCGGTCGATGTTTCCTTGTACTTCTCGTTCATGTCCGCGCCGGTCTGGCGCATCGTCTCGATACAGGCGTCGAGCGGCACGAAATGCTTGCCGTCACCCTTGAGTGCGAGCGAGGCGGCCGTAACCGCCTTGACGGCGCCGAGGGCATTGCGTTCGATGCACGGCACCTGAACGAGACCTGCGACCGGATCGCAGGTCATACCGAGATGGTGTTCGAGCGCGATCTCGGCCGCATTCTCGATCTGCTCGGGCGTTCCGCCCATGACGGCAGCAAGACCTGCCGCGGCCATCGCCGACGCCGATCCGACTTCGCCCTGACAGCCCACCTCCGCGCCGGAAATCGAGGCGTTGTGCTTGATGATACCGCCGATCGCCGCTGCGGTCAGCAGGTAATCCCGGATGCCTTCCTGATCGGCATCGTCGTGGAAATGCAGATAGTAGCGGATCGTCGCCGGAACGACGCCGGCCGCGCCGTTGGTCGGCGAAGTCACCACCCGGCCGCCGGCAGCATTCTCCTCATTGATCGCCATCGCATAGACGCTCAACCAATCATTTGCGAGGAGAGGATTGGTCTTGTTGGAGCGCCATTCCTCCTGCAGCTTGTCGTGGATCGCCCGGGCGCGCCGGCGCACCTTCAGACCGCCCGGCATGATGCCGTCCTGGCTGAGGCCGCGGTCGATGCAACTGCTCATCGCCGTCCAGATGCGGTCGAGCCCGGCGTCGAGCTCGTCCCTCGACATGCTGCATTCCTCGTTCGCGCGCTTCATCTGGGCGATCGTCAGCCCGGAGCGCGCGGCCATGTCGAGCATCTGCTGAGCCGTGGCAAAGGGATAGGGCACCTTTACGCCGGCGGGCTTGTTCTTCTGGGCCCTCATCGCGTCCAGTTCCGTATCGGTCACCACGAAGCCGCCGCCGATCGAATAATAGATGCGTTTCAGAAGCAGCCGGCCGTCCCGGTCGAAGGCGGAGAAGGACATGCCGTTGGCATGGCCCGGCAGCGGCGTCTTCTTGTCGAAGACCAGATCGGTTTTCGGCTGGAATATATAGCCCGGATGGCCCGGCGGGGTGATGCGGCCCGTACGCTCCACCTGCTCGATGATCCCGTCCATCCTGTCCGGCTCGACGAGATCCGGCCGCTCGCCCATCAGGCCGAGAATGACCGCCCTGCCCGTTCCATGGCCGATGCCCGTATGCGCCAGCGAGCCATGGAGGCTTACCTTGATGGCGCCGACAGCCGCATGAGACGGTCGCGGCCATTCATCCGACAGGATGAGATCGAGAAACCTGTTGGCGGCCGACATCGGCCCCATCGTGTGTGAGCTCGATGGACCGATACCGATCTTGAAAACGTCGAAGACGGAAAGAAACATGAATTGCCTGCCCAGAGCCTGACGCAACGTTGCTGGCGATGAGCTCCACGTTTGCGTCGATGATAGGACCGAAGCCGACCGTTTTCCTGCTCGGGCGGTGTCGATCGTTCCTAATATAGGATCGAAACCTAAGCGATCCTATGCCGACCCGTCAGGCGACCGACCGACATCGGATTCTGTTGGTGCGACATGCCGCTGAAGAACAGCGCATGTGATCGGCGATCGAGAGCGGTCAAAAAAAGCGTTGCAGCCCGTGGACTGCAACGCCTTGCATTTCAATCTGTCTTCAGAAGCCGCCGAAGAGATAGGCGAGAACGAGAACACCCCCGAAACCCGCCACGGCGCGAACCGTCACGCCCCAGCACGACTTCTCTACTGTTTTGTCCATGATGTCTCCGAATACCGAAGCTCGGTAACCATTAAGTCGTGTGGCCGTCCAATAGCGAAGAATCTGTTAACGCGCAATGGTGAAATATGGCGAAATAGTGTCAAACCGACGCTGGACGCCTTGGACGCGGACACAAAGCCGTGTGCAAGCGGTGGAATCCCCGGAGCGCCCGCTCGGTGCTGCCGCCTCGATTTCGCCGTGAATCTTAAGACAGGCCGACATGCGTCCATCTTGCATTTTCGGACGACCGTGCCAAAACACCGCTATGACCTCTGAAGATTACCTCGCGCTCGTTATCTTCGTCCTCCTCTGGGCCGGCTTCAGCTGGGCTTCCGACGGGGGGCGCGGCTTCGAGCGCGTCAGCCTGACGCGTTTGATGAACGAGCACAGGGCGCGCTGGATCCGCAATTCGCTCAATCGCGATCTGAAGATGATCGACACGCAGATCATCGCCGGGCTGCAGGCTGGCACCGCTTTCTTCGCCTCGACGACGATCTTCGCGCTCGGCGGTTGTTTCGCATTGCTCGGCGCGACAGACCAAGTGCAGATGATCTTCAGCGACCTTCCGCAGATATTCCGAAGCGGGCGGACCGCCTTCGAGCTGAAAGTCGGCGGACTGACCTGCCTCTTCGGCTATTCCTTCTTCAAGTTCGGTTGGTCATACCGGCTGTTCAACTATTGCTCGATCCTGATGGGCGGCATACCGATGACGGCGGACATGCAACGCGACCAGAAGGCGGCCGAGCGCGCCGCGGAGCGTGCGATCCGCATGAACATACTTGCGGCCAAGCACTTCAATGCCGGGCTCCGGGCGATCTTCCTGTCGATCGGCTATCTTGGCTGGTTCATCAGCCCCTATGTGTTCATGGTGCTTACCGCCCTCGTCATCTTCGTCCTCGCGCGCCGGCAGTTCTTCTCCGAAGCGCGCGCCGCGCTGATCGAGAATGCGTAATAGGCTGCAGCGATTGTACCCGGTCCGCGGTTTGCGGTAAGCGATCGAATGACTGGCGGCCCTCATTTCAACATATTCGCGACGCGACTGAAATGAGGCGCCCTCGTAGACCCATCTCCAGCAGCAGAGCGACTCTTCGATGTCCGAACACAGCGCGACGACGACCCCTGAAGTGCAAATGCGCACGGAGGTGACCGGAACCCACCGGATGGTCCTCCTGGATGCGCTGCGCGGCCTGGCCCTCGTCGCCATGGCCCTCTATCACTTTGTCTGGGATCTCGAATTCTTCGGCTATGTCGCGGCCGGCACCGCCGGGACGGGCGGCTGGCGGATGTTTGCACGCTTGATTGCCAGCAGCTTCCTGTTTCTTGCCGGTTACAGCCTCGTGCTCGGCCAGTTCCCGCAACTCCGTCCCCGCGCTTTCGCCATACGTTTCGCGAAGATCGCCGGCGCAGCCGCGCTGATCAGCATCGGGACCTGGTTCGCCTTCCCCCAGTCGTTCATCTTCTTCGGGATTCTTCACGCCATTGCCGCGGCAAGCCTCGTCGGCCTCCTTTTTCTGAAATTGCCGGCCGCCGTTTCCTTTCTTGCAGCTGCCGCGGCCTTCGCGGCTCCCCTCTATCTGCGCTCGTCGTTTTTCGACATGCCGGCGCTCTGGTGGGTCGGCCTATCGGAAGCGATCCCGCGCTCGAATGATTACGTTCCTTTGCTTCCGTGGGTTGCCCCTTTCCTGCTCGGCCTCGGCACCGCGAAGCTGCTCCACCCGCTATTTTCCGCCCGGCGCAGCCGAAGCGCCGGGCCCCGTAAGCTCCCGTGGATGACGCCTCTCGCCTTTGGCGGCCGTCATAGCCTTCTGATATATCTCATCCACCAGCCACTGCTCATCGCGGCAGTCTATCTTTTCTCTCTCGCCGTTCCCGCCCCGACGCCGGATCCGGCACAGGTCTATCTGCTGAATTGCGAACGGGCATGCAGCAACGAAAATTCCGCGATCTCCTGCAGCGCCTTTTGCGGTTGCACACTCGCCGGCCTGAAGGAACAGAACCTGTTCGACGATCTGAACCTGGGCAAGATCGACGTGAGCACGGACGAACGCATTGCGCGAATCGCGGGTCAGTGCACAATGGATGCACAATCAGGAGAGGCACAGTCGGGGGACTAGGACATGAATGCCTTTCGTGCCAAGCCGCTGAGGTTTCCATGGCCGCCTTTGCTCTATGGCGCGGCCGTTCTGATAGCGCTGGCCCTTGGCCACCTTTTCCCGATTCCGGTGGCGCACGAACACAGCTGGATCCTCTCGCTGGTGGGCTACGGCCTTGTCGTGCTGGCGATCACCATCGATCTCTGGGCCGTCAAAACCCTCCTTGACCGCCACACAGCCGTACTTCCGAACCGGTGCGCCACCTGCCTCGTTACCTGCGGCCCATTTCGTTTCACCCGCAACCCGATCTATTTCAGCTACACGCTGGCGATGACCGGCCTCGGATTGGCGACGATCAACCCCTGGTTCTTCATCACGGCAATTGCTGCGGTCGGATTGACCACGCTTTTTGCGATCCGCAAGGAGGAGCGGCACCTGCTGTCGCGCTTCGGTTTCGAGTTCGAGCGATATTGCCGGCACACGAGCCGTTGGATTTAAGCGGAGATGTCAGGTGCCGACGCCGATTTCGGCAAGGCGCGTGAGGCAGGCCTCTTCGACATTGTCGAGTTCGCTAAGTGTGTCTTCGATGTCCTTGCGCTTCTGCCGCAAGTCCTCGCGCTTCTCCTCGACGCGCTTGATCAAGAGCTGCAGCTGGCCCATCTCACCCGGCGGATCCTTGTAGACCTGAATGATCTCGCGAATTTCGGCAATGGTAAAGCCAATGCGCCGGCCACGCAGGATCTCCTTTATGAGGTGCCTGTCGGCGGGGCGGAACAGACGCGTGCGGCCACGACGCTCCGGATGAATCAGACCCTCATCCTCATAGAAGCGCAGTGTCCGGGTCGAGATGCCGAATTCCCGGGTCAGCTCGGTAATGCTATAATATTTGTTCACGCAGCCATTCCATCAAAGTCGCGCCTCAACTATTGTTGACTTTGACGTAAAAGTCAAACACGGCGGCCCCGCGTGCGTCGCACCTCAGCTGATACTGAACCACCATGTCGCAATGCCGAGAAAGCTGAAGAAGCCGGTTATGTCGGTGACGGTCGTCACGAAGACGGCGGAAGAGACCGCCGGGTCGGCACCGTATCTTTCGAGCAGAATCGGGATCAGGATGCCGGCGAGAGCGGCGGCCATCATGTTGATCAGCATGGCGGTCGCGATGATGCCGCCGAGGTCGGGATCCTGGAACCAAAGTCCCGCAACAAGACCGATGAACGCACCGAAGATCACGCCGTTCAGGAGTCCGACGCCCGCCTCGCGGCGGATGATTCTCGGCGCGTTGTGAATATCGAGCCCCCGGGTGGCGAGCGCACGCACCGTTACGGTCATGGTTTGCGATCCGGCATTGCCGCCCATCCCCGCGACGATCGGCATCAGGACCGCAAGTGCGACGATCTGCTGGATCGTCGCATCGAACAGGCCGATGACCGAGGCAGAAACGCAAGCCGTCATCGAGTTGATGAAAAGCCAGGGAACGCGTGAGCGCGCGGCTTCCGCGACCGAGTCCGACAGCTCTTCGTCACCGACGCCGCTCAGGCGCAGGAAATCCTCTTCCGCCTCTTCCTGGATCACGTCGACCACGTCGTCGATCGTCAACACGCCGACGAGCCGGCCGTTTTCATCGACGACCGCGGCCGAGAGGAGGTCGTACTGTTCAAAAAGCTGCGCCGCCTCCTCCTGGTCCATTTCCGCCGGCACGGAATGGCTTGTGTCACGCATGATCGCATCGATCTTTACCGAGCGCTTCGCGCGCAGCACCCGGTCCAGATCGACTGCCCCGAGCAGCTTGAAAGTCGGATCGATGACGAAGATCTGCGTGAAACTTTCGGGAAGGTCGTCGTCCTCGCGCATGTAATCGATCGTCTGGCCGACGGTCCAGAAAGGCGGCACCGCGACGAACTCGGTCTGCATGCGCCGCCCGGCGGTGCTCTCCGGATAATCGAGCGAGCGGCGCAGGCGGACGCGCTCGGTAAAGGGAAGCTTGGCGAGGATCTCTTCCTGATCCTCCTCGTCGAGATCCTCGAGAATGTAGACCGCGTCATCGGAATCCATCTCGCCGATCGCCTCGGCAATCTGCTCGTTCGGCAGATGTTCGACGATGTCGAGACGGATTCCTTCATCGACCTCGGTCAGCGCAGCCAGGTCGAAATCCTTGCCAAGCAGCAGAACCAGTGCGATACGCTGCTCCGGCTGGATCGCCTCGATCAGGTCGCCCAGTTCCGAGGCATGAAGGCCGGCGACATGCTGGCGAAGGTAAATGATGTCGCGATCCGCGATTGCGGCGCCGACATGCATCAGGAAATCGGAGCGTACCGAGCCGTCTTCAGCGTAGATGTCCGAGTCGCCGTGGACAGCGATTTCGTCGGAACCGCGGTCGTCGTCGCCGGTGCTGCTCATGGCCCCCTCCAGAGATTACCGCCGACCGAGCCCGCGCCGGAACGGCTCCTCTGCCCTGCTAGCGCAAAGCTCCGCCTCAGTCCACAGTCGAGACGAGATCGGCGGTCCGCCTTGGAACATTTATCCAAGCTGTTGCAAAAACATAGGAAATGATGAAACGAATGTGACGATCCCACCGGGCGCCGGCCCGACCACTCACCCGAGCAGAGACATTTCTCATGGCTGTCCGACCGATCATACGCTTTCCAAGTGCGCTGCTGACGACCTCAGCCGAGCGGATCAGCCGGTTCGATGGCGCTCTTCGCCAGCTGTCAGAAGATCTCGTCGACACCATGCGCGCAGCCCCCGGCATAGGCATCACCGCGCCCCACATCGGCATTCTGCAGCGGCTGACGACCATCGAAGTCGACCCGCAGATGGGACCGCGCAGCTTCGTCAACCCGGAAATCATCTGGCAGTCGAGCGAGACGGTGCGCCACAGCGAAGGCAGTGTCTCGATGCCGGGTGTCACGGAAGAAGTGGAGCGGCCGGCGCGCGTGCGTGTCAGCTTTCAAACTCTGGACGGCGAGACACGCGAGGAAGAAGCCGAGGGATTGATGGCGGTCTGCCTGCAGCATGAGATCGACCAGCTCAACGGCATCTTCTGGATTCGACGGCTTTCCAGGCTGAAGCGCGAACGCGCCGTCAAGCGGTTCGAGAAATTTAACCGAGCCGAAGCATTTCCGGGCACGCAATGATTGCGGCACCCCTTCGATCTGCCGTAAACCGTCTTCCGGTCGGCCATCGGCTCCAAACAGCAAGGCGAAGGACAATTGATGAAGAAAATAGCCCTCATGCTTCTCTGCGGGGTTGCGCTTGCAGCCTGTACCGCAACTCCTCCCGACCTGGAGCCGCTTCCCGGAAGCCTCACCTATGGAGAAGCTGCCTCCTCTCGGAAGACCCGTGCGGCCCCTGGGACCATGATCCAGAACCGGTTCCTTCATAAGGGCACCATGGTCTTCGAGACCTATGAGGTTCAACCCGACCATACATATAAGCTCGTTCGCCGCAGCGTCGCCGACTCCTGGCCGCCCGGCGACTGATCACGGAACATTGTCGGCCTCCGCTCCGTTTCCTACTGCATGTATCCTCGGATCCTAGCCGGTCCAAGGACGAAAAATGCAGCAATTCAAGGTGCTACACCGACCTTTCGCCTCTCTTGAGGCGCGGCGCTGTAGATAGCCAGTGGAGTCAAAGCGATGGCCAAATATCTTGACGAACGCGGCGATCCGGCCTCGGCAACGCACGGAGCGGATCGAGAGAATTTCACCGGTGAGGAAGCCAAGCAGGGCCGCACGGGCGTTCCGGTGCTTGGGGTCCTCGTCGGCGGACTGTTCCTCGCCCTCCTCGCCTGGGGCGCCGTCGAAATCTGGGGTGAAAGCACCGACAACGATCGCCTGACCGAAACCGAACAGGTGCAACCGGCGCCCTCGCCGGAGCAGACGGGCAGCGTCGGCACCGGACAGCCCGTCCCGACCGACCGGGATCCCACGGCACAGACCGGCACCGGCGGCGAGTCGCAGCAGGTTTCCCCGGAGGGGACCGAGAAATAATCGCCGAGTCGACGGCCGGGCCGGTGTAGGCGCTCAGAACATTATGAGAGGCGGTATGCCGGGCGAAGACGCTCACACTCGGCCGTCTCTCCTTTCCCCTGCTCTGTGCTGGAGATTCGGGCCACCCGCCGCCGCTTGCCTGATCACCTCATTCCTGTGCTCGTCACAGGAATCCAGCCAGACCAAGTCCTTGGGCTGAAAGAACTCTTCCCGCGCCGCAGACGCGGCGCTGCTGGATCCCTGTGACGAGCACAGGGGATGAGGGTGAAGAGTGGCGCACGGCCTTAGTCCGACAGCTCCTCCGTCGAGCACTCGTAGAGCGTCTCGCCGCTCTGCATGTCGACGCCGGCGAGGCTCACCTCGTAGCCCCACAGACGGCGGACGTGGCGCAGAGTGGCATCGCGGCTGTTCTCCTCCAGGAGCACTCCATTCTTTACATTATGCTGCAATCGCAGGTGCCGGTCGCCCAACAAATCGACATCCATCACCTGGATGTCCGGCTGGCTGCTTCCGATGTCGTAGCTGCGGGCGAGAGCGCCGCGAATCGTTTCGTAGCCGCGCTCGTTATGGATGGATGCCACCTCGCAGAAATTGTCGTCCGCCTCGTCCGTCAGCAGGAACAGCCGAAACTTTCGGATCAGCGCAGGACTGAGGAATTGCAGGATGAAGGACTCGTCACGGTGGTTCGCCCAGGCATCGAGAAGCGTCTCGCGCCAATTGCCGGTGCCGGCGATTTCGGGAAACCAATCGCGATCCTCCGCCGTCGGCTCGACGCAGATGCGTTCGATGTCCTGCATCATGGCAAATCCCAACGCATAGGGGTTGATCCCCGGAAAGCGGGGATCGTCGAAGCCCGGCTGGAAAACGACATTGGTATGACTCTGGAGAATCTCCAGCATCGCGCCTTCGCTTATTTTGCCCTGGTCGAAGAGGCTGTTCATGATGGTGTAGTGGACGAAAGTGGCGCAACCCTCGTTCATGACCTTCGTCTGTCGCTGCGGATAGAAGTACTGCGCGATCACGCGAACGATTCGCAGTATCTCCCGCTGCCAGGGCTCAAGGATGAGGCTGGTCTTCTCCAGGAAATAGAGCAGGTTCTCTTCCGGGAGGTTCAGCGATTTTTTCCGCTCGGAGAGCTCCCGTTCCAATTGCGTCGGATCGTTATTCTCTCCCGCGGGCGGAAGCGTTCTCCACAGGTCGCTAAAGGTCTGCTCTTCATATTCCAGCCTCTCGCGCATCCGCTCCTGCTCTTTTTCGGTCGACAGACGCGGGGGCCGTCTGTAGCGGAAGACGCCCTGCTCCATGAGTGCATGGGCAGAGTCGAGGATCGCCTCGACCGCCATCGTTCCGTGCCGTTCTTCGCATTTGCTGATGTATTTCTTCGCGAAGTCCATATAGCTGAGGATTGCGCTGGCGTCGGTCCACTGGCGGAAGAGGTAATTGTTCTTGAAAAAATGATTGTGGCCGAAGGCTGCATGTGCGGTCACCAGGGCCTGCATGGCCATGGTGTTCTCCTCCATCAAGTAGGTGATGCAGGGATTGGAGTTGATCACCAGCTCATAAGCGAGGCCGCGCCGGCCCCTGCGATAGAGATGATCCTCGAAAACGAAGCGCTTACCGAAGGACCAATGCTGGTACATGAGCGGCATGCCCACCGACGAATAGGCATCCAGCATCTGCTCGGAGGAGATGATCTCGAGCTGATTGGGGTATACGTCGAGACCGAGATCGTCGAGCGCGATCTCCTCGATGGCATCGTAGGTGCGCGCCAGCGTCTCGAAATTCCAGTCGGAACTTTGGAACAGAAGGTTTGAGGCGGCGCCCTTTGACATCCCGGTCCCTTTTCACTTGCGCAATTGCATTTCCGGCTGCTTGCCGAAGAGTTTTCGGAAGACGGGGTAGATATCCGCCGGTTTCGCGATGCGGGTCATCTGAAAATTCGGCCATTCGCCGTCGACGGTGCGATAGGCCCGCCAGAGCGAAGTCCCGTTATCGGTAGTGCCGAAAATCTCCGTCTCTCGCTCATCAATAATCTCGACATAGGCGTAGTATTGGCAAAGTCCCATCAGTTCGTCGTGAAGAAGGGAAGCGCAGCGTTCGGAGTCGCCTGAGATATTCTCGCCGTCCGACGCCTGCGCGGCATAGATGTTCCATTCATGGGCAGGATAGCGCTCCCGGATGACGCGCAGCATCTCCTCCAGCGCGGTGGAAACGACCGTGCCGCCGCTCTGCTTGCTGTAGAAGAAGGTATTCTCGTCGACCTCGCCGGCCTCGTCGGTGTGCCGGATGAACACGATGTCGATCCGCTCGTAGCGCCGCTTGAGGAAGAGGTGCAGCAGCACGAAAAAACGCTTGGCGAGGTCCTTTTCCCGCTCCCCCATCGAAGCGGAGACATCCATGAGGCAGAACATGACCGCACTCGCATTGGGCAGCGGCTGCGGCTCGAACCGGTTGAAGCGAATGTCCACGGGATCGACATAGGGAATACGCCGGCGCCGGCGCTCGAGACCGTCGAGCTTCTGGCGCAGTTCCTCCAGGCGCTGCCGGTGCTTGATGCGTCCGCGCGGCTCCGTCTCCAGCCCGGCAATCTCGTCGGCAATCGCCTCGATTTCCCGGCGCGACGGCCGCCGCAATGCGATGCGGCGTCCGTAGCTGTTGCGCATGGTGCGGCCGACATTGATGTTCGTCGGGGAGCCGCTTGCGCTGAAGCCGGCCCGCCGTCGCTTGAAGGTAACCGATTCCTTCAGATTGAGCTTTACCATGTCGGGGAGTTCGAGGTCCTCGAAGAAGAGATCGAGCACCTCCTCGCGCGAAAGGACGAACTGAAACTCGTCTTCGCTCTGACCGGTGCCGGCTCCCGCATTGCCCGCACCGCCACCTGACCCCCTTTTGGGGATACGGTCTCCCGCCGCGAACTCCCGGTTGCCCGGCAGGACGTGGCGTCGCTCGCCGCTGTTGGAGTCCGGCTGGAAAGCCGGCTCGTTGACGCCGCGGGCGGGCATGGACACGTTCTGTTCGGCATCGACATCCGCGATCTTGCCCGACTTGACCCGCTCTTTGATGGTGCGCTTCAGTTCCTCTCGTGCCCGTTTCAGGAAGCGTTGCCTGTTACCGAGACTCTTATCCTTCGGATTGAGGCGACGGTCGATGAAATTCGGCATTAGCTAACCCCCGCATCCGCAGCCTCAACCCGCCTTGTTTACACGCATGTACCAGTCGACGAGACGCCGCACCTGCCGTTCGGTGTACCCACGCTCCTTCATGCGCTGTACGAATTCGACATGCTGCTTCTCTGTGGAGCTGTCCTTCTTCGACCCGAAGCTGATGACCGGCAACAGGTCTTCGACCTGACCGAACATGCGCTTCTCGATGACCTCGCGAAGTTTTTCATAGCTCGTCCAGGACGGGTTCTTGCCATGGTTCTTGGCCCGCGCCCGCAAGGTGAACTTGACCACCTCGTTGCGGAAGTCCTTCGGATTGGCGATGCCCGCCGGTTTTTCGATCTGAGACAGCTCGCTGTCCAGGATCTTGCGGTTGAGGATCTGCCCCGTATCGGGATCCTTGAAGTCCTGGTCCTCGAGCCAGGCATCGGCATAGGCGATATAGCGGTCGAACAGGTTCTGGCCATATTCGCTGTAGGACTCGAGATAGGCCTTCTGGATCTCGTGACCGATGAATTCCGCATAACGCGTTGCGAGTTCCGACTTGATGAAGTCGAGATAGGCTGCCTCCGTTTCCTTCGCAAACTGCTCGCGCTTGATGGCCTGCTCCAGGATGTACATCAGATGTACGGGATCGGCCGCGACCTCCTTCGTGTCGTAATTGAAGGCCTCGGACAGGACCTTGAAGGCAAAGCGCGTGCTGACGCCCGTCATGCCCTCATCGACACCGGCAGCGTCCCGATACTCCTGCACCGATCGTGCCTTCGGGTCGACATCCTTGAGGTTCTCGCCGTCATAGACGCGCATCTTGGTGTAGAGAGACGAGTTCTCGTGAGGAACGAGCCGGGTGGATACGGTGAAGCGGCTCAGTATCTCCAACACCTCGGGTGCGCAGGGATTGCTGACCAGTTCGCTCTCGCGAAGAAGCTTTTCGTAGATCTGCTTCTCCTCGGTGACGCGCAGGCAATAGGGCACCTTGACCACCAGGATGCGGTCCAGGAACGCCTCGTTGTTGCGGTTGTTCTTGAACTGCAGCCATTCCGATTCGTTGGAGTGGGCCAGAATGGTGCCCTGAAACGGGAATGCGCCGAAGTTTTCCGTACCGTTGTAGCTGCCT
This sequence comes from Sinorhizobium sp. M4_45, assembly GCF_002885915.1. Lineage (NCBI taxonomy): Bacteria > Pseudomonadati > Pseudomonadota > Alphaproteobacteria > Hyphomicrobiales > Rhizobiaceae > Sinorhizobium > Sinorhizobium sp. M4_45. Next base: position 228,849 of record NZ_NWVE01000012.1, read on the forward strand.
TCCTGGGTCGCCGTCAGAAGAGGATGCAGAACCTTGATCGGCGCCTTGAACATTTCGACGAATTCGAGCAGCCCCTGCGTCGTGCGGTTCAGGCCGCCGCTGTAGGAGTAGGCATCCGGGTCGGCCTGGCTGTAGTTCTCGAGCTGGCGGATATCGACCTTGCCGACAAGCGAGGAGACATCCTGATTGTTCTCGTCGCCTGGCTCCGTCTTGGCGATGCCGATCTGACGCAGGCGCGACGGCATCAGCTTGACGACGCTGAACTTGGATATGTCGCCACCGACCTCGTCCAGCCGCTTGGCGGCCCAGGGAGAGATCAGGCCTGTCAGCCTCCTACGGGCGATGCCGTATTTGTCTTCCAGGAGATCGGCCATCCGTTCGGGATGAAACAGGCCGAGCGGGGATTCGAAAACCGGGCTGATCTTGCCGTCGACCATCAGCGTGTAGATGGGTCGAAGTTCCATCAGCTTCTTCAATCTTTCGGCGAGCGAAGACTTGCCGCCGCCGACCGGCCCCAGAAGATAAAGGATCTGCTTGCGCTCCTCGAGACCCTGGGCGGCATAGCGGAAGTAGCCGACGATCCGCTCGATCGTGTCTTCCATGCCGAAGAAGTCGGAGAAGGCCGGGTAGATTTTGATGGTTCGGTTTGCGAAGATCCGACCTAAACGCTCGTCAGCGCTGGTATCGACGAGAATCGGGTCTCCAATTGCGTCCACCATTCGTTCCTGAGCGGTGGCGTACATGCTTTTGTCATCGCGACATGCGAGGAGATATTCCTGTAGACTTATCTCTTCTTGCGCTGCACTCGTATAAATCTCCGAAAAGAGATCGAAGACGTCAGATTCACTCCTTTGCATCGTGCTCTCCCGCGGCGGGCCGCTTGGTTGAAACGGGCTCGCTGCCTTTCGGCATCTGCTTCAGGTGAACGGTTTTCCTAGCTTCAAAGTTCCTTCACGTAACCGACACTGAAACGGATACCGAAGCAGCAGCCAGCGACGAACATCCGCCTATCAGTTCGGGACCGACCGATCGGCGCCTCATGAACGTTATGAGGCGCACTCCGCAAGACTCGTCGCTCTGTCACCCCATCATGCCGGCGCTTCTCGCGAATCCGTCATGACAAGCGAATCATAACTTGTCCCTGCTCATTCGCCGACTTTTTTTTTGCGATTCCACGAATTTAGCCATCAACAACATCGTGTAGAACGGTGATTTCGTGATCGGGCACCGCCATGTCGATGTCGTGGCGGGCGCTCCGCATCGGCACGGAGCAGAGACCTGGACGACGCTGTGGCCCGAGGCATGACGCCGAGCTGTTTTGCGCCGTAAATCAGAGGATAGTCCTCGCGTCCTACCGCGTCCAGCAACAACGTCGTGAAAGAGGATTAAAAATAAAAAAACCCACGGAACCATTTGGTTACGAGGGCTTCTTCATCTTAGATGGTGCGGTCGAGAAGACTCGAACTTCCACGGGTTGCCCCACAGCGACCTCAACGCTGCGCGTCTACCAATTCCGCCACGACCGCATCGTGGTAGGTGCCGATTGCGTCGGCGGGGCTGCATGTAGCAAAAGGATTCCGGGTGCACAAGTGCGTGACGACAGAAATTTGACGAGAAACAAAACTATTTCGATCGGCTCCCCGCGAACCACTGGAAACGCTGGACTCTTGCCGTCGGCGACCCCATGTACAGGCCGGAAAAAATCAGTATTCGCAAGGTTCCCATGCAACGCGAAGATCTTATCCAGAGCATGTTTGCTCCGCCGGATGCACCGCCGGTGCGGTGGCGCATTGCGCCTTCCCTCGTCGAATATCCGGAGGCCGTCGAGACGATGGAGCGCGAAGCCGCCGCGATCGCGGACGGCACCGCCGACGAGCTGGTCTGGCTGGTCGAGCACCCGCCGCTTTTCACCGCGGGAACCAGCGCCAACGCCGCCGACCTCGTGATGCCGGATATGCTCCCGGTTTTTGCCACCGGAAGAGGCGGGGAATACACCTATCACGGTCCCGGGCAGCGGGTCGTCTACGTCATGCTCGACTTGAAGCGCAGACGCCAGGACGTCCGCGGATTTGTCGCCGCACTCGAGAGCGTCATTATCGCCACGCTCGATTCCATGAACGTCAAGGGCGAACGCCGTGAAGATCGTGTCGGCGTCTGGGTGCGCCGCCCGGAAAAGCCGCCGCTCATGGACGGCACGATGGCGGAAGACAAGATAGCGGCAATCGGCATTCGCTTGCGCAAATGGGTGAGCTTTCACGGATTGTCGTTGAACGTCGACCCGGACCTTGAGCATTTCGGGGGGATCGTGCCTTGCGGAATTCGCGGCTATGGTGTCACCAGCCTCGTCGATCTCGGTCTGCCCGTCATGATGGCCGACGTCGATATCAGGCTGAGGGAGGCCTTCGAAAGGGTCTTCGGCCCGACCCGCATCGAGAACGAATAGCAGGGTCCCACGGTACGTTGCTCCGTCCGGAAACGTCGGCAAAGCCGCTTTTAGCCGTCTTTTTGCCGCTTCACATTGCCCCATCCGCAAGGAAAAGCCTATAAGCTCCCCTCACCTTCGCCCCACCGCGGGCAGTCAGGGTGCCTCGGCACCCGACAACGACAACAGGCGAAAGGAGCTACCATGCTGTTATCAACCGAGAATGCGATTGCACGTCTGCGTGAGACAGGAGACGGCGATACGCTGGGCGGTCGTATCTGGAGAGCGCGTGACGCGACGGGACTCTCTACCAAGGAGCTTGCCAGCAAGCTCGGTGTCCGCAGCGACACCATTTCCTCCTGGGAACGCGATCGCGCCGAGCCACGGGCCAATCGCCTGTTCATGCTGGCCGGCGTGCTTGGCGTGACGCCCGCCTGGCTGATGGCCGGTATCGGACGCGCACCGGATGATAACGCCGCAGATGCTTCGGGGGACGAACTTCGCAAGCAGCTGGATCTCGTAAAGAAGCTGCACGATCAAACCGCCGAGGCCATTTCGGCACTCGAGATGGAATTCGAACGCCTGAACCAGGACGTTCGGTGATCGGATAGGATTTTTCCTCTTGCCGGTGGCGACCGGCGCGATATGACGGTCGCCCCGCCTCGTTGTTCTTAGTTTGATGGAGTAGAGAAATGGACGTACGCGCCGCCGTGGCCCTGGAAGCCGGCAAGCCGCTGGAGGTCATGACCGTGCAGCTCGAAGGCCCTCGGGCCGGCGAGGTGCTGGTCGAGGTGAAGGCGACCGGCATCTGCCATACCGACGATTTCACGCTGTCGGGGGCCGATCCGGAGGGGCTGTTCCCGGCGATCCTCGGTCATGAGGGCGCCGGCATCG